>NZ_JCAFTO010000001.1:0-1068933 GCF_059370315.1 Stenotrophomonas sp. YJH_SMC_46
CTGCTGCAGGATCTGGGTGCGGGTCAGCTCGGCGGTTTCCTTGGCGAAGTCGGTGTCCTTGATGCGGCTGCGCGAGGAGGACAGGTTTTCCGACGAGGTCTGCAGGTTGGCCACGACCGAGGTGAAGCGGTTCTGGATCGCGCCGAGGTCGGCGCGGGTGCTGTTGATCGCACCCAGGGCCTTGTCGACGATTTCCATTGCCTGCTGGGCGCCCTTCACGGTGCTCACGTCCAGGTTGCTGGCGTACTTGGCGGCCGGCGCCGCAGCATCGGCAGTGGCCGTGAAGGTCGCCTGCGTGTTGCCTGCCCAGGTGCCGGGGGTCGCGGTGATCGCCTTGAACGAGCCATCAGCGTTGGCGCTGTCCTTGACCGAGGTCAGGGTGACGCCGGCGGTGCCGTTCACTTCGGCGTAGACACCGGTCTCGCCGATCTTGGCGTTGATCGCGGTCACCAGCGCTTCACGCGAGGCCTTGCCGGTGGCAGCGGCGTCGGCGCCCTGCTTGACCGAGACGTCAGCGATGGCCACGCCATTGATGGCCAGGCCGGTGATGCTGAAGTCAGCGTTGGTGCCCGGATCGGCCAGGGCCAGCGCGTTGGTGTCGAAGCGGGCACCACCCAGGGCGTTGGCCTTGGCGTCGATGGTCTTGTCGATGGCGATGGCCTGGCCGGCGTTGGCGCCCACCTGGAACAGCTGGCTCGAGAACGAACCGTCCAGCAGCTTGGTGCCGTTGAAGTCCGACTGCTTGGCGACGCGGTCGATTTCCGAGACCAGCTGGGTCACTTCGGCCTGCAGCGCCTTGCGGTCACTGGCCGAGTTGGTGGCGTTGGAGGCCTGCACCGACAGCTCGCGGACGCGCTGCAGGTTGTTGCCGATCTCGGTCAGCGAGCCTTCGGCGACCTGGGCCAGCGAGATACCGTCGTTGGCGTTGCGGATGGCGACGTCGGTACCGCGGATCTGGGTGCCGAAGCGCTCGGAGATCGCCAGGCCGGCGGCGTCGTCCTTGGCGCTGTTGATGCGCGAACCGGAGGACAGGCGCTGGATGGTGGTGGCCAGCGAGCTGCCGCTGGTGCTCAGGTTACGCTGAGCATTCAACGACATCGTATTGGTGTTGATGACTTGTGCCATGAGGAGAGGTCCTTGAGCGGTTGCACGTGAGTTGGGTTAGACGCCCCCGACGTGCCCCGGGGGCGGCTCATGTCAGCGCTGCAACAGGCTGAGCACGTTCTGCGGTACCTGGTTGGCCTGGGCCAGCATGGCCGTACCGGCCTGCTGCAGGATCTGGGTGCGGGTCAGCTCGGCGGTTTCCTTGGCGAAGTCGGTATCGCGGATGCGGCTGCGCGAGGCCGACAGGTTCTCCGAGGAGGTCTGCAGGTTGGCCACCACCGAGGTGAAGCGGTTCTGGATGGCGCCGAGGTCGGCGCGGACGCTGTTGACCGACTCCAGGGCCTTGTCGACGATCGACATCGCCTTCTGCGCGCCCTCGGCGGTCGTGACGTTCAGGTCCTTGACGAAGCTGACCGCTGCACCGGTCAGGGTGCCGCCGTTGGTGCTGGTCTCGGTCAGGCCCAGGCCGGCGAGGGTGGCGGCGGTGACGCCGGTCGGCGGCGTTGCGGCGCTGACGCCCAGGGCGAAGGTCTGGCCATCCTTGACCGACGCCAGGCTGATGACACCGGCATTGACCGAAGCAACCACGCCGGTTTCGCCCAGCTTGTTGTTGATCGCCGCCGCGGTGGCCGAGGTGATCGATTCGCCGGCCTTCACGGTGAAGTCACTGATGGTGACCGTAGTGGCGGTGCCACCCGGCGGAGTGACCGAGACCTGCAGGCCCGAGTAGGTGGTGTCGGCGGTGGCTTTGTCGGCGGCGGCCAGGCTGGTGCCGGTGTAGCCGTTGGCAAAGGTGGCCGCGCCCAGTGAATCGGCCTTGGCGTTGACCACGCTGTTGATGGCGATGGCCTGGCCGGCGTTGGCGCCGACCTGGAACAGCTGGCTGGTGAAGCTTCCATCCAGCAGCTTGGTGCCGTTGAAGTCGGCCTGCTTGGCCACGCGGTCGATTTCGGAGACCAGCTGGGTCACTTCGGCCTGCAGCGCCTTGCGGTCGCTGGCCGAGTTGGTGGCGTTGGAGGCCTGCACGCCCAGTTCGCGGATGCGCTGCAGGTTGTTGCCGACTTCGTTCAGCGAGCCTTCGGCGACCTGGGCCAGCGAGATGCCGTCGTTGGCGTTGCGGATAGCCACGTCCAGGCCACGGATCTGGGTGGTGAAGCGCTCGCTGATGGCCAGGCCGGCCGCGTCGTCCTTCGCGCTGTTGATGCGCAGGCCGGACGAGAGGCGCTGGATGGTGGTGGCCAGCGAGCTGCCGCTGGTGCTCAGGTTGCGCTGAGCGTTGAGCGACATCGTATTGGTGTTGATTACCTGTGCCATGGGGTCGTCTCCTCTTATATGGAACCCGTTGGTGAATGAAGCGAAGCGCCGCCTGTTTTTTTGTGTGGCTGTGTGCTTCGCCGTTGCCAAATGAATAACGGCGCTTTGTCAACAACCTTTAGCCGTGAATTCCGTTGAAGTCGTAATTCGTTGCCGGAGGCTGTTTTTCCGGGTTTTTCCAACCCCGAAGGGGCGTGTAGGCGCACCCGGAAGGGGCGGTTGGGCAGGCCCAACCAGCGCTGATGAAGGTATCGGCGGGGTGGGGCCGGGCTTGATGGGCAATCACGGAAAATCCGCCGAGCGCTGTCTGGAATGCTTCGCGGCGACGGGCCACGGAAACGAAAAAGGCCGCGATGCAAGCATCGCGGCCTTTCGGGGCTGAGGCGGGGGTGCTGTCAGCCGATCTTGTTGAACAGCGACATCGACTGCATCTGCGAGAAGATCGTCTGTGCCGCCTGCAGCGCGGTGCTCTGCAACTGGTACTGGCTCAGCGCATCGGCGTAGTCCAGGTCGCGCATCTGCGACAGCGTGGTTTTCAGCGTCACGCTGTTGGCTTCGCGCATGTCGGCGGCGTTGTCCAGTGCCTTCAGCTGCGCGCCACCGGCCGCACGCGAATCGATCATCCGCTCCGACGCGCGCGCCACGTCACGCAATGCACTCTGCAGTTCGTTCTGCTGGGCGCTCATCTTCGCGGTGGTGCCGGTGTCGGCATCCAGTGCGGCGATCAGCTTGTCCATGGTGTCAAAGATGTCGCGGCTGCTCGCCGGCTTCACGTTGAAGCTGTCGCCCGCTGCCGGCGCGCCGGTAATCTGCAGCCGCACGCCGTTCACTTCCACGTTGTCACCTGCCTTGAAGGTGCCGGTGCCGGTCACGTTGCCGGCGCCATCCAGCACCTCGTACTGGTCGGCAGCGGTGAAGCGGATGCTGAAGGACTGCCCGTTCCAGCTGTCGCTGCCATCACGGGTGATGTTGGTCAGCACGCCGTTACCGGTGTTGCCCGCCGCAGCGGCGCCATCGACGAAGCCATCGCCGGTGGGGATGCGCATGAAGATTTCGCTGCCGGGCAGGGCATCGCGCACGTAGGTATCGGGGCCGACCTCGATCTGGCGCTGGGTCTGGTCACCGCGGTAGACCACCTTGCCATTGATCCTGGCAAACGGCGGATCGCCGTCGTTGGTGCCGCCGAATACATAGCGACCCGTGCCGTCCTCGGCGTTGGCCAGCGACAGCAGGCCGTCGCGGATCTGGTTCAGTTCGGTGATCAGCGTCTTCTTGTCGGACGCGCTCAGGGCGGGGTTGCTGGCCTGGATGGTCAGGTCGTTGACGCGCCCCATCAGATCATTGACCTGGGCCAGGGTGTTTTCCTGCACGCCCAGCCGGTTCTGCACGTTGCCGGCGTTGAGCTTCATCCGTTCCAGTGCGGCCAGGCTGCGGTCCAGTCCGACCGCTGCGCCGGCCCCGACCGGATCGTCCTTTGCGGAGACGATCTTGCTGCCGGTGGCGATCTGCTGCTCCAGGTGGCTGAGCTTGGCCTGCTTGGCCATCATCAGCGACACCGACTGGTTGTACATCATGCTGGTGGAGATGCGGCTGCTCATCGGCGGACGGCTCCCAGGATGGTCTGGAACATGCTGTCGGCGGTGGAGATCAGCTGCGAGGCGGCCTGGTAGGCCTGCTGCAGGCGCAGCATGTCGGCCGCTTCCTCGTCCAGGTTGACGCCGGACACTTCATCGCGCGCTTCCTGCGCCTTGTCGTTGATCACCAGTTGCGCTTCCAGCGAGTACTCGGCCGAACGGGCCGCAGCACCCACCTGGGTGGTGAGGCCACCCAGCGCGCCGTTCAGCGTCACCGTGCCGGCATTGAAGGCCTTGGCGCTCTCGACCTTGGCCAGCCTGGAGGCGTTGCTGTTGTCGGAGGAGCCGGCCGGCGTCGGGGTGATGTTGAAGGTGTCGCCGACCTTCGGCGCACCGTCCAGCACGAAGCTCCAGCCATTGGCGCTGATGGTCTGGCCGGGCGTGTAGGTCTGCGGCGGGCCACCATCGATGGTGTAGGTGGTGGCCGAGGTGAACACGATCGCGGCCGGATTGCGCAGGTTGGCGTTGCTCGAATCGGTCACGGTTACGCCACTCAGCTTGCCGGTGCCCGTGTTGGCCGTCGCGGCGGCGCCCTTTACCGCGGCAGCGGCTGCAATCCGGGACGGATCGGTGATGGCGATCTCCATGCTGCCGGCGACGCCTGCGGTGGGCTGCAGCAGGAATCGGTCGTTGGCAGCGGGGGTGCCACCCACGACCAGCGTGACGCCGTTGATCACCAGCGGATCGGCGGCGGTGCCGGTGCCGGCCAGCGGAACGCTGGCGCCGGTGTCGGCCCGGCTGGCCTTCCAGTTGCTGCCATCGAACTGCAGCACCACGTTCTGCGCGTCCAGCTTGCCCAGGTCGCCATAGGTGGCGCTGAGGCTGGCGGTGCCGGTGTTGGCGTTGTTGGCGGTGACGCGCGGGTTGCCGATGTTGAAGAAGTCGCCCCCGAGCTGGCCATACATGTCCACGCCCTGGTGGTGGGCCTGGTTGAAGGTCTCGGCCAGGCCGACAGCCAACTTGCCCAGTTCGGCCTGGGCCGGGGTCAGCACGGTGTCGCGGAACTCCATCAGGCCGCCGATCTGGCCGCCTACTGCCTTCGGGTCGAGGCGGATGGTGTTGCCCTGCGTTTCCAGGGCCAGCTGCAGGCGCTCGGGCTGGTACGGGTCGGCCACGGTGGTGACCTTGGTCGCGGTGGTGCCCACCACCAGCGCGTTGCCGCCGGCGGTGTAGACATTCATGATGCCGCCGTCCTGGATCACCGCGGTGCCGCCGGTGTAGCCGATCAGCTGGGTGATCAGCTGGTCGCGCCGATCGAGCAGGTCGGGCGCGGCGGTGGCGATGTTGGTGCCGATCGCACCGTTGATCTGCGCGATCTCCTGCGCCAGGCGGTTGACCTCGGTGGCACCGGCCAGCAGGCCGTTGTTGACCTCGCTGTTGAGGTTGTTCAGGTGGGTGTTGAGCTGCACAAAGCGGTTGGCCAGGGCCTTGCCGCCATCGAGCATGTTCTGGCGATCGGCCGTGCCGGAGGCATTGGAGGACAGGCCACTGACCGAGTCGAAGAAGTTCGACCACACACCAGAGACATTCGTGGCCGCATCAGAGAACAGCGCGTTGACCCGGTCGGCCATGCCCGAAAGCTGTTTCAGGCGCGCCAGTTCGCCGCTGCTGTCGAGCAGGCGCGAGATGGCCAGCTGGTCGGCGGTGCGGCGGATGTCGGTGATGCGGGTACCGTTGCCGACCGTGCCGTAGCCATAGTTCTGCGGATCGGCGGTGGCGAAGTTGACCTTCTGCCGGCTGTAGCCGGGCGTATTGAGGTTGGCCACGTTGTGGCTGGTGGTCGCCAACGCACGCTGGAAGGCGAGCAGGGCACCGGTACCGGTGGAAAGTACGTTGGACATGGGATTCCTCAACGACGGGTGATACCCAGCGCCGCGGTCGCGGTGCTGGCGAAGGTCTGGCCAAGGCGCGAGCCGGCGTCTGCCACGGCGGCGACGGCGCGCTCGATGGTCGGGCCGCCGGCGATCGCGGCGATCTTGGCCGCGTAGCGCGGATCGGTGGCATAGCCGGCGCGCTGCAGGCCACGGGCGAAGCCCTGCACGTCGGTGCCGGCCTGCAGGGCCTGCTGGTAGCGCGGGCTGGTCTTCAGCAGGCGCACGTAGTCGGCAAAGCTCTCGGCCGGCGAACTGTAGGCGCGGAAGCTGGCGGTCTCGTTGCGGCGCACGCCATCGACATATTCATGGGTGCCGGCTACGGCGCGCTGGCCGTTCCAGCCATTGGCCTTGATGCCGAACAGGTTGTGCGAAGTGCTGCCGTCGGCATGCTTGATGTGGCGCTTGCCCCAGCCGGTTTCCAGCGCCGCCTGGGCGACCAGGGCGCGGGCATCCACGCCCAGTTCCTTGGCCGCACGCTGCGCGTGCTGCCAGATGCTGGCGACGAAGCCTTCCGGGGTGTGCTCGCCGAGCCGGGCGACAGCGGTGCGGGTCGCCATCGCATCGGCCGGGCTGATCGCGGTGCCGCGGTTGCTGGCGGTGGCCGACCACTGGTCGCTGTTGGCGGCCCAGTCCTCGCCCTGCAGGCTGCCGATGTACGGATCGTCGGTGCCCAGCGAGCGGTGCATGCTGCTGCTCTCGCGCCCGGCGATCAGATCCAGGGCCTGCTCCATCGGCGCCACTGCCGCCTGCGCACCGTGCTGCGCACCGGCAGCCATCTGCTGCAGCAGGCGCACCGCCTGGCTGCCGTCTTCCAGTGGCAGCGACGGTGCCGGCCTGGCCGGTGCATTGAGCTGGTAAGCACGGCTGGCCTTGGCCGGATCCACGCGGGCATCCAGCGCCGGGCCATCGGCGGCCTGGCCGGACAGCTGCCGGCTGATCATGCTGGACAGGCCCAGGCCTTTGCCGCGGGTCATCGCCTCGGCAATCTTCTGGTCGTACATCTCGCGGAACATCTTGTTCTCGCCGGGAAACAGCGAGTCGCCGAAGCTGGCGTCACGCATGCTCTTGACCAGCATCTGCGCGAACTGGCCTTCCAGCTGGCGCGCCACCTTGTCGATCCTTGCCGGATCGTTCTGTTGCGCCGGGTGCAGGTCGAATGCGGGATTGATGCGCATGTCAGATCACCTCGAGCTCGGCACTCAATGCGCCGGCCTGCTTCAGGGCTTCCAGGATCGCGATCAGGTCGCCCGGTGCCGCACCTACGGCGTTCACCGCATGCACGATCTCGTCCAGGGTGGTGCCGCCGCTGAACTTGAACATGCGGCTGCCGTCGTTGGTGGCGGTGATGGTGGACTGCGGGCTGGCCACGGTGCGGCCGCCGGACAGGGCATTGGGCTGGCTGACGTTGGTGTTTTCCTGGATGGTCACGGTCAGCGAACCGTGCGAGATCGCCGCGGGTCCCACGCGCACCTGCTGGCCGATGACCACGGTGCCGGTGCGCGAATTGACCACCACCTTGGCCGGGGCGCTGCCCGGGGTCAGTTCCAGGTTCTCGATGCGCGCCAGCAGGCCGACGCGTGCGCCCGGGTCGGTCGGCGCGGTGACCGCGACGGTCACGCCATCGATCGCGCGTGCCGCACCTTCGCCGAAGGCGTTGTTGAGCGCGGCGACCATGCGCGAGACCGTGGTGAAATCGTTGTTGTGCAGGTTCAAGGTGATGTCGCCGCCGTTGGCCAGCGGATCGGGCAGGGCACGCTCCACGGTGGCGCCGTTGGGGATACGACCGACGCTGGGCACGTTCACCGAGACACGGGAACCATCCTTGCCCTGCGCACCGAAGCCACCCACGATCAGGTTGCCCTGGGCGATGGCGTAGATCTGCCCGTCGGCCCCGCGCAGCGGGGCCATCAGCAGCGAGCCGCCGCGCAGCGACACCGCGTTGCCGATCGAGGACACCGTGATGTCGATCGGCTGGCCGGGCTTGGCGAACGGCGGCAGCTCGGCATGGATCGCAACGGCGGCCACGTTCTTCAGCTGCGGGTTGACGTTCGGCGGCACGTTCACGCCCAGCTCGCCGAGCAGGTTCTTCAGGCTCTGCACGGTAAAGGGCGCCTGGCTGGTGCGGTCGCCGCTGCCATCCAGGCCGACCACCAGGCCGTAGCCAACCAGTGCGTTGCCACGCACGCCGCCGACCTGTGCCAGGTCCTTGATGCGCTCGGCGCTGGCCGGGGCTGCCACGACCATCAGCATCAGCGCGACGAACGACGCCACGCGGCGCTGCCAGGAAGAAGAGGGGAGGAGTTTCATGGCCATACTCAGAACGGCGTCAGGCCGGAATTGAAGAAGCGGCTCAGCCAGCCCATCGCGTTGGACTGCGCGACCGGTCCGCGGCCGCCGTAGACGATGCGGGCCTCGGCTACGCGGCTGGAGGGAATGGTGTTGTCCTGGCTGATGTCGCCAGGGCGCACGATGCCCTGCACCTGCACCAGTTCATCGCCCTGGTTGAGCCGCAGGTTCTTCTGCCCCTGCACCACCAAGTTGCCGTTGGGCAGGCGCTGGATCACGGTGACCGTAACGCTGCCCTGCAGGCGGTTGCTCTGCGCGCTGTTGCCCTTGCCGGTGAAATCACGCTTGCCTTCCGCACTGGCGCTGAGGATGTCCTTGCCGCCCAGGGTGACCGGCGCGCCAAAGATGCTCGGGCTGCCCAGGCTCAGGTTGGACTCCTTGTTGGTGGCGGTGTTTGCACTGGTCTGCGCGGTGGTGCTTTCCAGCAGGGTGATGGTCAGCAGGTCGCCGACATCGCGTGCGCGGCGGTCTGAATACAGCTGCAGGGTCGGGCCGGCGGCATAGATCGCCCCGGCGGTGGGCGCGGCCTGCGGCGGCATGATCGGCTGGATCGGCGCCATCGCCGGGTAGGGGCGCACGTCGCCCGCGATCACGCAGCCACCGAGCAGGGCGGCCACGGTGCAGGCGAGGGCAGTGCGGGCAAAGTTGGAAATGGGCGACATGGCGGTTTCCCGGTTGGGCCGGTCAGATCTTGTTGTTGAGATAGCCGAGCATCGAGTCGGTGGTGGAGATCGCCTTGGCATTCATTTCGTAGGCGCGCTGGGTTTCGATCATCGACACCAGCTCTTCCACCACATTGACGTTGCTGCCTTCCAGCGCCCCCTGCACCACGGTGCCGAGGCCGTTCAGGCCGGGATTACCGTTCTGGGCCGGGCCCGAGGCCGTGGTTTCCAGGAACAGGTTCTCGCCGCGCGCCTGCAGGCCGGCCGGATTGACGAAGTCGGTCAGGGTCAGCGCACCGACTTCCACCGACGCGGCGTTGTCGGCCATCTTCACGCTGATGGTGCCGTCGCTGCCGATGGTGACCGACTGCGCGCCCTCGGGAATCTGGATGCCCGGTTGCACCGGGTAGCCGCTGTTGGTGACCAGCTCGCTGTCCTGATTGATCTTGAACGAGCCATCACGGGTGTAGGCCGAGCTGCCGTCGGGCATCTGCACTTCGAAGAAGCCGCGGCCGTTGACCATCACATCCAGGGCGCGGCCGGTCTGCTGCTGGCCACCCTGTTCGAAGTTCTTGGCGGTTGCTACCACGCGCACGCCGGTGCCCAGCTGCAGGCCGGTCGGCAGCTGCGTCTGCGCCGACGAAGAGCCGCCCGGCTGGCGCACCTGCTGGTACAGCAGGTCCTCGAAGCTGGCACGGTCCTGCTTGAAGCCGGTGGTGTTGGTGTTGGCGAGGTTGTTGGAAACCACCGACATGCGCATCTGCTGCGCATCCAGTCCGGTTTTCGCGATCCACAATGCCTGGTTCATCTTCGATGTCCTGTCTGGTGAAACCGGCCGCGTGGTGCGGCCCTTGTATGCGGGTGTGCAAGCGGTGTGCCAGCGCCGGCATCAGCCGGCGCCGGAATTCCGTCAACTGCCCAGGCGCAGCATGCTGTTGGCGCTGCGCGCGTTTTCGTCGCCGTGTTTGATCACCTGCACCTGCATTTCGTACTGGCGCTGCAGCTGGATCATCTGCACCAGTGCCCCGGCCGCATCGACATTGCTGCCTTCCAGCTGGCCGCTGTGCACTGCGGTGCCCTGTGCCGGTGCGAACGGCTGTTGCGGGTCGGTATTGCGGAACAGGCCATCCAGGCCGCGCTCGAGGCGCTCGTCCGGTGCCTGCACCACCTTGATCCGGCCGATCTGCGCCATGGTCTGCGGGCCTTCACCCTGCGGGATGATCGAGATCGTGCCGTCGGCACCGATCTCCATCGCCTGGTAGGGCGGAATGGCGATCGGGTTGTTGTTGTCATCCAGTACCGTGCGGCCGCCGGAGGTCACCAGCTGGCCATTGGGGGTGACCGACAAGGCCGCGCCGCGCGTATACGCCTCGCTGCCATCGCTGGCCTGCACCGCCAGCCAGGTGCCGCTCTGCAGCGCCAGGTCCAGCGGTTTGCCGGTGATGTGCTGCGCGCCGGGCGTGCGGTTGAAGCCAGCGTCGACGTGCAGCGCATCCACCCGCGAGGCAAAGCCGGGGCCGCGGATCGGGAAGGCTTCGGTGTTGGCCAGCGCTTCCTTGAAGCCGGGGGTGTCCGAGTTGGCGAGATTGTGGCTGAGCGTTCCCTGCGCCTGCAGGGAGGCGCGGGCACCGGTCATCGCCACGTAAAGGGCTTTATCCATGCGGGGAGTTCCGTGACAGGGTCAGCGGGTCATCAACGGATGTTGATGACCGTCTGGGTGATCTGGTCCTGGGTGGTGATCATCTGTGCGTTGGCCTGGAAGTTGCGCTGCGCGGTGATCATGTTGACCAGCTGCTCGGTGAGGTCGACGGTGGACGCTTCCAGCGAACCTGCCTGGATCTTGCCGAGGTTGGAGGTATCGGGCATGCCGGTGCGCGGCGTGCCCGACTCGAAGGTCTCGACCCACAGGTTGTTGCCCTTCGATTCCAGGCCCTGCGTGTTGTTGAAGGTCGTCAGCGCCACCTGGCCCAGCGGCTTGTCGTCGCCGTTGGAATAGCGGGCGTAGACCACGCCGGATTCGGACACGGTGATTTCATTGAGCTTGCCGGCGGCATAGCCGTCCTGCTGGGTGTTGCGCAGCGCGAACTTCTCGCCGTACTGGGTCGAGCCGTTGATATCCAGCGTCATGTTCAGCTGGCCGGCGCCGGTGGTGGGGGTGAACGTGCCGAGGCCGACCTTGCCGTTGGCCGGGGCGGTCAGCTTGCCGCTGTTGTCGAAGGTGACCGCGGTCGGGGTGCCAGCGGGCTGGCCATCGACATAGTTGTGCACGGTCCATTCGTTGGGGTTGGCTCCCTTGACGAAGTACGAGACCTGGATGTGGCTCACGCCCAGCGAGTCGTACACGGTGATGCCGCCGCTGGAATGGTTGTAGCTGTTGGAATCGGCCGGGTCGAAGGTGGCCACCGTCGGCTGCTTGGCGTTGGCCGGCAGGGTGAAGCCGACCTTCACTTCGCTGGTCTGCTTCGGCGGGCTGTCGGTGGTCAGCAGCTGCAGGTCGACCAGGCGGCCGGCGTCGAAGTTGGTGCCATCGGCATTCGGTGCGAACACCTGCAGGCGCGCACCCTGCGGATTGACCACGTAGCCGGCCGAATCGGTCTGGAAGTTGCCGGCACGCGAATACACCCGCGAACCGTTCATGTTCATGGTGAAGAAGCCCTCACCGGAAATGGCCATGTCCAGGCTGCGCCCGGTCTGCTCGTTGTGGCCCTGGATGAACTGCTGGGCGACGTTGGAGACGCGCACGCCCGAGCCGGTCTGGTTCTTCGACAGGCCGTAGCTGGTGGAGGCGAACAGATCGGCGAACTCGGCGCGCGACTGCTTGAAGCCGGTGGTGTTGACGTTGGCGACGTTGTTGGCGGTGACGCTCAGGTCGGTGTTGGCGGCATTGATGCCGGACAGCGAGACATTGAAGCCCATGGGATGCTCCTGGTTGATGCGGGATGTGCGGCTCAGCTGACGCGGAGCACGTAGTCGATCGGGGCCGTGCCCAGGCCCTTGAGGTTCAGGTACAGGCCGTCGGAACCGACGGTCACGCTTTCCACCGGCGCCTGCACGTAGGTGGACAGCTTGGTGCTCTTGCCGGCGGTATCGACATGGTTGGCGACGATGGAGTACTTGCCCGGCTCCATGCGTTTGCCGTTGGCGTCCTTGCCGTCCCACTGGAAGGCGGTCTCGCCGGCGGCAGTGGCTTCCACGCTCAGCGAGGTGACCTTGGCGCCGTTGGCATCGGTGATGTCCACGGTGATGATGCCGGCCGAGGGCGCGGCCACCGTGCCTTCGACGCTGCCCTCCTTCTCCAGTACCAGCTTTTCCGACGGCACCAGCACCTGGTGGCCGACCAGTGCCGCGCCACGCAGCACCTGGTCGCTGGCCATCGACTCCTGGAAGCCCTTCACCGTCTTGTTCAGATCGGTGATGCCCTGCACGGTGGACATCTGCGCCATCTGCGCGACCATCTGGGTGTTGTCCATCGGCTTCAGCGGGTCCTGGTGCTGCAGCTGCTCGGTCATCAGGCGCAGGAAATCGGCCTGGTCCAGCGTGTTCTTCTTCTTGGTGGCGTTGCTGTTCGGGGCGTTCAGACCAAGTGCGGTATAGACGTCCTGGTTGGTCTGGTTGTTGACGGCGGTGGTCATGGCGGTATCCGGTACTGCGGGCCTCAGCGGCCCATGGTCAAGGTGGCCAGGGCCAGTTCCTTGGCGGTGGTCAGCATCTCCACGCCGGCCTGGTAATTGCGCGAGGTCGAGATCAGGTTGACCATCTGCGCCACCGGGTCGACGTCGGGCTGGTAGATGTAGCCATCGCCATCGGCCAGCGGGTGGCCCGGCTCATAGCGCTTGATCGGCGCCGCATCGCTCTGGGTGATCTCCTTCACCTTCACCGAGGTGATGTTCGGATCGTTCTTGCTGGTGACAGCCTGGAAGATCGGTTCCAGCGGCTTGTACACGGCGTCGGCGGAACCGGCGACGGTGTCGGCGTTGGAGAGGTTGGAGGCGATGGTGCTCATGCGCACCGACTGCGCCTGCAGCGCGGAACCGGCGATATCGAAGATCGGCAGGTTGCTCATGGCTTATTGCCCCGTGATCGCGGTCAGCATGGAACGCACCTTGCTCTCGACGAAGCTGAGCGAGGCGCGGTACTCAAGAGCGGCGCGGCCATAGGCGGCACGCTCGGCATCGGGATCGACGGTGTTGCCGTCCAGGCTGGGCTGCACGCCTTCACGCGCGATCTGGAACGGATTCAGGCCACTACTGATTTCGTAGTGCTGCTCATGGGTGGCGGCCATCAGGCCGTTGGCATCCTGCCCCTGGGCGTGGCGCAGGGCGGCATCGAAGTCCAGGTCCTGGGCCTTGTAGCCGGGCGTATCGGCATTGCCGAGGTTGCTGGCGATCAGCTTCATCCGTTGTTCGCGCAACGGCATGGCCTGGGCGTGGACGCCCAGGTAGTCGGTAATCAGGTTGCGCACGGTGCACTCCCACGGGAACGTTGCCCGGGAAGCTGCAAGGGGTGTGCCAAAGCACGCGCGACATCGCGTCCGCCGGGCATGGCCCGGCGCTACCCCAGGGGTCGGGGAGGTTGTGGTAGCGCCGGGCCATGCCCGGCGGAGACCCGTGACGCGGCCTTACGCCGCCATCGCGACCTTGCGCAGGCGGTCCAGCACGAAGTCAGCCAGCTCGTGCGGCGAGTACTTGGCGACGAAGGCATTGGCGCCGACGCGCTCGACCATCGCGTTGTTGAATACGCCCGACAGCGAGGTATGCAGCAGCACGTACAGGCCGGCAAGGCCAGGGTGGCGCCGGATTTCCGTCGTCAGCGTATAGCCGTCCATGGCCGGCATTTCGATGTCCGAGATGACCATGGCATAGCGCTCGGCCGGGTTCTCGCCCGAGGCGTGGATCTGCAGCAGATGGTCCAGCGCCTGCTTGCCATCGGAAAGCAGGGTGGCGCCAACGCCCAGCTGGTCCAGCACGCTGCGGATCTGCTGGCGGGCCACGCGCGAATCGTCCACCACCAGCACTTGCAGCTGCGGGCCATCGGCAGGCATTGCCATTGCTGGATCGAGTACGGCATCACCGCGTACCTGGGCGATATCGGCCAGCACGCTTTCAACGTCGATCACCTGGATCAGCTCACCCTGGAAGCGGGTCACCGCCGTCAGGTAGCTCGATTCGGCACCCAGTTCCGGCGGCGGGTGGATGTCTTCCACCGCGATATTGACGATGCGCTCCACGCCGCTGACCAGGAAGCCCTGGATCGAACGGTTGAATTCGGTGACGACCAGGTAGCCAGGCGAGGTATCCGCGTCAGGCTCACGCTCGGGGTGGCCGATGGCCAGGCCCAGGTCCAGCACCGGCACCGAGCGGCCGCGTACGTCGGCCACGCCGGCAAACTGGCTGGGCAACCCGGGCACCTGGAACAGCTCCGGGCGCCGCAGGACTTCCTGCACCTTGAAGACATTGACGCCAAAAAGCTGACGTCCGCCGAGACGGAACAACAGCAGCGCCAGGCGGTTGTGGCCGGCCAGTCGGGTTCGCTGGTCGATCCGGTTGAGCAGGTCATGGGACATGGCTGCTGTATCGGCGGGGTGGGCGCCAAACTTGAGGGCGCTCTGCCGCCTGCGCGGTCCGCACCACGTTTGTAGAGTCGACTGTCAGTCGACCGCTCTTCGATCCGATCACGGGAAACCCCGTGCTTCGCGCGAAAGTCGACTGACAGTCGACTCTACCCATCCGGTCGCATCCCCATCCCGGATCCGATCAACGGGCCCCGGCGCTCTGGCACACCCCTTGCACGCACCAGGGCCAGATTCCATCGACAGGAGGCGCCATGCGCCGGGTCACACCTCTATTCGCCATCGTGCTCGCCGCAGCCGCGCCATGGGCAGCCGCTGCAGAGTGGCAGCCGGTTGCCAGCATCCGCGCGGCGGCGTTGTCGACGCTGCCTGCCGGGAGCGAGGGGGAGGCGCAGGTGGCCGATGCGCTGCGCCTGCCCAAGTGTGGCGGCGCGCTGCAGGTGCAGCCCACCGCCAACACCACGGTGGAAGTCAGCTGTCCCGACGCCGGTGGCTGGCGCCTGTTCGTGCCAGTGAAAGTGCGGCGCAACCAGACCGTGCTGGTGCTCAACCGCGGAATCGGTACTGGAGAAACCCTTACTGCTGCCGATATCACCACTGCCCAGCGTGATGCCGCCCGGATTGCCGGTGCGGTGCTGGCCGATCCCAACGCAGCGATCGGCCGCATCGCCCGCCGTCCGTTGCAGGCCGGGGCCCTGCTGTCGAGCAACGATCTGGTGGTGCAGCGTCTCATCAAGCGAGGAGACAATGTGGCGCTGGTCTCGCGTCGCGGCTCGGTCGAGGTCCGTATTGCAGGCCGTGCGATGGGTGACGCGGGTGAGAACGAGCGGGTCTCGGTCGAGAACCTGTCCTCGCGGCGGATCGTGCAGGGCACGGTCGACGCCGCCGGTGACGTAATCGTGGCGCGTTGAATTACCGCAGAATATCCCTAAAGATCACGGCCCTGCGGCCGTTATCCCATGTGAACGGCAACTCCAGGACACCCCATGAGCCAGAAAATCGACGGCAACCTGCAGGTCCCCCAGGCCCTGCGCAGCGTGACGACCCCGGCCAACAAGCCCGGTGTAAGCACCGATGCGGCGGCACGCCCGGTCGAGGCGGCCGACAGCCTGCGCCTGACCGGCGAGGCCACCAATCTGCAGGCCATCGAGCGTGAGCTGACCACCGCCCCGGCAATCGACGCCCAGCGCGTGGCCGCCGTGCGCGAGGCGCTGCAGAACGGCACCTACAAGATCAATCCGGACGCGATCGCATCGCGCATGCTCGAGCTGGACCAGCAGCTGCACGGATGACTGCGGCGATGAGCGAGCCGCTGCAGCGTCTTGCCCAGGCCCTGGACGTTGAACGCCAGGCCCTGGTCGAGCACGACGTGCACGCCCTGATCCGGGCCACCGGCGCCAAGCTGGAAGCGCTGCGTGCGCTGGAAGGCGCGCCGCCGGTCGGGGAAGGCGAGCAGCTGCAGGAACTGGCCGAACGCAACCGCGCCAACGGCGTGCTGCTGTCGCGCCGGCGCCGCGAGGTCAACTGGGCCCTGCGCCAGCTCGGGCGCACCGAAGATGCCTCGGCCTACGATGCCAAGGGGCAGGCGCACACCGTCACAGCGCGCCGCCCACTCGCCGTCGCCTGAGGCGGCGGTCGAACAACCCCATCACGCGGGCTGAAGCCCGCTGCACGAGCGCGTATATTGGGCGTCTGTTCGAATGCCCCCGAGTCGCCGTGTCCGCTGCCAACGCCCTGGTTACCGCCCCCCTTCCGCCACAGCCGGTACTGCAGGCCCTGCTTGAGCGCCTGCGCGAAGGGCTGCTGCTGTTCACCGAAGACGGGCAGGTTGCGCTGGCCAATCCAGCCGCGCAGAACCTGTTGGCAAGCGGTGAGGATGGTGCATTGCCGCCCCCGCAGCGGCTTCGCGAGCTGCTGCCCCCCGATGCGCTGGAACACGCGCGCCAGCATGGTCACTGGAACGGCAGCCTGCCGCTGGGCGAGGGCGTGGTCATCGCCCACCTGTATCACCACGGCCCGGTGGGGCAGGGGCACTTCCTGGCCTTGTTCCGTCATATCGAAGGACAGGAAGACTACGAGCGAGAACTGCAGCAGCGCCACGCCGAGCTGCGCCAGGCCTACCTGCGGCTCAACGGTACCCAGGAGAAACTGCTGCAATCTGAGAAGATGGCCTCGATCGGCCAGCTTGCTGCCGGCGTCGCGCACGAGATCAATAATCCGATCGGCTACGTGCACTCAAACCTGGGCAGCCTGCAGGAGTACCTGCGCAGCCTGTTCACCGTGATCGAAGCCTACGAACGCGCGTTGCGTGCGCCGGACCCGAAGGCGCTGATCCCGGAGATCGATGACATCCGTGACCGCCTGGACATCGATTTCATCAGCCGCGACCTGCCGCAGCTGATGGCCGAATCGCGCGAAGGCATCGAACGGGTGACGCGCATCGTGCGTGATCTGAAAGACTTCTCGTATTCCGGGCGTGATGAGTCGTGGAAGCTGGTCGACCTGCACGCGGGCCTGGAATCGACCATCAACATCATCTGGAACGAGCTCAAGTACAAGGTCACCCTGGTACGCGAGTTCGGCCAACTGCCGCTGGTGGAATGCCTGCCATCGGAGTTGAACCAGGTCTACATGAACCTGCTGCTCAACGCGGGCCATGCCATCGCCGAGCGCGGCACGATCACCGTGCGCACCGGCGTCGATGGCGACCAGGTGTGGGTCGAATTCGAGGACACCGGCGGTGGCATCTCGCCGGAACTGCGCCAACGCATCTTCGATCCGTTCTTCACCACCAAGCCGGTGGGCAGTGGCACGGGCCTGGGCCTGTCGATCTCCTACAGCATCATCAACAAGCACCATGGCCGGATCGACCTGGACAGCACCCCGGGCGTGGGCTCGCGCTTCCGCGTGGTGCTGCCGGTGAAGCAGCCGCGCTGACCGCTTCGGGTAATGCCGGCCGCTGGCCGGCAACCTCATTGCACCCGGCATGCAGAGCAGCCGGCCAGGGGCCGGCTCTACCAAGGCCTGTCCCGGCCTGGGTCGCGCTTCGGGTAGTGCCGGCCGCTGGCCGGCAACCTCATTAACCCCGTCACGTAGCAGCCGGCCAGCGGCCGGCTCTACCAGGCTGGATCGTTACCGCAGCGGGCGGTCCTCGCCGCCGTCTCCGCTCTCCACCGGCGCCGGCCCGGCGTTGCTGCGGCGCTGTTCCTCGTACGTGCGGAACGCCTGGTGGATATGCTTGCGCAGCTCGTCGTCGTTCCATGGCTTGGTCAGGAAGCGGTAGATCGCGCCGCGGTTGATCGCATCGGTCACCGTGTTCAGATCGGTATAGCCGGACAGCACCAACCGGATCGTGTCCGGGTACAGCATCTTCACCCGGCCGAGGAACTCGGTGCCGCTCATGTCGCTCATGCGCTGGTCGGACAGGATCACCTGCACGTCGTTGATCGCCAGCAGGTCGAACGCATCACGCACGTTGCCGGCCGCCAGGATGCGGTAGCCGTCGCGACGGAACAGCCGCACCAGCGATCGCAACACGTTCTCTTCGTCGTCCAGCAAGAGCAGCGTGCGGTCCGGGCGGGTCTCGGCGAAAGCTTCCGGGCGCAGGTAGCGGCGGCGCAGGGTCATGCCTGCGGCATCGGCCGACATCGGTTCGCCGAACAGGTAGCCCTGGAACACATCACAGTCGTTGCGACGCAGGAAGCCAAGCTGCGCCTGCGATTCAACGCCGTTGGCGATCACCGTCATGCCCAGCTGATGGCCCATGGCGATGATCGCGCGGGCGATGGCCGCCTCGCGGTTGCCGGCCGGCGCGCTCTTGATGAAGCTGCGGTCGATCTTCAGCTTGTCCACCGGGTAGCGCACCAGCGCACTGAGACTGGAGTCACCGGTGCCGAAGTTGTCCAGGCTCAGGCTGATGCCCTCGTTGCGCAGGTTGGCCAGCGTCTCATGCACGAAGTTGACGTTGTTGGTCAGCGCGCTTTCGTTGATCTCCAGCGTCAGCATCTGTGCCGGTATGCCCGCGGCCTGGATCAGGCCCATCACTTCGGCGAAGAAGTTCGGCCGCAGCAGCTGCAGGGTGGAGACGTTCACCGCGATGGTGAAATCGTCGAAGCCTTGGTCGCGCCACAGGCGGGCCTGCTTGAGTGCACCTTCCAGCACCCAGGTGCCGATCTGCACGATGATGCCCAGCCGCTCGGCGGTGCGCATGAAGCGCTCCGGCACCAGCATGCCCAGCGTCGGCGACTGCCAGCGCAGCAGCGCTTCCATGCCGACCACGTGGCCATCGCGGGCGCTGACCAACGGCTGGTAGCGCAGTTTCAGTTCGCCGTTGGGAATGGCATCGACGATCTGCCGCGCGATGATGCTCTCGCTGTGCGCGCTCGGCGGCGTGTCCACTGCGTGGATGCGCACCGCGTTGCCGCCCTCGCGGGCGGCCTGGTACAGCGCATCTTCGGCGTGGTCCAGCAGGCGTGAAACGTTGCTGGCATGCTCCGGGCACAGGCTCACGCCCAGCTTGCCGGTCATGAACAGCGTGTACGGCAGGACCGACAGCGGCAGTTCCATCTGCTGCCGGATTTCCTCGGCGAAATCCTCCGGCAGTGGCACCTCGGCTGTGCGTGGCACCGCGATCAGGAACTCGTCGCTGCCGTGGCGCCACAGTTTGCCGCGCCCTCGCAGGTAGGACTGCAACCGCTGCGCAACCAGCACCAGGGCCTGGTCACCTACCTCGGCGCTCATGTTTTCGTTGACAGAGGCGAAGTGGTCGATGTCCACATGCATCAGCATGAGTGCGGTACCGCCCGAGGCCGCCTCGGCGACCATCACCTGCAACTCGGGGTTGCCGGCACCGAGGCGATCAGGCGCATCATCGATGCTGACCGGGGGCTGGTTGGGATTCCACATAGGCTCAGTAGTCCGGTGACTCGGCGGCGGCCATGCTGGCTGCCTGGTAGGGGAGATGAACGTCGATCAGGGTGCCTTCACCGTGCGCGGATTCGATCCGTACATGGCCACCGACGCTCTGCGCACGCTCGCGCATCACGATCAGGCCCAGTCCGCGCGGGCCGTCGGGGTCGAAACCCTCGCCGTCGTCGCGGATCTGCAGGTGCAGGCCGCGCTGGCCGACGTCGCGCAGCTGCAGCTGTACCTGGCTGGCACGGGCGTGGCGCAGCACGTTGGTCAGGCTTTCCTGGGCAATACGGAAGCAGGCCTGCTCGATGCTGTTGTCGGGACGGTGCGGCAGCGGCTCGATCTCGGCCAGCAGCTCCACCGGCGAGGAACGGAACAGTACCCGTGCCTGCCAGCTCAGCGCCGCTTCCAGGCCCAGTGCGTCCAGCTGCGGCGGCCGCAGCAGGGTAGAGATGTCGCGCAGCTTGGCCACCGTGGTATCGGCCAGGCTGACGATCTGTGCCAGGTCCTCACCGCGGCGTTGCGGATCGTCCTCGTCCTGCGCGGCATAGGCAGACAGCTTGATCGCCGTGATCGCCTGGCCGATATCGTCGTGCAGGTCGCGCGAGATCGCGCGGCGCTCATCCTCCTGCAGCGAGAACAGGCGGCCGGCCATGGCCTGCAGTTCGCGGTTGCTGGTTTCCAGTGCGCTGCGGATGCGTTCGGAATCACTGAGATCGCGCACGATCAGCAGCTTGCAGTCGCGGCCGCCATAGCGCACCTCGCCCACTGCCAGGCCGGCATGGAAGCTGCGGCCATCTGCGCGCTGCATCGCCACCACGCTGCTGTGGCCCGGCCCCAGGTGCAGCTGGCCCGCACGCAGCTGGCTGCGCACGCGGGCCAGATCGGCGCTGTCCACCAGTGCCGAAAGCGGTTCGCCCAGCAAGGTGTGGCTGCCATAGCCGAACAGGCTGGCGGCCCAGGCGTTGGCGTACAACACGTGTTCGTCGGCGAGGATCACCACACCATCGGGCAGCACCCGCACCAGCTCGCGGAACTGTTCCTCGCGCTCGCGCAGCAGGCGACGCGACTGCTCGCGCTCGGTCACGTCCTGCAGGGTGCCCAGCACGCGGCTGCGGCCAGCTTCATCGATACCGCTGGCGGCGCGCAGGTGCACCATCAACGCGCGCCCGTCCATCGACAGGACGGGCAGCAGCACGTCCACCTGCACCGGCTCGCCGGAGCATAGTTCGGCCAGCAGCTGTTCGGTCTGGGTGGCAGTGGCCGGATCGGCCGGCACCAGCAGTTCGTCGAAGCGGTGCCAGCGGCGGGCCTCGGGCGGGCGGCGGCCAAGCAGCCGGTAGACCTGGTTGGAGTAGCGACCCAGCCCGGTGGACGGGTCCAGCTCCCAGGCGCCGATACGGGCCAGCTCGTGGGCTTCCTCGACCCGGGCCAGCGCCTGGTCGCGGCGCAGCTGGGCCAGGTCTTCGGCGGTGCGGTCGATGGCAATCAGCAAGCGGGCGTTGTGGCCGTCATAGCTGATGGCGTTGGACCGCAGCTCCATCTGCCGTAGCGAGCCATCACGCAGTTGCAGCTGGGCACGCAGGATGCAGAGCTCCTGCGGCGCCTCGCGGATCGCCTCCAGCTTGGTCTGCAGTGCCTGGTCCTGGCCGGGCGGCCACAGCACGTCGATGGTCTTCTCCAGAAGGTCACCGCGCTCCCAGCCGAACGCGCTGCAGGCAGCCGGATTCGCGTCGAGGATCGCCAGCGTGTCCAGGTCGTAGACCAGGATCGGGCCGGGATTGCCCTCGAACATCTGCCGCAGGCGCAGCTCGGAGGCCTGTTGGCGCGCGTGGGTGTGCAGCACGTGCTCGGCCAGCGGGCGCAGCAGCAGATACAGCAGGCCTGCGCTGGCCAGGGCGAAGAACGAGCCCTTCAGGCCCTGCCACAGTGCCGCCTGCTGCGGATCGGGCACCAGCGCCTGCACCACGCTGTCGGTAGAGATCATCCAGGCCAGAGCCATCACCAGGTAGCTCAACACCACCCGGCGCCGGTCACGGCTGAGCGCCTGCGCCATCCGCGGGTCGGGAACAGGGGCGTTGCCGGTCGGTTCTGCAGGCATGGACGAGGCGGGTGACAGGGGCGCTGGTCATCTTACCCCGCAGCGCGCCGTGACCACTCAATTATCCGCCGCAGGCGCCGTTAACCACTGCGTGCCCCGCTGACGGGCGTGTCATCCGGAGCAAGATCGCGTGGACCAAGGGATCATCGCCAGCCTGCTGCAGCACCCGCTTGCGTCGGCGCTGGTCATCGTCGACCGTACCGGGCGTCCGCTGGCGGCCAATCCGGCCGCGCGCGAGCATGGCCTGCCAGCCACCGTGGCGGCGTATGCGCCGATGCTGGAAGATATGCGCCTGATGGCCGCCGATGGCGGCATCGTGGCCTGCACGCTGCCGGGCGGCCCCCGCGGCCACTACGACGGCCACCTGCGTGCGGTGCACGACGGCGCCGGCAACCTGCTGGCCTTCACCCTCAGCATCCCCGAGCCGGTGCCGGTGGACGGTGGCGGGCGCTGGGAACTGGCGCTGGACAGTGCCGGCCACAGCCTGTGGGACTGGGACATCCCCAGTGACCGCGTGATGCGGACGCCGACGCTGGGCGACGAGACCGCCACCGAGCTGCTGGCTCGGGTGCACAGCGAGGACATCGCCCTGGTGCGCGCAGCGCTCGACGAGCACCTGCATGGGCGCAGCGAGCAGTACAGTGCACAGTTCCGCTTTCGCCAGGCCGATGGCCAGTGGCGTTGGGTGCTGGATCGCGGCCGCGTGGTCGCGCGCACCGCCGATGGCCAGCCCCTGCGCATGGTCGGCACGCATACCGATATCGAGCAGCAGAAGCAGCTCGAATCGCTGCTGCAGGAACAGCAGCTGCACCTGAGCGAGGCCCAGCGCATCGCCAGCATGGGCAGCTGGTCGTTTGATCCCAACAGCGGGCATTTCTGGTGGTCGCCGGAACTGCGTTCGCTGCTGGCCCTGGAGCAGGGCGCCGTTCCGGGCCAGCGGCGTTGGCTGAAGCAGCTGCATCCACGCTCCCGCGGCGCGCTGCGCGCGGCATGGCGGCGGTTATGGCGCGATGGCCGCGCTGCCAACCTCGAGCTGGAGCTGACCCGCGGCCATGAGCCTTCGCAGCACCTGCGCCTGTGGATGCAGCCGCTGCTCGACATGGACGGGCAACCCAAGCGCCTGCTCGGCCAGGTGCAGAACATCACCGAACAGCACCAGACCGATGCGTTGATCCGCTGGCGCACCGAACTGCTGAACCGGGTCTCCGCGCTGGGCCGCATCGGCGGCTGCGAGATCGAGGTGCAGACCCGCAGCATGCAGTGGACAGAGGAGTGCTACCGCATCCATGGCCTGCGCAAGGAACCGATCACCCTCGACCAGGCGCTGGCGCTGTACACGGAGGACTCGCGCAACGCGTTCGAGGCGGCACTCGCCCGTATCGCCAACGGCGGCCTGCCCGAGCAGCTGGACCTGTGCTTCTACCGCCAGTCCGGCCTGCGCGTGTGGGTGCAGGTGCTGATTGAACTGGACCGCCGTGACGGCCTGCCGCCGCGGTTCGTTGTCCTGTTCCGTGACATCACCCGCGAGCGCGAAGCCAACGAACGCATCGAACTGCTGGCCCACTACGATCTGCTGACCGGCCTGCCCAATCGTGTGCTGCTCGGCGAGCAGACCGCCGAGGCCATCGAGGAAGCACGCGACCGCGGAACCTCGCTGGCGATGCTGTTCATCGATCTGGATGGCTTCAAGACCATCAACGACAGCTTCGGCCACGCCACCGGCGATGCGCTGCTGAAGGCGGCGGCCACCCGCCTGCACCAGAACCTGCGCAACAACGACCTGTTCGGCCGCTTCAGTGGCGACGAGTTCATTGTGGTGCTGCGCGACCTGGCCGAGCCGGAAGACGCCGGCCACGTGGCGCGCAAGCTGATCGCCTCGTTGGCCGAGCCGCTGCGCCGTGGCAAGACCACGTTGAAGGTCGGCGCCAGCGTCGGCATCGCGATGCTGGGCGATGCGCAGACCGACTTTGATTCCCTGCTGCGTGCTGCCGACGCCGCGATGTACGCGGCCAAGGAAGCCGGGCGCAATACCTACCAGTACTACAGCCAGGACGCATTGGCCCGCATCCAGCGCCGGCTGGACGTCGAGCATGCCCTGCATGGGGCCATCGAGCGCGACGAGTTCAGCCTGGCCTACCAGCCGTTGCTGCACGCTCACCACGGTGAGCCACCGGCGATCGAGGCACTGTTGCGCTGGCACCGGCCCGGGATTGGCTACTGCAGCCCGGCCGAGTTCATTCCCATTGCCGAAAAGTGCGGCGAGATCGTGCGCATCGGCGACTGGGTGCTGAACGAGGCCTGCCGCCAGGCCACCGCCTGGGACCGCGCCGGACTGCAGTTTGATCGCATCGCGGTCAATGTGTCGGCGGTGCAGCTGCGTGATCGTGGCTTCGCCGAACGCGTGATCGAGATCTGCCATGCCCATGGCTGGCCGCCGCAACGGCTGGAACTGGAGCTGACCGAGTCGGCGCTGATCCGTGACACCGACATCCTGCGCCATTGCTTCGACGTGCTCGAACGGCACGGCGTACCGTTGGCGGTGGACGACTTCGGCACCGGCTTCTCCAACCTCAATTATCTCAACCGCTTCCCGGTGGGGCGCCTGAAGATCGACCGCAGTTTCGTGCAAGGGATGCTGCATGACTCGGGCACGGCGGAAGTCACCCAGGCCATCGTCCACCTGGGACACGCGCTGGGCATGAAGGTGGTGGCCGAAGGCGTGGAAACCCATCAGGAAGAAGACATGCTGCGCCGCCAGGGCTGCGACGAGATCCAGGGTTACCTGTACTCGCGCCCGCTCAGCCCGCGCGACCTGGCGCAGTGGCTGCGCCAGCCGCAGCCGGTTTCGCTGCGCACCGACGCCAGCGGCGAAGCGGTGCTGGTGCGCTGACAGCCATACTTTGGTAGGTGCCGACCGTTGGTCGGCACGAATGCATGTACCTCGCGATCACCCACGCTCGGCGTGCAACTACTTACCGCGGGTATCCAGTTTGGTTGGTCGCGCCTTGGCGACTGTCGCAGCAAGGGCTTCCAGCTCAGCGAGACGATCTGTCTTCACCAGATGCGCCGCATTCCAGCCACCTTCGGAAACCGCGGGCGAAAAGCTGTAGATCTCATTCGGAGCCAATGGCCCAAGTCGGTCAAGTGCATGCGCATGCAGGGGCCGCTCATCGTCGTCGGTGACGTCAAGATAGGGCCCATCCAGGGCCTCCAGCAGGAACGCCAGTTTCCAGTTGCGTTCCGCCGCATCGGCGGGGTCTGGCACATCCGATTCTGTCGTGACGTGTCCACTGTGTGGATCGATGCTGATCTGCGTGGAGGTGTTCTCCCCACACAGCAGAATCTGGCCGAAAGCTGTTACCGCGTAGACATGGAAAGTATCGGCACCCTCCATGGGATTGCCTTGCAGGAACGCAGTAGCAACCTCCGCATAATCGCCACGAACCAGCTGCACAGGCCGATCACCCGCACCTCGTGCCGTCGCGCGTTGAGTACGATGCGACCGCGCATCACGGGGAAGTAGCGCAGGCCGAAGCTCGGCGCGAAGCTCTCGCGGAACGCCATGCTGCCATCGGGCAGCGCATGGAAGGCCAGTCGCAGCCACTTGTCCTGCGGCAGGTCACATTCCAGGCTGCCCAGCGAGAGGCGCGCCTGCATGGCCGGTGACGCCGCAATGCGTTCGTTGAACAGGATGATGCCCCAGCTGAAATAGCCGGCTACCCAGGCCATCAAGAGGACGGTCTCCAACAGCAGGAGTGCGATCAGGGCGATGGCCATCGGTCTTCCATGGACGGGACCGGGCAATCATGCCATGGGCAGCCGTGGCCGCCCCCGCGGGGGGCGAGTCCGTGCAGCAGGTCATGCGTTTCTCGGGATCGACTTGGGTCAATCTTCTTCGGCGAGATCGCTTAGGTCCAGGATCTGCGGATCAACGCTGCTGGCTACGATGCTCCTGATCAGCCCCGGGCGGCGGCGAAGCGAGTAGGCGCGAATCGCATGGATGGGACTGAATTCACACAGGGGGTAGCGTGAGTGCCCCATGATGACGGGCCTGTTGAAGTGGATGTCTTTAGGGTCATCAAGTGGCAGGGCCCACTTCCCGCCGTGTAGCAGCCTGACGGTCTCCCCTAGATATCGGGCGAACACGACCGTCAGAGAGTCCCGCTCGTCCTCAGATAGCGTGGCTGCCATCAAGTCATGGAGGCGTTCCAGCCTGTCGAGGCTTTCGGGGCTGCCATCCAGTTCAATGCCATGCGTTTGAGCCTGCGCGACCAGCCATTCTATCTGGCCGTCCATCAGCATAAGGAATTGCTCAAAAGCCTCGCGGGCTTCTTCCAGATTGAACGTCATGCGGAGGCCAGAGAGACAGGGGGAGTGGGCAGTGTGTCCTCGTCCCCTTCCTCAGGCTATGCAACAAATCCTAAAAGGCGACAGGCAAAGCAGAGGTGCAGATATCGCGGCGGCCATCCACGCATGGCGTGGATCTACTTCAGCGCTTCCCCATCCAGCCCGAGATCCCAGGCCAGGCCCAGCAGCGCCTCGTCCGCCCGCGACGGGGCCGGGCGCGCGTCCGCCAGCTGCTGCAGTTCGCGGATCTCCTCGCGGGCGACCTCTTCCAGTTGCTGCAGCTGCTCACGCACGCTCGCGTTGCGCGGGCGCTCGGTGTCGGTGAGGGCGGGCAGGGCGCGGATCAGGGTCATGGTGCGCGTACAGGATGCATCCAATGGCGGGTTACAGGCAAAGGCCCCGGACGAACCGGGGCCTTGCGGGCTGCCGGCGAGGGCAGCGGACATCAGGATCAGAACAGCTCGACGGTGCCGGCGCCCATGCTCTGCTGGGCAACCGGCTTGTGCGGCGGGCGTTCCCATTCGCTGCGCAGTTCGCGCAGGCGGCTGCCGGTGCGCTGCAGGGCGGTGGCGATCTCTTCGTCGAACACGCCGCCATTGCGGTGCAGCAGTTCCTGCAGCGCCACCGCTTCACGGTTGATCGCGGTCAGGCGGTCCAGGTGGGTGTGCACGCCGCCCAGGGCCTGGGTGGCGATGTCTTCGAACTGCAGGGCGCGCACGGCTTCAGCCACGCTGCCATCGATCGCACGGGCGCACTCGGACACTTCACGCATGCCGTCGCCCAGCGAGGCATTGATCTGGGCCACGTTGTCGAGCATCGCGGCCGCTTCCTGGCGCGCTTCACGGGAGCGGTCCATGTCGCGCGATGCCATGTGCGAGACCGTCTCGCGCACCTTGGCAATGGCGTCCTTGGAGCTGTGTGCCAGCTTGCGGATCTGCTCGTTGAAGGTGGTCGAGCGCTCGGACAGGTTGCGCACTTCGTCGGCGACCACCGCGAAGCCTCGGCCGGCTTCACCGGCACGCGCGGCTTCGATGGCGGCGTTCAGCGCCAGCAGGTTGGTCTGGTCGGCGATCGACTTGACGTCTTCCAGCAGCGCGAAGATGCCATCCAGGTGCTGCGCCATCTGGTCGATGTGCTGCACGGTGGTGCTGCTCTGGCCGCTGACCTGTTCCAGTGCTTCCACCAGCTGCTCCATGCGGTGGCTGGCGTGCTGGGCGAAACGGGCAACGTCGAGGCCGGCATTGCCTTCATCACCGGCGCGGTCGACGATGCGCGACAGGGCCTGGCTCTGCTGGCGCGACTTGCGGTTCATCGCATCGAAGCTGCCACCGAGGCTGGAGACGGCCTGGCGGATCAGGTCACGGGCGCGTTCCACTTCGCCGCGCGAACCCTCAATCTCGTTGCCGACGAAGTTGCGCAGTTCGGTCAGCAGCTGGTCCTGCTCACGCAGGACACGGGCATGTTCCGGGGAACGATGCGCCTGGGCGCGGGTGGTCCACCACGCAAAGCCGAGCCAGCTCAGCGTCATCGTGGTCAGGATCGCCCAGCGCAGGGCGGCCGGCCATTCGAAACCGATGGCGAAGGGGAGCAGCAGGGTCAGAGCCAGGGGGGCGGCCAGACGGATGAAAATGCGTGAGTACATGGACGTTCTCGGGAGGTGCACGGAGGATGTATCGGCCGTACCCCCTTTCTCTTTAACGTCGATGTGCCCCGAAGTGCATTCTGAATGCGCCGGTTTTCCGGCGCTGGCGGTGATTCGGTGTCCGATTCCCTTTTCCATGGAAAAGCGCCCGGACCCCATGCGCTTACGCCAGCTGGCGGTCCACCGCCTCGATCATCGCCTTGCGGCCGAACAGGAAGTCCCAGTAGCTGCCGCCCAGCTGCCGCCACAGCACCGCCGCGCGCACCGCGGCCAGCAGCAGGGCTCGGATCTCCGCCACCACACCGGCCTGGCCAAGGTAGTGCGGGTTGCCCTGCACCATCACCCGCGGCTTGAGGTGGCTGATGGTGTCCGCGTACAGGCTGCCCAGGCTGGCCAGCACATCCGGGTGGCCGCTGTCGCCCAGCTCGGCGGCCTGGCGCTGGGCGCGCTCGATGCCCGAGGCGACCTTGTTCACCGTGGCGCCATCCTGAACGAAGCGGCGCTCCAGCTGCAGCACCGACAGGGCCAGCTTGGGCAGGATCGGATCCTGGCCCTGGCTGCGGAAGTAGTTGTGCAGCAGGCGCAGCCCGGCCTTCAGTGCATGGCGGTCACCGAATACCGCCTGCGGCGAGGACGCATCGACACGGAACACGCTGTCCACGGCGGTGCGCACGGCGGCGGCGTCGGAATGGCCGGTATCGGCGATGCGGCGGACCTGCTGCAGGGCCTGTGCAATGCCGGCCAGGGCCAGGACGCGGTCGTCGACAGTGAAACTCATGCAGCGGATACCTCAAAAGGGGAAGGAGTGGTGCGCAGACGCTGTTCCAGCGGCGCATCGGTGGCGGCGATCACCGCGCCACCCAGGCACACATCACCGTCATACAGCACCAGCGATTGACCGGGGGTAACGGCACGCTGCGGGCGCGCGAAGGTGACCAGCACGCTGCCATCGTCCAGCACCTGGACCGTACACGGCTCGTCAGGTTGGCGGTAGCGGGTCTGGGCGGTGCATTCAAAGCGCCGCGACGGCGGCGAGCCGGCAATCCAGTGCGCGGTTTCCGAACGCAGGCGGTTGGAAAGCATCCACTTGCTGTCGCGGTCCTGGTCCACGTACAGCACGTTGCTGGCCACATCCTTGCCGACCACGTACCACGGTGCGGCCGGGCGGCCGCGTACGCCGCCGATGTTCAGGCCCTCGCGCTGGCCCAGGGTGAAATAGAACACGCCCGGATGTTCGGCGATCACGCTGCCGTCGGCCGGGTCAAGGATCTGGCCGGGCCTGGCCGGCAGGTAGCGGCCGAGGAATTCGCGGAAATCCCGCTCGCCGATGAAGCAGATGCCGGTGGAATCCTTCTTGGCGTGGGTCGGCAGGCCGACGTCGCGCGCAATCCGGCGCAGGTCGGTCTTTTCCAGGTCGCCGATCGGGAACAGGGTCGCTGCCAGCTGCGCCTGGCCCAGCTGGTGCAGGAAGTAGCTCTGGTCCTTGGAGCGGTCGGCGCCACGCAGCAGCAGCCATTGGCCACCGCGCTGGGCTACGCGCGCGTAATGGCCGGTGGCGATGCGCTCGGCGCCCAGCTCGCGGGCGGCATCCAGGAAATGCTTGAACTTCACCTCGCGGTTGCACAGCACGTCCGGGTTCGGCGTGCGGCCAGCGGCGTACTCGGCCAGGAAGTGCTCGAACACACCCTGCCAGTACTCGCTGGAGAAGTCCCGGAAGTGGAACGGGATACCGAGCAGGCCGCATACGGCGACCGCATCGCGGCGGTCATCCTCAGCGCGGCAGTCACCGCTGCCGTCGTCGGCCCAGTTCTGCATGAACAGGCCTGCCACGGCCTCGCCCTGCTGTACCAGGCGCCAGGCCGCGACGGAAGAGTCTACGCCACCGGAGACGCCCACCATCACGCGCGGCGTGCTCATGCGACCTCCCGGACCAGCGAAAGCGGATGGCGCTGGCCACCCAGGTAATCCGCCACCACCTGCCAGACCAGCGGGCTGCGCTGGCGCTCGCCGGCGGCCTGCAGCTCGGCCGGGGTCAGCCACAGCGCGCGGTCGATGCCGGTGTCCAGCGGCTGCGCCGGGTCGTGCGAGAGCGGGCGCGCTGCGTAGCAGAAGCGCAGGAACGCGGTGCCGTCGCCGGCAGTCCACTGGTAGCAGCCGATGAAATGGGTCAGCTGCACGGTCCAGCCGGTTTCCTCGCGGGTCTCGCGCAGGGCTGCCTCGGCCAGGCTTTCGCCCGGCTCGAGGTGGCCGGCAGGCTGGTTCAGCACTTGGCGGCCGTCGATGGTCTCTTCAACCAGCAGCACGCGGCCGCCGTCGACCACCACCGTGGCGACGGTGGCGTGCGGTGCCCAGCGCGGGTCCGGCGTGGCGTTCAACTCAGAACTCGTCCTTCTTGGTCAGCTCCAGCTCCATCGCGTCGGCGGTGCGGATGGCCGCATCGATGGCGTCACTGAGCTGGTCCGGGGTGGCATCGGCATCGATCTTCACCACGAACATGGCGGTGGTGTCCTGCTTGACCCAGCCGCCCATCTTGGCGTCCTGCGAATCTTCCAGCAGGCGGTTGGCCACGGCCACCGGGAACTGCTTGGTCTTGGCGTTGTACGCCGGCGACCAGATCTCTCGGATGTTGTGGCTGCCGAAATCTTCCACCGCCGAGCGCACGTAGACCATCTGGGTGCGGTCACCCTCGACGTCGAAGACCATGCGGTAGTCGCCGTCCTCGTCGACTTCATAGGTATAGCCCAGCTTGTCCAGGTGGCGGCCCACGGACTTGTCGGCGGTGGTTGCGGCGGTGGCGGCGCCGGCAGCAGCCAGGGCGATCAACAGGGCGGTAAGAAGGGTCCTTTTCATGAAGATCCTGTGAAACAGTGTTGAGAGAAGATGCAATTGTGACGGCGGCCGTGCGTGCCGTCCAATCTGCGGCGGGCCGACGCAGGCTTCTCCGAGCCTCTATAATGGACGGATGCCCCATGAGTCCTCCCCCGATTCCCAGCACGAGCACGGCGTTGCGGTAGAACCTGCGCGCCCGGAAGTGGCGCCGCCGCCGTTCTACCAGGTGATGCTGCTCAATGACGACTACACCCCGATGGATTTCGTGGTGGACGTGCTCCAGCAGTTCTTCAACATGGACCTGGACAAGGCCACGCAGGTGATGCTGCACGTCCATACCCGCGGCCGCGGCGTGTGCGGGGTGTTCACCCGCGAAGTGGCCGAGACCAAGGTGGCCCAGGTCAACGAGTATTCGCGGATGAACCAGCATCCGCTGCTGTGCACGATGGAGAAGGCCTGACCGGCCTTTTGTAGAGCCGAGCCCATGCTCGGCTGCTGTTCGTGCAGGTATCCAGATCGCTGGCAGAGCAGCCGAGCGCAGGCTCGGCTCTACAGCCGGATCACGCTTCCGCCAGCGCCTGCAACGCCATCCTCGCGACCGATTCGTCCACAACCGCTTGGTCGCCATCATCGCGGAACCACACCGCCGACAGCCCTGCGCTGGCAGCGACCCAACGCAGCAGGCGGGTGCGCTCGAGGCCGGCCAGCGCGGTCACCTGTTCTGCGCGCGCGGCAAACCGCTCGGGCCGGGTGGCCACATGGATGCCCGGGCCGCAGAGATCCGGGTTGCTGAACAGCGTCGTGTAATCGAACGCGCGATCGCCCAGCAGCCGCTTCGGGTCGATCGCCAGCCAGCCGCGCGCGCCGAAGTCGAGCACGTTGTCGTGGTGCAGGTCGCCGTGCAGCGGCCGGATCTCCTGTTCGTCACGCAGCACCCCCTCCGCCAGTGATCTGCACTGTTCCAGCAGTGGCGGCAGCGCAGCCCTTGGCTGCAGCAGGTCGGCGAACCATCTACGCAGGCAGACCAGTTCCGCTGGGCGCGCGCTCCGTGGCCGGTGCAGCCGCTGCAGGACCTGGCACAGGACCGTGGTGCAGGCGTCATCGTCGCCCGCGATTGAACGTTGCCGCAGCGAATCGCCTTCGGCGCGCTCGATCAGGATTGCCGGCCCCTCGTGGGCCAGCAGGCGGGCAGCGCCATCACCGTCCCACCAGCGCAGCAGGCGGTGGCTGTTCTGCTCCTCCGCTTCGCTGCTGATCTTCAGCATCGCCGGCGCGCCGGCAGCGGTCAGCACCGGCCAGAGCCGGGCGTGGGGCGTGCAGATGGCCGGGCCATCACGCCGCAATCGCCAGCGGCTCAGGTAGGGTTCGCTCATGCCGGTTGAGGTCTTCTGGAGTGAATGAAGATCAAGCGTTCTGCAGTGCTAACGCCATCTGAACGCAGCAATCCGCTAGGGTGATGGAAATCGCGTAGTCAGGCCGCATATTGTTCCCATCTGCCGCCGGAGTAATCCATGTTCAGCAAAGACCTCGAACACACCATCGGCCAGTGCTACAAGCGCGCCCGTGAGGCCCGGCATGAGTTCATGACGGTCGAACACCTGCTGTTGGCACTGCTCGACAACCCGTCCGCCCAGGCCGTACTGAAGGCCTGCGGTGCCGACGCCGAACGCCTGCGCCAGGAGCTGGAGCAGGCCATCGAGGCCTCGGTGTCCCGCCTGGCCGAAGATGACGGCCGTGACACCCAGCCGACCCTGGGCTTCCAGCGGGTGCTGCAGCGGGCCGTGTACCACGTGCAGTCCTCGGGCAAGAAGGAGGTCACCGGCGCCAACGTGCTGGTCGCCATCTTCGGCGAAAAGGACTCCCACGCCGTCTACTACCTCAACCAGCAGGATGTCACCCGGCTGGATGTGGTCAATTACCTGTCCCACGGCATCGCCAAGCTGGGCGAGGAAGGCGAGCAGCCGTCCTCTTCCTCCGAGGGTGAGGGCCGTATGGAAGGCGGGGATGGCGAGCCGAAGGGCGATGCCCTGACCGAATTCGCCAGCAACCTCAACGAACAGGCCCGGTCCGGCCGCATCGATCCGCTGGTCGGTCGTAGCGACGAGATCGAGCGCACCATCCAGGTCCTGTGCCGGCGCCGCAAGAACAATCCGCTGTACGTGGGCGAGGCTGGCGTGGGCAAGACCGCCATCGCCGAGGGCCTGGCCCGCCGCATCGTCGAGGGCTCGGTGCCCGACGTGCTGGCCGACGCGGTGATCTACTCGCTCGACCTGGGCGCGCTGGTGGCCGGCACCAAGTACCGCGGCGACTTCGAGAAGCGGCTGAAGGGTGTGTTGACCGCGCTGAAGAAGGTGCCCAACGCCGTGCTGTTCATCGACGAGATCCACACCATCATCGGCGCCGGCTCGGCGTCGGGTGGCACCATGGATGCGTCCAACCTGATCAAGCCGGCGCTGGCCTCCGGCGAGCTGCGCTGCATCGGCTCGACCACCTTCCAGGAATATCGCGGCATCTTCGAGAAGGACCGGGCGCTGGCCCGCCGCTTCCAGAAGATTGATATCGTAGAGCCGACCGTGGGCGAGGCCTACGAGATCCTGCAGGGCCTGAAGTCCAAATACGAGTTGCACCACAGCGTGACCTATTCGGACGAAGCGCTGCAGGCGGCGGTGGACCTGTCGGTGAAGCACATCGGCGACCGCCTGCTGCCGGACAAGGCCATCGACGTGATCGACGAGGCCGGTGCCCGCCAGCGCCTGCTGCCGGAAGGCCAGCGCAAGGAGCTGATCGACGTCGAGGAAGTGGAAGCGATCGTGGCCAAGATGGCGCGTATCCCGACCAAGCAGGTCAGCGCCACCGACAAGGACGTGCTGCAGCATCTGGAGCGCAACCTGAAGATGGTGATCTTCGGGCAGGATCCGGCGATCGAGACGCTGTCCTCGGCGATCAAGCTGGCCCGCTCGGGCCTGGGCAACCCGGAGAAGCCGATCGGCAACTTCCTGTTCGCCGGCCCGACCGGCGTCGGCAAGACCGAGGTGACCAAGCAGCTGGCGCTGCAGCTGGGCATCGAGCTGGTCCGCTTCGACATGTCCGAGTACATGGAGCCGCATTCGATCAGCCGCCTGATCGGCGCCCCTCCGGGCTATGTCGGCTTCGACCAGGGCGGCCTGCTGACCGAGAAGATCGTCAAGACACCGCACTGCGTGCTGCTGCTGGACGAGATCGAGAAGGCGCACCCGGACATCTTCAACATCCTGCTGCAGGTGATGGACCGCGGCGTGCTGACCGATACCAACGGTCGTGAAGCCAACTTCAAGAACGTGGTGCTGGTGATGACCACCAATGCCGGCGCGGCACAGGCCTCGCGGCGCTCGATCGGCTTCACCAAGCAGGACCATGCCACCGATGCGATGGAGACCATCCGCCGCAGCTTCACCCCGGAGTTCCGCAACCGCCTCGATGCGGTGGTGCAGTTCCAGGCGCTGGGCTTCGAGCACATCCTGCGCGTGGTCGACAAGTTCCTGATCGAGCTGGAGATGTTGCTGCAGGACAAGCACGTGAGCCTGTCGGCCACCCCGACCGCCCGCGACTGGCTGGCCCACCACGGCTTCGACCCGCTGATGGGTGCGCGCCCGATGGCCCGCGTGATCCAGGACAAGATCAAGCGCCCGCTGGCCGACGAGCTGCTGTTCGGCAAGCTGGTCAACGGTGGCAAGGTCAGCATCGATGTCCGCGACGACGAGCTCGTGGTCGAGACCCAGGCCGAACCGGAGCGGCTGCTGCCGGTTACGGTGGAGTGAGCTGAAGGCTTGGCGTGAAAGACTGGGAATGACAAGGGCGGCTTCGGCCGCCCTTGTCCAGTATGGGGTCAGCGGCTGCGGCGGCGTGCTTCGCGCTTGAACCGCCCGGCATCGATCGGCTCGATGCGCGCAACCTCGCAGCTGCCGCGACCGGTGTCCAGAACGCTTCGGCCATCGCTGCACAGCTCGCCAGCCTCCTTGCCGTCGGTCTTGAAGCCGAGGCGGGTGGCCAGCACGGCAGAAGGGCAGCTGTTGCGGAAATGCACCACATAGTGGTCTTCACCGGCGCGAAGCAGGACGTTCCTGTCAGCGCCGGCGCGAACGATCTGCTGTTCGTCGGTCAGTGGTACGCATTGCGCCGGCGGGGTGCCAGCGGCATGGGCGGGCGGCGCCAGGGTGATGGCAGACAAAGCCAGGGGGACCAGCAGGGAAGACAGGTTCATGGCGGGGCAGGGGCGGCGATCCGGACTGGATCGGATTCCAGGTTGCCGCAGCCGCTGCAAATGCGAATCTGCCGCAAGCAAGGCTGACCGACGTCACGGTGAGATCGGTCACGATGACCTTTGGCGCGTCAGGCGGCGATTGAGCGGAATCCTTGCTGGCGCCCCTGGTCGCCGCCATCCTCGATGACGAATGCGACTGCCTCATGTGGAATATGCAGGCGCTGCTTGAGTGTGCTGCCCATGTGTGGGACCTCGCGCTGCACGGCCAGATACAGTGGGTGGGATGCGTCCATGCTGGTACAGACCAGGCAGGGCTGGCCGAACCAGGTGCCGTCCGGCCCCTTGCTGGCGTAGCAGCGGCTGGTGACGGACTGCGGGTCCAGGACGATCAGGTAGGTCATGCGCGCAGCGCCCTCTGTGAAGAACGCGTTGAGTCTAGAGTTCCGGCGCGATGCTGGATTTCAGACAAGGACGAAAATCGAATGGCCCCGGAGACTTTGACTTTATTCCGTGCACGACAAAGGGCCGGAAGCGAGGCCGGCCCTGTCGGAGTGGCGCAATGCGCCGACCGCTTACTTCATGCGGTAGGTGATACGGCCCTTGGTCAGGTCGTACGGGGTCATTTCAACCTTGACCCGGTCACCGGTGAGGATGCGGATGTAGTTCTTGCGCATGCGGCCGGAGATGTGGGCGATGATTTCGTGCCCATTTTCCAGACGAACGCGGAAAGTGGTGTTCGGCAGCGTCTCGCTGACGGTGCCCTCGAACTCGATGGAATCGTCTTTCGACATGTAGTCCTGTGCGGTTCAGAAAACGGCCACGCTGGGCCTAAGGCGCGGTATTTTACGCGTGATGGGCCCGGCTTGCAAAGTTTGTGTTAACCCCCGGCCAAACGCCGTGCTGGCAAGCGTCCGACCGCCTGGGTCCAGGGGCCTTCACGGCCGTCACGGTGTACGGCCTGACGGACGTGCTCCAGAAAGTCCGCGCGCGGCAGGTGCTCGGCGCCCATCCGCAGCAGGTGCGGGTTCTCCACCTGGGCATCGATCAGTTCCCAGCCCCAGTCACGCAGGGTGGATGCGAGGGCGGCCAGGGCGATCTTGGAGCCGCCGCTGGCGCCACTGAACATGCTTTCGCCGAAAAACATCGATCCGATCGCCACCCCATAGATGCCGCCGACCAGCGTCTGCCGGTCCCAGACCTCGAAGGAATGGGCAAAGCCGAGGTCGTGCAGCTGGCCATAAGCCTCGACCATCGCCGGGCTGATCCACGTACCGTCCTGGCCCGGTCGCGGTGCTGCGCCGCAGGCACGCATCACACGACTGAAAGCGGTGTCGGCGGTGATCTCCCACGTGCTGCCGCGCAACTGGCGGCGGAAGCGGCTGGACAGGTGCACGCCCTCGGTACGGAACACCATGCGCGGGTCTGGCGACCACCACAGGATTGGCTCGCCCTCGCTGAACCAAGGAAAGATACCGCCGGCGTAGGCATTGAGCAGGCGCACCGGATGCAGGTCGCCGCCCACCGCGAGCAGGCCGTCGGGCTGGTGCAGGGCGGTCTCGGCTGGAGGGAAGGGCGCGTCCGGCGCATCGGCCAGGCGCCAGGGCAGCTGGCGGGTCATGCCGTCATTGTATTCGCCGTGGCGGTCGCTGATGTCTGTCACCATCAGCGTCCTACGGCAAGGAGCCCACGCATGAGTGACGCCATCACCGCCATCCTCGACGTGCACGACACCGCGCGCTCGCGCAACGACAGCCAGAGCATGCTGCTGGCGCTGGCCACTGAGCAGCCGGGCCAGCTTGGTGCGCTGATGCTGCTGGCCCTTGCCCGGCGTTCACCCAGCTCGGCCTTTCTCGACATGGCGCTGGATCTGCTGCCCGATGAAGCGATTGTGCCGGTCTGTACCGAGGCCAGGCGTCGCTATCGTAATGGCGAGCGCGGCGAACTGCTGGCCAGCGTGATCGAATTCACCAGCTACCAGGCGCCGCAGGTGCTGCAGGACGACTGGGAGGCCTTGCTGGCGCTGGCCACCGAAGACGAGCTGCAGCTGGCTTCGCAGGTATGGCAGGGCCTGCCCTCCGTCATTGCCGTGCAGTGGGCGCAGATTCTGGCTGAGGCCGACGACGATCGCGAGATGGCGCGGGCCAGGGCGCTGCTGCTGGCGGCGCAGCCCGAGAGCTATGCCGTTGCCCGCGGCTACCTCGCTGACTGGGGCGCGCTGGATGCTGAGGTCTGGGCGCATTGGGCCGGCGTCGCCGACGGACCGCAGCCGCGGCGCCTGCATGGGGAGCGGCCGCTGCACATCCGCTTCGGCCGCGAGCAGCATCGCGCGCAGCAGGCGGACGAACCGAGCTGGCGCAAGCGCATCTGGCGCCTGCACCCGACCTGGAATGGTGGGCAGGTGCGTCACGCCGGTTGTATGGGAGGGCCGCTGGAGGCGCAATGTGGCAGCTGCCATGCGCCGTTGCAGCGCCTGTTGCAGACAGATGCCGCCGCGCTGCAGCCGGGCGCAACGGGTGAGATCACGCTGGGGCTGTGCCTGGACTGCTGCGGTTGGGAAGATCCGCCCGTGCGTTTCTATCGCCACGATGCCGCCGGCCTGCCCAGCTGCCACCCCAGCCAGCATCGGGAGGTGCCGGCCACGCCGACCGACAGCGGTGACCTGATGCAGGCCGAGGTCGGCCTGGCCGCCATGGACACCATGCGGTGGGAGCAGCAGGACTGGGGCCAGTCCAATCATCGGCAGAACCTGTCGCGCGTGGGCGGCGCACCGAGCTGGGTGCAGAGTGCTTGGTATCCGGCGTGCATCGATTGCGGTGAGGAGATGCCCTTCGTGATGCAGCTGGATTCGACGCTGCCGACCACCGGTGGAGGCGCGCTGCTATGGGGCAGTGGCGGCATGCTCTACACGTTCTGGTGTGCGAAGTGCCGGGTGAGCGGGCACTTCTGGCAGTGCACCTGACGGTCCCGGTGGTTGGAAGGTTTCCTTTTTTGAGATTTGTTGCATTCCCGTGGGATGCATCGCCAGTCACCCTCTTGGTTTACATGCCCCGAGCTGACCGCCATGACCTGTGTTGTCGCCATGCAAGAGCTGCTTGAATTGGCCCGAATGCCGGGAGGCTCAGACGGAGCCTTGGTTGCGATGCTGGATCTCTATGGACGTGATCCTGCCGCCCTCACGACACTGCTCATCCTGGCGATGAAGTTTCAGGCGGAGAAGAGCCGGATGCTGATGGCTGCGGCGGAGTTGCTGCCGGATGAAAGTGTCGCAGAGGTGTGCCGATTTGCCTGGGGCGAGTTCAAGAGCGGTAGCCGCCATTGGCTGGCGACCAGGATCGCGGCGCAGGCGGCCTATCGTCTCCCCGGATTGCTTCATGATGACTGGGATGCCGTCCTTCGCCTGTCGGCACACGAGCCAATAGAAGGCCCATTCTGGCGGGAGCTGCCGATTGAGGTCGGTCGGAGATGGATCCAGGAGGCAAGAGGGCCGTCGTCGTCTGATGCTGGCTTGCCCGGGTTGCCGCTTGAAATGAGTGGGATAGTGGAGTTCCAGGACGCCGTGCGTGACCCATCTGGTTCACGGGATGAACCTTGGGCGACAATCGGTAGGGGGGGATTGTCTGGCCTTGAGCTGGGCTCGGGACGCGCATTGCATGGAGAGCGTGGTCTCCACCTGCGTTTCAGTGCGCAACTTCAGCGCTTGCAACTGGCGGAATCCACAAAGGTCGAGCGTCGCCTCCAGCACTTTCATCCCACCTGGAAGGGTGGGAGTGCGAAGGCAACGGCGCATGTGGGTGGCCGCCTGGAAGGGAGATGCGGAATATGCGGCTCACCGCTGCAGCGTTTGCTGGAACTGGAGCTGGCATTGATCGGCCCGTGCACCCTCTCGAAGGTGACGCTCGGCATATGCCTGGACTGTCCCGACAATGGAGAGTCCGGTTGGTGCCACGGAGATCCCGTGTATTTCCGCCACGATTCACAGGGCTTTCCCAACGCCCATGAATCGCAGGTATTCGATTCGCGGGCATGTCCTGAAACGTCCACCACCCTGATGGAGGCGGAGGTCGATCTGGTCGAGCTTCCGGGTCGGTTCTGGCAGCCGCCGAGCTATGTGGGTGGCTGGCAGAACTACAGCCGGGTGGGCGGACTGCCATCCTGGATCCAGAGCGGGCTCTATCTGTCCTGTCCCGACTGCTGCCGCACAATGTTCTTTGTCATGCAGCTCGATTCTCACATTCCTTTGGACGATGGCTCCCTGATGCAGTGGATGAATGGAGGAATGCTCTATACGTTCTGGTGTGACCATTGCCAGATCAGTGGGCACTACAGCCAGTACTCCTAGCTCATCCGAGCAAGCTCGACTCTACGTTCCTACGCGGAACGGACCATGCCCCTGCAATTCCTGCTGGTACCGCCGCACACTCTGCCGCTCCTGCCGGCACCAATCCTGCAGTGCCTCTGCGAAATCCGGATCGGCCACCCGGTGTCGGCTGCGCACCAGCGTCGGCAGGAACCCGCGCGCCAGCTTGTGCTCGCCCTGTGCGCCGGGCTCGAAACGGCTCAGGCCTTCGCGCAGGCAGTATTCGATGCCCTGGTAGTAGCAGGCTTCGAAGTGCAGGCCGGGCAGGGTGGCGCCGCCCCAGTAGCGGCCGTACAGCGTATCGCCACCGCGCAGGCACAGCGCGCCGGCAATCGGCTCGCCGTCCTGTTCGGCCAGAAACAGCACCAGCCCGCGTCCCAATGAAATGGCCAGATGGCGCAGGAAGGCCTCGGTCAGTGCCGGGGCGTTGCCGTACTCGAGGAATGTCTGCAGATAGAAGCGGTACATCGCCTGCAGGTCGGCGCGGCCGGCCTCGTCGCCATGTACCACGCGGAAGGTGATTCCCTGGCGGGTGACTTTGGCCCGTTCCTGGCGGATGTTCTTGCGATGCTTGTGGTCCATCGCAGCGAGGAACTGGTCGAACGTCGCCCAGTCACCCGGATTCTGCCATTGGAACTGCACGTCCTCGCGCAGCAGCCAGTCGTCATCGAACAGAGCCTCATCGCTGGCGGTGTGGAAGTTGATATGGGCCGAGGATACGTGCAGCGCGGGCAGCGCCTCGCGCAATGCCGACAGCAGCGCGATGCGCCCTGAATCGTGACGGGCCAGCAACCGCGGGCCGGTGACCGGCGAGTACGGCACCGCGCCCAGCCACTTCGGATAGTAGTCGCGGCCGTGGCGGGCATACGCGTTGGCCCAGGCATGGTCGAACACGAACTCGCCGTGCGAATTGGTCTTCAGGTAACCCGGAATGGCGCCGACCAAGGTGTTGCCTTCCCAGAGCGTGAAGTGCCGGGGCTGCCAGCCCCAGTCCTCGCGCAGGCAACCGTGCTGTTCAAGTCCGGAAAGGAAGGCGTGGCTGACGAAGGGGTTGCGGCCGTCGTGCAGGGCATCCCAGTCGGTCGCGGCGATGGACTGCAGGGAGTCGAGGAAGCGGGGGGAAGACATGGGGGAAGGATAGGGCAGATGAAACAGAAAGGCCGACGCACTGGCGTCGGCCTATCATCCGGAGTCGGGCGTGGCGCGACCCTACAGGAGCGGGTCAGCCTCTCAGCTGGCCTTGCCCTGGGCGTCCAGGTAGCGCTCGGCATCCAGTGCGGCCATGCAGCCGAAGCCGGCCGAGGTGATCGCCTGGCGGTAGTGCTGGTCGGCCACGTCGCCGGCGGCGAACACGCCTTCCACCGAGGTCTGGGTGGCATTGCCGCCCAAGCCCGAGCGGATCTCCAGGTAGCCGTTGTTCATCGCCAGCTGGCCGTCGAACAGCTGGGTATTCGGATGGTGGCCGATGGCCACGAAGAAGCCGTGGGCGTCGATGTCACGGGTACTGCCGTCCAGCGTCGACTTCACGCGCACGCCGGTCACGCCGGCGTCGTTGCCCAGCACTTCCTCCACCTGGTGGTGCCAGACGGTCTCGATCTTGCCGGCAGCAACCTTGGCAAACAGCTTGTCCTGCATGATCTTTTCCGCCTTCAGGGTGTCGCGGCGGTGGACCAGATAGACCTTGCGGGCGATGTTGGACAGGTAAAGGGCCTCTTCCACGGCGGTGTTGCCACCGCCGACCACGACCACGTCCTGGTCGCGGTAGAAGAAGCCGTCACAGGTGGCGCAGGCGGACACACCGCGGCCCTTGAAGGTCTCTTCGGTCGGGATGCCCAGGTATTTGGCGGTCGCGCCGGTGGCGATGATCAGCGCATCGCAGGTGTACTCGTGGCTGTCGCCGATCAGCTTGAACGGGCGCTGCGACAGGTCGGCGGTGTGGATGTGGTCGAAGATGACCTCGGTCTCGAAGCGCTCGGCGTGCGCCTGCATGCGCGCCATCAGGTCCGGGCCCATCAGGCCGTGGGCGTCACCCGGCCAGTTGTCCACCTCGGTGGTGGTCATCAGCTGGCCACCCTGCTGCAGGCCGGTGATGACGACCGGCTTCAGGTTGGCACGGGCGGCGTAGACGGCGGCGGTCCAACCGGCCGGTCCGGAACCGAGGATGACGAGGCGCTGGTGGCGGGAGGGCAGGCTGGTGCTCATGTAGACTCGCGAAAAGGTAGATGGGACAAGGCGCTGGCGATGTTTGCGCAGCATCCGTGGCTGGTCATAGAGTGGCGGCTGGGGCAGGGCGATTCAAGCCGATGAACGGAACGCCGTCATCCAGCAGTGGTTTCGGCCCTCGGATTGCCCTGTCGGACGTCGCATAACTGAAAACTGACGCCGTCTCATTTATTATCAATCACTAACAGCGCATTCCAAAGGTATGGTCTAAGGTGGCGAAGCAGGTCCCCGAACGCTCCAAGTCCGACGACAGCAAGGCGTCACGTCGCACGGCCGCGGCGGCGACGACCGACAATCCACGCCGCCAGCGCCTCTGGCGCGACCTGGGCCTGATCGCCATCGCGCCGGCCCTGCTGTATCTGGCGGCCAGTCTTTTCACCTATTCAGCGACTGATCCGGGCTGGTCGCACACCGGCAGCGTGGTTGCGCCGGTGCACAACCTGGGCGGCCGCGCCGGCGCCTGGATCGCCGACGTGCTGCTGCAGCTGTTCGGCTACATCGCCTTCCTGCTGCCGGTGGTGCTCGGCGCGCTGGCGTGGATCGCCATGTTCGGCCTCAAGCGCGAGAGCAAGGGCGAGAACGACCTGGATCCGGCACTGCGCCTGGTCGGTCTGGTCGGTTTCCTGATCGCCGGCACCGGCTTCCTGCATGTGCGCCTGTTCAGTGGCGATGTCGCCAGTGCCGGCGGCATCCTCGGCAAGCTGGTCGGCAATTCGCTCACGGTGGGCTTCGGCGCGCTGGGGGCGAACCTGTTCGTGCTGGTGCTGCTGCTGGCCTCGATCACCCTGGCCACCGGGCTGTCCTGGTTCACGGTGATGGAGAAGATCGGCCGCGGCGTGATGTCGCTGGCGCCGTTGCTGGAACGCAAGAAGGAAGAAGTCACCGAGTGGAAGCAGACCCGGGTGATGCGCGAGGAACGCCAGGAAGTACGCAAGGCCGACGCCGAGGTGCGCGCCAAGCGCGAGCCGGTGAAGATCGAGCCGCGTCCGGAGCCGGTGATCGAGAAGAGTGATCGGGCCAAGCGCGATACCCAGATTCCGATGTTCCGCGGCGTCAACGGTGATGGCTCGGACCTGCCGCCGCTGGCGCTGCTGGATGATCCCAAGCCGCAGCCCAAGGGCTACGACGAAGAGACGCTGGAGACCCTGTCGCGGCAGATCGAGTTCAAGCTGAAGGACTTCCGCATCGATGCGCAGGTGGTCGGCGCCAATCCCGGCCCGGTCATCACCCGCTTCGAGATCGAGCCAGCACCGGGTATCAAGGTCAGCCAGATCAGTTCGCTGGACAAGGACATCGCGCGTGGCCTGTCGGTGAAGTCGGTGCGCGTGGTCGATGTCATTCCGGGCAAGTCGGTGATCGGCCTGGAAATCCCCAATGTCACCCGCGAGATGATCTTCCTGTCCGAACTGCTGCGCTCGAAGGAATATGACAAGTCGGCCAGTGTGCTGACCCTGGCGCTGGGCAAGGACATCGCCGGTCGCCCGACCGTGGCCGACCTGGCACGCATGCCGCATCTGCTGGTGGCCGGTACCACCGGTTCGGGCAAGTCGGTGGCGGTCAATGCGATGGTGCTGAGCCTGTTGTTCAAGGCCTCGCCGAAAGACCTGCGGATGCTGATGATCGACCCGAAGATGCTCGAACTGAGCGTCTACCAGGGCATCCCGCACCTGCTGGCGCCGGTGGTCACCGACATGAAGGAGGCCGCCAACGGCCTGCGATGGTGCGTGGCCGAGATGGAGCGCCGCTACAAGCTGATGAGCGCGGTGGGCGTGCGCAACCTGGCCGGCTTCAACAAGAAGGTGAAGGAAGCCCAGGACGCCGGCCAGCCGCTGATGGACCCGCTGTTCAAGCCGAACCCGGAGCTGGGCGAGGCACCGCGTCCGCTGGAAACGCTGCCGTTCATCGTCATCTTCATCGACGAATTCGCCGACATGATGATGATCGTCGGCAAGAAGGTGGAAGAGCTGATCGCGCGCCTGGCACAGAAGGCGCGTGCGGCCGGCATCCACCTGATCCTGGCCACGCAGCGCCCGTCGGTGGACGTGATCACCGGCCTGATCAAGGCCAACATCCCGACCCGTATCGCCTTCCAGGTCAGCTCCAAGATCGACTCGCGCACCATCCTCGACCAGTCCGGCGCGGAAACCCTTCTCGGCCACGGCGACATGCTGTACCTGCCGCCGGGCACCGCGCTGCCCGAGCGCGTGCATGGTGCGTTCGTGTCCGATGACGAAGTGCACCGCGTGGTCGAGCACCTCAAGGCGATGGGCCCGGCCGACTATGTCGACGGGGTGCTGGACGAGGTGCAGACGATGGGCGACGGCGTGGTCGTCGGTGCCACCGGCCTGCCCGAGACCAGTGCAGCCGGCGACGAGTCCGACCCGTTGTATGACGAAGCACTGCGGGTGGTCACCGAGACCCGCCGTGCCTCGATTTCCGGCGTGCAGCGCCGGCTGAAGATCGGCTACAACCGTGCAGCGCGACTGATCGAGGCCATGGAAGCGGCCGGCGTGGTCAGCCCGCCCGAGCACAACGGCGACCGCACGGTGCTGGCACCGCCGCCGCCGAAGTAAGACCCGACGTATCCCCCACGACGTCCAAGGAACCGACGCATGCTTCACCCCGTATCAAGCGCGCTGGCGCTGGCGCTGGCAGCCCTGATGGCTGCCGGCCCGGCACTGGCAGAAACCGCCACCTCCGCGCCCGCCACGGCGCCGCCTTCCACCAGCGGCGATACCGAAGCCAGCAATAATTTCAGCATTGTCCGTTACCGCGCCGACTACCAGGTCCGGCCGGACGCGGGCAATGTGCAGACCGAAACCTACGAAGTCCTGCTCAAGACCAAGGCCTCCGTCGAGCAGTTCAGCCAGGTGCGGCTGAGCTACAGCGAAAAGATGGAGACGCTGGAAGTGCTCGGTGCCTACACCATCACCGCCGATGGCCAGCGCCGCGACGTGCCGGCCGACCGCATCTACACGCAGGAGAGCTACTCCAGCGCCTCGGCGGCGATGTATGCCGACCGCAAGGTGCGGGTGATCGTGTTCCCGAACCTGGCCCCGGGCACGCGCCTGTACTACAAGGTGCGCCGCACCCAGGCCACGCCGTACTTCCCGGGCTATTTCGGCCTGTGGGAGACCTTCAACGTCTTCACCGAGTACGAGGACGCCGAGGTCACCCTGAGTGCGCCGGCCAACCTGCCGATGTTCGTCGACAGCCGCGGCGTGCAGGGCAGTGACCGGCCGACGGTGAAGAACGGCCAGGCGCAATGGCGCTGGCGCTACCAGCGTCGTGAGGCGATGCCGGCGCAGAACTGGTCGGCGGCGGGCTGGGAGTTCGGCCCGAACATCATGGCCAGCACGTATCGTGACTGGTCGCAGATGGGGCGCGCCTACCAGCTCAAGGCGGGCCCGGCGGCCGAGGTGACCCCGGCGCTGCAGGCGCTGGCTGATGAGATCACCGCCGGCATCAGTGACCGCCGCGAGCAGGCTGATGCGCTGTATCGCTGGGTCGCGCAGAACATCCGCTATGTGGCGGTGTACCTGGGCAACGGCGGCCTGGAGCCGAACAGCGCGCAGAGCATCCTCGACAACCACTACGGCGACTGCAAGGACCATGTGACGATCCTGGAGGCGCTGCTGGCGGCCAAGGGCATCGCCAGCTCGCCGGTGCTGATCGGTGCGGGCGGTGGCCCGACGCTGCCGAAGATTCCGGTGCTGGGCCGCTTCAACCACGCCATCACCTACATTCCCGAATTCGATCTGTACCTGGATTCGACCACCGCGTGGGCGCGCTTCGGTCAGCTGCCAGAGGGTGACCTGGGTGCACCGGTGATGCGTACCCGTGACGCCACGCTGGCGCGTACCCCGGCCAATACGCCGGAGCGCAATGCGACGTCGATGGAGGTGCGTTTCACGTTTGATGCCAACGGCAACCTGCGCGGCGAGACCATTCCCAAGTTGGGTGAGAACGCCGAGATCGGCATGCGCGCGCAGTTCTCCCAGCTCAACGCGCAGAACCGTGCGCGCGCTGAGGAGCAGATCATGGCCTCGTCCGGTTTCGATGGGCGAGGGCAGCTGCAGATCCAGGGCGTGCCGGTCGACCTGACCCGGCCGTTCGGCTACCGCATGGCGTTCCAGGCCGAGGACTACGCCGATTTCAGCGTGGCCGGCGGCATGGCCGTGCCGGATCCGCCGGGTGGCGAGTCGGTGCGGGGGTTGTATGCCACCGCCTCGGCGCCGGCCAACGAAACGCCGTTCTACTGCAACGCCAGCCTGCGCGAGGAAACCTATCGCCTGCAGTTCCCGGCCAATGCGCCGATCATCGCCATTCCGGCCAGCCAGCGCTTTACCAATGCCGCTGGCGAATACCGGGTGGACTGGAGCCGCGAGGGCCAGGACGTGATCGTGCACCACCGCTTGCAGCAGAATGCGGTGCGTGGGCCGGAGGCGCTGTGCCAGCCGCAGGACTACCCCGCGTTCCGCGCGCTGTACCGCGAAGTGCGGCGCGGCTTCCGCGGCCAGGTGCTGTACGGCAAGCTGCCGACATCTGGCGGCTGAATCGCCGATGGACGTTCAGGGCGGCATAATGTCGCCCTGATCGCCCATTCATCTTTCCCTGGGCACACTGGCAACCACCTTTCCTGGCGCCCGCGCCCACAGGATTTCCGCATGAACTTCCACTTCCGCCGTTTCCTTGCCACTACTACCCTGGCCGTCGCCTGTGCCGCTGCCGGCAGTGCCTGGGCCGGTGCCCGCGATGACCTGAAAACCTTCACCAGTGGCCTGAAGGGCTTGGACGGACAGTTCAGCCAGCAGGTGTTCGACAGCCGCGGCAAGGTGAAGGAATCGACCAATGGCCGCGTGGCGCTGTCGGCGCCGCGCCTGTTCCGCTGGGAATACGTGCGCCCGCATGAGCAGTTGATCGTGGCTGACGGCAAGAAGGTCTGGATGTACGAGCCGGACCTGGAGCAGGCCACCGTGCGCGAGCAGGGCAAGGAAGAACAGAACAGCCCGCTGACCGCGCTGATCAACCCGGCGCTGCTGGAACAGCAGTACGACGTCAGCGAAGAGGCCGCGCAGCGCGACGGCCTGCAGTGGCTGTCGCTGTCGCCAAAGCGCGAGACCGAAGCCAGCTTCCAGTACGCCGCGCTGGGCTTCAACGCCCAGGGCCTGGCCAGGATGGAAATCACCGATGCGGTTGGCCAGCGTACCGTGATCACCTTCAGTGGCTGGAAGCGCAACCCGGGCTTCGCGGCCGGCACCTTCAGCTTTACGCCGCCGAAGGGCACCGACGTTATCGGGAATTGATTGCGGTCGCCGGGCATGGCCCGGCGCTACCTGCTCTGGTGGGTGTCAACCGGCACCGCCTTGGTGGGGGTCAACCTTGGTTGACACGCTGTTGATCTGCCGGCCAGCGGCCGGCACTACCGGACATCGCGTCCCGCCCGCCGGGCACGGCCCGGCGCTACCGTTGGGCGGCGCGGTACAATGAGCGGGTGGCAAGACATCGTTCAACTTCCTTCCCCGGCCCCGATCTGCTGAGTGTTGATCGGGAACATCTGCGCCCGCTGGCCGAGCGCATGCGCCCGCGCACCCTGGACGAAATGGTCGGGCAGAAGCGCCTGCTGGCGCCGGAGAGCGCACTGCGCCGTGCAGTCGAATCCGGTCGCGTGCATTCGATGATCCTGTGGGGGCCGCCCGGCTGCGGCAAGACCACGCTGGCGCTGCTGCTGGCCGAGTACGCCGATGCGGAATTCCGTGCCATCTCCGCGGTGCTTTCCGGGTTGCCGGAAGTGCGCCAGGTGCTGGCCGAGGCCGCGCAACGCTTCGCCGAAGGCCGCCGCACCGTGCTGTTCGTGGATGAGGTACATCGCTTCAACAAGGCGCAGCAGGATGCGTTCCTGCCGCATATCGAGCGCGGCACCATCCTGTTCGTCGGTGCCACCACCGAGAATCCATCGTTCGAGCTGAATTCGGCGCTGCTGTCGCGTTGCCGCGTGCATGTGCTGGAAGCGGTATCACCAACCGATATCGTCGAAGCGCTGGAACGCGCACTGGGCGATCGTGAGCGCGGCCTGGGCGAAGAAGGCATCGAGGTCGCTCCCGAACTGCTGCTGGAGATCGCCACCGCTGCCGATGGTGATGTGCGTCGTGCGCTGACGCTGCTGGAAATTGCCGCCGAACTGGCGGGCGGGGAGGGGGGGCGCATCACGCCACAGACCCTGACCCAGGTGCTGGCCGATCGTACCCGCCGCTTCGACAAGGGCGGCGAGCAGTTCTACGACCAGATTTCGGCGCTGCACAAGTCCGTGCGCAGCTCCAACCCCGATGCTGCGCTGTACTGGCTGACCCGCATGCTCGATGGCGGCTGCGATCCGTCGTATCTCGCGCGCCGGCTGACCCGCATGGCCATCGAGGACATCGGCCTGGCCGATCCGCGCGCGCAGAGCATGGCGCTGGAAGCCTGGGACATCTACGAGCGGCTGGGCAGCCCGGAAGGCGAGCTCGCGTTCGCCCAGTTGGTGCTGTACCTGGCGAGCACCGCCAAGTCGAACGCGGGCTACGCCGCGTTCAACCAGGCCAAGGCCGACGTGCGCCAGAGCGGTACCGAAGAGGTGCCGCTGCACCTGCGCAATGCGCCGACCAAGCTGATGAAGGAGCTGGGCTACGGCGCCGAGTATCAGTACGACCACGATGCCGAAGGAGGCATCGCGCTGGACCAGACCGGTTTTCCGGACGCGATGGGCGAACGGGTGTACTACAACCCGGTGCCGCGCGGCCTGGAGATCAAGCTGAAGGAAAAGCTGGATCGGCTGCGCGCCGAGCGCGAGGCGGCGCGGGCCGCGAAGGGCCGTTGAGTCGGCTCATGTAGCGTCGAGCCACGCTCGACTCCGCTCTGGACCGATCCAGCAGCACCTGCGGAAACAGCAGCCGAGCATGGCTCGGCTCTACAGGGGTAATCGCAGTCGAGTGTGGTTCGTCACCACATTGTCCTGCGGGCGCTCCTTTGGCACACTGCGCGGCTACTTTTTCAAGGATTGATGCCGTGCAGGAAATGATTCTGCCGTTGAAGCGTTACGCCCAGTTCGAGGGCCGTGCCAACCGTCGCGAATACTGGATGTTCCAGCTGTTCCTGTTGATCGTCTCGGCCGTCCTGATGGTCCCGCTCATCGCCGGGTTGGTGATGCAGTCCGACGTGCTTGGCATCGCGTCGATCATCCTGTTCGTCGTGTTCTGGCTGGCGACGTTCGTGCCGGTCATCGCCGTCACCGTGCGCCGCCTGCACGACTGCAACCAGTCGGGCTGGATGTACCTGCTGGCCTTTGTTCCGTTCGGTGGCCTGGTGATCTTCGTGTTCGCGCTGCTGCCGGGTACACCGCAGGAGAACGTCTACGGCCCGGTGCCTGCGGGGCCGTGAGACTGCGTGAGTCGAGCATGGCTCGACTTCTACGGGACGGGAAAACGAAGCCGGCGTTTCGCCGGCTTCCTTCTTACTTGATGCTGCAGTCGCCGAAGGACAGGTAATCCGTTCCCGAGCTGAACTGCAGCGTGCAGCTGGCGGTGAAAGTCGCGCCTTCTTCCAGCGCACCCAGCTTGGCCGCCTGCTGCTCATCGTCGCTGGTCAGCCGGGCCAGGACATTGCCCTGGTCATCGCCGGCCTCGATCAGCGGTTCGCCCGCCAGGTTGCTGGAAACGCTCAGTGCCACGGCAGTGAATGTCACCGTCTGGTTGAGTTCGTCCATGCCCAGTGAAGAATTGCCGGCTTCTTCAAAGGCCTGGTAGAGCGTTGGCAGGTCCTGTGCGGCATGGGCGGCCAGCGGTGCAAGCAGGCCGAGGGAAAGGGCGATCAGTGCGTTGTGCTTCAAGGGTTCTCACAATCATGGGATCCAATCCCATGGCGTTTGTGTGCAGATGAACGCGACCCGGATGGCGGCAAGTACCCGCCATCCATGGCTGCGCTGGAAGCGGGGCGATCCAATACCCCGATGGGCCGCAAAATAGGGGAAGTGCTGCCCCTTGCGCAAGCCGGGCATGCGCGCGCGTGATACACAGCGTGACGTTTGATCGATGTGATAATCATTCGCGTTTAAGGTAGACTGCGGTCCCCTGTGAACCGGCGGCCATCGGCCGCTCCTGCCGCCGCTGATGAAGCATTTCGTCCCGCCTTTGCGCCGTGGTCCACTGGCCCGCGGCATGGCCGCCCTGATGATGGGGGTCCTGATGGCCACGCCCTACGCCCATGCGCAGCAGCGCAATCCGCTGCAGAAGATCGGCCACACCGTGCTGGACGAGCCGGCGGCCAGCTATCGCTTTGAACGTTTCGTGGTGGACAGCCCGGACCAGCAGCGCCGTTGGCGGGTGAACCTGGCGATCCCGGTCAAGGCCAGCAAGGTGTCCTCTCCGGTGCTGTACGCGCTGGACGGCAACGCCGTCGCCATGGTCCTGGATCAGCCGTTGCTGGCCGAGCTGGCCGCGCGCAAGGCGCCTCCGGTGCTGGTGCTGATCGGCTACGACAACGACCTGCGCATCGATTCCAGGGCGCGCACCCGCGACTACACCGCGTGGATCGACCGTGCCGATGACGAGAGCGGTGCGACCCAGGCGGTCGGCGGTGGTGCTGCGGTTTTCCTGGATGTGATCGAACGCCGCATCAAGCCGGAAGTCGAGCGACGCGCACGCATCGATACGCAGCAGCAAGCACTGTGGGGGCACTCGTTGGGCGGGCTGTTCGTGCTCAATGCGCTCTACACCCGCCCCGCCGCCTTCCAGTCCTATCTGGCGGCCAGTCCCTCGCTGTGGTGGAGCCAGGGCGCGGCGCTGGGTGATCCGGAACAGCAGTTCGTGCAGAACGTGCATGGCCAACCGGCAAAGCTCTGGCTGATGCTGGGCGGTGCCGAGCGTGTTGGCGATCGTGGCAAGCGCGACCTGAGCAACCCACGGGTGGTCGCGCACCTGCGCCGCATTGGCGGTGCCACGCCGGATGCGGCGACGCAGCTGTCCGAGCGGCTGGCCAAGGTGCCGGGCCTGAGCGTGCAGTACCGCGAGTTCCCGGGGCTGGGACACGGCCCGATGCTGCCGGCCTCGTTCCATGCCGCGCTGCATGAACTGTACGGCGTGACCGACCGCAGCGCCGGCGATGGCGCGCCCAGTGGCGGGGACAACGCCGCCGAATGAATGCCTTCGCACGCGATGCCGTGCGACCCCACTACCCAGGCGAGGCTGCCGGCGTGCAGCGGCCCAGGCAACCGATGACTCCCGCGCCGCGTGGCGCGGCCTACGTGTGCAAGGAGCCTTCCATGTCGTTCCGTCCGTCTTTCCGTCTCACCTCTCTCGCCGCCGGCCTCTTGCTGGCGGTGACCGCCACCGCGCAGCCGGTGTTCGACCAGCCGGCCAACGCCACCTTCAAGGGTGAAGTCGTCTCACGCGGTGAGAACGTGGTTCCCGGCAGCACTGCCGACGTGGTCGGCCGTGGGTTCTTGCCGGGCCAGAAGGTCAGCCTGCTGCGCGGTGACAGCGTGCTCAACGCGCAGCCGCTGGTGGTCGATGCTGATGGCAACTTCAAGACCCAGTTGAGCATTCCGGCCGACGCGGTGCCGGGCACTCATCCGGTGGTGGTGCGCGCCAGCCAACCGGCTGCGGCCACCGTGCTGAAGCTGCGCGTCTCGCCGCAGCTGCCGCTGTCCGGCCAGGCGCAGTTCGCCACCCAGTCCAACAAGCTGGTGCCGGGCCTGTACCAGTCCGCCTACAGCGCCGCCAGCAACGCGGTGTTCGTGACCTCGGCGGTGGGTCGCCCGCCGGTGACCCAGTCGCAGCTGCTGAAGCTGGACCCGAAGTCGCTGAAGGTGACCAAGGCGATCACCCCGGCGCAGGTGCCGGGCAGCACCAATGGTGCGGTGTATGCGGTCTACGGCGTGGGTGTGGATGACACCAACGGCAATGTGTGGGTGACCAATACCCGCCAGAACTCGATCGCCGTCTATCGCCAGAAGGACCTGTCGCTGGTCCACCAGTTCCCGGTCGACACCGTGCCGCATGCGCGCGACGTGGTGGTCGACGGTACGCACGGCAAAGTGTTCGCTTCTGCCACCGGCGAGGACCACCTGACGGTGTTCGATGCGAAGACCCTCAAGGAACTGCCGCAGGTGACGCTGGAATCCGGCGTGGACGACGGCAAGTTCACCCCGATGAGCCTGGTGCTGGACGAGAAGGGCGGCAAGCTGTTCACCGTCAGCATCGGCACCCCGGAGGCGGCGGTGATCGATGTGGCCAGCGGCAAGGTCGACAAGGTCATCGACCTGGGCAATTCGATCAGTGCCTCCGGCGTGGCCTTCGATGCGGCACGCAACCGTCTGTACGTGGCCTCGCAGGGCACCGACAACCTGCTGATCGTCGACGTGGCTGCCGGCAAGGTGCTGCATGACGTGCCGGTCGGCGCCGGTGCGCTGAACGTCGCCTTCGATGATGCCTCCGGCCTGGCCTACGTCAGCAACCGTGGCGCTGGCACGGTCGCCGTGGTGAACGGCGACGGCAAGGTGGTCGCCAACCTCGATGGCGGTACGCTGCCGAACCACGTCCGTGCCGATGGCAAGGGCAACGTGTTCGCGGTGAACAAGTCGCGTGGCGCCGAAGATCCGAAGGGTGACCGCATCACCCGCATCACCCCGAAGCAGTAAGTCACAGGGCAGGGCGGCCTGCACGTCGCCCTGCCAGCAAGGAGAACGAGCATGAACATCGCGTCCCGTCTGCGCCTGTGTGCGCTTCCGTTGGCTGTTTCGCTGGCGCTGTCTGCCTGCAGTGGCTCGTCAACGCCGCCGGATGGCCACAAGGCCGCCGAGCCGCCCGCCGCAACCGCCGCTGCGGACACCGCGTTGCCGGCAGGCTGGCAGCGCGTGGCCGGTGCCGAAATGCCGGCCGTGCACGGCCGGAAGGCGGTGCTCCCGGCCAAGGTGCATTCCGACGATGGCGCTGACATTGAAGTGGCCGATACCAGTCGCATCATCGCCGGTGGCGACGACGTCATCGCGGTGATCGAAGCACTGGGGCTGGGCAAGCAGGTCTTCGCCGCGCCGACCAACACCACCACCCAGGCCGGCCTGGCCGCGCCGCACCAGTTCCTGTTCAACCGGACCACTGGCGTGGAGGGCGTGCTGAGCCTGCAGGGCTCGCTGTTCCTCGGCAACAGCCTGCGCCGCCACACCGAGCTGGCGAAAAAGCTGCGCGAGGTGGGCGAGCCAGCGGTGGTCATCGATGACCTGCAGCCGGCGCCGGACAAGGTGCGCAAGGTCGCCGCCGCACTAGGGCTGGCCGAGGCAGGGCAAGCACTGGCCACGCAGGTGCAGCGCCAGCTCGACGAGGCTGCAGCGATTGGCAAGGGCCTGGGCCATGCACCACGAGTGATCCACGTCTCGGCCACCGGCGCCGGTGGCTCTCCGACCGTCGCCGGTGCCGACAGTGCGTCGGCGCAGCTGATCGCACTGGCGGGCGGCATCAACATCGGCACCGAGGCGGGGGTGAAGAACTACTCGCAGCTGAGCAATGAAGGCGTGGTCGCCGCAGCGCCCGAGGTGATCCTGGTGACCGAGCATGACCTGCAGCTGTTCGGCGGTGCCGAGGGCCTGTGGAAGGCGTACCCGACGTTGAAGCAGACCCCGGCCGGGCAGGCCAATCGGGTCTGGGTGATGCCGGACGTGCAGCTGAAGTACACCAGTGTCGGTTCCGGTGCTGGTGCGCTGGCGCTGGCCAAGGCCCTGGCGGCGTTGCCGAAGGCATGAGTCCGGCGGATCGGCGCCGCCGCCGCGGGCGGACGATGTTGCTGGTAGCGTTGCTGGCACTGCTGGGTGCGGTGCTGGCCTCGTTCGCCGTGGGCCCGCTGCGGCTGCCGCCGCTGGAGGTGATGCAGGCGTTGGCGGTGAAGCTGGGTCTGCTCGACCCGCAGGCGGTCAGCAACCGCGATCTGGCGGTGGTCTGGCAGCTGCGTATTCCGCGTGCCCTGTTGGGCGCGATGGTCGGTGCGTCGCTGGCGATGGCCGGTGCCAGCCTGCAGGGCCTGTTCGGTAACCCGCTGGCCGACCCCGGCATCGTCGGTGTCAGCCAGGGTGCCGCACTGGGTGCGGTGGCCGCCATCGTGCTGGGCGCCGCCGGTGCGGCGGGCTGGCTGGTGCCTGTGGCCGCGTTCGTCGGCGGTGCGCTGGCGATCGGCCTGACGTATGCGTTGGCCCGGCCTGGCAAGGGCACGGGTAACGCCACGCTGCTGCTGGTCGGTATCGCGATGGCCGCGTTCTGCTCGGCGCTGATTGGTTTCCTCACTTACATCGCCAGCGAAAGCGAACTGCAGTCGCTGGTGTTCTGGCAGATGGGCTCGCTCGCGCGCGCCAACTGGGCCGACGTGGCTGCGGTGGTGCCGTTGTTTGCGATTGGCGTGTTCGCATTGCAGCGATTGGCCACGCCGCTGGACATGCTGGCGCTGGGGGAGCGCCAGGCACAGCACCTCGGGCTGGATGTCACCCGCACGCGTCGTCGCCTGGTGGCGTTCAGTGCGCTGCTGGTGGGCGCGGCGGTGGCCTTTGCCGGCTCGATCAGCTTCGTTGGCCTGGTGGTGCCGCACGTGGCGCGCCTGTTGGTCGGCCCCGGGCATCGCTGGCTGCTGCCGTTGTCCGGCCTGCTCGGTGCGCTGCTGATCGTGGTGGCCGACACCGCCGCACGCACGCTCGATCCGCCCGCGGAGATTCCGCTGGGCTTGTTCTCGGCCGCGCTGGGCGCACCGTTCTTCCTCTGGCTGGTGCTGCAGCAGCGCCGCAAGGCGGCCCCATGAGCGTGCTGCTGAAACTGCACGAGGTGGTGGTGCGCCGCCAGCAGCGCGAGATCCTGCATGGCATCTCGCTGGCGTTCGAGCCGGGTACGGTGACCGCCCTGGTTGGACCGAATGGCGCGGGCAAATCCACGCTGTTGGCGGTGGCTGCCGGTGACCTGCGCGCCGATGCGGGCGAGGTGAGCCTGTTGGGCAATCCGCTGGCCAGCTACAAGGCCGGACCACTGGCGCGCGAGCGCGCGGTGATGCCACAGGAGCACGGCGTGCGCTTTGCCTTCAGCGTGGAAGAAGTAGTGGCGATGGGGCGGTTGCCGCATCCGCCGGACCCGGTCACGGACGATGCCCGGGTGGAAGCGGCCATCGATGCAGCCGAACTGCAGGCGCTGCGCCTGCGCGAGGTGCAGCAGCTGTCCGGTGGTGAATCGGCTCGCACCACGTTCGCGCGCGTGCTGGCACAGGAGACGCCGCTGCTGCTGCTGGATGAGCCCACTGCTGCGCTGGATCTGCGCCATCAGGAGCGCACGCTGCGCAGTGTCCGTGCCTGTGCCGAGGCCGGTGCGTGCGTGATCGTGGTGCTGCACGACCTCAATCTGGCCGCGGGCTATGCCGATCGCATCGTGCTACTGGAACAGGGCAGGGTGGCGGCCGATGGCACGCCATTGCAGGTGCTGACCGAAGACAATCTTCAGCGCGTGTACCAGCAGGATGTGGTGGTGCTGGAGCATCCGCGCCGTGGCGTGCCGTTGGTGGTGGTCACCTGATTCTAGAGTGGTGTCGTAAACAGCCGCGTCTTTCACGTCGTCCTGAGCGGCTTTCGGGTGATTCTCCGCCCCTGCCACAGGCGAAGCTGGGATGTTGGGCCTTGAGGTCGTAGGAGTTGCGCTGGCTGAGCCCCTCCTTCAGGTATGTGCGGTGGAAGTTGATTATTGCTTTGATGTTTCGTGCTGACTGACCATTGGGCGTTCCAGAGGGAGGAAGCCCATATGTTCACCTTCGGCCGCGAGCATGAAATCAAATGCGCGATTCGCAGACACCGCAAGGAAGATGAACTCCAGATAGTGCTTGCCATCATCAATGCCATTCACGATTTCAAGGATGGCATCGTTCCTATCGAGAGCGCACTGAATGCGATTCGCAAGGGTCTTGTGGACGGCGCCTCGGGAACATGGGAGACATCTGGCAGTTGGCTTTGCAAGCTGAATGATGCGTATGCAGCTACAGAGAGTGTCTGGTTTGAACTGGCATCCCACCCGATGGCCAAAGTCAGATTCCGAGTGGCGTGCCACATGCTTTGGATCTCAGAGGGGCTTGCCACGAAGTTGCATCCGACACTCGCAAAGGATAGGAGCCGCCGCGTCAGGGAGCAGGCGCAGGGAAACTGGGACTACCTGCAGCACCCGGAAAAGTACGGAGGGAATTCATAGCCCCTATGTGGCTGAGGCTATGCCGACCGCATCGTGCTGCTGGAGCAGGGCAGAGTGGCGGCAGACGGCACGCCGATGCAGGTGCTGACCGAAGACAATCTTCAGCGCGTGTACCAGCAGGATGTGGTGGTGCTGGAGCATCCACGACGTGGGGTGCCGCTGGTGGTGGTGACCTGAGCGAAGGCCGTCAGGTTGCTCCGGGTATCATGGTTGCTTCGTTTTCTTCAATGGACTGATGCCATGATCCGTACCGTTACGCGCGGCGTGCTGCTTGCCGCGATGGTTGCTTCGGTGTGCGCTGCCAATGCAGCGTCGACCTCCCAGGTTTCGCTGGCCAATGCGGCCGAGCACGCCTCGCTGATCGAGACCCGGCATTCCAGTGGCGACGGTGCCGCTGTGACGTCGATGAAGACGCAGTACTTCGCCAACGAGGAAATGTCCGTGAGCTGGGACGACCAGCAGGTGCTGGTACTGTGCAGGGAGGCGGCGTACCTGAAGATTCCTGCCGCCAAGCTCAAGGCCGGAGCGTTGACCGCCGAGCAGCGGCAGATGATCGTCTATCAGGCGCTGATGTCCGGCCTGGGGGCTGTCGCGGGCGTTGTCGGGCCGGCAGGCGAACTGGTAGCCGTGGCCGATGACGGTGGCGAGACCCGCAGCGTTGGCGAAAACAGCTGGGCCTATGGTGTTGAGCGATACGAGGTGATCACCCAGCGGTTGCCGGACGGTGCACTTCGGGTCCGGACCCGCAAGACGGAAACCGGGAATACCACGCCTCCGGCGGGCCCGGACGATGTGTTCAGCACCGAGGACGACCAGGCGGCACGCTTGTCCGAACTGGCGCCGGTGGGCAGCTGGACCGAAGTGGTGGTGCGCGGTGGCGCGCGCCAGCCGCATGTGGATCCGGCGATGTCGCTGCAGGGCTGGATCTCGATGGGCGATGACCGGGCTGCGACGGTGGCCGAGGCGCGCAAGCTGCACGGCTGCAAGTAAGGGCCGCGAGGGGTCAGATCCCTTTGCCAGGGGCAAAGGGATCTGACCCCTATCGTTGCCGGCCTCATCGTTCCATTTATGTGCTCAATATTCACTTGCGCGCCAGATTGGCAGGTCTAGAATGCGCCCCATGAACCGGATGCCGCTCCTGAAGTTTTTCACCCTGACCCGCGCAAGCGCGGAACGGGCGTGTCTGCCTGGAGCCCCACGAGGCCGTTGAGACGGCCATCGCTGGACCTTCGACAGAGCGCCCTTCGGGGCGCTCTTTTCGTTTCCGCAGTTCCATTCCCCGTAACCCGATGTGCCGCAAGGAGAACGTGCCATGCACCAGATCGCCGAGACCGAACGCTAGCCGCGCACCCTGTCGCCAACCGGGGTGCGCGGCCCCCGAAGTTGGCTTTGCAGGAACCTTTCTCATGAACACCCAAGTCCTTTCCCGCCGTCGCAACCTCGGCATCATTGCCCACATCGATGCCGGCAAAACCACGCTGACCGAACGCCTGCTGTGGAAAAGCGGCGAAATCCACCGCGTCGGCGAAGTGCACGACGGCAATGCGACCACCGACTTTTCGGCGATCGAGCGCGAGCGTGGCATCACCATCGGCGCTGCCGCCGTGCAGGCGCAGTGGGCGCCGCGTGACCTGCCGCCGCATCGGCTCACGCTGATCGACACCCCCGGCCACATCGACTTCGCGATCGAAGTCGAACGTTCACTGCGCGTGCTCGACGGTGCCGTGGCCGTGTTCTCGGCCGTGGACGGCGTGCAGCCGCAGTCCGAGACGGTGTGGCGCCAGGCGCGCCGCCATCGCGTGCCGCTGATCGCTTTCGTCAACAAGATGGACCGCGTCGGCGCTTCGTTCGAGCGCGTGCTGGAGCAGCTGCAGGACAAGCTGCAGGCACGTCCGTGGGCGCTGGGCGCACCGCTGGGCAGCGAAGGTGGCTTCAACGGCTGGGTCGATCTGGTCGATGAGCGCGTGCTGCAGTGGCAGGATGGCGCCGCAACCACGATGACCCCGTGGGACGACGCGGTGCGCGCCCAGTGGCAGGCACAGCGCGATGCGCTGGTCGAAGCCGTGGCTGATCACGACGAGCAACTGGCCGATGCCTGGCTGGAAGGTCGCGTGATCGATGCCGGGACGCTGCGTGCGGCGATCCGTCGGGCGACGCTGGCAGGTGCGGGCGTGCCTGTGCTGGCCGGTGCTGCGTTCAAGGACAAGGGCATCGAAACGCTGCTGGACGCCGTGGTCGATTACCTGCCGTCGCCGCTGGATCGCCCTGCGGTGAGCGCCGAGAGCGAAGGTGGCGAGGTGGTGCTGCCGCCGGATCCGGACGGTCCGCTGGCGGGCCTGCTGTTCAAGATCACCCACCAGCAGCACGGCGCGCTGAGCTTCGTGCGGCTGTACTCGGGCACCTTGAAGGTGGGCGACGCCGTGGCCAGTTCGCAGCATCCGCAAGGGCGGCGCGTCAGCCGCCTGGTTCGCGTGCAGGCCGACCAGACCCACGACATCGAACAGGCCGTGGCCGGTGACATCGTCGCGGTACTGGGCTGGAAGGATGCGGTCAGTGGCGAGACGCTGAGCAGCCGTGCGCTGCCGTTGCGCCTGGAGAACATCCAGGCACAGGCGCCGGTGCTGGCCTGGCGGCTGGAGCCGGCGCGTGCGGCCGACCTGATCCGGATGGCGCAGGGGCTGGCCAACCTGGCCCAGGAAGACCCCTCTTTCCGCGTCGAAACCGATCGCGATACGGCGGAAACCCTGGTCTGGGGCATGGGCGAGCTGCACCTGGAGGTGATGGTCGAACGCCTGCGCAGCGAATGGAAGGTGGACGTGGGCGTGGGCTCGCCGCGCGTTGCCTACCAGGAGACGCCGATGCGTGCGATGACGGGCGTCGTCGGGCGGCTGGTCAAGCAGACCGGCGGCCAGGGCCAGTTCGCGCACGTGGTGCTGGACGTGGCGCCGCGTGAGGACGATCAGATCGTGTTCAACGATCGCATCGTCGGTGGCGTGGTGCCGCGCAGCTTCATCACGGCGGTGGAAAAGGGCGTGCGTGCCGCACTGTCGGAAGGGCCGCAGGGTCATCCGGTGGTCGGTATCGAGGTCAGTCTTGTTGATGGCCAGACCCATGCCAAGGACTCGTCGGAGATGGCGTTCCACCGTGCGGGTGCCGAGGCGATCAAGGCGGCGCTGGCCGAGGGTGGCACGCAGCTGCTGGAACCGGTGATGGCGGTGACGGTGCATTCGCCATCAGCGTCGGTGGGTGATGTGGTGGGCGACCTCAACCGTCGCCATGGTCGCATTGCCCGCATCGACGACCAGGACGGTCGCGCCGAGGTCAGTGGCTTTGCGCCGCTGGCGCAGCTGGTGGGTTACACCACGTCGCTGCGTTCGCTCAGCCAGGGGCGGGCGAGCAGCGAGGCGCACCTGCACGGCTATGAGCCGGTACGCGCTGCATGAGGAAGGTGAGGGGAGCCCGTTCGCGGGCTCCCTTTTTTTTGTGGTCGGGAACGCGCATCCACGCATGGCGCGGATCTACTGGGAGTTGACGGGTTTCCGTATCCACACAAGGCGCGGCGATTCCGCAGTAGATCCACGCCATGCGTGGATGGAGCCCTCGGCATGCGATTTTTTGCATTGCATTGCAACAAAACTGCAGAAAAGGCTGGATTAAAGTGATGCCTCACGATAAATTGCGCACCCCCCGTTGCTCGCCGCCGCCCGCACCCCTCTCATGCGTGATGACAAAGACCCCGGAACCCTGGAGCTGACCCTGCCGCGCAAGCGCGGCCGTCCGCCCAAGTTCGGGTACGCGATGAGCGATGCGCAGCGCGCCGCGCGTTATCGCGCGCGCCGGGCAGGGCAGGCCAACCATGCCGACGTGCGTTCCTGCAGCGATATGGTGCTGCTGGACAAGATCCGTGCCGCGGTGAGCGCGCGCGACACCGAGCTGGCCGGGTTCCTGGTGCACGTGCTCTGGCAGCGCTACCCCTTGCAGCTGAAATAGGCCGTCGGTGGGGTGGCCGTTGTCATCGAGCTTGTTGATAATGCGGGATTCAGGTTGTTCCCGCTGGCGCGCCCGGGATGGCAGGCGCGCATGATCGAACGGTTCCCAAGATGACCACCACCAGCGACACCACCACCGAAGCGGCGCCGAGCGGCGCTCCCCTGTTCTATACCCGTCCGGTGCCGCTGCAGGCCGATGTGCACGCCGATCTGCGCATCCTGCCGGGCAGGCTCGAGTTTGCGGCCGGCAACAACGCCATTCCGCTGGTGCTGGGCGAGTTCTCGCTGGCCCTGCACCACTTCCCGATTCTGTTTGCTGGCCCGACCGCCGTGCCGATGGCGGCCGTCGGCGTGTCCGACCAGAACCTGTTCATCAAGGACGGCCTGTGGGAAGACGAGGCCTACATTCCGGCCTACCTGCGTCGCCACCCCTTCATTTTCATCGACACCGGTGCGGACAACGACTTCCTGCTGGGCATCGACGAAGAGAGCTCGCGCGTGGTCAAGGGCGGTGACGAAGGCCAGCCGCTGTTCGTGGACGGCAAGGCCACCGACATGGTGCAGCAGGCGCTGGAGTTCTGCGGCCAGTACACCCGCGAGCACGAACAGACCCAGGCCTTCTCCAAGGCCCTGATCGACAACGGCCTGCTGGTCGAGCGCAACGCCACCGTGCGCACTCCGGATGGCCGCGAGTTCAACCTCAATGGCTTCCTGGTGGTGGACGTTGAGAAGTTCGTGGCGTTGCCGGAAGCGACCGTGGTCGAGTGGCACCGCAGCGGCTGGTTGGCGCTGATCCATCAGCACCTGATGTCGCTGGGGCGCTTCAACGACCTGACCCGTCGCCAGGTCGAGCGCCTGGCGGCCTGATCAGCTTGAAGGCACGGCTTCCGCCTTGCGGGAGCCGTGCCACTGCTGCAATCCCTGCAGCAGTCGCCATGCCTCGACCCAGTCGGGCGTGGCCTGCTGCCCCAACTCCCACAGGGCGGCCGCGGTGCCGGCCTGGTCGATTGCCCGGCACATCTGCAACGTGCCCTGCAGGCGGTGCGCATGATGGCGCAATGTCGCGGCATCGGCGTCCTGCAGGGACTGTTCGATCCCGGCCAGCTCATGGGCGATATCCGCAGCAAAATCCGGGTCGGCGCCCCGCGCGCTACAAGGCGCGGCAGCGTGCGCCGAAGGCGGAAGGCCCAGCGCCTGCAGCAAGTCTGCCACCTGCAGCGGCTTGACCAGGACGGCGTCGAATCCGGCCCGGCGACAGCGCGCCACGTGCCGGCGCCCCATGCGGGCGGACAGGGCAATCACTCGCAGGGGCGCCTTTGCCCGCGCGCGCAGCTGCTGTGCCAAGCCGTAGCCGTCCCGGCCGTGGAGCCCGATATCCAGCACCACCGTGCCGCGCGGTCGCAGCGCCTGTTCGGCCAACGCGGTTTCCGCATCGGCAACCGCGCACACATCGGCACCCAGCCGACGCAGTTGCTCTGCCACGACGCGCCGGCTGAGTGCATGGTCCTCGACCAGGAGCAGCTCTGTGCCCGTCAACGGCGCCTGCTGCGGGCGCTCGATGGGGGGCGGATCGCGAGGGACAGCGCGGACCGGCAGTCGCAGGGTGAAGCGACTGCCGCGCCCATGTACGCTGTACGCGGCCAGGTTGCCGCCCATGGCAATGGCCAGCTCGCGCGCAATCGTCAGGCCCAGGCCAGTGCCGCCGCGCTTCTGGCCATCCTCCCCCTGCTGGAACGGGCGGAACAGTAGCGGCAGTTGCGCGGGGGCGATACCGATGCCGCTGTCGATCACATCCAGCAACAGCTCCCTGGCAGACGGGATGGGTGACAGCTGCAGGCGCACTTCGATGCCACCGGCATCAGTGAACTTCAACGCGTTGCCCAGCAGGTTGTCGACAATCTGGCGCAGCCCGTCAGCATCGAGTGCGACCGTCGGCGCGGGGTCGGGCGTGCAATCAAGCTTGAGGGACAATCCCCTGCGCAGTGCCTCCAGCCGGATCGCGTCCAGTGCATGGGCACAGAGCTGGCCGACGTCGCAAGGTACGACGTGGGGCCTGAAGCTGCCGCTGGCCAGACGCGAGAACGCGAGCGAGCGGTCGAGCAGCCCGCGCAGCGCGTGGCCGGCGGCACGCGCGGCCGCGAGCAGGTCGTGCTCTCTCCTGGACAGGCGCGACTGGCTCAGCAGGTCGATCGAAGCCAGTATCGTCTGCGCGGAATTGCGCACTTCGTGGCTGATCATTCCTGCCGCGCGCCCAAGGCGTTGTTCCGTGCGACCGATTCGCCAACGTAGTGCCTGCCAGAACATGGTCAGGCCGATGAGTATTGCGGCCACATACAGCAGCCAGGGCAGGTGCAGGGCGCGCACCCGGTCAAGCGCGTTCTCGACGGGGGCGGGCAGCATCTGCTGCGCCCACAATGCCAGCAGGCCCGCGTGCTCTTCGAGCGTGATGTCGTGCAGTGCCTGGTCGATGCGCGTCAGCAGCTGCTGGTCCTCGCGGCGCACGAGCAGGTGCAGATCGGTGGAGAAGTCGCTCTCGAACGGATGAAGCTGCAGTTTGCCCGCGAAGTGCCGCCGGATCATCGCGTGCAGTGTAGCTTCCAGGCCGATCGCAGCATCGGCGATGCCGTTGTCCACGGCGGCCAGGGCTGCATGCCGATCGGGCAAGTGCAGCAGGCGGACCTGCGGATGGTGGGTTGCCAGCCAGCTGGCATAAGGGCCGCCGCGAATCACGGCCAGCACCTGCGCCTTCACGCTGCCGACGTCACGTGGCGCGTGCTCGCCTTTACGCACGGCCAGGACCGTCTTGCCGCCATCGAAGGCGCCGGATGCCATCAGGCCGGGGCAGGGCCGTGGGCGATGCGCCGGGCCGCCCATCACCAGCACCAGATCGGCCTCGTGCCGGCAGACGGCAGTGACCGCTGCCCTCGTGCTGGTGTAGGCGATGTCACGGAAGCGCAGTCCGGAATGGTCAGCCACGAGCTGCGCATAGCCGTGGGCGAGGGTTGGGAGCGGGATCGAGTCTGCCAGTGGTGCAGGCAGCGGGCGCAATGATGGCGCGGTGGCGACCCGCACTTCGCGACCCGCCGGCCACGCCTGCAGATGTGCATCCTCGGCCGAGGCTGCTGGCAGCAGGATCAGGACCATCAACGAGGTGACAAAGGTATGCAACCGGAGGCGAACACGGCGCCTCATCGGAGGTTCCGCTGCTCTCGCAGTGCATAGATCTCCACGTCATTGCGCAGCCCGAGCTTGCGCAGGGCGGCCACCTTCTGGGTGCTGACCGTCTTGACGCTGCGGTGGCGGCGCAATGCGATCTCCGACACGGTCAGGCCGGACAGGAGCAGGTCCAGCACTTCGCGTTCATTGCGACTGAGTTCGTCGCGGCAGGCCGGGACCAGGCAATCGGCCGGCAGGCGGCACAATCCCTGCGATACACGCACGATGGCCTCGGACAGCATCTCCAGCGGCTCGGATTTGCTGACAATGCCGCTGATGCCGGCTGCCAGAAGGTGGTCCACGCGGGTTGTTGGCGTCAGCGTGGCGAAGGCCAGCAGGGGCACATGAGGAAAGCGCTCCCGCAGCAACGGAACCAGCTCATCACTGCTGCGGTCGCCAGGCGCCAGGGTGAGATCGATGATGGCGACATCCACTCCCAGCTTGCGCAGGCAGCCGATGAACGCGTCGCTGTGGGTGTGGCTGGCGACAATGTTGAAGCGGACATCGCGGCCCAGGTGCAAGGCGGTGCCGCGGCGGACGACTTCGTGATCGTCTAGCAGTGCGAGCCGCAGACGGCGCGGTGCAGGGTATCCATTCATGCGCTGGGAGGTGATCGGCGCCCGGGAGGGCGTGGCGACCATTCTGGCGCTGCTGCCGCGCCGGGCACCGAATTTGCTGGATTTTTGCGATTATTCCTAAGAGTCAATGTGCGCGAACCATCAATCCAGGGGTGTTAATTGATGTAATGGATCGCCACGCCCGAATCCAGGCCCTTCAGAAGTTGGCGGGCGATGCCGCCCAGCGCAAAGGGTCGTGGCGTGTCATCGGACCGACTGCGGCACGCGTCTGAGCTTGCGGGTGTCATAACCCATGGCCGCAATCCGTGCGACCGCCTGCTCATAGTCATGCTCGGACACCTGTGGTGTGCGGGCCATGTACCAGACGTAGTCGCGCTTGCTGCGCGCCACGATGGTCTGGCGGTAGCTCTCGTCGAGCCAGGCAATCACGTATTCGGCCTGGATTGGCCAGATGAACTGCATGCCCCAGATCGCGCCATTGCCTTCCTTCTCCACACGACCGATGGGATGCATCGACTTCTGCGGCGCATCGAAGCTGCCCTTGCGGTAGGTGAAGGTGGTCTGGATGCGCCCGTCGGGACGAAGTGCGTAACTCTCCACCGCGTCGAAGGCCTCGCGTTCGGGGCGCGACGGGATATGCGCGATCACATACCAATCGCCCATGAAGCGCGGCACATCCACGGATGGCGGGCGCGGCAGCGGGCGGGTGTCGCTGGAACTGCAGCCGGAACCGAACAGGCCGACCGCGATCAGGGGAAGCAGCGAGAACATGCGCATGTTGCACCTCAGCGGGGTCGGAACAGATAGTGGGCCACCAGCCACTGCTGGCCGTCGTCATAGCCAAACAACTCGGCACAGGCCATCCAGAACATCCGCCAGCGCTGCCACCAGACCTTCGCTGCAGCCTGGCCATAGGTTGCGATCAACACCGGCATCACCTGCTGGCGGGCCGCATCCTGGTTGGCCAGCCAGTGGTCGGCGGTGCGCTGGTAGTGGGTGCCGTCCAGCAGCCAGCGCTGGTCGAGCCGCAGGTCGCGCTGGAAGTGCAGCAGGGTGTCAGCTGCCGGCATCAGCCCGCCGGTGAAGAAGTGCCGCCCCATCCAGTTGTCGCCGCCGTCTGTCTCGAACGGATACATCAATGTGCGATGGGCGAAGATGTGCACGAACAGTGCACCCTCCGGCTTCAGCCATCGTGCGATGCCTGCCAGCAGACGCTCGTAGTTGCGTACGTGCTCGAACATCTCCACCGACACGCAGCGGTCGAAGCGTGCCGCAGGCAGCTCAAGCTGGTTGACATCGCGGGTGATCACCTCGACGTTGTGCAGCCCCCTGGCTTCACACTGCGCCATGATGTGCTGGCGTTGGCTGTGCGAATTGGAAACGGCGGTGATGCTGGCCTGCGGGTAGCGTTCTGCCATCCACAGGGTCAGTGAGCCCCAGCCGCATCCCAGTTCGAGAATCTGCTGGCCATCGGCCAGGCCTGCGCGCTGGCCGTACAGTTCCAGCATCGCGTCCTCGGCCTGGTCCAGCGTTTCGCGCCCGGTGGGGTAGTAGCAGCTGCTGTACTTCAGTCGCTTGCCCAGGCAGGCCTGGAAAAAGGCAGCTGGCACTTCATAGTGCTGTCGGTTGGCTGCGTCGGTGTGCAATGCGAGTGGGCTGTCGGCCAGCTCGGCGATGCGCCGGCTGAAGCGCGCCGACTGGCCTTCGATGCCACCCTCGCTTTCCTCATGCAGGCGTTGCGCGCACAAGCGGCGGATGCCCGCACGCAGCGCCGCATCGGGGACCAGCCCGCGTTCGGCCCAGGCGATCAGCCCGGTTTCCGCATCTTCGGCTGGGTTCAGTGACGGGATCGCGCTCATGCGGAATGCTCCTTGGAAGAACGGGGAAACCAGGGAAAGAACATCGGTGTACTGCGCTGGTAGGCGCGATAGTCGTCGCCGCGGCTGCGCAGCGCCTGTTTCTCGGTGAATGGGATGCCGCTGAGGTAGCGCAGGAACACGTACATCAGCAATGGGCCGGCCCACGCCAGCCACCACAGTGGCGAACCGACGGCGAGCAGCACATAAGTGAACCAGTGCAGCCACTCGAAGAAGTAGTTGGGGTGGCGGGAATAGCGCCAGAGCCCTTCGCGGCAGGTGCGGCCCTTGTTTGCCGGGTCGGCGCGGAACCGGGCCAGCTGCCGGTCGGCCAGTGCTTCGCCGCCGACGCTCAGCAGCCACACCAGCGCGGCGGCCACGGCCCACCACGTCATGCGGCTGCTCGGGTTGGCAGCCACTGCGACAAAGGGCAGGGCAAACAGCACCACCAGCAATGCCTGCGCCATGAAGAAGCCAAAGATCTTGCCCTGGTGACCCTGCCAGTGTTCGCGCAGATAGCGGTAACGCCCGTCTTCCGGTTCGCTACGGACCCGGTGCCAGAGGTGCAGGGCCAAACGGCTGCCCCACAGGCCGCCGAGCACGCCCAGCGCGATCCGCGGCATCGTCGCGCCGTCGCCGAGCAGCGCCAGCAACAGGGCCGATGCACCGACGCCCTTGGCCCAGAGCACATCGACCACGCCGATGTTCTGGTGGCGGCGCTGCCAGGCCCAGCCCCAACTCATCATCAGCAAGGTGTACAGGAGGACCCACAGGAGATGATTCATGAAGGAACTCCAGCCAGGGGCGGCGAGCTGGCTCGTGAGCCGCGACGGGCGCAGTGGCACAGCAGTGAAAGCGCGATGCACCAGCCCGCACCCAGTACCAGCAGGCCCTGCCATGCCGGCACAGCGAACCGCACTGCATCAAAGCCACGTGCCGCGGACAGATAGGCCAGCGGTGCCAGCAGCAGGCCGAACAGCGCCGGCAGGGCACGGTGGCGCAGCAGGAAGCGCATCGAGGTCGTCAGCGTCATCGCGAACGCGGCCCACAGCGCCATGATCCACGGCGGAGGCGCCCAGGCGAGCGGGGCGGCGGCGTAACGAACGGTGCCGGTCGCAGCGGCGCTGGCATCGACCAGCCAGGCGCAGGCCAGCGCCAGCACCATCAACCGAAGGTCCAGCCGTGGTTGCGGCGACGTCAGCAGCTGGCTGCCGATGTAGAGAGAGGCTGCCAGCAACGCCGGCCACTGCCAGCCGCGCCCGGCGCCGGCCACGGCGCACAGCCAGACCAGCTGGTTGCCAAGCAGATTGGCCCAGAACCGGCGCATCTCAACTGCCTTGGCCCGATGAGGCGCCCGGGCGATGCCCCGGGCGCGCCATCAGCAGATGGGAGACCCCGATCGAGCGCTCCAGGAAGCCGCCCTCGCAATAGGCCAGGTAGAACTCCCACAGGCGGCAGAAGCGCGTATCGAAGCCCTGCGCCTGCACGTCGGGCAACCGGACGAGGAAGCGCTGGCGCCAGGCGCGCAGGGTCAGCGCGTAGGAGTGGCCGAAGTCCTGCTGGGCGATCAGCTGCAGGTCGCTGGACCGCGTTTTGGCGGCCATGATCGCGTTGATCGACGGAATGAAGCTGCCGGGGAACACGTAGCGCTTGATGTAGTCGACGCTGCGCCGGGCCTGCTCGTAGCGATGGTCCTCGATGGTGATGGCCTGCAGCAGGGCAACGCCATCAGGCTTCAACAGGCGCTGCAACGTCGCCATGTAGGTGTCCAGGTATTCGGCGCCGATGGCCTCGATCATCTCGATCGACACCAGCTTGTCGAACTGGCCCTGCAGGTCGCGGTAGTCCTGCATCAGCAGCGTGACCTGGCCTTGCAGGCCTGCGGCGCGCACGCGCTCTGCCGCCAGCGCATGCTGTTCTGCGGAGATGGTGGTGGTGGTGACGTGGCAGCCGTAGTGCTGCGCGGCGTGCAGCGCAAAACCACCCCAGCCGGTGCCGATCTCCACCACGCGGTCGCCCGGTTTGAGCTTCAGCTGCTGGCAGATGCGGTCCAGCTTGCGCCGGGAGGCGGATTCCAGCGACTCGTCTTCTTTGTCGAACAGGGCTGAGGAATACATCAGGTCCGGCGACAGGAACAGGGCAAAGAAGTCGTTGCCCAGGTCATAGTGCGCGGCTATGTTGCGGCGGCTGCCCTCGCGGCTGTTGCGGCGCAGGCGGTTCCAGCCCCGCAACAGCCAGCCGCCCAGGCGGGCCGGGCCACGCTCCATGCCGTCGAGCAGGTCGCGATTGCGTACCAGCAGCCGAATCAGCGCCACCAGGTCATCGCAGTGCCATTCGCCCTGTATGTAGCTTTCACCTGCACCCACACTGCCTTGCGCTGCAACCTTGCGGTAGAACGCTGGGTCATCGATGGTGACGGTGACATGCAGTTCGCCATTCGCATCGCCCAGCCAGACTTCGCCGAGTGCATCACGCACGCACAGGCGGCCGTCGCGCATGGGGGCAAGCTGGGCCAGCAGGCGGCGGCGCAGGAATGCATCCAGGGCGCCGGGACGTGGCAAGGCGACCAGGGGAGTCATCGAATTCATCGTGGTTTCTCGGCAAGAGCAGGGTGGTCGTGCACGGGGTTGCGCTTCAGCCACAGCCGCAGCGCGTGCCAGTGGATGGCGGCCACCACCTGCGTGGTCATCAGGGGGTAGCAGGCCAGTACCCGGGCCAGCCCAGGGCCGTCCAGCACCCTTCGCTGCATGGACTGGGTGGCGTCGAACTGCCGAACGCCGTCGCGCCAGACCTGCATGTGCACGCGAAGATCATCACCAGGTGCGTTGAACCGCCAGTCGTAGCGGCAGTCCATCGGCATGAAGGGTGAGACGTGAAAGGATTTGTCGAATGTCCAGCGCAGTGATGCCCCGTCGCCGGTGGCCGCAGCTACCGGCAGCACATAGGCGTGCCGCTCCTTCCACGGGGTATTGGTGATCTCGGCGACGATGCAGTCCAAGGTGTTGCCATCGGCCCGGTAGCAGTAGTAGAAGCTGACCGGATTGAATACGTGCCCGGCGAAGCGAAGATGGGTGAGCAGGCGCACCGGGCCGGTGGGCCGATAACCCAGGGTAGCCGCGGCATGGTCGCGCACCGCATCGGGCAGTGGTTGCGCAGGGTTGCCGAAGTAGTCACTGCGGCGGAACTCGGCCAGGTTGCGGCGATTGACCGACCACAGCCAGCGCCCGGCGAACACGGTCTCCAGCTCGTCCAGATCGAGCAGCAGCTGCGCGATCGGATAGCGGAACGCGTGGGGCTGCGGATGATGCCGTCGGTGCATCACCTGCCCGAAGTAGAGTGCGCTGGCACTCACGCTGCCACCTCGCCGGGTGCGATGGTGTCGCGGTGCGGGGTGCACTCGCGCATCGCGTCCACCACGCGGCGGGCGCTGCGGATGCCGTCTTCGTGGAAACCCCAGCCCCAGTACGCGCCCGCGAACCAGGTGCGGCGGCGGCCCTGCAGCTCAGCCCAGCGCTGTTGCGCGCGTACCGCTGCGTGGTCGTGGACCGGATGGGCATAGTGCAGCCTGCGCAGCACCTTGGCCGGATCGATCGCCTCGCTGCGGTTGAGGGTCACGACCAGCGGGGTGTCACCGGGCAGGCCCTGCAGAAGGTTCATGCAATAGCTTACCGTACAGGGCGCGCCTGGCTCCTTGGGAACGTGTGCATTCCATGCGGCCCATGCCTTGCGGTTGCGCGGCAGCAGCGATGCGTCGGTATGCAGTACTGCTTCGTTGGCCTGGTAGCGGATGGCGCCGAGCACGTCGCGTTCGACCGGATCGGCGTCACGCAGCAGGGCCAGCGCCTGGTCGCTGTGGCACGCCAGGATGACCTCGTCAAAGCCCTCCACGCCGGCCGCGCTGTGCACGCGCGCGCCCCACGGCATGCGCTCGACCGAATGGACCGGACATTCCAGCCGCTCGCGTACCCGCCAGCGGGCACGCAGGGCATCGACATAGCGTGCCGAGCCACCGCTGACTACCCGCCAAGGTGCGCGCCCGGTCATCTGCAGCATCTGGTGGTTGGCCATGAACTGGGCCAGGTAGCGGGCCGGGAACTGCATGACCGTGTCGGTCGGTGACGACCACAGCGCTGAAGCCATCGGCAGCAGGTGCTCGTCGATGAACGCAGCACCGTAGCGCTGGCTGTGCAGGTACTGGCCCAGTGTCGGGCCTTCGCCTTCGGCAAGCAGCAGCGGTGCATCCCGGTAGAACCGGCGCAGGTCGGCCAGCATTCCCCAGAAGCGTGGCGAAACCAGGTTGCGACGCTGGCAGAACAGGCCATCCAGCGACGTGGCGTTGTACTCGACGCCACTGCGCTCGCTGTGCATTGAGAAGCTCATGGTGGTCGGCTGCGAGGCCACGCCCAGTTCTTCAAATAGTGCCGTCAGCAGCGGGTAGTGCAGGGGGTTGAAGACGATGAAACCGGTATCCACCGCCATGCGCGTGCCGTCCACCTGCACGTCATGGGTGTGGGTATGCCCGCCCAGGTAATCGTTGGCCTCGAACAGCGTCACTTCGTGTTCGCCGTCCAGCCACCAGGCGCTGGCCAGGCCAGCGATGCCGGAGCCGATGATCGCGATGCGCATGTCAGTACCTCGCCTTGGCCAGTACCCACTCGGGGATGGGCTTGAGCCCCCTCACCAGGCCGAAGGCCGCCATTGCGCGCAGCCCGTACCAGGTCAGGTCGATCTCCCACCAGCGGAACCCCTGGCGGACGGTGCCAGGAAAGAAATGGTGGTTGTTGTGCCAGCCTTCGCCGAAGGTAAGCAGCGCCAGCCAGAGGTTGTTGCGGCTGTCGTCACGGGTCTCGAAGCGCCGCCGGCCAAAACGATGGGCGAGTGAGTTGATGGTGACGGTGGCGTGGAACAACACCACGGTGGAAATGAAGAAGCCCCACACCAGCAACTGCGGGCCAGAGGTGTGCAGCCCGGGCGCCCAGCGCTCCAGGCCGGCGCCGAGTGCGTACAGTGCAGCAGCCAGCAGTACCGGTACCGCCGTATCAAAGCGGTCCAGCCAGCGCAGCTCGGGGAAGCGCGCCAGGTCAGGCACGCGCGATAGATCCGTGGCGAATGCCTCACGGGTCAGGAACCAGCCCATGTGGCTGCGCCAGAAGCCGCCTTCGCGCGGCGAGTGCGGGTCCAGCGGTTGGTCGGCATGCCGATGGTGATGGCGATGGTGGGCGGCCCACCACAGCGGCCCACGTTGCACGCTGGACGCGCCGATCACCGCGAACACGAACTGCACCGTTCGCGATGCCTGGAACGTCCGGTGCGAGAAGTAGCGGTGGTAAAAGGCGGTGATCGCAAACATGCGCACTGCGTAGAGGGCTGCGGCGACGATCACTGCGGTCCACGAGATACCTACCCAGATCACCGCGATGCAAGCCAGGTGCATCAACGCGAACGGTACGGCGCGCAGCCAGTCGATGCGTCCGGGCTCGCCAGCGGCGTGGTCTGCAGCGCTGCCGGTGTCGACCCAGCGCTTCAGGGTGCGCAGCAGGCGCCAAGGTCGGCGGGGGAGGGGCGCTACAGAGGCCATGGCGGATCTCGGCGGGTGTCGTGTCTTCCTCTACGCAGCAGTGCGCGCAATGGATGCGGCCGGCTGTGGAGAATTTCGGCTTCACTTGGGCATCACGCTGCAGCGCCCCACCAGGGGTTGCGTCCAGGCCTGTTGCCATTCGCTGGCGGACCGCTCGGCAACCGGCGAGCTGAAGCGCACCGTGACCTGTGGGTAGGTGCCGCGGGCATCGCGCAGGTTGCTGGTGCCGCGGAACTCCAGCAGGCGGCGGTCGGCGCTGGCATAGACCAGCGACAGGCGCGGTGCGATGCCGCCGTACCAGGTGTCCAGACTGGCCTCGATGGCCTGGGCGTCGATGCCCTGCCACCGAACAGGTTTGGTGCGCCGCACCTGCACCGGGAAGAAGCGCTGCCGCCCCGGCACCAGGAAGGGCAGGCTGATGCGTTCACCTCGCATCAGCGCTGGCCAATGCTGACGCACCGCGGCGTCGAAGCCCGTGTCGATCACCGCATCCGGCGCCAGCTCAAGCCGACGCTGACGCAGCTCGCTGGCGGCATCTTCTTTCCAGGCGATGGACACCGATTCGCCACTGGCGTCGACTTCAGCGGTTTGCCCGCTACGGCTGTCCTGCAGCGAATAACCCCGGGCCTGCGGGCGCGCGCTGGCCGGCAGATGCTTGCGGGCGAAGGGGCGGCCATCAGGGCACTGATAGAGCACCCAGCGTTCGGCACCCTCCGATGGGCCGCGCCGCCAGTGCACTTCACGATAGAGCAGGTCGCCCTGCGCCGAGGTGGCCACGCCCTCGTTGCGCAGCCAGGGCGCCGCCAGCGCGGCATGGGGCAGGCATAGCAGCAGCCAGGCAGTGCGCATGGTATTCGTCCGGTAGGGAGGCTCAGGTCATACGGTGGCCGTGGCTGCTTGGATGCGCAGTGCCTGCTGCATCCAATGGCCACCCCTGCGCGTAGAGAGGACAGACCTTCACCTGCCCGCCGCTCACGCAGATGTACCCTGACGCCGCCAGCACCCTCCTCAACTTCGATACCGCACGCACCGTGTCCAGTTCCCAGCAGCCGAGCAGCGAGCCGACGAACTGGGCCGATGACATGGACAGTGTGGCGCGGCTGCGCGACCGCGACTGCTTCATGCGGATCTATGACTACTTCATGCCGCGGCTGTGCGTGTATCTGCGTGGCCTGGGGGCACCCGACGCCGTGGCCGAGGAAATGGCGCAGGAGTGCCTGCTGCGCCTGTGGTTGCGGGCGGCCGACTACGATGCGGCCCAGGGCGCGCTGAGTACGTGGCTGTACCGGATTGCGCGGAACCTGCATATCGATCGCATCCGTCGCGAGCGAAGCTGGATGCAGGTGCAGGCAGCGGTGGAAGACGCCGCGGCCGTGGACGTGATCGAGCGCAGCAGTGCCGAGCAGTTCGCCGACCAGGCGCGCCTTCGCCAGCGCATCAACGAGCTGCCCGCCGTGCAGGCGAGGCTGGTGCGGATGTCCTATTTCGAGGCGAAGAGCCACAGTGAGATTGCCCAGGCGCTGGGCATGCCGCTGGGGACGGTAAAGTCACACCTGCGACGTGCGTTCCTGCAACTGCAGGCCAAAGTGGGAGGTGCGCTGTGAATCCGCACCACCACCTGCACGAATCCACGCTGATGAGCTATGCCGCCGGCGCGCTGCCGGCGCCGTTGAGCATCGTGGCCGGTGCCCACCTCGAGCAGTGCCCCCACTGCCGCCAGCGCCTGCGCGATGCCGAGGCAATCGGCTCGGTGTTGCTGGAGCAGACCCAACCGCCCGCTGCCGACGGGCGTCGCGAGCAGTTGCGCGAGGCCATGCAGATGCAGCTGGCCTCGGAGGCGCCGAGCGCCATCGCCGGAACCAGGCGCCCTGTGCCGAGGGAGCGGCCAGAGGCCGACCCCGACCACCTTCCTGCATCACTGCACCCGTACTTCGGCGCATCGCTCAGCGAGCTGCGTTGGCGCTGGATGGCGCCCGGCGTGCATTGCATCCGTGCCGAGCAGATGCCCTCGCTGATCATGCTGAAGATTGCCCCGGGCAAGTGCCTGCCCATGCACAGCCATGGCCGCAGCGAACTGACCCAGATCCTGCGGGGTTCGTACAATGACGCGCTGGGGTTGTTCGCACCGGGTGACGTGGCAGATCTGGACGAAGACGTGGAGCATCAACCGGTGACCGCGCCCGGTGTCCCCTGCATCTGCGTGTCAGCGCTGGATGCGCCGCTGGTGTTCAGTGGCTGGCTGGCGCGGAAGATCCAGCGTTTCGTGAAACTCTAGCGGGGATGACGATGGCCGGGACGGGCGCATTACGGATTCTGTTGACCGGTGCCGCAGGCCTGGTCGGGCAAGGTGTGGCGCTGGCCTGCCAACGCTCACCACAGGTGTCCGGCCTGACAGCGCTGGTCCGCCATCCGGGAAGTCTGAGCGGCGCCGGCAGCGAACTGATCGTTCCGGACTTCCTGCGTATCCAGGACCGGTCGGATGAACTGGCCGGGTTCGATGCCTGCTTCTACTGTGCCGGGGCGCCACCGGTTGGAACGGCAGAGGCCGAGTACCGACGCGTGACCCTGGACAGCACTCTGGCGGTGGCCCTTGCCTGGGCGGCTGCGAATCCCGAAGGGTGCTTTCTGTATGTATCCGGTGCCGGCGCGGACCCTCGGAGCCGGCTGATGCCGTTGAGGATCAAGGGCGAGACCGAAGTCGCATTGCAGAGCCTGCCGGTGCGCACCGTGATGCTGCGCCCGGGCGGTGTCAGGCCGGTCCCGGGCACCGGCACCCGTCATGCCCTGTTGAAGCCCCTTTACTGGGGCGGTGCGCCATTGATGAAACTGGCCGGTGCGGTTGCACCTTCGTTGGTGACGAGCAACTTGGCACTGGGCCAAGCGATGATTGCCTTGGCCGTCAGGGAGCATCCACCGGCGACGGTGGAGTGCGCGGACATCAACCGGATCGCGGCCGGCGGGCGCGATCCGGCGTCCTGACCTCAGTGTGGCGCTGCCTCCAGCGCGGTGCGCACGGCCGCCGCCAGATCGCTTCGGGTGAACGGCTTTGGCAGCAGCGCAACGGCCCGCCCTTGGCTGCCCACCTGGTCGTGGTCACGGGGATAGCCCGACGTGAACAGCACGGCGACCTCCGGCCAGCGTTCACGGACTTCCCGCACCAGCTCCCATCCCGACATGCCGGGCATCACCACGTCCGAGAACAGCAGGTCCACCCTGGTATCCGGGCGTTCCAGCAGCCGCAGTGCGGAAGGGCCGTCGTGGGCTTCCAATACCCGGTAGCCCAGCAGCCGCAGTGCATCCACCGTGTGGGCGCGGACATCGTCGTTGTCCTCGGTCACCAGGATGGTTTCCTCGCGCGGCGAATAGCCTGCCAGGCCGGTCTGCGGAGTGCGCGCCTCGCTGGGCAACGGCAGCAGTGAACGCGGGAACATCATGGTGATGCTGGTGCCGCCGCCTTCCACCGAATCGATCAGCACGTGGCCGCCTGACTGCTTGACGAACCCGTGCACCATCGACAGGCCCAGGCCGGTGCCACGGCCAACCTGCTTGGTGGTGAAGAAGGGTTCGAAGACCCGGGCGAGCGTCGCCGCATCCATGCCGTGGCCGTTGTCGCGCACCCGCAGCATCACGTACTCGCCCGGCGTTGCATCCGGGAACAGCGCGGCATAGTCGTGGTCCAGATGGCTGTTGTCGACTTCAATCACCAGCCGCCCGCCATGCGGCATCGCATCGCGGGCGTTGACCGCCAGGTTCAGTACGGAGGCCTCCAGTTGGCTGATGTCGATCTCCACGCACCAGATGTCCTCCGCGCTGCGGATCTCCAGCTGCACCAGTTCACCCAGTGCACGCTGCAGCATGTCGTGCATGTCCAGCAGGCGGACATTGAGGTCAGCGGCCTGGCTGCGCAGCGGCTGGCGGCGGGCAAACGCCAGCAGGCGCTGGGTCAGGCTGGCGGCACGGCCCACCCCCTTCAGCGCATTGTCCAGCGCACGGCCCACCAGCGCACCGGCCTCGCCAGCCCTTTCACTGAGCAGCATGGCGTGCTCGACATTGCCGGAAATGACGGTCAGGATGTTGTTGAAATCATGCGCGATGCCGCCGGTGAGCTGACCGACCGCCTCGATCTTCTGTGACTGGCGCAGCGCGTGCTCGGCCTGCAGGCGTGCGGTGGTTTCGACGGCCTCGGAGACAACGGCGGTGACCGCCCCTTCGGCGTCGAGCAGCGGACGGAACGAGAAGTCGAAGCTGCGGCGGCCGGTCGGAAGCTCCAGCTCCAGCGCATGCAGTGAACTGCGGCCCTGCGCTGCGTCTCCGACGGCGCGGTCGATCGCTGCGCCCATGCCCTCGGTGGTGGCGAACCAGACCGATTCGGCGAAGTGCTGGCCAACAATGTCCTTCTTGTCTGCAAGTACAGCGGCCAAGGAAGCGTCATTGGCATCGACCACGCATCCGCGCAGATCCAGCAGCACCTGATGCTGGAAGCTGGACTCGAAGATCGCCTGCAGGCGGCGCTTGCTGGCGCGCAGCTCGGCCGTGCGCGCCTGCACCTGCTGCTCGAGCAGCTGGTTGTCCTCACGCAGGGCCAGCTCGGCCTGCTTCAGCAGCGAGATGTCGCTGCCCAGGCAGATGTAGCCGGCCACGCTGCCATCGGCGGCATGCTCCGGCACGCAGTCCATCTGTACGAAACGCGACTCGCCACTGCGATGGACGAGCTCGACCTGGAAGCTCGTGCGTTCGCCCTGCAGTACCCGTTCAAGGCTGGGCAAGGCGTGTTCGAAAGCGGAGATGCCGCTGACATCGCGCGCGGTCCGGCCCAGCAGCTCGGCCAGGCTGAATCCATGCCAGTCCAGGAACGCCTTGTTGGCGAACCGGTAGCGATGCGCGTTGTCGAGCTGGGCGATCAGCGCGGGTACGGCATCGGTGACCTGCTGCAGCTGCGCCTGGCTCTCGTTCAGCGCCGCCTGGGCATGCATCAGCTGGGCGCGTTCATGGGCTTCCTGGCGAGCGCGGCGGATCGCATCCGGCAGGCGTTGCAGGCGCTGCTTGACGACGTAATCGCGCGCGCCACGGGTCAGCGCCTGTACGGCCAGCTCTTCGGTCAGCGTGCCGGAGACGAAGATGAAAGGGGTCTGTGGAATCCGCTCGCGCGCCAGCGCGAGGGCCGCATCGCCATCGAATCCGGGCAGCACATGGTCGGCCAGGATCACGTCGAACGCACGGTTGTCGATGGCCTCGATGAACGCATTGCGCGTCCACAGGCGCTCGACCTCGAACTCCAGGCCGGCACGCCGCAGCTGTGCGGTGATCAGCTCCGCATCAAGCGCGCTGTCCTCCAGCATGAGGATGCGCAGGCGCTCGCTGCGGCGCGATCCATCACGCATTGTGCTGCCCCGAGCCGCTGGGCCGGTGCGGTGGTGGCTGGTTGGTGATGCCCCAGAACATGCCCAGTCCTTGGATGGCGTCAAAGAACTCCTTGAAGTCGACCGGCTTGACCACGAATGCGTTGACGCCCAGTTCGTAACTGCGCACCAGATCCTGCTCCTCGCGCGAAGAGGTCAGCATCACAACCGGGGTGCTGCTCAGGTACGGGTCGCCACGGACCTGCTCCAGTACCTCCAAGCCATTGACTTTGGGCAGCTTCAGGTCCAGCAGCACGACCACCGGGCCGCCGTGCATGGCACCGGCGAACTTGCCTTCGCAGCGCAGGTAATCCAGCGCTTCGGCGCCGTCGCGTACATGGATGACATCGTTCAACAGCTGGCAGCGCTCAAGCGCGGCCATCGTCAGCTCTGCATCCTTGGGGCTGTCCTCTACCAGGAGGATCGGCCGCAGGTCCCTCATGGGTGTTCTCCTGTGGAGCGGGGTAGGGTGAAGTGAATGGTCGCGCCCTTGCCGGGCTCGCCCTCGGCCCAGGTACGGCCGCCATGGCGGCCGATGATGCGGCGGACATTGGCCAGGCCGATGCCGGTGCCTTCGAACTCTTCGACGTGGTGCAGGCGCTGGAACACGCCGAACAGCTTGTCCACGTAGCGCATGTCGAAGCCGCAGCCGTTGTCGCGCACGAAGAAGTGGTCTTCCTCGTCGTTTCGCTCGTGACCAACCTCGATCACTGCATGTTCGCGCTCGCGGGTGAACTTGATCGCGTTGGCCAGCAGGTTCTGCCAGACCAGGCGCAGCATCGTCGGATCGGCTTCAACCTCCGGCAGCGGTGCGAGCGTCCACTGCACGTCGCGGCCGGTGTAGTCCAGGGCCAGGCTCCGGCGCACATCCTCGGCCAGCGCGGTCATGTCCAGCCGCACACGCCCCAGCGTGGAGCGTCCCATCTGCGAGAAGCTGAGCAGGTCATCCACCAGCGTGCCGGCGGACTTGGCCGATTCCACGATCGTGTCCAGGAAGCGGCGCTCGGTATCGTTCAGGCGTTCGCCCGCCGAGCTGCCCAGCAGCTCGGAATAGCCGACAATGTGACGGAAGGGAGCGCGCAAGTCGTGGCTGACCGAATAGGAGAAGGCTTCCAGTTCCTTGTTGCTGCGGAGCAGCTGCTCGTTCAGTTCGGCCATTTCCTCGGCCTTGCGCAACACGATATCGACGATGGCCGTGCGCATTTCGTGTGCCGCTTCGCAGTCAGCGTCGCTCCACGGCAGGCTGCGCTGCTGCACGGTCTCCTTCCAGGCCTCGAACGAGTTGCGCGGGGACAGCGCAACGCCCGGTGCGGCTTCCTTGCGGGGATCGCCACCCCAGCGCACGGTACGCACCACTTCCGGCCGGAACCACATCAAATAACTGTCATGCAACTGCGAAATGGACACCGCCAGCAGGCCGCTGGCCACATCGGCCAGGTGCGCGGCAGGCGACCAGTCGGCTGCCAGGTGATCGGTGCAGTAGGTTTCCTGACCGGCCTGCTGCGCGGCCAACCAGTTCGCCAGGGCCAGCACGTCGCTGGCGGAAGGGCACTGGCCAACACGCAGGCAATCGCCTTTGTGAACGATCGCCGCGCCGGCCGCGCCGGTCAGCGACAGCAGGCTGGCCTCGTCCTGGCGCAGGGCCGCCATGAAGTCCTCGTCGCCGGCCATGCGACCCAGCAGCTTGACCAGTATCGAGCGCCGCGCGACGCGCTCTTCGATCGCACGCGCCCGCTCCTTCAACGCGATCTGCAGCGACAGGATCTGGCCCATGAGCTCGCAGGCGGTACGCACGTGGTAGGGCAGGCGCCGTGGCTGCACGGTGTGGCAAGACACCAGCCCCCACAAGCGGCCTTCATGCACCAGCGATACCGACATCGATGCGCCGGTCCCCATGTTGCGCATGTACTGCAGGTGGACCGGCGAGACGCTGCGCAGCACGGCCAGGCTCAGGTCGGTGGCTGGTGCGTCGCGATGGTCGTCGGCCCGCATCAACGGCGCGGGGGTGTAGTTGTTGTCCGCGATCAGGCGCACCCGGTTGCGGCGGTAGAGTTCGCGGGCCTGCGCAGGAATGTCCGATTCGGGGAAGCGCAGGTCAAGGTAGGACGGCAACAGGCCGTTGCCATCCTCGGCCACCACGATGCCATTCCAGCCGGCATCGAACTGATAGACCAGGGTGCGGTCAAAGCCGGTCAGCCGGCGCATGTGCGCGGCAGCCAGCTGGCAGAGGTCTTCCACGGTGCCGGCCGACTCGATCCCGGCCATCAGCTCGCGGATGGCCGGATACAGTTCTTCCAGCGAGCCGGGCTGGCCGGGAACCGGCGCTTCCAGCTCGACCAGCAGATCGGTGGCGGAGCGGTGCACCAGCAGTTGATGGCGGCCATGGCCATCCAGATGCACGGCACCGACATGCGCGCTGCTGCCGACCGTCGCCTGCTGGAACAACGCCTGGAACGGCGCCAGCGCACCGCCAAGCACCTTGCTGACATGCTGCGCCAACGGCTCGCCGAACTGCTGCAGCAGCCCCGGATGGCTGATGGCGCGCTCGAGCACCTGCAGGGACTGCGGCTCAACGACCAGAAGCACACCGTACGGCTGGATCGCGCCGGGGGTATGGATCGGTTCGCGCGCGCAGCTGGACGAGGCGGTGTCGTGCGCGGATTCAGCAGAAGGCATCAAGGGCAGGGCTCATGGTTCGTGGATGGCTGGATAGCCCAGTGATACATCCGTATCCATCAATGGTGAAGCAAAATCGTGCATCCGCCTACCAGTGTGTGCGTGTGAAGCGTGTTTCTGTCCAAGCTGAATTCTTCATGTAACGACCAGGTCGAACACTTGCAGTTTTCGCGAAGAGTACATCTGCGCTGCACATCAGCTCGACAGGTCATTGCCTAGGGTGGGTCCACTTCCCTGAGCGACCGCCCCGTGAATCTGCAGACCGTGCCCTTGCCCCCGTATCGCATGCTGCCTGACAGCTGCCAGTTCGAACTGCTGGATGTGGATGCGCTGCAGGACCCTGCCAGTGGCCGGTTGCTGCATCTGTACTCGCTGGTGGCCCGTTGCCTGTCCTGCGAGACGATCTTCAAGGCAGAGGAAGGGCGGGGCCTGGTCAGCCATACTGCGGCGCGGGTGGTGCGATGCCCCACTGGCTGCGGACAGCAGGCCTTCAAGCCGGCCCTGCTGCGGAGCTGGCACCGGCAGGCCGCGGCCCAGGCGTGACCGGCAGAGGTCACAGCAGCCCGGGATTGGCTCGCCATACCGCGAAGTTGAGCGCTGAAGCGAACGAGATCCAGGCCAGATAGGGAAGCAGTAGCGCCGCCGCAATCGGACGGACGCGCGCAAACGCGACGGTTGTTGCGCATACCAGCGCAATCAATACAAGAATGTCGGCGAAGGCCAAGGCGCCCAGCTTCCAGCCGAAGAACAGCCAGCTCCACAGCGCATTGACGGCAAGCTGCACCAGGTAGAGCATCAGCGCCGGTCGTGCTCCACGCCAGCCGCGTTCGCGCCAGACCAGCCAGGCGGCAATGGCCATCATGGCGTAGAGCAAGGTCCACACCGGACCGAAGACACTGGCCGGTGGTGCCCACGGGGGAAGGGCGAGGGTGGTGTAGAAGCTTGCCGCGGATGCCGACGCCCACGCCCCCAGAGTGGCCGCGATGAAGGTGATCGCCATCCATCCCAGAAGCCCGAAAACCTGTGAACTCAGCTTCATACCGTGCAGCTCCATGATGCGCTTGCTTGCGCCTACGCACTGAGGCCGCAAATGGATGCAGGCCGCCAGCCTTCAGTCCGATGAACCTGCGGCGCCCGTCCCCTGGCTCGCTGGCAGCAGGGAAGGCCGCTGATCAAACCACTCGCGTGCCTTGGCCAGGTGCCACTGGCGCTGGTCACCGTCCAGCTCGATGCCCGCACCCAGCAGCCCCCAGCGCAGATACAGGTCCCCGCGCTTGCGCTGGTCGAGCAGATCCAGCCGCGCGCGTACCGACAGGCGATCGTTCTCGGCCTGCAGTCCATCGATGACCAGATGGCCTGGGCGCCAGCGCAGCGTTGCCTGTGCCTGTACCTGTCCGGAATCCAGCAGCGACAAGGTCCAGCGCGGGTAGTCGGTGCGCTCTGCGAACAGTGCAAGCAACGGACGGGCGTCGCTGAGATCCAGATCCGTGGTGGCATCGACCTGGAAGGGCGACTGCGCATCGATGCGGCCACGCTTGAAGGCCACGCGGCCCTTCCATGCACTTGGGCGCTCTGTACCGGCCACCTGCACATTGCGCAGCTCCACGGTGGTGCCGGAGAGATCGAAATGACGTTCATCGAAGTCACCGCGGCGCAGGGTCGCGTTCACGCCGATATCGCCGCCCATTTCCAGTCCCGCCACCTTGGCACTGGCGTTGCGCGCAAACAGCCGGGCCGTGCCATGACCGACGCGTCCATCGGTGTCGAGCGTGGCATCGCCGCTCAGGCTGCCGGTGCCTTGAAGCAGCCGCACCTGCGGCGAGCCGAGGTAGCGGTTGTAGGCCGTCAGATCAGGGATGGTGGCTTCACTGAAGCGCAGCTGCGCGCGTACCCCTTTGCGCAACTCCTGCAGGCGGCCATCGCCGGCCAGGTCCAGGGCCAGGTCACGGCCGTCGAACAGGCGCACGCCCTTGGCATCGGTTGGCTGCGCAGTGAATCGTGGCAGTCGGACAGCCAGCTGTGCCTGGCTGGGGCTGCCGGCCTTCAATACGCCATGGGCACTGGCCGTGCCCGCCAAGCGGACGCCGGCGACCTCGGCCACGGCCGCGGCCGCCGGGATGTCCACGGTGCTGCCTTCGATCAGTTCGCCGTTGCGCAGGCGCAGATCGGCTTTCAGCGTGCCGCCTCCGTCCAGCTGCAGCCACGGCTTGCGGACGAACAGGGCAGGGATCCAGTTGAGCGAAGTGAACGTCCATTCGCCGCGCACGGTACCAGAGCTGCGCTCCAGCAGCTGGGCAGGCTGCTGGAAGGGGATGTCCCGGCCACGGACGTGCAGTTCGGCATCCACTTCGCTGCCTGAGCCGGGTTTGGGCGGCAGGCGGGCCTGCAGGCGCAGGTCGTTGGCCACATTGAGCTGCAGGGCCAGCACGCCGCGGTCGGGGGCGCCGTCACCCAGGTAGAGCGGCACCTGCCAGATTGCGCGGTCCCCGGGCTGCAGCTGGCCGTCGATCAGGTGCAGCGCCAGTTGCAGGCGTCCGGGTATGGGCGCGCTGGAGATCTTCGGCGTTGTGGCATCCGTGTCCATGCGCAGGCCCTGGCTGCGGGCGTCGACCTCGAGCTGGGCATGCAGCAGCTTCAGCTTGGCCAGACCAGGCGCCTGGTCCCGATAGTGGCGCGGATAGCTGAAGCGTGCGCTGAGATTCATGTCACCCAGCAACTGCACACCGTCATAGCTGGTGTCCGCGTCGGCGAACGCAACTTCGGACTCGAAGAGCTCCGAAGGCCCGCCGCGTAGCTGCTTGAGGAAGCCCACCGTGCCGTGGCCCTTGCCGATGATCAGCAGCTTGCCAAAGCGTGCGCTGCGGATGCTGTCGCTGTGGATGGCGTCGAAACGCAGGGTCCAGCCGCGGTCACTGCGCGGCGGTGGCGGGATGGCTTCTTCGACGCGGCTGATCTCGGCGGAAACCCCCGTCGCCTGCAAGCGCGGAACCCGCACCTCGCGCTGGAACAGGGGCAGCACCGCCAACCGGGCGCTGGCGCGCTCGGCATGCAGCGCGTAGACCGTGTGGTTCACGTGGCCGCGCATGTGCACGTTCCAGGCGATGACATGGCCGGGCAGCAGCGTGATGGCCGGGCCGGTGGTCATCACGAACTTGTGCGGCTTGCGGTTGGTGACCTGATCGAACAACGGGGTATTGAGGAAGATGTTGCCGGCCAGCAGGTACAGCAGGTAGACGCCCAGCAGGACGTAGGCAGGAACGCGCCACCGTCGAAGCCGGTGCGGGATGTGCACGGAAACAGGAGGCATCTACTGCTCTGAGGGCTGGAATTCCCACAACTATTGCGGAGCCGACGGCGGTGGCGCGTGAAGCAGCTACGGGGCAGGGGCTGGATTCTGGTAGTGTCCGGCCTGGTCACCACCACAGATCTGCAGGAGACGCATGGAGATCCGGCCCGCCCGTGCAGGCGATTTCGACGCGATGTGGGGCATGTTCAAGGCGGCCATTGCGGCGCAGGATGCGCTGCCCTTTGCCGGCTCTTTTGGAGTCGAAACGTTTCGCGCGCATTGGTTCCAGGCCCAGGCACCTCATGTAGCTATGCTGGAGGGCCGAGTTGTGGGCATGTACAAGATGGGCCCGAATTTCCCTGACCTTGGGGCGCATGTGGCCAGCGCCACGTATGTGGTGGATGCGCCGGCACAAGGGCAAGGCGTGGGCCGGGCCCTGGTGGAGCACAGCCTGGAACGGGCGAGGGCGGAAGGATTCCTGGCCATGCAGTTCAATTACGTGGTCAGCACCAATGGGCCGGCTGTGGCGCTGTATCGGAAGCTGGGGTTCGATGTGGTGGGAACGCTACCGAAGGCGTTCCGGCATGGGACGCTGGGCTTGGTGGATGTCTTTGTGATGCACAGGTTCCTGTGATTGCCCAGCCGCAGCTAACGCAATAGGCAGATCAAGGTGCTCGGGAGCGAGCTGTGGCATTGGAGTTGGGCTGAGCGACTCCCAGCTCTTGATCAAGAATGAAAGTAGCTCGACGACCTGTCTCGGCCTTTCGCGGGATGCGAGGAGCACAGTGGCGACGATGTAGAGGCAACAAGCCATTGCGATCGGCGCCCATAGCAACACCACGCCTTCCTGCCTAATGAGATTGGCCGCAGCCAAAGCACTGCCCGCCAATGCGGGGGCCAAACCCAGCCGGCGGAGATCGCCCGAGAAGAGACCAACCCGTTGCTCAAGCATGTCCCAGTGCCACTTGTACTGTGTCAGTGCGTACTCGACAAGGTGCTTTGGAAAGGTGCGGAGCAACTGGATCTGCTTCCAATCTTGAATCGTGTCGCGGCGCATTCTCCGGAGCATTGCAGGAGTGGGATCCTTGCGCGCTCTTCGGTTGGCGATAACCGCATTGACGAGTGAGGATAGGATGTACGCGACAACGAGTACGAATCCTGTAAAGAAACCGGATTGAAGGTAGGGCTCCGCCGGCTCCTGCAAAGATGTAGCTGCAGTCACAACGGCCGAGGCGGCAGTGATCACGAGCACGCCAACATATGCGATCAGAAGGCTGCGTTCTAAGAGGTATGGCCAGGTCGCTGTAGTGCTGGGCAACGAGAGCGGCTTCTCGCTTGTCAGCTCGTTGAGAATTCCCAGAATTTCGGCAAGGCATTGCTCATCGTGTTGCTGGTTTGTCATGTCCGGCGGCAGGTGAAGACGGTTCACTTTGATATCGACGGTAAGAGATGGCGCTGAAGGTCGTCCTACGCAGAGGCTTCTTGAGGAGACGCAAAGCTGAAGTGGATGGGTGCCAACCCACCGGTTCGGTCCAGTCTCATGTGAACATAATATACATTATGCGAAATGCTGTATCGGGCGTGATCCGGTTCATGGGTTCTGCTTGGCTCTGGCTTGGCTCTTGCCTCCCTGTTGGCTCCCCCGACAAGGATGAGATTGCAGCATATGTTCACCCCTGAGGGTCACCAACTGGAGCCTTGTGACATGACCTGGTGGTCCTTGACCTGCAACATCGCGCGGGAATGGCGGCTGATGATGGCTGAGGCGGCTCCCCGGACCGCAGCTGCACGGAAAGCTTCGACCACGGCGAAATCCAGCGTCATCTACCTAGCCGAAGCGCTCAGAATTCGCCGAGAACGACGGTTCTGCGTGCGTGATCCCGGCCCCGGCGCCGAGACGTCCAATGTGGTCTACATGAGTCGTGGGCCGAAACCGCGTCAGCGCGTGTAAGGCTTTGTTCGTAGGGGCGCTGCCCCTACACCCCAGATCATTCAGTGACGGATGCTCTGGGGCGGTAGCTCTCTGCAGTCCGAGTGATATAGCCAGCGGCCCCGATTATTGCCATGTTCAACTTGTGCGCACGCGAATCATCCTTCCGGTGATGCTCGCTCAAGCCGGGCATCGCGCTTAGGAAATCATCGATCTTCCTTTCAAGGATGGACAGGTCCCGTCCATGGGCTAGCTCGTTGCGCGCGGAATTGAGTTTTTCAAGTGCGGGCCAGATGTCGACACTCTTGCCAACTACTCCCTGCGCAAGCTTCAATTTTGTCCAAAAGCTCAACTTAGCCTCAATTACAGCCTCAGGCTCGGAGAATACGGACATAATGATCACTTCAAGTTGCTCTTCTATAAAGAGGTGGCCCTGAAGAAGGTTGTGAGCGTATGGGTGCGGCTTGTTATAGCGCTCAAAGAACTCAGCTCCACGCACGTCACGAAGCTGGTCAGAATCTTCCTTGCTGATAGCCATCTTGCACCTGAGGTTAATTTCACAGTGGTTGTTGCGCGCTACATCGGTTGGAGGCTGGCTGGTTTGCAGGGGCTCCGCGCCCTGCCCTTTAAATCAACGCTCCCGGCAGCGAAGCCAGCCGCCTCTGGGAGACAAAACCTGCTCCCAGCCGTTCGATAGCTTACGCATTGCCTGACCGCCTATGCAGGCCATTCCTGAGCGTTTAGCTGCATCCGTACCCATTGCAGGCAATGCAACAACCTCGGTTGATGGCTTAGGGCGTCCCGCCTGCCTGGACTCGCCTTGAAGGACATCGGCCTCAAGCCCGTCACAAAGCGGGTTCATTCCCGGGTGCGGGTGATTAGGCCAGCGGTACTGGTCACAGTTGAATGGCGTAGTGGTCTTTGCCATCGAGTTGTGGGTCGCGCTGGGCGCTATCGGGATGTGATTTGGTGCAGGGCCCCTGACTGAATGGATCTGCTGCCCTGAAACAGAGCCGGCTGCAGCTAACAACACACAGAAGATGCCAAGTCGAGTATCCATCCCCTCCTCCTGAGGATGTTAGCCAGCTTCCCGTTGGTGGAATTCCTACGGCGTCACCAATTTGCTGCCTACCAGGATGATCTGTAGCAACAGTAATACTGCATATGCGATCCCCGCGATGCCCGCAAGCGTCAAAATTCGCACCATTCGGTATCGCCAAGCCGGCAACTTCTCGTAGAAATTAAGCTCTACATGCCTCGCCACTGCTTGCTCGCTTCGGCAGCTTTGCATCTGAGGCAGCGCTGAGCCGAATCCAATCACCTCTACCAAAAAGTCTTCGCCTGGCGCCAAGCTCTTGATCCCCACGACATGGCGACCGTCATGTGTTTGCTCCTGAGAAAATGGGCGCGGAGGCCAAAGGTGCATTCCATCTGGCTTCCACTGCCAAACCACCTCCACTCCATTCAGAGGAATTTTTCCATCGTTCCGAATGAAATAGGAGATGGTGTGCACAGTGATGGCATCTCTCTGCTGTCCCGAGCTATCGGCTTCAGGAGGGATATAGAAGGTAAAGCCATGCCTCTGGGCACAAAGCAGCCTAGCGCGCCCCTTGGAGAGCCAGCCGAAAGTCGCTGTTAGCACAGGAGCTAACAACGATGCGATTTCTTTGCTGTGGTCTAGTAAGAACATGTGCATTCCCTGTCGCCGTAATCATCAGCCCTAAATGAGTCGACTTTGAACAGAGGTATCCTCGCGTGCATTGCTTACATGATTGGTATCGACAATGGATAAGAACGCGAATTTGTCTTTAAGAACATCCGCCGTCAAAAGACCGCGCCCCCGCAAGGATGCATAGAGCGCTGCGGAATAAGCTTGGCAGTTTACGGATTTTTCCGGATTAAAAGCTATATCAGTAAAGGCTTGGTACCTCATCACCTCATCGGCAATTGCGGGCTGCTTGTGAAGTGCGTTGATGTACAACCAATCATAAAACGCGGTCTTTGGCTCCAGTTCCCAGTCGATCCCAAAGAACCGGAAGCCAACCAGTCGACCACTTCGAGTCAGGCGCGGATCTCGCTTGGCATCAATCGATGATGCATCCATCAAGTCAATGTAGGGACCTCCAGACTCAAACACCTTGCTTGCTTGATATGCGCATTCCAAGCTGAACTCGCGGCCACGCTTGACTGTCTTGATCATCAGATTAAAGGCGCTCAAGCTTACTCCAAGAGCGTCGGCTGACTTGCTTGATATCTCAAGTATATCGTCCAGCCCAAATTGCCTATTCGCTTCCGCATGCAGGGATCGAATCGACTTTTGAGACTGAGTTTTCGACATCCCAGGGAACCACTGAAAGTCGACGTGCCTCGTGAGCACGAGCAGGTCGCCACTGAGTGAAGGCGCAAATACTGGCCTAGATGCCACTGTCAGCCACCTGTTTCCAATGGGCGTAGTCCTGGCGGTAGCGGAAAATACTCGCATTGACTACAACATTTCTTTCGTTCAGCTTTGCGTGCGTAGCAACAAGCCTAGCCTTTACCGCTTGATTCAAAGCAAATACTCCAAGTATGTGCTCTCTCGAAACTCCCTCTAGCATTAGGACTTCAGCTTGTGGATTAGTTGGGTATCTATCGGGGATGCCTAGAGTTGCGCGGCTCACACCATTCCAGTCAGCGTACATGCCCTGAAGGGCTTGTAGCCCCATGCGTTGAGCGATCGGAATGCTTGTCATCGCGGCCGACGCTGCATTGCCAGCGCAGAATGCGGCAGTGGGCGACGACAGTACAGCGGGGCTAACCGCCACAATTACCCAGCTTTCGTCGACATCTGCCTGCTTAACCTTGAAGAACATCTTGTAGTTGGGGAAGTCAATTGAAAGACAGACTGCCGATGTCCCGTCTAGCCGTACAGTATCGTTAAACTTAACCCCGCCTTCTCCAGCTAACAGATCCCTAGGTACAAGTCCTCGCTGAATGATGGAAGTCAGATTGCTCTCCCTCGTGAAATGAACCAGATACTTGATACCTCGTTCGTGTACGAACTCCTGGATCGTCGCTGCCATGATGATTTCCTTCTCTGTCATGTGCTGTCAATGATGACCCGGCGGCCAATGGCTCGGCCCCGGCGCGGGCACGTCAGTGCGAACCGCATCTTTCAATTTATCATGCCGCAGTCGATGCGGCGAGCAAAGAGCAACCCGCCCTAGTTGAGCCAGAATGAAAGCAATATTTATGAGAGCCTGTGAGAATTAGTTGATATCTATCGTAGGTGTATGGAGCGGCCAGATTTCCGTAGTGCTTACCCCGCGATCTATGAGTCTGATGATGCGAGGATGCCGCAAGCTAGCTTCCCCTTAACCTCCAGGAGCGCAAAGTCCAATGTCTGATAGGCGATTCGTACAGCTGCTGCGTAGCCAGCCGCAACCACAGACAGCCCGATGAACAGGTTTGCTACAGCGATGGCTGGAAAGATGCTCGCCTTTACAGTGTCCAGTGAAATGGCCGGGGATAGCACGCGTGCCGTGACGAGCCAGAACAGGGCGCCCCAAAGGATGCCAGCGAACACATTGAAACGCGCCATTCGCTCGGTCGTTTGAGCTTTCACTAGCTGCACGCCGGAGGACAATCGCTCCAGCTCTGCTTGATCCTTCACAAATTCCTCGATAGCAACTGCAAGCTTTCCAGTAGACGTTGCGGTGACGCCCGCAAGGACCGTTCGAGTAGGAAGACCGAAGTAGACGCTGACAACACTCAGCACCAATGCGGCGATAATCATGACAGGATCGAAAGCGGATTCCATAAGGAAGAATCCACTCATGAAGATCAGCGTGAGGAGGAAGATCCAGAGTAGGCGTTTCCAGATGATGCTGAAGCCACTCATGATTAACCATGGTCCGACTAAAAACTCTTCTGAAAATGCAAGCAGCGGACCCTCCTTCACCCGGAGTGGCGGCCGGTCGACGACCGTGTATTCCGCAAGCCTGACTACTGCCCGGATCTTCTCAAACTCCATTTGCCCTCCGTTTAATCACCCGGTTTTTTACCGCATCGGTAGGCCCGCCCTGCGTCGAGGAGGGGTTGATCCAATTAACGTGACGCGTCACGCCCCCCCCCACCTGCACCCCATTGGCGCCCTACCCCGCTCCCACTATAGTGCCAGCCCTCCCAAGGACCAGGCACCCACATGCCCTATATCGGAATCGGACTCCACGTACTGGCAGCCATCTACTTCGCGGTGCACGCCATCCGCTCGGGCCAGAGCCTCTACTGGCTCATCCTGCTCTTCTCGTTCCCGCTGCTCGGCAGCGTCGTCTACTTCCTGGCGATCTACTTTCCGGAAGTCCGTCACTCGCGCGGCGCCCGGCAGGTCGTCCGTTCCGCCAAGCAGCTCATGGACCCGGGCCAGAACCTGCGCAACGCTCGCGCCGAACTTGCGCGCACGCCCACCGTGCAGAACCGTGTTCGCCTGGGCATGACGCTGCTGAATGCCGGCCAGGCGGAGGAAGCCAGAACCCTGCTTGAGCAGGCCGCAAGCTCGCCATTGGGCGACGACCCCTACATTCTGACCGGCCTTGCCCGTGCTCGCCTCGATTCCGGGCACGCCGCACTTGCAGTCGAGACGCTGGACGGCCTCTTCGCCCGTCATCCGGATGTGCGCCGCAAGCCAGAACAGACCCTCCTCCATGCGCAGGCATTGGCCGCCACCCAGTCGCCCGGCGCCCGCGCCGCGTTCGAGCGCGCCGTGGAATGCGGAAACGATGCGGCCGCTCGCTGCCTCTACGCCGAATGGCTGATGGCGCAGCCGCAACCGGACGATCGCGAGCAAGCCCGCAGCCTGTTCGCCAGCATCATCGACGATGCCCAGCATTGGTCGCGCCATGCACGGAGCCACAATGCCGCATGGCTGGAGCGAACCAAGGCTGCGTTGAAGGGTTACTGACGCCTGTTCGCTCCTGGCGAAACTGTCGCATCCGCCTCCCTTATGACCCCGGTGAGCGGATGCCGACAGTCCGCGGGCATCCAGAGCCAACATCGCCGTTAGCCTTGCAGCGCAAGGATCCGGCTCGGCTGCGCCATATGCAACGATTCTGAAAATCTTGAAAGTGGTGTCGGCATCGGCCTTACTGCATTGGCATCACGGACGACCGCGCGTATTCCTTTTCATGCCACCAATTCATCGGTGGCCGGGGCTCGAAATCCCGGTAACGCGACTGTAGTTTGCGCTTGCCAGCCGGCACCACGCCTTGTGGTGCCGGCTGGCAATCCGTCGGCCGGCTATGGCGGGCGGTGCGTGGGGGCCTTGTGCCCACCGGTCATAGTCGCGTACCGGATTTCGAGCCACGCATCGTCCGCCACCTTTATCGGTGGCGGCTTCTGCCTGCACGCAAGGAGCCCCCGCCATGACCCAGCCCCACTGCCCTGCCCCGCACCCGATCCACGATGCGCCCGCCAACGGCCCCGCGCTGGACCCGAACACCCTCATCGCCCTGCTGCACAGCATCGGCGCCGGTGCCGCCTCCGATGGCCAGCCGTGGCCGGAACGCCACCAGATGCCCGGTCGACGCATCGCCTTGGCAGATACCGATTGCTCGCTGGCCGGCCTTCGGGTGGTGCTGGAGATCCTGCTGGCCGCGCAGCGCGCCCGCGAAAATGGCGAGCTGGAGCAGTACGTTGGCCCGCGCGTGATGGAGGGGCTGATCATGGCCGGAATCGGCCTTACCGCACACGCCAGTACCCGACTGCATCCGGAGGGCTGAGTGGCCTGGTGGCGCTGGGCGGCCACCGCGCTCTGTCTTGCGGTGGTGGTTGCGGCACAGACGCAGTGGCTGGCGCCGCCGGTGCCCTCGCCTGTCGCGTTCCAAAGCATCAACGATGATCGATTCTCACAACTGCGCCGCCAAGCCGTTCAGTTCGTGGAGGCTCGGCCACGACAGGGCTTCCAGTTCGTCGAGCGGCATCAAAACGCCGGATTCCAGATTCACTGTGGAGGCGTTCCAGTGCTGTGGCTGGAGAGGCGCTCGCACCATCTGCTGTTGCAGGCCTCACTGGACGCGAAGCAGCGGGCGCCCGCCGTTGTGCGGTTGCGGGCGCTCCTCCAATGGCAGTTGGAGCCGTTGGATTACCTGGAGCAGGTACTGGCTGGCGCACCGGAACCTGTTCTGTTGGATCGGGTGCTGCAGAGTCTTGCTAGTGATGTGCCTGATGGGGCGCGATGTGGCGTGCCGTAGTCGAGCATGGCCCGACTCTACAGGGTTGCGGGCAGCGAGGGTTCGGGCTGCAGCTCTGCCGCTCGTCGCCTGCGCGACAGGCATTTGCCCAGTGATCATGCGGGTCACCTCCCGGCATCGATCCAGCCCGCATCGCGCGCACGCGCAAGATCTTCTGGCGTATCGATATCCAGGCCCAGTTCCGGTGCCTGCAGGACATGCACCGTATCGACAGGAAGTTGCCGCAGGCGCGCTCCGAAGCCGCGGTCACCGGCTGCACCGACAGAGGTGAACCAGGCGCGCGGCACTACTGCGGGAACGCCAAGCGCATTTCCGTGGCGGGTGCCCGCGCACGTTGACGCTGCGGCGCGGGCACCCGAAAGCAACGCCTGCAGATGGGAGTGCTCGATCGCGGGCTGGTCGCATGCCACGACCATCACCGCGGTCACCGTGGGCAGCAGGTGTGCGCCGGCAACCTGCAGACTGCTCGCCAGGCCGCGTTCCCAGTGGTGGTTGGTTACCGGAGTGGCGTCCAGCCCGGCAATGCTGGATGTCACGGCCTGTGCGTTTGCGCCCACCACGACCAGCACCTGCGCTGGCGCGAGCTCGCGCGCCAACCGCACCACGCGATGTACCAGGGTCTCGCCCTGCCGGGTCAGAAGCTGCTTGGGCTGGCCAAGTCGGGTGCTCCCGCCGGCAGCCAGCACGACGACCGCATGCGCGTCAGTCACGTGCCGTGCGCGCTTCGCCATTGCTGCAGCTGCGCGGCGATGCTGAGCGAAATCGCCTCTGGCCCTCGCCCGCCGATGTTCAGGCCGACCGGTGATCGAAGTCTCGGGGACAGGCGGTGGCGCTGATCCGGTGTCAGCAGCTTGAACAGGTCCTCGCGCCTTCGCCGCGGACCCAGCAGTCCAATGAACGCAACTTTGGTATCAGCCAGGGCCACCAGCGCCTCCCGGTCCAGTTCGAAATCGTGATGCATCACCAGTGCCGCGTCGCACGGGTCGCCATGAAGGGCCTCGGCCGGGCTGGTCTGAAGATGCGCATCCGCGCACTGCCCGGCTGAGGCCCAGCGCGCTCTCCGTTCGGCCACGCTGACCCGCCACCCCAGGCTCCGCAGCAACGGAACCAGGAAGGGCGTTTCGGGACCGCCCCCCAACACCAGAGCCCGCGGAAGACGGGGCAACGGCAAATGCCATGCGCCCTCGCCAAAGGGCTGCGCACCATGCATCGGATCCAGCTGCCACGCCTGCTCGCGATGGCCGGCACGGAAAACGACCTGGCCCGACGTGCGAAGGTCGCGCCGGAGTGACACGCCCTCGCGCAGCCAAGCCTCGATGACGGCGTCGATGCCGGACATGGCACGCAATGGCAGGAGCGCAATCCGAAGCCGGCCGCGGCAGCCGAGCGCAGACCCACTCAACAGGTCGTCGTCACTGCGGGTGTCGATCTCGATCCAGTCGACCCGCCCTGCCGCGCTCACCTGCTCCGCGCGTCGCGCGAGCTCCGGCTCCAAGCATCCGCCGCTCAGCCAGCCGACCTGGCTGCCGTTGCAGAACAGCACCATGTCGCCGGCACCGGCGTAGGTGGAGCCATCGGTTTCCAGCACCAGCGCGAGCACGGCGTGCTCCCCCGCGCGCACGCGCGTCAAGGCCGTCTCGAGTACGCCGCGCGGGCTACCTTCGGCGAGGAAGCCCGGCGCTGCGGACAGGTCCTCGGCAAGATCGCCGGGCTCCCCTCCGCCTGCGGCGGAGGCTTCCAGAGTGGGCGAGGCTGCGGGTCGGTCCATGCGCAAGGGTCAGCCCACGTCGGGCAAGCCGGGCAGCAGCTTGTCCAGGGTAATGGGATAGTTACGCACGCGCACGCCGGTTGCGTTGTAGATCGCATTGGCGATCGCGGCGCCAACCCCGCAGATGCCCAGTTCACCCACACCCTTGGCCTTCATCGGCGAGATCACCGGATCCAGCGTGTCGAGGAAGACCACCTCCTGGTACGGGATGTCGGCGTGCACGGGAACCTCGTAGCCCGCCAGGTCGTGGTTGATGAACAAGCCAAGCCGTTTGTCGACCACCAGCTCCTCCATCAGGGTCGCGCCCGCACCCATCACCATCCCGCCGATGACCTGGCTGCGTGCGGACAGCGGATTGAGGATCCGTCCGCCATCGCATATGGCAAGCATGCGGCGAATGCGTGTCTCTCCCGTGTAGGCATGCACGGCAACCTCGCAGAAATGCCCTGCATAGGTGCCGACGTCGTAGCCTTGCTTGAAGTCGCCGAAGTCAATGCCGTCCTCCGCCGACAGTGTCCCCGCCTCCGCCAGCTTGATCGTCCGCCCACCCGCCTGGATGCGGCCATTGGCGAAGTCTGCGGTGTCGCCGTCGAAGCCCAGTTTCTCGCCCACCTTGCGGCGCAGGCTGACGCACGCCGCGTACACGCCCGCGCTGGAGCTTGCCGCGCCCCACTGGCCGCCGGAACCGGCGGAGGCGGGATGACGGGAGTCGCCGAGTGTCACCTGGACCCGCTCCAGCGGCACGCCCATGGTCTCGGCAGCCGTCTGCGCGATGATTGTGTAGGAGCCGGTGCCGATGTCGGTCATGTCGGTCTCGACAATCACCCCGCCTTGGCCGTCAAGCCGGACCCGCGCCGCCGACTTCATCGTCGGTGCACCGCGATAGCCCGCAGATACGCCCATGCCGATCAGCCAGTGCCCTTCCCTGACCTGCGCCGGCCTGGGGTTGCGCTTGTTCCAGTTGAAGCGCTCCGCGCCTTCGCGCAGGCAGCGCACCAGGTTGCGGTCGGAGAACTTCTTGGACGGATCGCCGGGTACGACCTCAGGCTCGTTGAGGATGCGGAACGCGATCGGGTCGAGGCCCAGCTTCTCGGCCATTTCGTCCATCGCCACTTCCAGCGCCATGTGGCCCGGTGCTTCGCCCGGTGCGCGCATCGCATTGCCTTCGGGCATGTCGAGCGTGGCGATGTAGTTGGCCACCAGGCGGTTGGCGCCTGCATAGAGCTTGGGCGTCTGCAGGGTGCCGTTCTCGCCGTCCTCGCCGTTGATGTTGCCCGACCAGTTCTCATGGGCGATGGCGGAGATCCGGCCATCCTTTCCGCAGCCGATCCGCACGCGCTGGAGGGTGGCGTGCCGGTGCGTGGTGTTGTTGGGCATCAGCGGGCGTTGCAGCGCGATCTTCACCGGCCGCCCGACCTGCTTGGCCGCCAGCGCGGCCAGCACCGCGTCGGCACGGATGAACAGCTTGCCGCCAAAGCCGCCGCCGATATAGGGCGAGTCCACGCGCACCTTGGCAGGATCGATGCCGAGGATCGCCGCCATGCCTTGCCTGGCCCAGTCGATCATCTGGTTCGCCGTCCACAGCGTGAGCGTGTCGCCCTCCCAGGCGGCGATGGTGGCGTGCGGCTCCATCATCGAATGACTTTCGTCGGAGGTGTGGTAAGTCTCGTCGAGCTTGACCGCGGCGGTCGCGTAGGCGGTGTCGAAATCGCCGAGCGTCTGCCGGTCGGGCTTGCCACCGCGCCCCTTTGCCAGCGGCGCGGACGGCGCCAGGGCCGGGAAATCGAAGCGGCCCTTGCCGCGCTCGTAGCGGGTGCGGATCAGCGCTGCGGCGGCGCGGGCCTGCTCGAAGGTCTCTGCCACCACGCAGGCGATGGCCTGGTGGTAGTGGGCCACTTCGGGTCCGCCGAACAGCGGCGCGTTGTTCCAGTTCGATGTGCCGACCGGCTTGGTTTCCGGTGCGGTGATGACCGCCAGTACGCCGGGCGCGGCACGTGCGCGGGAGGCATCCATCGAAATGATGCGCCCCTTGCCGATGCCCGCACCGACGATGTAGCCGTAGGCCTGGTTCGGCGCCACGTCGTGGCGCTCGTAGGCATAGGGGGCGGTACCGGTGGTCTTGCGTGGACCGTCGATGCGCGGCGTCGACTTGCCGACGACCTTGGCCTTGTCGAACAGGTTGTCGCCGGCGGGGGCGTTGAATTCAAGGGGCATCAGCGCTCTCCTTCCACCAGCACCGCCGCGAGGGTGCGCTCGGCGAGCGCGATCTTGAACGCATTCTCCCGCGTCGGACGGGCACCGGCGAACACCTGCCGGGTCGCGGCCTTCACGCCGTCGCGCAGCAGGGGTTCGGCTGCCTCGACGCGCCACGGCTTCGGCGCGACCCCACCGAAGGCGAACCGCGCCGAGCCGTCACGCTGCACGACCGCGGCGACCGACACCAGTGCGAACGCATAGGACGCGCGGTCTCGTACCTTGTGGTACACGTGCCGACCGCCCAGGGGTTCTGGCAGCGTGACGTGGGTGATCAGCTCACCGCGCTGCAGCACGTTGTCCTGCTGCGGCCTGTCGCCGGGGGAACGATGGAAATCGGCAATCGGGATGCTGCGCGTACTGCCGTCGCCCCTGACGGTCTGGATCGAGGCGTCCAGCACCCGCAGGGCCACCGCCATGTCGCCCGGATAGGTCGCGATGCAGCTGTCCGAGGTGCCGATCACGCCCATCTGCCGGGAGAACCCCTCGAGTGCGCCGCAGCCGGATCCGGGCAGGCGCTTGTTGCAGGGCAGATTGGGGTCGTAGAAATACGGACAGCGCGTGCGCTGCAGCAGGTTGCCGCCGGTGGTGGCTTTGTTGCGCAACTGCCCGGAAGCGCCTGCCACGATCGCGCGGGTCAGCACCGCGTAGTCGCGGCGCACGCGCTCATGCGAGGCCAGCGCGGTGTTGGTGACCAGCGTGCCGATGCGCAGGCCACCCTCGTCGGTGGGTTCGATCCTGTCCAGGCCGATGTCCTGCACATCGACCAGGTGCGCTGGCGTCTCGACCTCCAGCTTCATCAGGTCGAGCAGGTTGGTCCCTCCGGCCAGGAACTTCGCGCCCTCGGTACCGGCGACGGCCCTGGCGGCCTCGGCCGGGGATTTCGCGCGCTCGTAACTGAAGGCCCTCATGAGCGCCTCCCTGCAGAGGTGACGCCAGCGACCTCTGCCATCGCCTCGGCAATGTTGGAATAGGCGCCACAGCGGCAGAGGTTGCCGCTCATGCGTTCGCGCATTTCCATGTTGGTGGCCTGGGGCCGTGCGCTGACATCCGCCTGCACATGGCTGGGCACACCCCGCTTGATCTCGTCCAGTACCGCCACCGCCGAACAGATCTGCCCCGGCGTGCAATACCCGCACTGGTAGCCATCATGCTTGATGAAAGCGGCCTGCATCGGATGCAGGTCATCGGGAGTTCCGAGGCCTTCGATGGTGGTGATGGCATCGCCCTGGTGCTGCACCGCCAGGCTGAGGCAGGCATTGATGCGCTCACCGTTGACCAGCACGGTACAGGCACCGCATTGACCGTGGTCGCAGCCCTTCTTGGTGCCGGTCAGCTTCAGATGTTCGCGCAGGGCATCGAGCAGCGTGGTCCGGGTGTCCAGTTCAAGTTCCCGCCGCTTGCCGTTGACGGTCAAGGCCACCGTGCTGATGACCGGCGGCCTGGGCGGCGGGGGCGTCGCCAGTTCGGCGGCGAGCGATGATGCCCCCGGTGCGGCGGACATCGCCACGGTCGTGACGCCGCCGGCGATCACCTGCCGGCGCGTCAACTTCATTCCTTCATCACAACTTGGCACAGTGACCTCCTGGCGTTCGGGAAAATCCCGTGGCTGGATGGACGCGCTCACACTACCGAGGGGCCACTATGCCCATCTGCGGGGTACAGATCTGTGAAGTCGGCGAAATGTACGAACATGATGCAGCAAGCCCGAAGAAATCGGCTGCATCCAGCCACAGCGCGGCACTCTTGAGCCATGCGTATGCCTCACTGGATGACTCACAGTCCTGTTTGTCCCTCAGCATGAGGAACATGATGGCCCGACGCTACAAAGGCGTTGGCTGGGAGGGCTCGGGTTCGTGGATGGAGCCCTCCAACAAGGCAACGTAGGTATCAAGCCTGGTGCGAAGGCCGATCAGCATCCAGCCCAGCAGGTACAGCAGCACCATGGCGAAGATCAGTAGTGCACCCAGCGGGCCAACATTGAAAGCGCCCGCCCAGTCGCCCCATTTCCATCCGCGGAACTGCAGGTAGAGGGCAATCAACAGCGGGAATGGTCCCAGCCGCTGCAGGCCGCCATACATCATGCCCATGCGCTCAATCATGTTTGTGCGCAAGGTGCTGACGAACTTGAGTCGCCGCTCGCGCTGGACGCGCGGGAATCCGCGAAGCTCGGTCACCACCGCTTGCCAGTGAGCGAAGTCTTCATCCATCTCCCGGGCGTGCGAGAGCCGCGGCTGGATGAACTGGCGAATGCCCCTGCGGGCGGCCAGTACGCCACCGACAATGAACCCTCCGATTTCGATTGCCAGGCAGGCAACAACCACCTGGAGCACTACGCCAAGAGGCAGCCATCGATCCGGAAGCTGACCCATGAGAATGCCGATGATCGCCGCACCCACGCCGATGCGAAACGCCCACGTCTCCACCCTGCCCGCCTTGGGGTAGATGCTGTGCTCAACCAGTCCCTGCACCCGCTGGTAGAGCCAGTGGAATGTCAGTTCCTGCGAATCGGTCTTTGCCGACGGATCGAATCCGCCCCCTGCCTGCATGTCCATTGCATCCCCTGCCCGGCCGGCGCAGACGCCGGCCACCCCATCGTACCTGAGCGCGCTTGGGATGGCGCCCAAGCGGGAATCACATACCCAGCTCCGACAACCCCGGATGATCATCCGGGCGACGCCCCAGCGGCCAATGGAACTTGCGGTCACTCTCCTTGATCGGCAAATCGTTGATGCTCGAGAAGCGGCGCTGCATCAAGCCATCCGCGTCGAACTCCCAGTTTTCGTTGCCATAGGAACGGAACCAGTTGCCGGAGTCGTCGTGCCATTCGTAGGCGTAACGGACAGCAATACGGTTTTCGGTAAAGGCCCAGAGCTCCTTGATCAGGCGGTACTCGAGCTCCTTGTTCCATTTGCGTGCCAGGAACTGCCGGGCTTCTTCCCGGCCGTTGGTGAACTCGGCGCGGTTACGCCACTGGGTGTCGAGCGAATAGGCAAGCGACACCTTGTCGGCATCGCGGGAGTTCCAGCCATCCTCGGCAAGACGCACTTTCTGGGTGGCCGATTCAAGGGTGAACGGAGGAAGCGGCGGACGGGGTTGTTCTGCGGACACGGGGAGACCTCCAATCGAGATGGATACACGGATTGCTTCAAGCGATCTGGCGTACCCAGGCGCTAACGCTTGGCCTGTTCCAGCAACAGCTTCGCGACATCCTTCGCAGTGTCTGCGGCGTCGTAATCACCCATCACGCGCGACAGGGTGATGGCGCCTTCCATCAGGACCAGCAGCTGACGGGCCAGGTCCGCCGGCTGCTCCACCGCCAGTTGCTCGGTAAGTTCCAGCGTGTAATCGAGCACTTTCCGCTTGTGATTCCGCGCGATCTCCCGGATCGGATCGGCAGGGTCGCCGACCTCGCCCGCGGTATTGATGAACGCACAGCCACGATAGCCCTCGGACTGGAACCAACCCTTGAGCACGGTGAACATGCCGAGGATGCGTGCTTCCGGGGTATCAGCCTTGTCGCACTCCTGCCGGAACCAGGCCAGCCAGCGCACATCGCGCGCACTCAGCGCGGCAGCGGCCACGTCGTCCTTGTTCTCGAAGTGGCGGTAAATGCTCTTCCGCGCCACGCCGGAGGTCTTCACCAGCAGGTCCATGCCGGTGGCGTGGATCCCGTTCTGGTTGATCAGCGCCTCGGCCGTGGCCAGGATCTTCTGGTGGGTATCGGTGCCGGCCTTGTTCATGGCCACAAGGTAGAACGAGCGTTCTCCCTCGTCAACAGGCGGTGGCGCGGGGCCCGTACGCGCACATCCGTGCAAGACGATCTATCAAGAAATTCGGACTTGTCATATTCCTGGCACCTGATCGCGGGCGCAAAGTACGTCTCACCACCCACCCATGAGAGTTCCCGCATGAACACCTTCGCCCGTACCCTGGCCGTTGCCGCCCTCGCCCTCTCGGTCCAGGCCGGCCTGTCCGCACAGGCCGCCGAACCGGCCAAGCCGGTCGCAGTCACCAGCATCGCGCGCACCGCCAGCTACATCACCACCGCCGATGGCGTGCAGCTGTACTACAAGGACTGGGGTCCGAAGAACGGACCAGTCGTGACCTTCAGCCACGGCTGGCCGCTGAACTCGGACAGCTGGGAATCGCAGATGATCTTCCTGGCCAACCACGGCTACCGCGTCATTGCCCATGACCGTCGCGGCCACGGGCGCTCCAGCCAGCCGTGGGACGGCAACGACATGGATCACTACGCCGATGACCTGGCCACGGTGATCAATACGCTGGACCTGCACGATGTGACGCTGGTGGGCTTCTCCACCGGTGGCGGCGAAGTGGCGCGCTACATCGGCCGGCATGGCATCGGGCGGGTGAAGAAGGCCGTGCTGATCAGCTCGGTACCGCCGCTCATGCTGAAGACCGCCGACAACCCGAACGGCCTGCCGATCGAAGTGTTCGATGGCATCCGCAAGGCACAGATGGATAACCGCGCGCAGCTGTACCGGGACATTCCGTCGGGCCCGTTCTACGGCTTCAACCGCCCCGGCGCGAAGGTGTCGCAGGGGCTGATCGATGCGTGGTGGGCACAGGGCATGCAGGGCGGCCACAAGAACACTTACGACTCGATCGCTGCGTTCTCCGCCACCGATTTCCGCGCAGACCTGAAGAAATTCGATGTGCCCACCCTGGTCATCCACGGTGACGACGACCAGATCGTGCCGATCGACATCTCAGGCCGCCAATCGGCAAAGCTCATCAAGGGCGCAAAGCTGATTGTCTACCCGGGTGCGCCGCACGGCCTGACCGACACCCACAAGGACAAGGTCAACCAGGACCTGCTGACGTTCCTGCAGGAAAAGTGAGCGTACGGGGCTCCGTTGTGGCGGCGGAGCCCTTCCTGCCCAGAGGCAGGGCCGGCACCGGACGAGCGCCGGCTGCCACGTCAGTGCACGATTGCGGCCGTGGGATTTCAAGCCAGTCATGGCGCGCGGTGTGCACCTTGATGAAGGGTTAACCTCCAACAAAGCACACTGCGCTCTCACGGCTCTTCTCCGGCGCAGAATCCTTTGCTCCCGTGTCCAGCCCCAGACGACACGGCCATGCATCCTCCCAATGCCTTCCGGATCCACGCGATCCAGCCCCTTCTTGCGCGCAATGGGGCCATCGTTCGCCTCGATCAATTGCGATCCACCTGCAAGAGCTGCGGCTTGCGCTCATCAATGACTCAGGACGAGGGCATCAAGACGAGTCCATTGGGCACGACGCTCACGTGCCCCGCGTGCGGTGCCACGGGGCTGATGGACGAGGTGGAGATATGGCACCACTGGCTCGAACAGTGCCGGCGGGAACGGATGCTGGCGCTCTTCGATCCCGCACCTGACGAACCTCTGGAGCCTGATGGCCCCGAATGAGAGCGACGCATGGACTGTCCGGCCGGCGCCTCAGCGCCGCGCCTCAACCGTCGCCGGGGTGACGCCCTGCCAGGCTACCCATCGTGAAGGCGTAGCCCGCCTCCTCCAGCAACGCTCTCATGCGCAGCTCCACACGCCGGGGAGAAAGCAGGCTGTTGGGCGCGTACAGGGCATAGACGTAGCCTGCGCCGTCGATGATCTCGCGGCGCACGGCGCACTCATTGGATTCGGCAGCCTCGGACCAGACGGACATCAACCTGGCGGGACTGATGGATTGGCCGTTGCGAAGACGGAAGAACAGCCAGCGCACTCCCAGGGAACGCATCGGATTCAACCTAGCCATTGCGAACCCCCGATGCGCCGGAAAAGGTCCCTCAGGACCTCTGGATCCAAGCGTGGATGCTCGTCTTTCGAAGAGCGCGGAAGGTCGATGCGTGCGGCGCCGTTCACCAGCGCGGGCAGATCGGACTGAAGGTCGATCCACCACCCCGCGGGCAGCCGGAGCCCCGTGCCCGTTCTATCGTAGATGCAGATCGGAAAAGTCATGGCGTTGCTCCTGGATGACCCGAGCATACGCCTGCGCGGTGTCAGGTCTGGATGCGACGCCTAGGAAGATGCCGCATCGGCGCGCTTTGCGCATTCGAATACGTGTGCTTCGTCCTGCTGGACCCTGCGGAACGACTCCAGCCAGCCGAACGCTGCGCCACGATTGTGAATCGTTTCGCCAAGCCTTCCGGTCAGGCATCGTACGCACTCCATCCCGCCAGGACTGGGCGCATCGCAGCAACGGCATTGCGCCATCGTCGTCGTTCTCTCCGGGCGGCACTGGTACATGATCTTGGTCATCAGGCTGATCGCCTGGCTTTGCGAGGACATGCGCGCTCCCTGTCTGCTGCGCGGAAGCAGCCGCGCGGCGCGCGGCTCCTCCTGTTCCTCAGCGGCGGGTATCGCCGCCGAGACCGCCCTTCTTTTCATCCGCTGGCTTCGGGCTCTCGCGATCCTTGTTGTCCTGCTGCTGTTGCTGTCCTTGCTTGCCGGGCTCCTCCCTGCCGGGTTCGCCCCCCTCGCCCTGCCCCTGCTGTGCAGGCTGTTCTGCTTCAGCGGACGCGTTGGAGCGGTCATTCCTGTTCTGTTCGGGGACGCTGTTCATTTCGATTCTCCGCCGCAGCAAGTCTGCTGCCGATTGACTGTGGGCGTGTCGCCGTTACGGGAACGTACGGGGACGCGTCCCATATGAACAAGGGTCATGAACAGGCCCGCAGCAACAAGCGTGTACAGTGGAGTTTCGAAAAGGGGTAACGCCATGATCCATGGAAGAAGCAAGCACGTTGTCGACGTCGAGCGCGAGCTGGCCCACTGGAAAATCGCGTTCAACCTGGGCGCCCTGCCCGCGATGAGCTTCCGATATGAAGTGGCGCCCGTTATCCGGCTTGCCTGCGATATCTATGTGAGAGATCCGCATGGCACCCGGTCGGCATGGATGGACGATCTGCAGGGCAGGCTTGCGAAGCGATCGAGCCTGCGCGGCCATCCTGGCGCAGCGGAGATTGCCGATCGGTGCTGGTCCCTGCTTGGCTGCGCCTAGGCGCGGCTGGCTGCGTGATTCCGCTCGCGCATCAACTCATCATTCAGTACGTGGACAATGGACATCACCGCGTCGGCAAGTCCACGGGAATCGCTGATGGATCCGTAGAAGTAGATCCTGGCGCCTTCAATGCGAACATCCGCCAGCTGGAGCTGGGACGCCAGGGCCCTGCACTTGATGAGGAACATCTCTGTCCAGCGAGCGCCCGGCGCCAGATCCAGCAGCGCGGTGATGGCTTCGTCGGTGGATGCGTCTACACGCTCATGCAACAACGGGACATCGAAGCCGACGATTCTTGGGAGCATGGAAGCGTTCACCTGACCATCCTCTCGCTGATGGGCGCTGCGAGTACTCCCACAGTACAACAGAATGCATGCAGCCCCAGATGAGATGGCGTCAGCTGGCCAGCCCCAGCTCGCGCGCAAGGAACGGCGCAGTCCTGCTTCGCTTGGCGCGGGCCACCTGTTGCGGCGTGCCCTTCGCCACGATGGTGCCACCCGCGCCGCCTGCACCTGGCCCGACATCAATCACCCAGTCCGCCTGTGCGACAGAACGCATGTCGTGCTCGATCATCACCACGGTGTTGCCAGCCTCCACCAGCCGTTGCAGCTGCGCCAGCAACCTGTCCGCGTCCGATGCATGAAGGCCGGTGGTGGGCTCATCCAGCACATACAGCGTGCGCCCGCGCTGGCTGCGCTGCAGCTCTGTGGCCAACTTGATGCGTTGCGCCTCGCCACCTGAAAGTTCGGTGGCTGGCTGGCCCAGCCGCAGGTAGCCCAGGCCGATCTCCTGCAGCAGCTGCAGCGGGCGGGCGATGGCCTCTTCTCCGGCGAAGAACGCATGGGCCTGGTCCACCGTCATCTGCAGGACCTCGGCAATGTTGCGGCCGTTCCACTGCACCCTCAGCGTGGCTTCGTTGTAGCGGGCGCCGTGGCAGGTGGGGCATGGTGCATAGACGCTGGGCATGAACAGCAGTTCGACGCTGACGAAGCCCTCGCCTTCGCAGGTTTCGCATCGGCCCTTGGCCACGTTGAACGAAAAGCGGCCCGCGTTGAATCGGCGGCGGCGCGCGTCGGGTGTCGCGGCGAACAGCTTCCGCACGTGGTCGAACAAGCCCGTGTAGGTAGCCAGGTTGGAGCGTGGCGTGCGGCCGATGGGCTTCTGGTCTACCTGCACCACGCGCTGGATGGCATCCACATCGCCAGCAAGCTGGCCCCGAGTGGCTTCGATCACGGTGGGTCCATCCGTGGGCGCGCTGTCGGCGCTGTCGTCTACCGTCTCGTGCCCCAGGTGCAGCAGCATCAGCTCAGGCAGCGCCTGCGCCATCAGGCTGGACTTGCCCGATCCGGAAATGCCGGTCACTGCGGTCAGCAGCCCCAGCGGTACCTGCGCGTCCACACCGTGCAGGTTGTGGCGATGGATGCCTTTCAGCGCCAGCCAGCAGTTGGCACTGCGCTGCCGGCTGGCTGGCGCAGGCACCTGGTCGAACAGGTACTGCGCCGTGCGCGAATCCTGAACGTTGCGCAGGCCATCCGGCTGGCCACTGTAGAGAACGCGTCCGCCATGCTCTCCTGCCTGCGGGCCCACATCCACCAGCCACTGCGCGCGGCGCATCAGCTCCAGATCATGTTCAACGACAAACACCGAGTTACCGCCGTCGCGCAGCCGTTCCAGCGCGTCGTACAGCGCCTGGCTGTCGGCCGGATGCAGGCCGGCCGAGGGTTCGTCGAGTACGTACAGCACGCCGAACAGCAACGAGCTGAGCTGGGTGGCCAAGCGCAGGCGCTGCAGCTCGCCGGCCGACAGCGTGGGCGTGGCGCGATCCAGCGAGAGATAGCCCAGGCCGAGCGCGCGCAGTTGCCCCACCCGCGCCATTACCCCACCCGCCAGGCGTTGTGCCGCCAAGCGCTTTTCCTCCGACAAGGCTGAGGTCAGGCGCACGTCGGGGGCGCCTTCGTGGGTCGCGCGGCCACTTGCTGCCCGCTTGGCGCGATCGCGGGGCGTTGCACGCCTGCTGGAACGCGCGCCGTGGCTGTGTGCACTGAAGTCGCCCCGCGCGATGGGCTCGAGCAACACCGCCAGCTGGTCCAGCGGCAGCCGCAGGAACTCGCCGATGTCCACGCCTGCGAAGGTGACCGAGAGCGCTTCCGGTTTCAGGCGCTTTCCGTTGCAGGCGGGGCACAGCCTGCCTTCCATGTAGCGCGACACACGCTTGCGCATCAGCGCGCTCTGGGTGTTGGCAAAAGTGTGCAGCACGTAGTGGCGTGCGCCGGTGTACGTGCCCATGTAGCTGGGCTCCAGCTTGCGCTTGAGCGCGGCGCGGGTCTCGGCGGGCGTGAAGCCGGCATAGACCGGCACGGTCGGGGTTTCCTCAGTGAACAGGATCCAGTCGCGGTCCTTCTTCGGCAGCTTCTTCCACGGCACATCGATGTCGTAGCCCAGCGTGACCAGAATGTCGCGCAGGTTCTGGCCATGCCATGCCGGTGGCCAGGAGGCGATGGCGCGCTCGCGGATGCTCAGCGATGGGTCCGGCACCATCAGCGCTTCGGTCACCTCGTAGACGTGCCCCAGGCCGTGGCAGGTGCTGCAGGCACCCTGTGGGGTGTTGGGCGAGAAGTCTTCGGCGTACAGCATGGGCTGGTGGGCCGGGTAGGCCCCTGCCCGCGAGTACATCATGCGCACCAGGCTGGACAACGTCGTCACGCTGCCCACCGATGAGCGCGCATTGCTGGCACCGCGTTGCTGCTGCAGGGCGACCGCCGGTGGCAGCCCGTCAATGGCATCCACGTCGGGCACGCCGGCCTGATCGATCAGGCGTCGCGCGTAGGGCGCGACGGATTCGAAGTAGCGCCGCTGCGCCTCGGCGAAGACCGTGCCGAAGGCCAGCGAGGACTTGCCGGACCCCGACACGCCGGAGAACACCACCAGTGCATTGCGTGGAATGGAGACATCGACATTCTTCAGGTTGTGCTCGCGCGCACCGCGGACCTCGATGCAGCCGCTGGCTGCGGCAGCACATGACGACTCGCCAAAGGGAGTGTTGGACATCTCAGCATTCCTGCAATCGGTGGGCGGATCGCGCATGGTGCGCCCGCGGAGCCATTGTCGCCGCTGCGGAGTGAATGGCGCGAGGGCGCCGGAGGCGGGATGTTGTCTTCACCTCCCCTTCGTACGGCGTTGCCCAGCCAGGGGCTAGCGTGGGGTGCCCACACATCGGAGGCCCTCATGCACCCCGACGTACTTGGCTGGGCCGCCACGGCGGTGCTGATGGCAACCCTGATCCGGCAGATGGTGAAGCAGTGGCAGTCGTCCCACCCGGAAGCCGTATCCAGGTGGCTGTTCGCGGGCCAGATGACCGCTTCTGCGCTGTTCACGGTGTACAGCGCGATGCTGGGGACCGTGGTCTTCGTGGTGACCAATGCGATGCTGCTGTTGACGGCGGTGGTGGGCCAGGTGATGGCGTGGCGCCGCTGCGGCCGACGCCGGGCTCCTCCACCCTGCTGATTGTTAACGCGTGTTGCCCGAAGGTTTACATCACGTTGCCCCACTCTTGATGGGGCCGCTCACAGCGCACTCCTATGCTGGGCCCGCCACCTGAGGGGTGGTGATCAACCTGGAGATGCACCATGCAACGCGACCAGAAAGACCTTCCCCATCCGGACCAGGAGGCACAGCGCCCCGATCCTGTCAGTCCGCTGCAGGCGAGGCTGCACAACCGCCGCAATCATGACGAGGCGCTGCAGGAAACCTTCCCCGCCAGTGACCCGATCTCCCCCTTCGTCGCTGCGCCAACGCCGGAAGAGCAGGACAAGCGCCTCGGGGAGCGCGTCAAACTGCCAGACCGACACACGGATGAGGAGGCCGCGGGAGGTGACCAGTGATCCGGCGCGGTTTCGCTCGTGTCGCGGCCGCGACGGCGCGATTGTCCGGCAGTCTGGGGGCATTCGTCGCAGCGCTGGGGGTGATCATCGCCTGGGCTGCCAGCGGGCCGGCCTTCCACTTCAATGACACGTGGCAGCTGGTGGTGAATACGGGAACGACCATCGTGACCTTCCTGATGGTGTTCCTGATCCAGCATACGCAGAACGCCGATACCGCTGCGCTGCACATCAAGCTGGACGAACTGATCCGCGTGAGCAAGGACGCCAACCAGGAGTTGTTGAACCTGGAGTCGATGGAGCCGGCCCATCTTGAAGAGATACGCCAGCGTTACGAGGCACTGGCCAAGACCGCTGCAGACATCAAGTGCAAGAAGGAGCGCTGCATGCCCAGCGATGCGGACGCGGCCGCCGAAGCCTGAGGTCGCGGCTCCGGCGGCTACCTGCGCCTATCACGGTTCTGGTGTGAGGCCCTGCCTGGCAGGGCCTTCCAGCAGCGCTCCGGTGGCCGAAAAGCGGCTGCCGTGGCAAGGGCAGTCCCATGTGCGCTCATGGCCGTTCCATTGAACAACGCACTTCAGGTGCGGGCAGAGCGCCGACATGGTGTGCAGGCGCCCGCCCTCGTCGCGGTAGACCGCAGTGCGCTTTCCATCCACGTCCAGCAGTGCGCCGCAACCACGGGCCAGCTCACTGGGCGAGCGCGAGGGCGCCGTGGCAAGCCGATCTCCCACCATGTGCCGCGCCACCGTGGCGTTGGTGCGGGCCCAACCAGAGGCCGAGCGCACCGGGGTGAATCGCATGGGGCTGAGCAGCTGCTCGATCTCGCTGGCCGTGCCGATGATTCCCTCGGTGATCGCGCGCGCGGCCACGCCTGCCCAGGTCAAACCGTCCGGCCCATAGCCGGTAGCGACCCACACATTATCGTGCGCGCTGCTGCCGATATAGGGGAGCTGGTCGGCGGGCCGGAATTGCTGCGCCGACCAGCACAGCGGCCCGCCCTGCACGTTGAAGTTGCGGCGCGCGTCGGCGAGCAGATGTCGGGCCGGATCCACCGCTGGCGTTTCCCCGGTGCGATGTGTTTCGCCAACCAGCACAAGCCAGTCGCGGCCATCAGCGCCGTGTACCCCGCGCAGTGAGCGCTGCCGGTCGGCGATCCAGTGAATGCCGGCCGCAGGTGGGTTGGCAACCTGTACCGCCATCCCGTACTCGCGGTACACCTCCATCTCGGCCTGCACCAGGTTGAAGCCTGCGGGCGAATGCGTAGCCAGCACGAACTGCCTGGCCTGTATACGGGCGCCATCGGCTGTCGCAACGCCGGCGGATGCCTCGATGCTGCTGATCCGGGTCCAGTCGTGGATGCGCACGCGACCGGCCAGATGAGCCGCCAGTTGCCTGCAGAACGCCGCCGGATCCAACTGCGCCTGGTCGGGAACACGGAAAGCGTGGCCCAATGCAAACGGCAGCCCGGACTGCCGGTGTTCGCACTGCAGGCCGACGCGCTGATAGGCCTGCAGCTCACGCTCGAACTGCGCGGTGACCTCGCGGGTGCGCTCCTGCACACCGTACTGCATGACCACGCGTTCGAAGCCACAGCGCAGATCATAGCGATGAACCAGGGTTTCGATGGACCGCAGCGCCTGCTGCCGCCACTGTACGACACGGCTGGCCGTGTCACCGCCCCAACGGGAGACCAGATCGGCCAGCCGGGAGACGGGCGCGTAAAGATTGCCGGTGGACATCACCGTGTTGCGCCCACCGATGGGCCCCGCATCGACCACCAGCACATCCAGCCCGGCATCGGCCAGGCGGGCCGCTGTCAACAGGCCGGTCATGCCGGCGCCAACCACCAGCACGTCCGCCCGCGTGGTTCCGGCAAGTGGGCGAAAGCTGTTCGAATCGCTATCACGGGACCATAGGCTGGCGCGCAGTAACGGGTCGGTCATGAAATGCACCCTTGCAGAGTCAGCTGGAAGCCTTCCCTGATACGCCGCCGGGGGTGAAACAGCCGTGGTGCGGCCGTGCAGAAAATCCTCACACACGTAGCCGTAGCGATGCCGAGCAGGGGGTGGGTGAACATCGCGTAGACGGCACGCCTGCGTCCGCTGTGCGGCCCACAACACCCTCCTTGCGGTGCGGTTGCCAGCTTGCCCGGAAGGCGGAACCCGCAGTGAGCACGCACCTGGAGCTCGACCTGATCATCGCGCAACTGGAGGAAATGCTGCCGGAATGGGCGGCGCTCTACCCCGAGCAGCAGTTCATGCGCATGCTCGCCGAAGCGCTGGACTACATTGCTGCCAGTGCGGACCCGGAGGCCCGGCTGTACTGCGTGATGCGCACCGGGCACCTCCATCTGTGCAGCGGAGAGATTCCGTGGCCGGCGGGCTATGGAGGCCCCTGGCCGTTTGCTACGGGTCTGACTGCGCCCATCGCGCGAGATTCTGTTTCACTTGCCCGATGCCGGCCCACGGATCCTTGCGGCGTCGTTTGAGCTTTGCCGGCACATCCTTGATCGTGAACCCGTCGGCGCGCTTGAGTTTTGACAGATCACTCCATGCAATCGGCAGCGCCACCGGTGCCCCCGGCCTGGCCCGCAGCGAGTAGGACGCGACCGCCGTTGCACCGCGCCCATTGCGCAGGTAGTCGACGAAGATCCGCTTGTTGCGCAGGCTTTTGGTGGCCGTTGCCACGAACCGCTGGGGCTCGGATTGCGCCAGCGCTTCGGCGAAGCCTCTGGCGAAGCGCTTGGTCAGGTCCCAATCACATCCCGGATCGAGCGGCACGACCACGTGCAGGCCCTTGCCGCCGGATACCCGCAGGAACGACTCCAGTTCCAGCTGCGCCAGCAGTTTGCGGATGTCGGTGGCCGCTTTCCTGACCTCGGCAAAGGGAACGCCGGGTCCTGGATCCAGATCGAACACCACCCGGTCGGCCTTGTCGGACGTTTCGGCGTGGCTGCCCCACGGGTGGAATTCCAATGCGTTGAACTGCACCAGTTCCAGCAGGCTGGCCGGGTCACGCACCACCAGGTAATGCGCGTTTACCCCGCTTTCTTCCTTGAGCTTTACTGCGTCGACCAGCTCCAGCCCGGCCGTATGGTGTTTCTGGAAGAAGCAGGGCTTTGTGGCGCCACTGGGGCATCGGATGATCGAGAGCGGGCGGTCAATCACCTCGGGAAGCAGGTGCTCCATCACTGCCGTGTAGTAATCCCACACGTCCTGCTTGGTGTAACCGTCGCCGGGGAACAGGATCTTGCCCGGCGAGGACAGCGATGGCGGCGCGCGATCCGCCACCGGTGCCAGCCTGGTCTTGCGCGCAGGCCGCGGGGGTGCCGGTGCGCGCGCCGCCGCCAGGGCCGTTCCAGCGCGATCGGAATCGGCGAGGTCAGCGATATCCTTGTCCGCGCGCACTGCCTTCAGCGACGCCTGGCGCAACAGCTTCTGCCCGCCGATCCCGCGGTAGAAGACCTCCACCACGAATCGCGGCTCGAACCAGGTCGCAGCGCGCAGGTCGGTGTCCTGGGTGGGCACGTACGCGGTTGGCTTGCGGCCGCCACCGCCCTTGATGCGCTTGCTGATGTCGCCGATCAGCTCGTCCGAGAACCCGGACCCCACCCGGCCGGCGTAAAGCCAGCCGTGCTCCGCATCTGGACGGGCCAGCAGCAGCGCGCCGAAGCCGGCACGGCTGCCTTTGGGTGCGGTGTAGCCCACCACCGCAAACTCGTCGCTGGCCAGCTGTTTGGTCTTGCGCCAGTCATCACTGCGGCCGCTGTGGTAGCTGCCGTCGGCGCGCTTGGAAATGATGCCTTCGAAATGCTGCTCACCGGCCAGGCGATAGGCCTCGTCGCCATCGCCCTGCACATGGGAACTGAACGCCAACGGGCTGCCCTGCCCTTCCAGCAAGGACTGCAGCAAGGCCTTGCGCTCCAGGAGCGGCGCATCGGCGACGTCCACGCCATCAAGATGCAGCAGATCAAACAGGGCATACGTCAGCACGCCCTGGCGCTCGCCGGAGAGCGTGGCCTGCAGCAGGTTGAAGTCCTCCTTGGTGCCGGCGCCGGCGATGAGCTCACCGTCCAGTGCGGCTGAAGTCAGGCCCAGCGCCGCCACCGCGTCACGTATCTCGGGGATCTTGCCGGTCCATTCCAGTGCATTCCGGGACCACAGCTGCACCTTGCCCTTGGCGACCGTGGCGAGGATGCGGTACCCGTCCCACTTGATCTCGTGGACCCACTGCTCGCCCTGGGGCGGCGCGTCTCCCAGCTTGGCCAACTGCGGTTCGAATGGACCGGACGGCGCTGCGGCCTTTCTTGCCTTGCTGAGCGCCAGCGCCTTCTTCGCCCAGTTCGTTCGTCGGATGCGCTTGACGGGTACCACGGTGAGCCGCTTCTTCGCGCTCTTGCCGGCCCCGGCCCGCTTCAGATCCTCCGCTGGCGCTTCAGCGACATCCGCCAGCAGATCGTCTGCCTCGATGTCGCTGGCGAATTCGTCGTCATCCTTGAACAGCAGCCACTGCGGTTGGCGCGCCGGCTTCCCGGAGCGGACCAGATGCCATCCGCCCTTCAGTTTGGCGCCGAACAGTTCGAAGCGCAGATGGCCCTTGGCGAGCTGGGCTTCCGGGTCGCCCTGCGTCGCCCACACGCCATGGTCGAACTGGGCCACATGGCCACCGCCGTACTGGCCTTTGGGGATTTCGCCTTCGAAGGCCGCATAGTCGACAGGATGATCTTCCACCTCCACCGCCATGCGCTTGACCTTCGGGTCGTAACTGGGCCCCTTGGGCACGGCCCAACTCTTCAGCGCGTCCCCTACCTGAAGGCGGAAGTCATAGTGCCTCCGGCTGGCATGGTGCAGCTGCACCACGAAAATGGCGCGTTGCCCTTTCGGTAGCGCCTTGCCCGGCTCGGGCTCCTTGGTCTTGTCAAAACTGCGCTTGCGGCGGTACTCGACCAGGGACATGGGCAACTCCGCGCTATTTTCCCAGATGCTTACGGACAGCAACGACGGTGGGTCCGACCGCCGCCACAGCAGCACGAAGTTCCTTGGCGGACACGCCCAGCGTGGTGGTCCAGTACTGCAGCTCGTAATCTTCGTTGACGTTGATGCGATCCCGGTCCGGGCGGCCGGTCTTCTGCTTGTCATCGCTCATGGGAGTCTCCGCGCGTGGTCGGGCGTGAAGTGACCGTACCGCCCGGTGCATGGGCACGAGGCGATGCCATTGTGAAGCCATGGCGAAGGCCTGGCGGCACCGGCGCCAACCCGCAGTGGCGGATCCCGCATCGTGAAGGGCACGCGCACGGTTCGCGTGGACCTTCACATGCCGCCTTCACCTGGCACCTGCCTGATCGCAACCGGGAAGACCCTACGCTGATCGCTCCACTCACTGCGGAGCCCAGTATGGCTATCAAGACGGCGGAAGACCTGTTCATCCACGAACTCTCGGATATCTACAGCGCCGAGAAGCAGCTGACCAAGGCCCTCCCACGCCTGGCCCGTGCGGCCGAGAATCCGGACTTGGCCACGGCGTTTGAGACGCACCTGGAAGAGACCCAGGGCCAGATCGAACGCATCGACCAGGTTGTCGAGATCCTGGGCATTCGCCTGAAGCGCATCAAGTGCGCGGCGATGGAGGGCCTGGTGGAGGAAGGCAAGGAAGTGATCGACAGCATCGACAAGGGCCCTGTGCGGGATGCTGCGCTGATCGGCGGCGCGCAGAAGGTCGAGCATTACGAGATTGCGTCCTACGGGACCATTGCCGCGCTGGCCAAGCAGCTGGGCTACAAGGACGCCCTGCCGCTGCTGCTGGAGACGCTTGAGGAAGAGAAGGCCACCGACGAAAAGCTGACCCTGCTGGCCAAGGGCGGCGGCAACGCCAAGGCCGCGCAGGCCGCCTGATCGGCGCGCCTTGGAACCCGGCTGCCACGGACGGCGGCCTCAGTGCCTGTAAAGCACCTGATCATTGGGGCAGAAGAACGTGCGCCGCCGCGTGGTCCCCATGTAGAGCTTGCTGATTGGGCCACCGCACAGGGGACAGACCTTCTTCGTGTGCACCTGCCAATGCTTCTTCAGCTCGAAGCGCCGCTTCCATTCCAGGAAGTCGAAGCTGTAGGCGCGCGCCTGTTCGATCAGCGCGGTAAGCCTGCGTGGCGGCAGGTCGCCCAAGCGGGTGGCGGGGTGCACGCCTATACGGAACAGCACCTCGTTCTTGATGATGTTGCCCACGCCGGCAAAGACCGTCTGGTCCAGAAGCGCATCGCAGACCATGACTTCCGGCATTGCCTTCAGCTTGCGCCGGGCCAGCTTCGGATCCCAGGCATCGTTCATCACGTCCGCGCGCCAGTCGTAGACGTCGTCCAACGGCTCGTCGATCAGCCGCACGGAACACGCATAGAAGTTCAGCTCGCCATTGTCGAACAGCAGGGATACACGCGCCGGGGTTGGCTTCCGTTCGTCGATGCGCCAGCTGCCGAACATCATCAGATGGATGCGCAGTGTGTGGCGGCTGAATTCCAGCAGGAAGTGCTTGCCCCAACTGTGGACCGCCTTGACCCTTCGGCCCTGCAGCGGCGACAGGTCGATGCGGCTGTTTCCGGAGACGGTGCGGACCACGTGCCCTTTGAAATGGCTAGTGGCTTCGCGCAGCAGTACGATGGAAGGACCTTCAGGCATGGGCGTTCTCCTGCAGCAGCGCCTGCAGGCGCAGTGCGTTGCCGGTGGCATGGCCCAGTGCTGTATTGTCCAGTACGAACCAGGCAGGCCGTTGCGCATCAGCTTCGCGCCGCAGCCCTTGCGCCAGTTCCGCCAGGGCCTGTTCGCTGTACGCACTGCGATAGATCTGCGGCTGGCCGTGCCAGCGCCAGTAGCTCCACGCACGATCACCGCCGGGAACCGCTGCCGCCGGCACACGTGCCGGATCTGCGGCTACCCGTGCAACACCATGCGCGCTCAGCAGCGCATCCACGTCCGCCGTGAACCAACTCGGATGCCGCGGCTCGCACGCTACATCGGCCTGCGTGCGCGCGCGCAGGCCCCGCAGGAAGGCTTCGGCCGTGGCCGTGTCGTACACCAGGCTGGGCGGCAGCTGCAGCAGCAACGGACCGAGCTTTCCACCCAGCTCCAGCACGCCCTCAAGGAACTGTTCGAGCGGCTGCATTGCATCGCGCAGCCGACGCTCATGGCTGATCTCGCGCGGGAGTTTCACCGCGAACCGGAAGCCCTCCGGAACGCTCGCCGCCCATCGCGCGTAAGTCCTGGGCTGGTGCGGTCGATAGAAGGAAGAGTTGATCTCCACCATCGACAGGCGTGTGGCATAGCGCTGCAGTAGGCTGTCGCCCGCGCCGAACGCTTCCTGATCCGCCCGCGGCAGCGACCATCCCGCACAACCGACGCGTGGTGGGCCGGACGCAACCGGGGCGGCTGTGGCCTTCATCGTGCCAGCTGCCCGTCTGGTTCGATGATGCCACCCGCGCTTGCTTCCGTCTGCGATTGCGAAACCGACAGTAGTCGATCCAGGGCACTGGTGCCCGACTGCAGCGCCGACGCGCTGCGCACGAATCCGGTCCAGTCGGAAATGGCGATCTTTCCCAGCGCGAGCTCATCCACCCGCACGCTGCGCATCCGCCAGCGCGGAAACTGTCGGCGCCCCACCCTGCCCCGGTTCAGTTCGACGATTCCGCTGTGGCTGCTTGCAGCCAGAATGCGCGTGTACACCGCCTTGACCCCTGCCTCCGGGCCTTCCAGGTACTGCAGGAAGCGCGAGCCATCGAACAGCAATGTGCCGGTGACATCGGCGGACTCGTTGAACTGCACCGCCTCCGCCACGAGTTGCTGCAGCCGCTGTTCCGTCAGGTTGCGGGAGGCTTCACTTACATAGGCAATCGCTCTGAAGGGCATGGCACCACCGGTTGTTGCAGACCGCTCTACCTTAGCCACACCGATCGTACGCGCGGTGAGACCGGTGTGGAGGCTGCGTCGAACTGTGGCGTGTACCTTCCGCATCGCGTTGACGCACGGTTGGGCCGCGGAACGTGTGTCTGCCACTGTGCGCACGCGTGCAGGGATGTTCGTGGAGGCCGGATGAGGAATCAGAGCCTTCCGGATGACGCGACGTTGGCGGTCGTGCCACCGCCGTCTAGCGCCGGATCTGGAAGATGGTCGCTGCCGCCAATGAGGCGGCTGAGCCCAAGGAGACTTTCCATGGCCAACCAGAACCAGAACCAGGGCACCAGCAACCGCGGTTTCGCTTCGATGGACGAGGACAAGCAGCGCGAGATCGCCGCCAAGGGTGGACGTGCCGCGCACGAGTCAGGCAACGCCCATGAATTTAGCTCGGAAGAAGCACGCGAAGCCGGCCGCAAGGGCGGCGAAGCAGTGAGCCAGGACCGCCAGCACATGGCTGACATCGGCCGCGAAGGCGGCCAGAACAGTCGCCGTGGTGGCAACCAGGGCGGCAACCAGGGCGGCGGGCAGCAACAGCAGGAACGCGGCGGCGGCAACAACCGCGGTGGCCAGCAGCGCTGATCGGCGCTGAAACCCGTTGCATCCCTTCGTGGGCGGACGTGATGTCCGCCCACTTTTGTACGCCCCACGCGGCTCAGGGGCGTTGCAACCGGAGCGCCGCGAACGGGCGCCCCGGCTTCTTTCACGGCTCGCGTGGCGGCAGGTCCAGTGCACCTGCACCCGGGCCTGCCCCCAGCTCGGCCCCGGTGGCCGGCCGCGCTTCCGGGTCGGAGAGTGTGCGCAGGGTCATGGCCTGCACCGCAGCTTGTTCGCGCGGGTCCAGGTCCACCGTGCCGCCGCCGTCGCCACCATCCACAGCGGCCTGTGCGTCGCGGTCGCTGACCCGCTCCCAGAGCTCGCCGCTGTTCCAGCTGCCCTGCAGATCGTCGGCGCCGTCACCCTGCGACATGTCCATGTACAGATCGGTGAACGCCGGATCCCCCGGCAGCTTGCCCGGTGGGAAGTTGGGCTGGATGCTGTGCAACGCTTTCTCGAACGACTTCATGTGCGCGATCTCGCGGGTCATCAGGAAGCGCAGCGCATCCTTGATGCCCGGGTCGTCGGTAACGTTGATCAGGCGCTCATACACCAGCTTGGCGCGCGCTTCGGCCGCGATGTTCGAGCGCAGGTCGGCGGTGGGGTCGCCGATCGAGTCGATGTAGGCGGCTGTCCACGGCACCCCGCTGGAATTGACCAGCGCGGGGCCTCCGCCGTACAGGATCTGTTCGGTGTGGCTGGTGCTGTTCTGGCCCAGCAGCCGCATGTCCTCGGCCTCGGCAAGCCCTTCGGACTGGATCGCCTTGGGCCCACGGTTGAGCATGGCGATGATGGTGCCGATGATCTCCAGATGACTGATCTCCTCGGTGGCGATGTCCATCAACAGGTCCTTGCGCCCGGGATCGCATTCGCCAAGTCCCTGGGTGAAGTAGCGCATCGCGGCGGCCAACTCGCCCTGTGGGCCGCCGAACTGTTCAAGCATGAGGCTGGCGAGCTGCGGGTTGGATTCGCGGACGCGCACGGTATACATCAGTTTCTTGTGATGAAAGAACATGAGGGCTTCTCCGGTGGCTGGTGTGGGCTGGCTTAGGGGTCAACGCTTGGCTTGGGCGCCGGGCGTTTCGTCACGGTTGAGGAACGCTCCGACCAGCCCGTCCTGGTGGTCCTCCAGCCAGCGCGCCATGGCAACCTCTTCCTGCAGGATCTGGCCGCACACCGCCGCAATGTCGGGCGCGCCGGCGCGCTCGGCAGCGATCACCAGCGCCCTGTACGTGGCGATCTCGGTGTTCTCGAAGCCGAATGAAAGGCCCACGCTCTTGACCACCTCGTCCTCCATCAGCGTGTTGCCGGCGGCGTGGATGGCGGCGGTCATGCTCGCGAACAATCCCTTCGCGGTGGGCACGCTTCCTCCCAGCGCCTCAATGCACTGCCGCAGTGAGGCAGACTGCCCCTGCGTCTCCTGGACGTGCTGGCTGATGCGTGCGGCAAGCTGGGGATAGTTCTCGATCCGCGAAGCCATGGCCTTCATCATGGTCTCCGCTTCCTGTTCCATGGCGTAGGCGTCCTGCAGCCACTTCAGCAGGCGCTCGCTTCGGGCGGTGTTCTGGTCTGCCATCTCGATCTCCGGTGCGGGGCGACATGCCTCCGGAGACCATCGTGGAGCGAGCGCAATCACCGCGTTGTCGGGCGATGTGAGCCGCCGCAGGTTGGCATTGCACGCAGCGCTGATGCAGCGATAACATCCGCACCCCGGACTGGACCCGGGGCGCCCTCAGGTCGCCAGGGCGCTCGATGCGACCGCGCCCGCCCTGGGGCCCCAGGGGCGGGTGTTCGAAGCGCCCCCGCCGTCCGCCGCCATCACGGCCTGCATCACGCGGTGTTGAGCGCGGTGCCCACCCCCGTCCACGCCCACGACATAGACAAAACGGCCATCAAATTTGGCCTGTGCGCCTTCAAGGGCATCGTCGGCCTGCAATGCCCGCTTCAGCGACTTCATCCATGTCCGTTCAGGCGTACGGTCCAGTTCCACGACAATGGCGGCGCCGCCACAATCGAGCGGCATGCACTCGATACGCAGCACGCCTGGAGAGGCCGCTTCGTTTCCGGATAGAGGCATGACAGAAACTCCGATACAGGGGTCGGCGGCAGTATCCACAGCGCATGCCAAGAAGCCGTCAACGAAATCCATAAGGCCCTCCACGCCTCCTCCACGAGGTTGGTCACGCGCGCAAGGCTTCGCGCCGGACTGACAATGCGCACGCAGGATCTTGATGCAGCACAGCAGAAACTCGTGTTCCCAGGACAACACAGGCATGTACGCATGCAATCCGCAATGAGCCAGCGCAGATGCAACCTGCTGCTGGTGGAAGACCAACTCGACCTGGCCGCACTCATGGAGCACGCCCTTGAGGACGTCGGTGATCAGGTGACGCATGCCTACAGCGTGTTCGACGCTCTCGGGCTGCTGGACACCCAGCGATTCGACGGCGCCGTGCTCGATGTCGAACTTCGCGACGGTGTGGTCTTTCCCGTCGCTGATCGCCTGGCAGAACTCGGCATCCCCTACCTGTTCGTCTCTGCGGTCTACGACCAGTTGGTGCCGCAGCGCCACCGGCGCGCAGCCTTCGTTGCCAAACCGTTCCATGTGAGTCAATTGCAGGACACGGTTCGGCGCGTGCTGGGCGATACCTGCGCGCAGCCGCCCCCGCATTGAATCCATGCAACCGTCACCCCAGGTGCGGGGCTACCACCAGGCCCAGCTGGCGCAGCGCGCCACCACGGGAGAGGCCATCCCAGTTGCCGTGCGCGACGCTGCGGATCTCGGAGGCCTCAACCCACAGCAATCGCATCGACCAATAGGGAAAGAACCTGCCGGAAACCCTGCCGCGGCCCAGTTCGATCAGCTCGCGATGGCTGCGGGCACTGAGAATGCGGCTGTACACCACGTTGATGCTGTCTTCCGGCCCCTCGATGTACTGCAGGAAGCGGAGCCCGTCATAAAGAAGCACACCCGTAACGCCGGCTTCAAGGTTGAAGCGGGCGGTGGCCCTGGCGAGGTCATCCACATGGTCCATGGAAAGCCCCGATGTCGCCTCACTTGCGTAGGCGACTGCACGGAGGGGCACATTCGTTCCTTCTGGCGCAGGAAAAAATTTCCTGCACTTCAATGATCGCCGCGCTGATGTAGGCAGGGATGAGGTGTTCAATCGCCGGGCTACCAGTGCCCTCCCCGAGCTGCACGCTGCGATAACGCGTCGGCAGGCGGGAGCTTCTGCGCTCCCGCGCCGAGCGGTTCAGCGCCAACAGCGTTCACGGCTGTAGATGGTAATGGGCGCAGGCGCCGGCGGCCACATCACTCGGCTGGAAGCGTGGCCTGCCCATGAATACCCTGTGCGGTGATCCTCACCCGGTCAGCGCGGGCGCCTCGCTCTCGCCCTCACGCACTGGAGAAGCTCCCACAGCCAAGGCAGCACCACCAGGCCAGACGCCGGCAGCAGGACCCACCACCAGATCCCGGGTGCTGCCGGTTCCACACTGAGCGACCATCGAGGATGGGCCTGCCAGGCCACCCAGGCCAACAGGACCCACGGCGCGGCATCCAGCACACTGTGCACATGCTGCTCCGCCGGACTGATGCGTCTGCGGCCGTCTGCGCTGACGGTGTCCAGGTAGCCGGCGATTGCGTGAGCAATGACCAGAAGCGCCAGGAGCGTGACCAGCGACAACGTGTTTTCCAGCAGCAGCCACGCCAGCACGCCGCTGCCGATCAGAAGTAGCTGCACCCCATGCAACAGGCTTTCGCGCATCGCGGAGGTGTGTGGAAGGTCGGTCCGGCGGTGAAAATGGAAGTCCAGCGAACCGGCCACCAACCACAGTGTGTACACACAGCCCACGACAATCGCACTCATGGCGCCACGCTCACGGTGTCAGAACGATCTTGCGGCAGTCGTCATCCTTGGCATCAAACATCGCATAGCCCTGCGCTGCATTGGCCAGGCGCATCCGGTGCGAGATGATGTCACCCGGATCCAGCTTTCCTTCCAAGATGGCGTCGAGCAGCTCCGGCATCAGTCCCTGCACGTGGGTCTGCCCCATCTTGAACGTCAAGCCCTTGTCGAACGCGTCACCCAGCAGGAAACCGTGGATGAAGCCGGCATAGACACCAGGGATGCTGACAACGCCGCCGCGGCGGGCCGCGGCGATGCACTGCCGGATCGCCACCCCGCTGCTGCCTTCCAGTTTCACGGCGGTCAGCGCTGACTCCAGCGCACTCCCTTCGGCCTCGAAGCCTACGGCCTCGATGCAGGCGTCTGCGCCCCGCCCGCTGGTCTGGGTCAGGATGTAATCGGCCGGGTCCTCGATCTCCCTGAAGTCGATGGGGGTCACCCCGTAGGCGCGACGCGCGTAGTCAAGGCGGTAGCGAAGATGGTCCACCATGAAGATGGTCTCGGCCCCCAGCAGCCGGCAGCATGCTGCGCTCATCAGCCCCACCGGCCCGGCACCGAAGATGGCCACCGTCGAGCCGGGCTTGACCCCAGCGTTCAGCGCGGCCTGGTAGCCGGTGGGCAGGATGTCCGAAAGGAACAGAACCTGCTCGTCGGCCACGCCTTCCGGGATGCGCAGCGGGCCTACATTCGCCTTCGGCACGCGTACGAATTCGGCCTGCCCGCCGGCCACGCCGCCATACAGATGGCTGTAGCCGAACAATGCGGCCGGAGGCAGTATGCCCTTCTGGTTCAGTGCGGCGCCCTTGCCCGGATTGGTGGTCTCGCAGGCGGCATACTCGGCCAGCCGGCAGTGGAAGCACTCGCCACAGGCAATCACAAACGGAATCACCACGCGATCACCGGGTTTCACCTGGGTCACGCCGCTGCCGACCTCTTCCACCACGCCCATGAATTCGTGGCCCAGCACATCGCCATCGTGCAGGTCAGGAATCTTGCCCCGGTACAGGTGCAGGTCCGAACCACAGATGGCGGTGGCGGTCACCCTCAGGATCAGATCATCCTCGGCCGCCAGCACCGGGTCCGGCACGGTCTCGACGCGCACATCCCTGCGGCCGTGATAGGTCAATGCCTGCATCGCGGTTCTCCAGAAAGATCGGAACACCAGCATCGCAGGGCAGTCCCCCCGCTGCGGTGACATCCGGGTGTGCGCGGCGTTCATTCCGCGGCGCCGTGGCGTTAACCCGGCGCGGTGCAGGCTTCAGGTTCTCGCCGCAGGAGCTGCTCATGAACGACAAGTTGCCTTTCAATCCAACCACGGACGTGGACGATCAGTCGAAGGCCCACACGCCGGACAAACGTCGCAACGACCAGGCCAGGTGGAAGGACCACGACATGCCCGACGATGGGGACGGCCCCAAGGCGGTACCTGAAGACTACGAGCGGCAGGATCCTGACCCGACAGGCAAGCGTTGAGCCCGCCTCACATCCTCGATGCGCAGTGATCACGAGCCCTGCCCTCTTGCCCGCGCATGCTTCGGCACGGTCTCTGGAACAGCTGATCGAGGTGTTGCATGTGGAAACGCAACGGTCTCTCGCTGGTGCTGCTTGCACTCACCGTCGTGTTCATCGTTGGGCAGGCAGTTGCGGGGCAACATGTCCACAACCAGGAGTTGACGCAGCACGGGCGCGCGCCGATCGATCTATGGCACTACCTGGCGACCGGCCACTTCGTCAGCGCCACATTCGAGAACTGGGAGAGCGAATTCCTGCAGATGGGCATGTATGTTCTCCTGACCGTCACCCTTCGCCAGCGTGGCTCGGCTGAATCGCGGCCGTTGGATCCTGCACAGGAGCAGAGCCGCGTCGAGCCAGGACCTACGCCCTGGCCGGTGAGGCGTGGCGGCGTCTGGAAGGTGGTGTACGGTCATTCGCTTGCAATCGCCTTCGGGCTGTTGTTCCTGTTGAGCTTCACGCTGCATGCGTTGGGAAGCTGGCGAGCCGAGCAAGCCGAGCAGCTGTTGCGGGGCCTGCCCGCACCCGGCTTCCTGCAGCACCTGGCCAGCAGCACATTCTGGTTTGAATCGATGCAGAACTGGCAGAGCGAATTTCTCGCCGTGCTGTCCCTGGTTGTACTGACGATCTTCCTGCGCCAGAAGGATTCACCGCAGTCCAAGCCGGTCGAGGCCCCGCACGCACAGACAGGTGATTGAGCCATGGGACAGGATCCATCGACGGCCTTGCTGATCATCGACATGTTCAGCCGTTTCGACTTCCCCGGCGCGCAGGATCTTGCGCCCGTTGCGGAGCGGGCGGCCAGACAGATCCGGCGTTTGAGAGACCACTTCGATGACCGCAGGTGGCCGGTCATCTATGCCAATGACAATTTCTCCGACTGGAAGCGTGACTTCCGACAACAGGTTGCGCAGTGCAGGCGGGACGGGGGCGCAGCCGGGCGGATAGCCGAGCTGCTCTCGCCCCTGCCCGATCACTACTTTGTACTCAAGCCCAAGCACTCGGCGTTCCTCGCCACCCCGCTGCCGGTCCTGCTGGCCAAGTTGGGCGTGCGCCGACTTTGGCTCAGCGGGATGACAGCCGATTCGTGTGTGCTGGCAACCGCGTTGGACGCCAACGCCAGGGAGTTCGACGTCGTCCTGGCAAGGGAGGCCGTGGCGGGGATGCCGTCACAGAAACAGCGGGCAATGGCGCTGCTCGCCGATTCGGGGGCAGCCCGGGTGGCACGAATTGCTTCTCTGGTGCCGGCATGACCAGCGGGATGGAGCAGCATTCGGCTCAAGCCCGGTCTGCGACACCCTTTACACCGGCATGACCGGCGCAATGTGCGCAGCAGAAAATCCGGCCGTTTCCCTCGACACCGTGTCCGATGACGACGCAATCGCAGTGGGCGCAGCGCGGGGCGAACGCATGGATCGCGCATTCGAACGAATCGAACGTGCCGCTACGCCCGCCTCGCTGTACGGTGAAGCTCTTGTCGTAGTCGTTGCCGCAGACATCACAGGTAGCCATCGGGCACCTCCTGCTCTGGAAGGAGCCTGCAGTGTGGCCATCATGGATGTCGGCGGCAGTGAAAGCACCGTGTCACGACTGTGCAGGATCTTCACGCGGAGAGCGGCATGGCACCTGCCCTGCATCGTCCGTCCGGACCCGTCCAATGAACCGGCACGCCAGCATGATCTGCACGATGCAGTGATCGCGGGCAGTGCGGGTTGACTGGAAATGCAGGAGATGACTGCTCGCCCGTAGCGTACGTTGGCAATCCCCTTGCGTTATGCGGCAAGGGCGTACGGCTCCACCAGTCCCACCAGCAGATCCATTGCCGATTGCCCACCGGCCGACGTATCGCCACGCTGCACGAAGCCGACCCAGTCCGCGTGGGCCAGCGACTTCAACTGCCGGGGCTCTACCGCAAGCCAGCGCATCGGCCAGAACGGCAGGCGCCGGTTGCCCACCCTGCCCCGCTGCAGCTCCACCAGCCCTGCGTGGCTGGTTGCGCCCAGCACACGCGCGTACGCCACCCGCAACCCGTCCTCCGGTCCCTCCATGTACTGGAGAAACCGCCCGCCATCGAAGAGAAGCACGCCGGTAACGCCGGCGTCCCGGTTGAAACGTGCGGCGTTGTCGACCAGCTGGTCCAGCCTGTTGCCCTCCTTGCGCCCGTTGTCGCCCACAACAGTTGGGCTGGCTTCGCTGACGTATACCACTGCCCTGATAGGCATCGGTTGCTCCTGTGACGAATCCCCCCAGATTCCGATGGCCTCACCGTAGCCCATCCGAGGACCTGGGATGTTCCCATCGTGTGTATTCCGTGATCCGATCGCCACTATCCGACCAGCGGTGCACCTTTCCTCGGCGTGTTCAGGATCCGCAGCCGGTCGTCCTGCTGTGCCGGCACCGCAGGTTCGGGGAGACGCATGCCAGTGCCAGGCTCACGCCCTGTCCGCTGCCCACGCCAAGTCGAACGTCAACGCGAGGCGCTGGCCGGGCTCCAGCCGGTGCGGCGCCAGCGTGAAGCCGTCCGGCGGGCCGCTCTGCGGCTCCACACAGGTGGCGTGCGGCGTGCCGTCGTAGACCACCCAATGGTCGTGGTCCGAGCGCAGCCGCAGGTGCTGGCCTTCGCGTATCAGCGTGATGTCACTGTCGGCGATGAAGCAGTCATCCCAGGGACCGGTAGTGGGAGCCACACAGGGCAGCGTGGCAATACCTTCCCCGTCCCGCGGGTACATCGCACGAGGCGTGAACAGCAGCCCGTCAGGCTTCCGGAACCAGGGATGCCAGCCCAGCACCGCCGGCATCGCCTGCTCGCCGGCCTGTACCGAAAGGCGCATCTGCAGGGCGTGAGCCTGCAGCTGCAGGTCCAGCATGGCGATGCCACCGAAGGGCCAGTAGCCGTCGCGCGGTAACGCCAGCGACAACCTGGCTGCCGCCGCATCCAGCCGGTCGATCTGCCACGGTCGCGAGAAGCCCAACCCATGAATGGCGTGCCCGTTGAAGTTGAGCGGCAGCCGATGCGGCCTGCCGTCAAAGTGGAACGTTCCATGGCGGATGCGCCCCGCCCAGGGCACCATCGGGTAGCAGCCCCAGGCGATCGCAGCCACCCCGCCTTCCTGCGCATCCACCAGCCACTCCACGCCCCGGTAACGCAGGTGCGCCACGCGCCCGCCCGCCCCTGCGGCGAGCGCAACCTCCAGTCCGCCGCATCTCAGCCAGTGCAGTTCACCGGCCAGCAGCGGGGCCAGCGCATCATCCACCGGCAGCATGCGCTCAGGCCCCATACGGATTGATCGTGCGGATGCTTCCGTCCGGCTCCATGTGCAGCGGTGTGCACTTGGCCGAGCGCAGGTGGGTGATGCCGCCGGACATCAGTGCATCGTGATAGAACAGGTACCACTGCCCTTCGAACTGGCAGATGGAGTGGTGGGTGGTCCAACCGACCACGGGGGTGAGGATCACGCCAGCGTAGGTGAACGGGCCATACGGGCTGTCGCCGATGGCGTAGCACAGCTGGTGGGTGTTGCCAGTGGAGTACGACAGATAGTAGCGACCCTGATACCTGTGCAGCCACGGGCCTTCGAAGAAGCGGCGCGCATGGTCGTCCGCACGCAGCGGCTGGCCATGCTCATCCAGGATCTGCACTTCGCGGGTGGGTTCGGCCAGCTCGGTCATGCAGGCGTCCAGGCGGCCCACGCGCGGCCCCAGGGCCGGCGCGCTGCCCTCGGGTTCCTCGTGGGCCTCGCTGTACTGGTTGTCACGATACTTCTGCAGCTGCCCGCCCCAGATGCCGCCGAAGTACAGGTAGTGGCTGCCATCCTCGTCTTCGAACACGGCAGGGTCGATCGAGTACGCGCCCTTGATCGGCTCCGGCTGGGGCACGAACGGGCCCTCTGGCCGCGTGCCGATCGCCGCGCCGATGCGGAACCGGCCCTCGGCGTCCTTGGCCGGGAAGTACAGGTAGTAGCGGCCATCGCGGCAGGCGGCATCGGGGGCCCACATCTGTTTCCGCGCCCAGGGCACGTCGCGCACGTGCAGCGCCATGCCGCAATCCACGGCCGTGCTGTCGGGCGTATCCATCTTCAGCACATGGTAATCCTGCATGCCGAAGTGGCCACCTTCGTTGTCGAACGGCTGGCCACCGTCGATGTCGTGCGACGGATAGATGTACAGGCGCCCCTCGAACACGTGCGCCGAAGGGTCGGCGGTGTAGATGTGGGTCACCAGCGGTTGCGAAATGGCGTGTGCGGTGAGCTGCGCAAGACGGGCTTCGCTGGCCTGGCCGTCTTCGCCGGCATGGAGGTCGATCATGGTTGTCATCTTGGCCTTACGCGGAAGCGTCGGCGGAACGGCGACGCAGGTGGAGGTCCTGCTCGATGCGGGTCTCGGTGCGCTTGTCGATCCTGTAGAAGAACAGCAGCGCCACGGCGAGCAGGAAAGGAAGGGAGCAGTAGACGCTTACGGTCAAGCGGATGCCCTGCACCACGCCCTCAGGCTGCTGCGCCAGTCCTGCCTGGTAGCCGTAGTGCGCAAGGATGGCCGCAACCAGCGCGCCTCCGACGCTGAGGCCGATCTTCAGCCCGCACAGCATCGCCGAGAAGATGATCGCGGTCGCCCGCCGATGGTTCTTCCACTCCGAGTAGTCCGCGACGTCGGCGATCATCGCCCACAGCAACGGGATGGTGATGCCATAGCAGAAGCCATGCAGCATGAAGGCAGCGAAGGCCACCGCCACGCCCGTGGGTGGAAACAGGTAGAAGGCAAGCAGGAACAGGGTCGAGACAAACAGGGCGCCACCGAAGACGTCGCGCTTGCCGAAGCGATCCGCCAGCCGTCGTGATGCGCCGATGCCCAGGATCATGCAGAGGATGCCGCACGCGTTGAACAGGCTGAACACCGAGGTGGCCGCATCCTTCGGCCAGGTGAACGCCGCGAAACCGGCGCTGGCGAGGGCGCCATTCAATGCACGGATCAGGCCGTTGAAGCCAGAGTTTTCCAGGAAGCCGGCCAGCGCCGCTTCGCTCATGTAGTACTGGAAGTAATAGATGTAGGTGCCGCCTTTCAAGGCCAGGTTGATGAACACCAGCACGGTCAGCGCCAGCATCACCTGCCACGGGCGGTTGTGCAGCAGGTCCGACAGGTCCTGCACTATGCCGCCGGTCTGCTCGCGCGTCGGCACGATGCGTTCGCGAGTGGTGGCGAACGTGATCAGGAAGAACGCCGTGCCGATGATGGCGAATGCGGTCATGACTTGCTCGAAGCCGCGCACCCGGTCGCCATCGCCCAGGATCAGCACCATCGGCATCAGCAGCACCTGGATGATGAACTGCGCGACCATCACAGCCACGAAGCGGTAGGCCGAGAGGCTGTTGCGCTGGGCCATGCTGCCGGTCAGCACGCCGCTCAGCGCCGAGTAGGGCAGGTTGTTCGCGGCGTAGACGCAGACCAGCAGCGCGTAGGTGGCCAGTGCATAGATCACTTTTCCGCGCTCGCCCAGGTCCGGGGTGCTGAACGCCAGCAGCGACAGCACGCCGAACGGAATGGCTGTCCACAGGATCCATGGGCGGAAGCGGCCCCAGCGTGTGGATGTGCGGTCCGCCGCGATGCCGATCAACGGCGTGAACACGAACGCACCCAGCAGGCCCACCACGAAGATGATCGTGGCCGCGGTGGCAGCCGGCAGGCGGTAGACGTCGGTGTAGAAGAACGCCAGGTAGGTGATCAGGGTCTGGAAGATCAGGTTGGCGGCAAGATCGCCCAGGCTGTAGCCGAGCTTCTCGCGTACCGATAGCGCGTGTTCAGTGCTTGCCATGCAGCGGACGTCCTTGAAAAGGAATCTGGTCGAAGCGGAATCGATGCCGGCGGGGATGATCAGTCATGCGCGGGCACCACGGTGAACCTGCCCTGCGCACGTATATCGGCACTGGACGCCCCCACCCTGACCTCGTAGGCACCGGGCTGCACCGCGTACGCCGCGCGCGCCTCGTCATAGTGGCGCAGGGCCTGCGCCGCCTCCAGGGTGAACGTCACCGTGCGGCGTTCGCCCGGGGCCAGCTGGACGCGCTGGAAGCCACGCAGTTCCTGCACGGCGTCGCCGCTGCCAGCGTGCTCGCGCCGCACGTACAGCTGCACCACTTCGTCACCGCTGCGCGCGCCCGCGTTGGCCACATCCACCGCCACGCCCAGGCGGCCATCGGCACGGACACTGTCTGCATCGAGGCGAAGCGTTCCATAATCGAACCGCGTATACGACAGACCGTGACCGAACGGATACAGCGGCGTGCCGCGGAAGTAGCGATAGGTGCGGCCCTCCATGGCGTAGTCGTCGAATGCCGGCATCGCTTCGCCGGCCTTGTAGAACGTGACCGGCAAACGGCCGGCGGGATTGACGTCGCCAAACAGCGCCTGACCGACTGCGGTGCCGCCGCGTTGCCCGGGGTACCAGCTCATCAGGATCGCCGGTAGATGCGCCTGCGCCCAGTCCACGGCGATGGCCGAGCCACCGGTAAGCACCATCACCACCGGCTTGCCGGTGCCGTGCAGGGCCTCCAGCAGGGTGCGCTGCGGCGCGGGCAGCCGCAGGTCGGTACGGTCGCCACCGGCAAAGCCCGGGTAGTTGACCGTCATCTCTTCGCCTTCGACATCGCCGGTGAGTCCACCAACGAACACCACCACATCGGCATCGCGTGCGGCATCGAGCGCTTCATCGAACGGTGCCTTGGCGCCGGGCATGCGCCAGCCCAGGCGCACGCCGGCATCGCGCTGGTCGTCGTAGTACTCCAGCTTCAGCTCATAAGCACGCCCGGCCTGCAGGTCGAGTTCGACACCCTCGGCATGCAGGCGATCCGTGTTCACCCAGTGATCGATCACGCGCTTGCCGTCCAGATACAGGCGGTAGCCATCATCGCCGGCCACCTCCAGCCGGTAGCGACCGGACACGGGGGGCAGCAGCTGGCCGCTCCAGCGGATGCTGAAGCGGTCGTTGGGAATCCCCTGCCCCGGTGCCGCTTCGCCGCGTGCCAGCAGGTTGTCGGTCGGCGAGCCGCGGTCCCAGCGGAAGCCGATCTGCGCGTCGGTACGCACCAGGGCCGGAGTGCCGGACAGGTCGGGCGTGCGGAAGTACTCACCGCGCAGGCCGCGCTCGGGCGACTCCGCCGAGGGCCGCAGGTAGGTCGGCTCGATCAGCGGTGTGGCGCCGGGATCGTCGCGGCCCTCCACCAGGTCGACGCCGCGGGCATAACGCACTTCAACGCCCTTGGCCGCCTCGCGTACGCCCTGCAGGATCGTCACCGGCGCCGCCGGTGTGCCGAAGTAGTTGCCGAGCAGTGCCATGGTGTCGTCGGCAGTGGGTCCGACCACGGCAATGCGCTTGATGTCGCGCGACAGTGGAAGGATGCCGTCGTTCTTCAGCAGCACGAGCGATGCCTGCGCGGCCTTGAGGGCCAGCGCATCATGGGCCGGCGCCTGGTTCACCGAGGCCGGAATGCGCGCCCAGCGCACCCGCTCCGGCGGATCGAACATGCCCAGGCGCATCCGTGCGGTGAACAGGCGGGTCACCGCATCGTCGATCTCCGCCTCGCTGATCAGCCCTTGGCGCACTGCGGCAGGCAGCGTTGCGTACTCCTGGCCGCATTCCAGCTCGGTGCCGTTCCTCACCGCCAGCGCCGCAGCGGCTTCGCGCGTGGTGACGATACGGTGGTGCTTCCAGATATCGACGATGGCCCAGCAGTCCGAGACCACGTAGCCCTTGAAACCCCAGTCGCGTCGAAGCACATCGTGCAGCAGGAAACGGCTGGCACTGGCGGACTCGCCGTACACGCGGTTGTAGGCGCCCATGACCGCATCCACTTCGCCCTCCTTCACCAGCGCCTCGAACGCCGGCAGGTAGGTGTCATACAGGTCGCGCCGGCTGGGCCGTGCATCGAAGTGATGGCGGTCGGCCTCCGGTCCGCTGTGCACGGCCAGATGCTTGGCGGTGGCGTCCAGCTTGCGGTAGACCGGGTCGTCGCCCTGCAGGCCGCGTACGAAGGCCACGCCCATGCGCGCGGTGAGGTAGGGATCCTCGCCGTAGGTCTCCTGTCCGCGCCCCCAGCGCGGGTCGCGGAAGATGTTGACGTTCGGCGACCAGAAGGTCAGGCCCTGGTATCGGCCATGCGCGCCTTCGCGGAGGAACTGGTGGTGCTTTGCGCGGGCCTCGTCGCTGATGGTCGTGGCCACCTGCCCCATCAACGGAACATCGAAGGTCGCGGCCAGGCCGATTGCCTGCGGAAACACCGTGGCCTGCCCTGCCCGTGCGACGCCGTGCAGTCCCTCGTTCCACCAGTCGTAGGCGGGTACCCCCAGCCGTTCGATCGCCGGCGCGGCGTTCTGCATCTGCGCGGCCTTCTCTTCCAGCGTCATCTGCGCGACGAGTGCCGCGGCCCGTTGCTCGAAGCTGGCCGAAACATCCAGCCAGGGCCGCGGCGCGGCTGCGGATGCGGCGGCCGCCACACAGGTCAGTACGAACAGGGCGATCCCACCGCGCCAGGTACGGCGGCGGGCCTTGGACGAAATCGACAGCCTCATTTGCGTCTCCCGTTGCGCTCGTCGCGCGCGAAAGGACCCAGCAGTGCGCCCACGAAGCCGCCTGCCCGGTCCGTACTCAGGACGGTGCCGTCCACCTCGCCTGCGAGCAGTTGCCAGCCCTGCCCATCGCCAGTGTCGAACGAGAACGCATAGTTGCCCTCGTTGCCGGCAATCTTCAGGCGCAGTGCTGCAGGCACCGGTACTTCACGGCTGGCCAGCGTCCGCGTGCTGCGGCCACCGTCGCGCGCTTCGAGGAAGAGCGAGAGACGCCCCCCGCCAAGGTCCCGAACGCCAAGGAAGTACCAGTACGCCTCGCTCTGGAACGCCGCCAGACCGGCGGCAACTCCGGAAGCTGGCGGGGTCATCGCGGTGCTCGCCTCGAAGCGCAGATGCTGCTGGCGCCGGCCGAGAAACGCCGGATTGCGCAGCGTGTCCAGATCCTCGGCGAGCGGGTGCACGGCCAGCATGCCGGGGCGCTTGTGCAGGTCTGCCCAGGCATGCGTGGGCACGCGCACGCGCAGCCACTGGCGATCGAGCGCTGGGCCATCAAAATTGTCGCGCGCTACGAAATTGCCGGTCGACGGGGCCTGGGATGCCTCGCCCTGCATCCACGCGGGGGCCTTGGCCACATAGGGAATGGCCTGGTCAACCGGCAGGATCTGCGGCCAGCCATCCTGCCAGCGTACCGGCAACAGGTAGGTCTCGCGCCCGGTGTTGTAGTGGCGCTTCTGGTAGTTGCGGCTGGCCAGGAACACCGCCCACCACGAGCCATCCGGGCCTTCGACCAGGTCGGCATGGCCGGCATTGGTGATCGGAAGTGGACGGTCGTCCGGCAGTTCGCGCTGGGTCAGGATCGGATTGCCCGTATAGGGAACGTAGGGGCCCCACACCGTGCGGCTGCGCAGCACCACCTGCGAATGCTGCGGCCCGGTACCTCCTTCAGCGTCGGACAGGTAGTACCAGCCCTCCCGCTTGTAGATGTGCGGTCCCTCGATCCAGATGGGATTCTTTGCCGGCTCCACGCCTCCATCAACCAGCACCCGGCGCGGCCCGACCGGCCTGAATGCCGCCAGATCGATCTGCTGCATCCAGATGGCGCGGTGCCCGTCGTAGCGCGGCGGGCCGGGCGGTGCATCGTTGTTGACCAGGTATACCTTGCCGTCATCGTCGAAGAACAGTGACGGGTCGATGCCATCGATGCCGGGCAGCCAGTGCGGATCGGACCACGGACCGGCCGGATCGCGCGCGGTGGCGATGAAGTTGCCACCACTGTCGGTGGCGGTGGTGACGACGTAGAAGGTACCGTCGTGGTACTCGATGGTCGGCGCGAAGATGCCGCGCGAGACGCTCAGGCCGTCGAAATCCAGTTGCGTGGGGCGGTCAATCACATTGCCGATCTGCTTCCAGTGCACCAGGTCGGCACTTTCGAACACCGGAATGCCCGGGAAGTAGGTGAAGCTGGAATTGACCAGGTAGAACCGGCCGTTCGCGCGCACGACGCTGGGATCGGCATGGAAGCCGGCCAGTACCGGATTGCGGTAGTGGCCGGCCGGCAGCGGCACTTCAAAAGCCTGGTCATTGCCGCGGTACTCGAACCAGTCGAAGTACACCGGGGGAGCATCCGGCGGCGCGCTGGCCCGGGTGGTTGCGGCCGACAGCAGGAACAACGCCCCCAGCAGGTGGCGCGCCATCGACCTCAGGCCGGCCCTGTCGCGGGCCAGAGGGGACTGCTTGGACAACGTCATCATCGTCGGGCCTCGGCTTCGGCAATGGGAAGTTCGAACGGGCCGGCCGGCGCCCCGCTGCGGTCGCGCAGCGTGCACACCGGGCCATCGGCCCAGCAGTAGCGCACATGCGTTGCGCGCGTGGACAGCGGGCCGCGCAGCAGGATCCGGCGCGCATCCAGTCCGGCATCGGCGTACTCGCAGTGGCGCGTATGGCCCCTGGCCTCGCACAGTTCAAAGCCGATCGGACGCAGTGCGCCGGTTGCGGTGAGCGCGCCTTCGACATCCTCGAACGCGATTGACACGCCCGCGGGCGTCCGCACGGCCGTGACCGCCCGCGGACCTGACGGTGCCAGATCCTGCTCGCCGTACACCACGTGGCGGGCCACGCGCGCCAGGCGGCGCCCGAGCTCCTGCTTGTTCGGCGGGTGGATGTCGTAGGCATCGCCGATGTCGATGGCAATGGCGAGTCCGCTCCGCGCATCCTCGGCGGCGACGCGCCGCTGCGCCTCGCGCACCTGCGCCCAACCGCTGTCGGCAGGCGCAACCGGCGGCTGGCCATAGTTGGCCAGCTGCACGAGCAGCAGTGGCGTGCGTGCATCGAACTGACGCCGCCAATCGTCGCGCAGCGCACGCAACCGCGCCGCGTACGCCGCGCCATCACCCGTGTTCGATTCACCCTGGTACCACAGCATGCCGCGCAGCCCGAAAGCGCCGAGCGGTGCGATCATTCCGTTGTACAGCGTCGACAGCCCGGTGGCGGCCTGCCAGGGGGCAAATGGCGGCGCCTGTTGGCCCGGCGCCACCCGGTACTTCCACGGACCCTGCAGTGCCACCCGCTCACCGTTGTCGAACTGCAGGCCGTATGCCGTGGCGGGGCCGGCCAGGCCGCCTTCACCGTAGGTGTCCAGCACGTTGACCGCAATGCTGTTGGACCCTGCCTTCAGCAGTCCGCCGGGCAACCGGTAGCGCCTCTGGCCGGAGCCGTACTGGCTGCCCACGGACACGCCGTTCACCCAGGTCACGTCCGCCTCGTCAGCCGATGCCAGCTCCAGGGTCGCGCCGCGTGCAGCCTGTTCAGCGCTCAGCATCACCTGCGTGCGATACCAGACCATGCCGTTGTAGTCGGCAAGTGCGGGCTCGTTCCACCGCTCCCATGCGCCCAGTGTGGCCGGTGCGCGCGACCATCCGCGGTCATCGGCATCCGCCCGCCATGGTGCGTCACCTGACAGTGCGCCCTCGCGTGTGGCCCACCAGTGCTGCCAGTAGCGGCCCCAGGCTGCGCGTGCCTCCAGCGGATCACGCGCAGACCGCGCGAGGATATCGAGGGCCTCATCCAGGCCGCCCTGCCCGCGCAGTGCACCAACGCTGGACCAGGCCTCGATCCGCGAGCCACCCCACGCCGCCTCGATCAGCCCCATCGGCACGTCGACCGTGCGCTGCAGTTCGCGCGCGAAGTAGAAGCAGGTGGCGGAGAAATCGCGCACCGCATCAGGCGTTGCCGATGTCCAGGCAGTGCTGTCGTTGAAGGTCTCCTGTGCCTGCACGGCGGCGTGCTGCGGCACGGTGAACAGCCGGATCCGTGGCATCGTGGCTGCGGCGATCTCGCTGGCTGCGTTGAGCGAGCGCCACATCGGCAGCTCCATGTTCGACTGGCCCGAGCACAGCCACACGTCGCCGACCAGCACGTCGCGCGCCATCTCCCGACGCGTCCCAGCGTTTACCTCCAGCGTGTACGGACCGCCCGCGGCCACCGGGGGCAGCATCGCCTGCCAGCGGCCTGCGGCGTCCGCCCGGCTGCTCACCGCCTGCCCCGCAAACGTCACGGAAACCGGCTGCCCGGGGCTTGCGTGCCCCCAGACCGCAATGGGCCGGTCACGCTGCAGGACGGCGTGATCCCTGAACAGCGGATGCAGCAGTCCCGTCGTCTCCCGCGCCGCGGCCGGCATCGCCACTACTGCCGCAGCCATCATCAACAGCACACACCCGACCGCTCCGAACCTGCTCATCGGCCATCCCCCGGTGCGAACGGAAACTGCAACGCCTGGTAGTACGACAATGGCTGCGGCGGTGGCCGTTCGCCGGCGGGCAATGGCCGTCCGCTGAGCGACTGGAAGTACGCCACGCTGGCGTCACGCCACCATTGCGCTTCGTCGTGCTGGATCTGCAGGAACGCAGCAACGTGCCGATGCCGCTGCGGATCGATCCGGTCGCTCAGGCCGGCCCAGGTGTCCTGCATCGACCGCACCTGGCGCACACCCCGCGAATAGCGCCCGACCAGCTCATCCCAGAGCGTCCCGCCCGAGCGCATGCGGTGATCCCACGGCACATGATGGAACCACAGCAGCAGCGACTCGGGCACCCGCTCGGGGTCGCCATAGATCTCGGCGACCTGCGGGGCGTACTGGCCTACGGCGTTGCTTCCGCCTGCGCTGCGATCAAAACCGATGCCCTGGCTATCTGCGCGGTGGTAGTAGACCGACGTCCAGTCCGCACGCGGGCCGCCGTCCACCCAGGGGCCGGGGCCGTAGTGATGGCCGCGTGCCATGAGGTGATGCAGGCCCAGCGGCGTCATGTAATCCACTGCCGCCTCGCGCGAGTCCATCATCATCCGCACGATCGGGCCGGTCACCTGCAGGTCGGGCGAGAACGTCAGCGCTGCCCAGTCTTCGGCAATCGCGCGCGCGGATTGCTGCGGGTTCCAGGCCAGTCGGCCGAAGGCGTACCAGTTGGCCTGGTCGAAGTGCGAGCCACTCCAGGTACGGTCCATGCCGATGTTGGCGACGCCGGCGATACCGGTGAGTGCGTGGCCCTCCAGCGAACCATCGACCACGCGGGCAACCGTGGAGCCTTCGCCACGGGCATGGGTGTCGGCCTGCAGCACTTCTTCGTAGAGCGTTCCCAGGTACACCAGGTGCGTCGCAAAACCCAGGTACTCCTTGGTGATCTGCAGCTCCATCATCAGCGGCGTGCGCGGCATCGCGCCAAACAAGGGGTGGAACGGCTCGCGCGGCTGGAAGTCGATGGGGCCGTTCTTCACCTGCACGATCACGTTGGGGCGGAAGGCGCCGTCCAGCCCGACAAACTCGCTGTATGCCTGCTTGGCGCGATCTTCGGGGACCTTGTGCGAATACACGAAGGCCCGCCACATCACCACGCCGTTGTAGGGCGCCAGCGCGTCGGCCAGCAGGTTGGCGCCGTCGGCATGGGAACGACCGTAATCCTGCGGGCCGGGTTGGCCCTCCGAGTTCGCCTTGACCAGGAAGCCGCCGAAATCCGGTATGTGCGCATGGATCTCATCGACCTTGTCGCGCCACCAGCGCCGCACGCCGGGATCCAACGGGTCAGCCGTCGCCAGGCCGCCGAGCTCGATGGGCGCACTGAAGCGTGCGCTCAGGTAGACCCGGATGCCATAGGCGCGGAACACGTCGGCCAGCGCGGCGGCCTTGGCCAGATAGGCCGGCGACAGGCTCAGCGCACTGGCGTTGACGTTGTTGAGGACGGTGCCGTTGATGCCGAGCGAAGCGTTGGCACGGGCGTAGTCGGTGTAGCGCGGGTCACGCCATTGCGGCAACGTCTGCCAGTCCCACAGCGAGCTGCCCGCATAGCCACGCTCGACGTAGCGGTCCAGGTTGTCCCAATGGTCGAGCACACGCAGTGCGACCCGCGGCGACTCCCGCACGTTCAGCCCCTGCAGCGGCATGCCACGCTGCAACAGGCGCAGCAGGTGGAACGTGCCATACAGCACGCCGACATCCCGGCGTGCCGCCACCAGCAGCACATCGCGCCCCTCGGTCCGGACCTGCCGGATCAGGAAGCCCTCGTCGCCCAACGTCGCGATCTCGTTGCCGAACGCGGCAACCAGCGCCGAAGACTGCGGCGTACCCAGCACCAGGGCATGGTCAGTAGTGATTGCCGTTCGCATTGGCGGGGCCGTTCCCAGCAATCCAGAAAGGCTCCGCGCAAGCTCGTCGCGGGTGGCGCGCTGCATCGGCGTGCGATCCGGGGCGACCACTTCGGCCAGTTGCCGCCGGTAATCGGCAGCAACCGTTGCGGCAACCGGCTGGTAGCGCATCCACAGCGCATAGCCATCCTCCGCCCGTGCCCCGCCAGCACAGGCCAGCAACACGAGCACGGCGCACAGGCGCGTGCCGACAGCACACAACAACGGCGTTAACATGCGCCTTTGTAGACTACGTCCGGGCCCGGGGCAGCGCATCATCGTCCTTCGCACCCGCGCGGCAGCGCCACCAAGAACAAAGGGATCGTGCATTGGACAAGCCGAAGAAATCGGTTCGCCGCAGAACCGCAGGCGTGACGATCGACGAGGTTGCGGCCCTTGCCGGCGTTTCGCCTATGACCGTGTCGCGGGTGATCAACCAGGGCAAGGTGCGCGACGTCACCCGCGAGCGCGTGCTGCGCGCCGTGCGCGAGCTGGGCTATACGCCCAATCTTGCCGCCAGTTCGCTGGCCGCTGCACAGCACACGCGCATTGCGCTGATCTACACCAACCCCAGCGGCGCCTACCTGCGCGAACTGCTGGTGGGCCTGCTGCGCGTCGCCTCCAGTTCCGCCATCCAGCTGGTCATCGACTACTGGGACAACCTGGATGCCGAATCCGAACGCAAGGCGGCGCGTGCGCTCGCCGGACGCGTCGACGGGGTGATCCTGCCGCCGCCCCTGTGCGAATCGCAGGCCGCCGTAAGCGAACTGGTCAAGGCTGGCATTCCAGTGGTGGCCATCGCATCGGGGCGCCTGAGCGAGGCCCTGTCCTGCGTCCGCATCGACGATTTCAGTGCGGGCAGGGAAATGACCGAGCACCTGCTCCGGCAGGGACACACCCGCATCGGTTTCATCCGTGGGCGCGATGACCTGAGCGCCAGTGCGCTCCGTTACGACGGCTTCGTCACCGCCCTGCGCGAGGCCGGGCTTGCGGTGGAGCCTGGCCTGGTCCAACACGGTGACTACACCTACCGGTCCGGCCTGGCTGCCGCCGAAACGCTGTTGTCCCAACGCCGCCCACCGACCGCGATTTTCGCCAGCAACGACGACATGGGCGCCGCCGCCATCTCCGTCGCGCACCGGCGCGGGCTGGAAGTGCCGCGCGACCTGTCGGTCGTGGGTTTCGATGACACCTCGGCCGCCACCACCGTGTGGCCGGAACTGACCACGATCCACCAGCCCATCGCCTCGATGGCCAACGCGGCCGTCGACATCCTGCTGCGCACCATCCGCCGTCCGGCGGCGGACGCAACGGTGCTGCGCGATCATGTGATGCCGCATCGGCTGATCGCACGCGGTTCGGTAGCCGCGCCGCCCCGGTAGCGGTAGCGGTAGCGGTAGCGCAGGCATCATGTACCGCATCCGAGGGTGACCTCGGCTTCGTTCAGTGCGCCCAGCGCGACGCGTGACACGGAGATCGTCATCGCATCGCCCGTCACCACTGACCACGGTCGGTCGATCGCGTCCAGCTTGGCGCCCGCCTTGGCCAGGCACTTCAGTGGCACGCCAACACGCTTCCACTGGCCTTGTGGAAGCGCCGCCAGCGAGGCCCCGATGGCGATGCGTGCCGAGCAGCCCGCGCCGCAACCGACCGACAGCCACGCCTCACCCTGCGGCGCAGCGTCGACCCGCAGCGTGGTCAGCAGCATCAGGTCGCCGTTGGATTCGCGCTGCAGATCCAGCGCCGTGTGCGACTGCAGTGCAGCGACGGCCTCGCCATTGCCCGACCAGGCCAGGCGTCGCCCATCCTCCTGCGCCAGATGATCCACGCCGGTGATCTTCAGCCGATCATCGGGCAATGCATCCGGCACGCGGGTCACGGTCAGGCCCTGGCCTGCGGCCTGCTCAAGGCGCAGCGCCATGCCGGGGCCTGCATCACCGCGGGCGAAGAACACGCCGGTCGCGCCCTCGTTGCCGGTCGCGCCCGATGCCTCCGGCAGCGCGGCCAGGTCGCCGTTGTCGGCGTAGGTCAGGCCGAAGCCGAACGCAAACAACGGATCGTAGTCCTTCTGGCCAACGTTGTTGGCGTACTGGGTGGCAGTGCGCGGCCAGCTGAAACTGAGCTTGCCCTTGAAATCGTGCTGCACGCGGCCATCGCTTCCGCGCAGCAGTACATCGGCAATGCCGGCGCCTTCCGAGCCCGGCAGCCATGCAGCCACGAAAGCATCGGCGGCATTGATTTCCCGGTTCACCCAGAGCGGCCGCCCGCTCAGGAAGATCGCGACAACCGGTATGCCGTCGGCCTTGAGCCGCTTGAGCAGCGCCAGGTCCGTTTCGTTGCCGGGCTTGTAGGCCAGCGTCGGCCGGTCTCCCTGGAACTCGGCATAGGGGTCTTCGCCAAACACCACCACCGCGACCTCGGGCTTCACTGCATAGCGACCATCGACGGCAAGCACGGCTTCACCACCGGCCGCCCTGGCCTGGCGCGCGATGCCCTCGTAGATCGTGTCCGCATTGGGGAAGTCCTTGCGGCTGGTGCCGGTGCCCTGCCAGTTGAGCGTCCAGCCGCCGGCCTGCTTGCCGACATCGTCGGCACCGTCGCCGGCCACGAGGATCCGCTGCTTCGGCGACAGCGGCAGGAGGCCGTTCTGGTTTTTCAGCAGGACCAGCGATTCGCGCACGGCCTGCCGGGCAACCGCGCGATGTGCCGGCGCGCCGATCAGTGCGAACTGCCCACCAACGGCCCGTGTGGATGGCCTGCCGGCCTCGAACAGCCCAAGGCGGAACTTGACCCGCAGGATCCGGCGCACCGCATCGTCCAGGCGTTGCGGCGTGATCCGCCCATCCTTCACCGCAGCCAGCGTCGTCTCGTAGAAACCCTTCCAGCTGTCCGAGGCCATCGCCATGTCCAGGCCCGCGATGATGGTCGCGGGGCAGTCTGTGGCGGTGCAGCCCTTGACCTGTCCATGACCATTCCAGTCACCCACCACGAAGCCACCGAAGTTCATGCGGCCCTTGAGTACATCGGTAAGGTAGTGCCGGTGCCCATGCATCTTTTCACCGTTGACGCTGTTGAACGACGCCATCGCGGTCTGCGCGCCGGCGGCGATTGCCGGCGGATATCCGGCGGCGTGGATGCGCACCAGGTCCGGCTCACTGATGCGGGTGTCGCCCTGGTCCTTGCCGTCGGTGGTGCCGCCATCACCGAGGAAGTGCTTCACCGAGGCGATCACATGGCGGCCATCGAGGAACTCCGGCGTTCCCACCCTGCCCTGCAATCCCTCCACCATGGCGGCGGCATAGCTGGCCACCACGTCCGGCGATTCGGAGTAGCCTTCGTAGGTGCGTCCCCAGCGATCATCCTGGGGTACGGCAACGGTCGGCGCGAACGTCCACTCCATGCCGGTGACGCGGGTCTCCAGCGCGGTAATGTCACCGATCTGCCGCAGCAGCGCCGGATTGCGCGTGGCGCCCAGCCCGATGTTGTGCGGGAACAACGTGGCACCCATGATGTTGCTCTGCCCGTGCACGGCATCAATGCCGAACAGCAGCGGAATGGCCTTGCCGCCTTTCGAGGTGTCCATCGAGGCGTCGTAGAAGGCGTCGGCCAGCGCCAGCCATTCGGCCGGCGACGCGTCATAGCGGCCACCGGGATCGGAGTTGCCACCGGCCAGGATCGAGCCGAGCCGGTAGCGGCGCACGTCATCGGGGGTGACGCTGGCGATGTCGCCCTGCACCAGCTGGCCGACCTTTTCCTCCACCGTCATGCCGGCCATCAGGTCGGTGATGCGCTTCTCCAGCGCCGGGTCCGCAGCCAGGGGCCAGATGACCTCCGGCCAGGGATCCTTGTCGGTGGCTGCGGCGGCGGCAGCCCGGTCCTGGCCGCGGCAGCCGAGCAATCCCAGCATCAGTGCGGCGACCAGCGCGCCGCTGCGGATTACCAAGGCCTGCGATGTCATGGTGCTCATCCTTCCATCTGCTCCAGTTCCTTGCCCTTGGTCTCGTGCACATGCCGGACCACGAAAATCACCGAGATCACGGCAGCCACCAGGTAGATGCCGTAGGTGGCCGCCAGCCCTGCCGCGGCCAGCAGCATCGGGAACGTCACCGTGACCACGAAGTTGGAGGTCCACTGCGCCGCGCCGGCGACTGCCAGTGCCGAACCGCGGATCTGGTTCGGGAACATCTCGCCCAGCATCACCCACATCACCGGCCCCCAGGACAGATTGAAGAACACGACGTAGGCATTGGCCGCCACCAGCGCCAGCGTGCCCATGCGGCCGGGCAGCTGCAGATGCCCGTCGACCAGCGAACCGCTGGCAAACGCCACCACCACCAGTGCAAGCGACAGCGACATCCCGGCCGAGCCGAACCACAGCAGGGGTTTGCGGCCGATCCGGTCGATCAGCAGCACGGTGACCACGCAGGCACCGATGCTCAGCGCGCCGGACAGCACGTTGATCAGCAGCGCGTCGTTTTCGGAAAAGCCGACCGCCTGCCACAGCACGGCGCCGTAATAGAACACCACGTTGATGCCGACCAGCTGCTGGAAGCAGGCCAGCCCGACGCCGACCCAGACAATCGGGCGGATCCGCCTTGTCGCCCGGCTCTTCAGGTCGGACAGTCGAGGGCGATGATGGTCGTTGGACAACGAGGCATCGATCTCCTCGAGCGTGGCGCGGGCCTTGTCGCTGCCCAGCAGCCGGGTCAGCACCCGCAGTGCATCGTCCTTGCGCCGCTTCACCACCAGGTAGCGCGGGCTCTCAGGAATGGTCAGCAACAGCAGCAGGAACAGCAGCGATGGCGCGGCCTGCATCCAGAACATCCAGCGCCAGGCGGCCTGCCCGCCCCACAGCGGTTCGGTCGACGCGCCCGCTGCGGCCGCCAGCAGGTAGTTGGACAGGAAGGCAGCGGTGAGGCCGGTGATGATCGCGATCTGCTGCACGGTAGCCAGGCGGCCGCGATAGCGGGCCGGAGCGACCTCGGCAATGTAGGCCGGGGAGATCACGCTGGCCGCGCCGACCGCGAATCCACCCACCACCCGCGCGGCAATGAACCAGCCCGACGACACCGCCGCCCCGGCACCGAGTGCCGACAGCAGGAACATCACTGCCGACAGGATCAGCACGTTGCGACGGCCCAAGCGGTCGGCCAGCCGGCCTGCACTGAACGCGCCCACCGCACAGCCCAGCAGCATCGACGCGATCTCGAACCCCTGCATCCACTCACCGGACCGGAACGCCTGGTGCAGGCCATCCTGGGTGCCATTGATCACACCGCTGTCGAAGCCGAACAGAAAACCGCCAATCGTCGCCACCACGCTGATCAGTACGATCAGTCGTGTGTTCTCACCGCTGCCTGCTGCCTGGTTCATCCCCGTCCCCTTGAGTGCGCCGTTGCCGCGCTCAGCGCAGCAGGTACTGGTTGAGCAGGTTTTCGTAACGCTCCTGCTTGCCGCTGGCCTGGCGCGGTTCGCCGAGGCGGGCGGCCAGTGCCGCCAGGTCCGGCAGGCTGAGCGTGCCACGCTCGAACTCCTGGCCGGCGCCACTGTCGAAACTTGCGTAGCGCTCCTTGCGCCATTGCTCCCAGGGAGACTCGGTCAGCAGTGCATGGGCAACCTCCAGGCCGCGTGCGAACGCGTCCATGCCACCAATGTGGGCAATGAACAGATCCTCCAGGTCGGTCGACTCACGGCGCACCTTCGCATCGAAGTTCAACCCGCCCTCCAGCCCACCCTGGCGCAGCACGACCAGCATCGCGCCCACGGTGTCGTACAGATCGCTGGGGAACTGGTCGGTGTCCCAGCCGTTCTGCGCGTTGCCGCGGTTGGCATCGATGCTGCCGAGCAGGCCATGATCGGACGCGACCTGCAGGTCGTGCTCGAAGGTATGGCCGGACAACGTGGCGTGGTTGGCCTCGATGTTGAGCTTGAAGTCCTTGTCCAGCCCGTGTTCCTTCAGGAAGCCCACCACCGTGGCACTGTCGAAGTCGTACTGGTGCTTCATCGGCTCCATCGGCTTGGGCTCGATCAGGAAGTTGCCCTTCAGGCCGATGCTGCGGCCATAGTCGCGGGCCATGGTCAGGAAGCGTGCGAAGTGCTCGATCTCGCGCTTCATCTGCGTATTGGCCAGCGACGCATAGCCCTCGCGCCCGCCCCAGAACACGTAGTGCTCGCCACCGAGTTCGACCGTGGCCTCCAAGGCGGCCTTGACCTGCACCGCGGCGCGGGCCACCACGGCGAAATCGGGATTGGTCGATGCACCGTTCATGTAGCGCGGGTGCGAGAACAGGTTGGCCGTGCCCCACAGCAGCTTGACGCCGGTGGCCTCCTGGCGCGCCTTGGCCAGGCCCACCATGTGCGTGAGGTTCTTCTGGTACTGGCCGATATCATCGGCATCCGGCGCCAGGTCGATATCGTGGAAGCACCAGTACGGCACGCCCAGCTTGGTGAAGAACTCGAACGCCGCGTCCACTTTCGCTTCGGCCGTGGCCAGCGGCGAGCCCGCCTCCCACGGGAACTGCCGGGTACCCGGGCCGAACGGATCGTGCCCGGCATTGCAGAAGGTATGCCAGTAGCACACGGCAAAGCGCAGATGCTCCTGCATGGTCTTGCCACCGATGACCCGGTTTGCATCGTAGACCTTGAAGGCAAGCGGATTGTCCGAGCCCTTGCCCTCGAACGGAATGCGGCCGATGCCGGGGAAGTATTCCTTGGCGCCGATGAAGGGCTGCGTGCTCATGGTGCGTGCTCCTGTCGTTGTACGGGGTGTCGTGGAGGAGCCATCAGCCGCGCTGCAGCGGCGTGATGGCATCAAGATGACTGAGGAAGCGTGCGTAGGCCCGTGCATAGGCATCGCTGCGGTCCGGATCCGGGCGCGCGGAGAGCGTGGGATCGACGGTGACGTGCCGTGCGGTGATGTCGCTGATCGAAGTGGCGTTGCCCTGCGATCGGGCGAGCGACCACAGCGCCTGTAGCGCCGCTCCAAACGCCGCGCCTTCGGCCTGCACCGGGACCTCCACGGGCAGGCCGAACACATCGGCCACCAGTTGACGCCAGGCAGCGCTGTTGCTGCCACCGCCGGTGAGTACGATGCGATCAAACTGCATGCCCGCGCGGACGAAGGCGTCGTAGCCGTACCTCAGGCTGTAGGTCGCGCCCTCCATGGCGGCGCGGTAGAGGTGCGCCGGAGTGAAGTTGGCGGTGTCCAGGCCGGCCAGCACACCCTTGCCGAGCGGCAGGTCCGGCGTACGCTCGCCATTGAGGAAGGGCAGCATCACCAGCCCGCCTGCTCCCGGTGGCGTCGCGCGCAGGTGCGCATCGCCGTCGCGAGTGCTGAAGCCGAAGGCACGGGCCACCTGTTCGGTCGCCACGGTGCAGTTCATGGTGCAGATCAGCGGCAGCCATCCTCCCGTGGACGAGCAGAACGCGGCCCAGGCGCCGTCCGCGTCGATCACCGGCGCGCTGGAATAGGCGAACAGCGTTCCAGACGTTCCCAGGCTCATCGCCAGGCGTCCTTCGGTGACGCAGCCAGTGCCGATCGCGGCCATCATGTTGTCGCCGCCGCCAACGGCCACCTTCACCGCCGCTGCAATCCCGAGCGCGGCCGCGGCCTTCGGCGCGATATCAAAGAGGGCGTCGGGTGCGGCGATCGGAGGCAGGCAGGCGGCAAGATCACGATCAGGATCGGTGGCGCGCAGCAGTTCCTGCGACCAGGTGCGTGTGCGCACGTCCAGCCAGCCGGTTCCGGACGCATCGCCAAGCTCGCAGAACCGCTGCCCGGTCAACACGAAATTCAGGTAGTCGTGTGGCAGCAGGATGGTCGCCAGCCGCGCATAGGCGTCGGCACGGTGGATCCGGGTCCAGGGCAGCTTGGACGCTGTGTAGCCGGCCAGGATCGGGTTGCCCGCCAGCGCGATGGTCCGTTGGAATCCTCCCACGGCGTCCATGATCTGGATGCATTCGGCCGAGGTGCTGGTGTCGCACCACAGCTTGGCCGGCGCCAGTACCTCGCCAGCATCATCAACCGGCACGAACCCATGCTGCTGCCCCGATACCGCCAGTGCGACGATGCGAGCGCGCAGCGAGGGGTCGATCCTGGCAAAGCAGTCGCGCAGGGCCGACACCCAGTCGGCAGGCGCCTGTTCACGGCTGCCGTCGGCACCGCTGTCCAGCGTGAGCGGCGCGCTGGTGACGGCGGCCACCGCTTGCGCCTGCGGGTCGTAGACCAGCACCTTCAGGCTCTGCGTCCCTGCATCGATCCCTGCAACCAGACCCATCGAAACCGCCTCCGATCAACAAAAAGGTAGCGCTAACATTCCGTGGACTCAAAAAGGGGGCGTGCTGCCCGGCCCCCTCGTTGCCACCGCATGCGTCATCGCCTGCGGTGTTCCCGCACTGTAACCAGCTGCAGCGGAAAAAGCGTGCTGCAACGCAAAACCTGCTATGCGTTTGCTGCCGTCGAACGCCACACGTCAACGCCGGACCTGCAGTACTGCGCGATGAACTCCGCCTGGGTCGGCATCTGCGCGGCGGCCTGCTGCACCGGCTGCTGGATGCCCTTCAACAGGGTGCGCAGATCGGCGTCGCTCACTGCCCGCGCCAGCGGATGCGGCGGGCCTGGCGGAATGCCCTGCCCGAGCAGCACGCTGGTCCAGGACTCGATGCGGAACAGCTCGCCGGGGTCCTGCCAGGCGTGCGCACGCTCGCGCCACGCCTGCAACCGCTGCTGCAGCGATCCGGGCACGCTCATCTCGCGACACGCCTTCCACGTCGGTTCGGTGCGCTGCGTTGCGTGATAGTGCAGGATGATGAAGTCGCGCACGTGCTCCATTTCCTGGCGGCTGACATCGTTGTACAACTGCACCAGCGACGCACTGATGCCGTCGAACGGGAACAACTGGATCAGGCGCACCACCGCGCTGATCGTCAGATGGATGCTGGTCGACTCCAGTGGCTCGATGAAACCGCTGGCCAGCCCGAGCGACACCACGTTCCCGTTCCAGGCCTTCAGCCGGCGCCCGCTGCGGAACGGCACGTTCCATGGGTCGCGCAAAGGTGGAGCCCCTGCATCGCGCAGCAGTTTCGCGGCGGCCTCGTCATCAGACAGATGGCGGCTGTCATACACCAACCCACAGCCAACGCGGTGCTGCAGCGCGATGTGCCAGCGCCACCCCGCCTCGTGGGCGATCGCCCGGGTATAGGGCACCGGCGGCGCCACCGCTTCGGTCTGCACCGCCACGGCCCGGTCGCACGGAAGCCATTCGTGCCAGTCCTCGTAGCCGGTGCCCAGCGCCTGCTCGATCAGCAGGCCACGGAACCCCGTGCAGTCGATGAACAGATCGCCCTCGATCACCTGGCCGTCGTCCAGTACCAGCGCCTGAACCGAGCCGTCGTGCGCGTGCTGCCTGACCTGGGCGATCCTGCCTTCGATCCGGCGCAGGCCGTTGGCCTCGGCCCTGCCGCGCAGGAACCGCGCATACAGGCTGGCATCGAAGTGATACGCATAGCTGGCCTGCGGCTGGGTGTGCAGCGAGAAGCGGTCGCCGCGCGACGCGATGCTCTCCAGGCAGAAGTCGCCCAGGTCCGAGGGCATGCCGCGGCGCAGGCTGTCCAGCCAGAAGTGATGGAAGGGAGCCGCCCAAGTGCCATGGCCGATGGTGCCGAACGGATGGAAGAAGCGATCCCCGGGCAGCCGCCAGTTCTCGAACGAGATCGACAGCTTGAAGGTGCCGGCCACCGCGCGCAGGAACTCCTGCTCGTCAATCTGCAGGAAGCGATGAAAGGTGCGGATCGGCGGCACGGTGGACTCACCGACGCCGACCGTGCCGATCTGCTCGGACTCGACCAGCGTGATCTGCAGCTGGTCACGGAACTGATGCGCCAGCGCGCAGCCGGCCAGCCATCCCGCTGTACCGCCACCGGCAATGACCACCTTGCGGATGCGCCCTGCAGGCGTGCTCTCGGTATCCAACGCGGTGCCCTCTCTCAACGGTTGAGCCTGCCCAGCAGCATCGCGCGCATGCGGCGGGCGCGCTGCTCGTCGAACGGTGCCAGATCTCCGCGCGCGGCGTCAGGCAGGTGCTGCCCCGCGCGCTCGCCGGGGCCGAATACGTAGTAACGGAAGAGCCCTTCCCAGGCCTGCTTCTCACGCGCTGGCAGGTCGCGCACGGACCACATCGCGTGCTGCAGCGCCGCCAGCGGCGACCCCAGCCAGGCCGGCGAGCTTCGCCACCAGTAGTTCACCAGCACGTTGAACGGCTCCAGGCTGCGTACATGGTGCCACCACATGCTGGGAATGAAGATCGCATCGCCGGGTCCAAGTACCGCGCTGCGTGCATGCGCCAGCGCCTCGCGGAAACGTGGATGCCGATCGAAGTCGGGGCGCTCGAAGTCCACCACGCTGACCACCTGTCCGCCCGGCGTGGGATCGAGCGGGCCCGGATAGAGGTTGTCGATCTGGGCGGGCGGGAACAGCGTGAACTCGCGCTGCCCCACCGCGCAGCAGGCGAGGTTGTCGGGTGTGTCGAAATGGCACGAGGCCGTCACCCGGTTGCCGATCCAGATGCTGGCGGTGGCGTCGATGCCCTGCTTCGCCAGCCCGGCGTCGTTGGCCTGCGCGAATGCCGGCAGCAGTGCCCGCTCGATCGGCAGCGAGGCCACGTAATAGGTTGGCGGCCGAGGCGCATGCAGCGTCGTGGCGATCTCTTCCAGCACCTGGGCCAGACCGCCACGCCGCACTTCGAAGTTCAGCCGGGTGAAGTCCGCGCTGTAGAACGGGCGGCCCGCGATCTCGGGGCCGCCGAACGAGTACTGGATGGGCGCACCCGCATCGACGCTGCACAGGTACACCATCGCGTCGTGCACGCCGCCCAGTCCGGCCTGGACCAGTGGCCAACCGCTGGCGATGTCGCGCAGTACGACCGGCTCACCGGCGTCCACCAGGTCAGCCAATGGCAACGCGGCAGGATCGATGCCTTCCAGGATCCGCATCGGCAGGCTGGCGTGCACCGGTCAGTTCCTGACCGCCTGCGCGGTGCCGTCCTGGACGCGGAGGCGGCGCTGCTTCTCGGCGATCAGGCGGCGCATGTTATGCAGCGAGGCAAGCATCAGGTACGCACCTTCCAGGTAACCGGCGCGGTTCAACGCAGCCAGGCGCGAACTGTCCAGCGCCGCCAGGCGCTCGCGGTCGACGCCGTGCAATCCGCTCACGCCCACGCGGTGGTGCGGCGCGATCTGCACGTCGAGCGTGACCGGCTGGATGAGGCCGCAGTCGTCGAGCATCGCGAACATTGCGGCCGCGTACGCGCTGCCCTCGTGGATGCCGCGCAGCACGCCGGCGATGTGGTCCAGGTAGGGCGTGTTGCCGCCCTGCGGCAGGAACACCGGCTCACCGGCGCCGGCGGTGACGCGCGGATGGTCCAGGTCCACGTGCATCACCGCATCCTGGGTGAGCAGGCCATCCACGTAGTGCTCCTGGAACCCGATCAGGAACGGACCTTTGGCGGCCGCACCAGGCAGGTAGGAGGCATTCCAGCGCCCGTCCTGCAGGAACAGGTTCTCGTGTTGTTCGAAACCCAGCAGGGCCACGGACTGCCACGCTTCTGTCCCGCTTTCCCTGCGCAGGAAGATCGGATACTCACGCTGCAGTTCAGCGAACTCGCTGGGATAGGCCGGCACCATGCCCACCGCATCGCCGAACTGCGGCCCGAATCCGGTGGCGACCTTCAGGTCCCGATGCGCGATGTTGTTGAGCATTTCGTAGCGGGCCATCACGGTATCCAGTCCAATGCGGGTTGCTGGCCGGCAGGGTAGCGCAGGCTCGACAGGTGCGGCGACACCGTCCCGGCACGGCACCGCTGGCGGGCAGCGGTGCCGTGCCGGACGCATCGGCAACCAGGTTCAGAACTTGTAGCGGACGCCCAGCATGTAGCGCGGGCTCTGGTCTGCCAGCTTGACGATCATCTGCGACGTGCGCGAGCGCCACCGCACATCCTCACCGGTCAGGTTGATCGCCTCCAGGCTGAAGGACCAGTGGTCATCGAGCGCGTAGTTGACGCTGAGATCCCACTGCTCGTACGGCTCCACATAGTACGGATTGCGGCTGGAGCCCTGGTTGGCCAGGATCAGGTACTGATCGCGCCAGTTCCATGCCACTCGCACCGACCACCCGTACTTCTCGTACATCAGCATGGCGTTGGCGGTGTCGCTCAGGCCGGTGAGCGAGAACTGGTCGATACCCGGATCGCCGCCGTTGTTGTAGCCGACATCACCTTTCACCACCGTGTAGTTGGCCAGTACGCCGAACCCGGTGTCACCGAAGAAGTACTGCCCGCCCAGCTCCCAGCCGTGCAGCTTGGACTTGTTCTGGTTGATCGGGCGATTGACGTTGAACTGGTACAGCGGATCGTTGGCCTGCCCATACAGATCGTAGGCCGCTTCGGTGGCCAGAACCTGCGCATCGGTTCCGTTGTAGGCGCCCAGGCCGGCAGGATTGTTGCGCAGCAACGCCAGTGCGGTGAACAGCGAGGTGTCGTTGGCCGAGCAGGCGGCCGCGTTGGCCGGCCCGACCTGGGCGACGCAGGCGCCGCTGGTCAGGAAGTCCAACGCCGCCCGTGCATCCGGCCCGGAGGTGGGGTCGGTGAGGCCGTACAGGCTTTCCTGGACGACGGTGTTGCCGATGAAGTTGCTGACCGACTTGTTCCAGTAGGTCAATGACACATAGCTGGCATCGGCGAAGTACCACTCCAGCCCCAGGTCGAGGTTGTCCGATTCCAGCGGCTTCAGGCTCGGGTTCTGGGAATTGCCGCTGGCGCGCGAGGAGGGATCGATCAGCACCGAGCCGAACGGCTGCTGGGCCCCGGGTCCTGCATAGAGATTGCCGTACGGCGCGCGGGCGATGCTTTTGCCAAACGACACACGGCCCTTCAGTTCCTCGGTGAGGTCGATGCTGAAATCGAGGTTGGGCAGGATGTAGCTGTACCGCGCCTTCTCCGTGAAGGGCTGCTGCTCATCGGACAGCACGATGCGGAAATCGTTGTTGGCCTGCCACTCGATGGATTCGGGAACGGCAATGACCGAGGTCGACACCACGTCGGTGGTTTCATAGCGCACGCCCAGGCGGGTGTTGGTGCGCATGCCGCCCAGTTCCCCGTCCAGTTCCACCTGGAAGTACGCCGCCTTGGTCTTCTCTTCCACGAAGTTGTCGGCCGCGCGTTGCGGATTCACGCCCAGGCCGACGCCGTACTCGCCAGATGCCCATTGCGCGAGCTGTCCGGCATTGCCGCGCCAGGCCGGCCAGCTGTTGGCACTGTAGTCGTCGAACAGGCCGACGATGCTGACCGGCTGCAGCAGGTCCATCAGGCCTGCGGCGGTATCCCGGTCCACGTTGGCCACGCCCCAGTCACCCAGGGTGGAGTAGGCCTCGGCGGCCTGGATGCGGTGGGTGGTGGACTTGTTGGTGTCCACGCCGAACTGGAAGCGGCCGTGGTCGAAGTTCCATTCGCCATCGACGCGCGCCTGCTTGATCTCGCTGATCTGGGTCTGCGCGTTGACGCGCAGCACCTGCGTGCCAACCTCGCCTTCCTGGAAGCCCGGGTTGACCACGCCATTGGTCCCGGCGACCGCATCGGCGGTGCTGGGATACCAGACCTGGGTGCCAACCGGCAGGCCATTGTTGAAGTTCAATTCCTGCACCCAGGAGCCGCCACAATGCGGGCCACGGGTGCAGTTGTTGGTGCCGGCGATGCTCATGAAGATCGAACCACCGCCGGTCAGCGGATCATTCGGGCGGCTCTCGTTCTTCGAGTTGTGCGCATCGAAGCTGAGCTTGAAGCGGTCGCTGACATTCCAGACGGCGTTGAAGCCCAGCGAGCCCAGCTTGTACTCCTGCATGCTGCGCTGCTGTTCCAGGCCGAAATCCTTGGTGCCGGCGATTTCGCGGATGTATACCGGCGTCGCGACGGCGCCGCTGGTGTCGAACTCGACGTTGGTGTAGTTGCTGTTCTGCAACCACATGCCCTGCTCGCCGCGATTCTCGGTGATCTCGTTGGTCGAGTAGGTGTAATCCACGGTCAGGGTCAGGCTGTCCGTCGGCGCGAACTGCAGCACGGCCTGGCCGTTGACGCGTTCGCGCTCGAATTCGGAGAACGCGTAGCGCAGGTCATTGGGCCGCGCGTAAAGCTGGCCGACGGCCGGAGCATTGACCACGGTCGGGTTGCCCGGCATCGACCCTGTCCACGGCTGCACGTTCCAGTAGTTCTCCGTGGCCTGCACCGAGCCACCCTTGCGCTTCTGCTGGCTCGCGCTGAGGCTGACGCCAAAGGTCTTTTCCGGATTGCTGTAGCTGAAGATGCCCGACAGCTCCGGTGTCAGGTCATTGTCGAACGGCTGGCTCTGATCGGAGACCAGCTTCGCCCCGGCGTTGGCCACGATGCCGGCGTGATCGAGCGGGCGCGAGGTCAGGATATTGATCGTCGCGCCGATGCCACCGCTGGGCACCTGTGCCTGGCTGGTCTTGTAGACCTCGATGCCATTGATGGCCTCGGCGGCCAGCTGCGCGAAATTGAAGGCGCGGGTGCCGCCGTCGACACCGCCGATGGCGACCTGTCCAGAGGCACCGAATGCATCGGCACCCGGCATCTGCCGACCGTTGAGCGTGACCATGTTGAACTGCGGACCAAAGCCACGCGCGGTCACCTGCGCGCCCTCGCCGTCACGGCGCTCGATGGAGATGCCGGTGATGCGCTGCAACGATTCGGCAAGATTGGTATCGGGGAACTTGCCGATGTCCTCGGCGCTGATCGCGTCGACCACGCCCGCCGAGTCGCGCTTGATGTCCATGGCCTGGCTCAGGCTGTTGCGTATGCCCGTGACCTGCACTGCATCGAGCTGGGTGGGCTGCGACTGGCTCTGCGGCTGCTGCCCGGTCGCCGGTGCTGCGTCCTGCGCAAAGGCAGGATTGATGACCAGGGCGCCACCCACGAAGGTGAACATGGCCCGGGACCGGAACTTCGCCAATGCGCGGCTCATGAACCGGACCTCGGGGCCAGGGTGCCGCGGAAACTGCAAGTGCTCATGAAAGTCCCCTCTGACATACGATCGAATGGATGTACCGCCCCCTCCCAGGGGCACGCACGGGCGTGGCCCGCATTCCAAACCGAACAGCACGGGTGCTCGGGCACGCCGCGACTTACACTTGCTTTTCAAGCCTGCCAGGACAAACACGCGGCAAAGAAGGCAGCCCCTGGACCTTGGATCCCCGTCCGACTGGTAGCGCTACCATCGCGTTGCAGCGGAGAGTAATCACCCCGGTTCGCGCTTGTCACCATGCAGCGCAGCAAACCAGCAGCGCGCGGCACAGCTCATGACCCGGCTGCTGCTGCATCCGGTCAGGCTCACCCGACGTAGGAAGGATGCCCGCACTTGCGGGTCATCCAGAAAGGAACGCACCGTGAACGCTCTTCAGCGCATCGCCGCCGCAGTCGGCTTCGCCCTACTCGTTTCGTCCGGCTCCTCAGTTTTCGCCGCCAACGCCGTCATCGTGGGCGGGGCAGAGATGTACCCCACCAGGACCATCGTCGAGAACGCCGTCAATTCCAAGGATCACACCACCCTCGTTGCAGCGGTCAAAGCAGCCGGCCTGGTCGACACCCTCAACGGCGCCGGGCCCTTCACTGTTTTCGCGCCCACCAATGCGGCCTTCGAAAAATTGCCTGCAGGCACTGTCGATACGCTGGTGAAGCCGGAAAACAAGGCACAGCTGACCCGGATCCTGACCTACCACGTCGTCCCGGGCAGCTACAGTTCGGCGCAGCTTCTGGCCGATGCCCGCAAGCACGGCGGCAAGGCCACCCTCAAGACCGTGCAGGGTGAGCCTCTCACCGTGGCGCTCCACGATGGCAAGCTCTGGATCATCGACGCAAAGGGTGGCAAGGCAGGCATCAGCACTGCAGATGTCAGCCAGTCCAACGGCGTCATCCACGTGGTCGACACCGTGCTGATGCCCTAGTATGCGGCCTCATGCAACGGGCATCCGGCGCGATGCCCGTTGCCCGGGTCGGTCATGCCGCCGTCAACATGCGGATGCGCGGCCGGCATGGCGTAGTGGCTACCACACCGGTCCCAGCAGCTTCATCACTTCGGCCTCCAGTTTCTGCGCGGCCTCGTCCTGGGAGGCGACCTTGATGCACAACCCCGACTGTGCCGGTCCCGGCACCAGCTGGTAGCGGTTGATGGTGCCGCCACCTTCACCGTCCAGCGCTACGCGCGCCACTACCGTTCGGCCATTGGCGTGGAAGGTCCAGTCCTGATAATCAAACATGCTTCAGTACGTGTGCGGCCAAGATGTCATCCCACTTTAGGCGGCATGCCAGTGAAGAACGCTCCAGGAAGATGTTCAGCGCGCGTGGACATGATGGCGACAGGGCCTATTGCAGTGCCCGCGCCAACTGCAGGACATCGGCGAAGAAGGAGGGATAGTCGTCCTGAGGAGCGTTGTGGGTCTGGCGCCGGTGGATCAGGCGCACTGCGACGACACGCTGTTCCGGAACGATCATCAGGTATTGGCCCAGGTAGCCGTTGGCGGCAAAGCCGACGACCGGCCCCCGTGAGATGTCGTAGAGATCGGCGAGCTTCAGGCCGCGCGCGGAGATCTGGCTGCCGTAGCGCTGGGACCAGTCCGCGCCCAGTTGATCGGCGAGGAAGGCGACCAGCGTGCTGCGGCTTTCGAATACTCGCCCTGCGCTGGCCTGCAGTGCGCGCTGTACGTCGTCGTCCACGCCCCTTTTCACCAGCAGATCCCGTAGCCGGGGCTTGAGCTGGTAGCGTTCCCAGGCCGGTGTCCGCCACCACAACAGCCCCACATCTGGCGCACGGGCGCTTTCGGTCGTCATCAACGCGACCGACTGCTCACTCAGGAGACGTTTGCCATCCGGCGCCACGCCTCCGTCCAGCAACAGTTGCCCGATGGCGGCAAGATCGGCCGCGCGCAGGGACAGCCCGGCCATGCCCAGCGGGGTGCCTGCCTCATCCTTCATCCAGGTGTAGTGGGCAATGCCCAGGGGATTGAACAGGCGCGCGTCCAGATAGGCATCCAGCGGCTCGCCTGCCAGGCGCTCGACAACACCAGGCAGCAGGTTGGTGGCCTTGTTGTTGTAGGAGAACACGGTACCCGGGGCATCGCTCAGCTCGGCGGCCAGTGCCAGCCTGACCAGGTCCGGGGCCCCTTCCAGCTCTTCGCCCGCGTTCGCCACGTTCTGCAGGCCCGAGGTATGGTCCAGCAGCATGCGCACGGTAATGGCGCTCTTCCTGCCCTGCTTCCATTCGGGATAGATCTGGCTGACCGGCGTATCGATCGAAGCCAGCTTTCCTTCGTCCAGCAGCAACGCAATGGCCAGCGCGACGACCGACTTGGTGGCCGACATCAGGTGAACCGATTCCTGCCCCGCGGCGGGCTTCAGCTCAAGCAGCGTCTCCCGGTCGTGCATCACCAGGACCGCATCGGAATGCGCGGCGCGCGCGTTGCGCTCGATCGCGGCAAGGGCTTCGGCACGCATCGCCGCTTGGGTGGGCCCGGCGATGCCGAACACCAGGGCCAGTGCGCAGGACAACCAGCAGGATCTTGGCATCGCAATCTGGTCCAATGAGTGTGTGTGTGCAGCTTGACTACATGTGTAGTCACATTGCAGTGCCTGAAGTCATGCCGTGCTTGAGTGCTGAACGTGGGCTGGCGCCGCCCCGGCCCACCTGCAGCGCGGTCGACTGCAGCGGTCGCCATGCCGCGCCGCACGGTATGATGCGGCGACCCGGAACCTGCGATGATTGCAGCGGCCGCCCATCCGCTGATCGCGCGCGCCAGGCCCCCCCCCCCTGCGCCGGGGTCGCTGCCGGTGCCGCTGAAGCCCCACTCCATGCTCGCCCCCCAAGCCCCCCTCGTGATCTGGGCAGCGGTCGCCGTTGCCACCATCGGCCTGCTCTTCCGTCCTTTCCGCATCCCCGAATATGTGTGGGCGTTGGGCGCTGCCGCCCTGTTGCCGTTGCTGGGCGCGGTGTCGCTGCACACCGCATGGGGCGCGGTGACCGAAGGCCGCGACGTTTACCTCTTCCTGGTCGGCATGATGATGCTGGCCGAACTGGCGCGGCGCGAAGGCCTGTTCGATTGGGTGGCGTTGTACGCGGTCCGGCATGCGGGCGGATCCGGGCGACGCCTGTTCGACCTGGTATTCCTGGTCGGCACGCTGGTGACGGTGTTCCTGTCCAACGATGCAACGGCCGTGGTGCTGACCCCGGCGGTCTACGCCGCCTGCAAGGCGGCGCGCGCCAATCCCCTGCCCTACCTGTTCGTCTGTGCATTCATCGCCAATGCGGCCAGCTTCGTGCTGCCCATTTCCAATCCGGCCAACCTGGTGGTGTACGGCCAGCACATGCCGCCGCTGCTGCAGTGGCTGGCGCAGTTCGCGCTGCCGTCGGCGGCGGCGATCGGTGCCACCTACCTGGTCCTGCGCTGGGTGCACCGGCGCGAGATCGCCCAGCCGCTGGTGGCCGCGCCGGCGCATCGCCCGCTGACCGACGGCGGCCGGCTGAGCGCACTGGGCGTGCTGTTCACCGGCACCGTGTTGCTGGTCACGTCCGCCTTGAACGGGCCATTGGGCCTGACCACGTTCTGCGCGGGCACGCTGAGTGTGGCGGTGGTGGCGATCCGTCAGCGGCGCAGCCCGCTGCCACTGCTGCGCCACGTGTCCTGGGGCGTGCTGCCGCTGGTGGCGGGACTGTTCGTGCTGGTGGAAGCGGTGGCGCAGACCGGTGTCATCCAGAGCGCGGCCAGCGCACTGCAGGCCGTGGCGCAGGCATCTCCCCGCCAGGCCAGCTGGCTGGCCGGTGGCGCGGCCGCGCTGCTGAGCAACGTGGCCAACAATCTGCCGATCGGCCTGGCCGCCGGTTCGCTGGGCCAGATGGCTGAACTGCCCGCACAGACCCGTGCCGCACTGCTGATCGGCGTGGACCTGGGCCCGAACCTGTCGGTGACCGGCTCGCTGGCCACGATGCTGTGGCTGGTGGCGCTGCGTCGCGAAGGCGAGCATGTCAGCGCGCTCGACTTCCTGCGCGTCGGCGCGCTGGTGATGTCGCCTGCACTCATCGCTGCGTTGTTGCTGCTGTGACCAGAATGCAGGCGGCGGCCCGGCCCTAGAAGGCCAACTGCAGACGGGTATTGAAGGTGGTGCCTTCATCCCTGCCCGCAGCACTGCCGCTGCGGTGGCGGGTCTGCCAGCGCACGGCTTCGAACATCACCCGGCTGAAATCGTTGAGATACCAGTTCGCGCCCAGTGTCCACGCGTGGCCGGTACCACCACTGGGCAGTTCGGCATAGTCCACGTCCTCATAGCGGCCCTTCAGCTCCCACGCGCCACTGCCGCCGCGCGTCACCGGATCGGCCACCTTTACCTTGCCCCACGTGCCGGCCTTGCCCGAGTAGGACGGCAGCGCGCCCGCCAGGAACCAGCCAGCGGAGATCGCCCACGCCTCGTGGTCGCGATCATAGCGCCCGCCGGCATCGGCCCCGCGCAGGCTTCGCGTACCCCACTCGCCGGTTGCCCACGCCGGGCCGAAGAAGCCGGCCAGTTCCGCACCGTAGGCGGTGCTGCGCTCGGCGCCCACCAGCGTGCCCGGTGTGATCCTGACCAAATCGTTGAAATGCCCCGCGATGGCCGAACTGCGCACCACGCCGGTGGCCCCGGCGGGAATCTTCTCGTGGAAGGCCCATGCGCCCAGATGCACCGTGGCGTCGGCAGTGTCCAGCGGATTCCAGTGGACGCGGGTGGCCCAGGTCTGGCTGTCGTTGTCGGTGCCGGCGTTGTTGAGGTCGTTGCCGGCTACCGACAGGCTGGCATGCCAGCCCTTTCCATACACCCGCTCGGTGAGCCCGACACCGAACAGGCCGCGCTGCGGCAGCATCAGCGTGCCGACCACGTTGCGGTCCTGGAACGGCGTGTTGGACGTGCTGCTGGAGCCGTCGATACCCCGGTCATTGAGGCGGTTGCCCACGGTCAGGTCGGCCGGCAGCCCGAACAGGCGGTGGTCCACGGTGGCGTAGACCGACTTCCACGCCACCGCGTTGTCCGCGAAGTCACCTTCCACCGCCCAGCCGAGGATACCGTAGCGGCCTTCGGCGCCCAGCCGCACCGAGCGGATCTCGGTACCGGCGATGTTGCGGTCACTCACTGAGGATCCGTCGGTGCTGGATGCGTCGACGAACAGGCGTCCGCGCGGACGGAACGCCACGGCGCCATCGGCACTGCTGAACTCCGGCGCACCCTTGGCCCAGGAGACCTTCGGCAGCCTGGACTGGCTGGTTTCGAGTGCGGCCACCCGCGTTTCCAGCGCAGGCGGGGGCGGCGTTGACGGTGCGCTCGCACTGCCCTGCCCGCCCTCGACGGCGCGGAGGCGTGCTTCCAGTTGCTGGATCTGCAGTGCCTGCTGCTGCACCAGGCGTGACAGCTCAGCCTGGCTCAGCGGCGCGGGCAGCGAGGACGTGGACTGTGCGCCAGCATGGCCGCTGGCCAACAGCAGGCCGAGCGCGACCGGCAGCGCTGCCAGCGGCAGCACGGTGGAAGGGTTCATGGGCTCTCTCTCCGGCCAGCCGGCCCCCTGGCCCGGCGCTGGCCTGTTGCGGTGGTGCGGGGGAAGATCGGGGTAGGAAGCGCACGCCGCCGGATCGGCCCGGCGGCGCGGCAGGCGGGCTCAGCCCGTCCGGGTCAGCTGGTGGCCTGTGCCTGGGCGTTGGGACGCCAGGTGATCAGCTTGTTCTCGACCACGTCCAGCAGCGCGTCGATGACCAGCACGAAGGCGGCCAGGATGATGATGCCGGCGAACACACCCACAGCGTTGAAGTTGCCTTCTGCCTGCGCGATCAGGTAGCCCAGGCCCGCCGAGGCGCCGAGGTATTCGCCGATGATCGCACCGACCACGGCAAAGCCGACCGAAGTACGCAGCGAAGACAGGATCCAGCTCGCCGCTGCGGGGAAGTAGACATGGCGCAGCAGGTCACTGCGGCTCGCCCCCAGGATGCGGGCATTGGCCAGCACCACCGGATTCACCTCGCGCACGCCCTGCATGGCATTGAAGAACGTGGTGAAGAACACCAGCGTGACCGCCAGCGCCACCTTCGACCACAGCCCCAGGCCCAGCCACAGCACGAAAATCGGCGCCAGCACCACGCGCGGAATCGCGTTGAAGCCCTTGATGAAGGGATCGAGGATGCGTGCCGAGCGGCGGCTCAGGCCGAGCCAGACGCCGCCGGCCACACCCAGGCCGGTGCCGATGATGTAGCCCAGCGCGGTTTCGGTCAGCGTGATGTAGACATGCTGATAGAACGACGTATCGGACAGCCAGGTCCAGGCCTGCTGCACGATGGCGGTTGGCGATGGGAAGAAGAACGGATCGATCACGCCCAGCGCGATGCCGCCTTCCCAGCCACCGAACACGGCGACCACCAGCGCGAGCTGGATGAACTTGTCAGTCTTGGCGTGCATAGCTCTTCTCCACTTCGCCGCGCAGGCAGGCCCAGATGTCGCGGTACAGGTCGGTGAAACGGTCATCCAGCTTGATTTCGGCCACGTTCCTCGGCCGTTCCAGATCCACATCGAAACTGCGCACCACGCGGCTGGCCGGGCCGGAGGACAGCACCACCACGCGGTCGCCCAAGGCGATCGCTTCTTCCAGGTCGTGGGTGATCAGGATCACCGAGCGCCGGTCTTCCTGCCACAGGCGAAGCAGCTCGTTCTGCATGAGGTGCCGGGTATGGATGTCCAGCGCCGAGAACGGTTCATCCATCAGGATCACCTTCGGCTCGACGATCAACGCCTGGGCCATCTGCACGCGCTTGCGCTGGCCACCGGACAGCTGGTGCGGGTAGCGATGCTCGAAGCCGGCCAGGCCGACCTTGGCCAGCCACGCGTTGGCCTTGGCCTTGCGTTCGGCCTCGGGCACACCGCGGAAGCGCAGGCCGAGTTCAACATTCTGGTACGCGGTCTTCCACGGCAGCAGCGCGTCCTGCTGGAACAGGTAGCCGACCGACTCCTGCACGCCGCTGACGGCACGGCCATCGATGCTGACCTGGCCCGACGACGGCTTCAGCAGGCCCGCCACGGAATTGAGGATGGTGCTCTTGCCGCAGCCGGTCGGCCCGACGATGGCAAGGAACTCGCCGTCACCCACCTGGATGTCGACATCGCGTACGGCGGTGAATTCGCCGAAGGACATGGTCACCTTGTTGATGGCGACCATGGTCTGTGCAGGCTCCAGCTGCGGCGCGCCATTGAACTGGCGCACGGTGGCATTGAGGGCCATGGGTTACCTCCGCTTACGGTTGGGCCGCCGGCGCCGCAGCGTTGGCACGCTCGACGAAGGCATTGGTGTAGGTCCGGGACAGATCGATATCGGCCTTGGCGACATCCGTGTTGAACTCACGCAGCACCTTCAGCGGTGTTTCCAGATCGGCAGGCGTGAAGTGACCGTCCCGGGTGAAGATCGCGCGCGCGTTCTCCACCGCGCGGGCATAGGTGGCGCGGTCACCGGAGACGTAGCTGTCCGGCAGCGCAGCGACGATGTCTTCAGCACTGTTGTCGGCGATGAACTTCAAGGCCATCTGCTCGGCGCGGGCGATCTTCTCGGCCGCTTCGGGGCGCTTGTCCAGGAAGCTCTGGTTGGCGTACATCACCGAGGTCGGGTACAGGCCGCCATAGACCTGGCGGGCGCCGTCGTCGCTGCGCGCGTCGAGGAGGATCCTGCCGACCTTGCGCTCGGTGATCAGGGTGGCGGCGGGATCATAGTTGACCAGCAGGTCGATCTTGCCCTGCTCCAGCGCGGCCACTGCTGCGGCGCCCGAGCCGACCCCGATCAATGAGATGCTGTCGGCCGGAATATCGTGCTGGGCGAGGAAGTGACGGACGAAGAAGTCGGACGAGGAGCCCGGTGCGGTGATCCCGACCTTCTGGCCCTTGATGGTCTCCGGGCGCGCCGGATCGAAGGTGGCATCCTCGCGGCCGGCCATCACCAGGCCGGAGTTGCGCGAGAGCAGTACGAAGGCCACCACGTCCTTGCCCTTGGCCTGCATCTGGATGGTGTGGTCGTAGAAGCCGACGGCTACGTCGGTGGAATTGGCCACCAGCGCCTGCAGCACCTTGGAGCCGCCCTGGGCGAAGTTCTCGGTCTTCACCTGCAGGCCGACGTCCTTGAAGTAGCCCTTGGCGTCGGCAATGAAGAACGGCAGGTTGTTGAGGTTGTAGGAGCCGACGCTGATGCGCACCGGTGCGTTGTCGCTGCTGCCGGCGGCCGCGCCTTCCACGCGCCCGCTGTTGCTGCATCCGGCCGCGGCCAGCCCGGCCACGCACAGCGCGGCCATCAAGAACTGCTTGTACATCATCCCTCCCAGGAGTGAAGCATCTACGTTGTAATGGCGGGCATACGCGTCTACGCAGGCCCGTCCGGGTTCAGATCATGCCGCTGACGTCCATTGGCGGGCTTGGGTGGCACTGGCCGTGGCGGGCGCGGGCGAAGTCGCGTACACGCGCCCCTCGAACAAGCGGCGTGCGGTGCGGACCACGCTGGCAATCACCGGCGAATCGCCCGAGCTGCGACTGAGGCCCACCTCCAGGGCCCCACTCGGATGTTCGAGGGTAATGCTGCCGGGAACGGACCGGCATCCGACCAAAGTGTGGGCCAGCGTGCCCGGCGTGACGGCGGCGGTGGCCAGGCCGACCGCGCCGGTAATGGCCAGTGCGGTGTGGCATTGGTGCGGCATGAAATAGCGCACCTGCAGATCGCCGCCCTGTTGCGGCGCCGACAGCAGCACCGGCTTGGGAATGACCTTGTTGCCGGCGTCGGCGATGCCCATGCGGGCGCCCGCCTCGATGCGCAGCGCTTCCAGCCGGCGCATGAACGCCGCGTCCGCGTTCAGTTCGGCGGGCGAGGCATCACCGCGCACGCCCAGGTCTTCGGCACGCACCAGCATCATCGGCATGGCGCAGTCCACCAGGCTGGCCGGCACGCCATTGATGGTTTCCTGCGCATGCCCGCTGGGCAGCAGCTTGCCGGTGCGGGCGCCTGCCGCATCAAGGAAGGACAGCCTGACCGGCGCGGCTGAGCCCGGCGCGCCGGCAATGCGCGTATCACCGCGGTAGGCCACATTGCCGCCCGGCGTTTCCACCGTGGCGATGATCAACTTGCCGGTGTTGACGTTGTGGATGCGCACTTCGGTCTGCGGATCCTGCGCCTGCACCAGCCCACGCTCGATGGCATACGGGCCTACGGCCGCCAGCATGTTGCCGCAGTTGGGCGAGGTATCCACCACTTGCTGCTCGACCCGTACCTGGGCGAACAGGTAGTCGACATCGGCGTCCGGGCGGCTGGAGCGGTCGATGATCGCCACCTTGCTGGTCAGCGCGTTGCCACCGCCGATGCCGTCGATCTGCAGCGGATGTCCCGAGCCCATCACTTCCAGCAGCAGGCGATCGCGTTCGGCGGTGTCCGCCGGCAGGTCGCTGGCCAGGAAGAACGGGCCCTTGGAGGTGCCGCCGCGCATGAGCACGCAGGGAATGCTGAGCAGATCGTTGGACATACGTGTGCTAGATTGATGCGTATCGGGGATGAATGACCCCTCTGTGATTCGATACTGGCATGATCCCAATTGATCTGTGAATTGCTGATTTTTGGATGATTGATACCTGATGAGCATCAATTGCGAAATCCTCGATCTGCGTGCGTTCCTGCTGGTGTCGGAGACACGCAGCTTTCATCGGGCCGCGGAAATCCTTCACGTCTCCCAGCCCGCACTCAGCCGCCGGATCCAGAAACTGGAGCAGGCGGTGGGCTCGCCGCTGCTGGAGCGCACCACGCGCAGCGTCAGTACCACCGCCGTCGGCGAGAACCTGCTGCCACTGGTGCGCCGCATGCTGGAGGAATTCGATGGATCACTGTTCTCGCTGCGCGGCCGCGAAGACACCCGCGGCGCGACAGTGACCATCGCCTGCCTGCCGACGGCGGCGTTCTACTTCCTGCCCAGCGTGATGGCGCGTTTCCACGAAGCGCACCCGAACGTTCGCTTCCGCATTCTGGATATCCCGGCCACGGAGGGTCTGCAGGCAGTGGAACGTGGCGAAGTCGAGTTCGGCATCAACTTCATGGGCGCCAACGATCCGAATCTCGACTTCGACGTGCTGGCTGAGGACCCCTTCGTCCTCGCCTGCCGGCGCGATCATCCGCTGGCCCGCAAGCGCAAAGTGGAATGGGCTGATCTGGCCGAGCACCAGCTGATCACCGTGCATCGCACCAGCGGCAACCGCACGCTGCTGGACGGCGCGCTGGCGCGCGAGAACCTCAAGTTGAGCTGGCACTACGAAGTGACCCACCTGTCGACGTCACTGGGCATGGTCGAGGCGGGCATCGGCGTGTCGGTGCTACCGAAGATGGCCACGCCAGATGGGGATCACCCCACCCTGGTGACTCGCGCGATCGGCAACCCGGTGGTGTCGCGCACGATCGGCATCGTCCGCCGCCGCGGCGCCCTGCTCTCGCCCACGGCGGAGCGATTCCTGCAGATGCTGATGAGCCAGTGGCGTGGGGAGGCGTGAGCAGTCCCGCAGTTCACGCACCCATCCGTTCCGGCACACGGGGCGCTGACAGGGTCGCCCTTCATGACGAGGCCGCGAAGATCGACGCAATACCTGCAAGCGATCCCACGGCCACCCATGAGAGCGTGGCGAATGTAGTCAGCAGTACCTTCCGGTGGACGGCCTGCGCTTCGTTCTGGGCCTCCGACCGTCGCGCATAGGGCCTGGAGAAACCCAGCAGTTCGCCGGTGACAGTCAACACCCCCATCAGGATCAGTGCGGTCACGCAGAAGCCGAACATGGAGCCTATGAAGGCCAAATGGCGGGTGTCGCCGATAGCCGGCTGAGTCCCGGCCAGGGCTTCCACAAGTTGCCCCGTCCACCGTGCGGGCAACCAAGCCAGGGCGGCGACAATGCCGAAGTGACTGGCCACGTTGATCCAGAACCAGGATGTGGTCTTCATGACGTCAGCGTTTCCGGTGTTGGCCAGTGGCGGGCATCGTGACGCCTGCGCCAGCCCCGCGCAACGCTGCATGGGGAAGCCGGCCAGCGGCCGGCACTACCAGGTCAATCAGCCTGCGGTTTCCAGTCCCTTGCCCGCCGCCTCCATCCGCAACGAAGCCAGGTACCGGGCGTACTTGCCGACGAAGATGCCGGTGAATCCGCCTGTCAGCAGCAGGTAGGCGGCACTGAAACCGGCATGGGCGGACAGCGACGGCGACACCGCAAATGCGGCTTCGAAGCCGTACTTCACCAGGAAGGTGACCAGCAGCAGCGGCAGCAGGCTGAAGTCCGCGCTGCGCCAGAGCTTGCCGGTGCTGCGGTCCAGCGTCAGCTTCAAGCGATTCAGCAGCAGCCAGGCAAGCGCCGCGCCCGTTGCGATGCCGGCCAGCCACTCGCTCCAGGCGGCCAGCGACGCGCCGAAGCGATGACTGATCGACCACGCGCCCCAGACTGCGAACAGCGCGGGCACGATCGCCAGTTTGTGCAGCGAGGTTTCTGCAGGCTTCATGGCGGCGATGCCACGGGTGACCAGGAAGGCCAGGAGCAGCCAGACCCAGACCGGCGTCTGCGAGGCGAGTTGCTGGAGCATGTTCATGAGCGGTCCCCTTGATGAGTGGTGGCTGAGTGGTGGCGAGGTGCCCTCGCATTGGCGCTCACTATTCGCTTCCGCCCGGGTTGCAGCCAGTGACAGCTGTCAGCCATCGCGGATGACCCGCCGGCATGCTGCGCGTCCCCGGCAGCTGTCGGGGTGGATTCACCTGGTGCACCCTGCGCGGGCCGGCCCTCAGTCCGCGCTACCATCACCACGACGCCGCTGCGAGCCACGTGCATGTACCACGACCCTGTTCGACGTCGCCTGTGTGCGGCGCTGCTGGCCACTGGCTTCGGCCTGTCAGCACCGTCGGCGCTGGCGAGCCGGGCGACGTCGGCGGGATGCGGTTCGCTGACCGCATTGCTGCAGGCCGAACGGCAGCCTGGCATGGCGGCCGTTCTGGTCGATCACGGGCGCATTGCCGCGCTGTGCACGACCGGGCGGCTCAATGACACCCGGCCTGCACCGATTGATCGCCATACCGTGTTCGAACTGGGGTCGATCACCAAGCTGTTCACGGCCCTGCTGATTTTCCGGCTCCAGCAGCGGCATCTGCTCGACGTCACCGCGCCCATCGGCCAGTACGTGGAAGGGTTGCCTTCCGCATGGGCATCCACTTCGCTGCTGCAGCTGCTGAGCCATACCTCAGGCATTCCCAACTATCTGAATGAAGAAAATTTCCTGCGGTTGATGCCGACGAATCCAGCCCCCAGTGAATTGCTCGCAGAGGTGGCCGAGCGGCCGCTGGCGTTTGCGCCCGGTGCGCGGCACGCCTATTCCAATACGAACTACATCCTGCTCGGCCTGGCCATAGAGCATGCAACCGGCATGGACTACTGGCGGGTTCTGCAGGAGGAGATACTGTCGCCGCTGGGCATGCGCGATGCGGGACCGCGTCGTGCAGACGATCGGCGCCGGATTGCCCAGGGGCATCTGTTCCAGGATGGCCACTGGCGCGCACCACCGCCCACTGCTCCGGGCTCGGCATGGGCCGCCGGCGGCCTGCTCGCCAGCATCGACGACATGGCGCGCTTCGCTGTGGCGCTGGACCAGCATCGACTGTTGCCCGAGGCGGCCCTGAAGCGGATGTGGTGCGACACACTCCTCGCCAATGGCAGCAAGGCGGGCTGGGGGGCCGGCTGGGAAGTTTCCGATGGCGGAAAGGTAGTCGGCCATGGCGGCGGGACCGCAGGCTTTACCGGGTATCTCCGGCACCGTCCCACCGATCGAAGAACGCTCGTCGTACTGATCAATCGCGCCGGAGACATCAACCCGCAGGGCATTGCAGGGCGCCTCGACCTGGGCATGCGTCGCTGCAATGGGAGGCTTTCCAGGCCGGCGCCTTCGCTGGATCAACCCGGCACCCGGACAACGCGATCCATGCCATGACGCAGATCATCGGCGCTGGCTGATGGAAATGCGCCGCCGGTACTGCGCCACCCACTCCAGCGACGGCGCAACACCGCCGAACGGGAAGAAATGCGGGCTGACCTGGCCATGGGCGCGGGTCAGCCCCTTCACCAGGCGATCGACGAAAACCTCCGGCCCCGCCGTTCCGAGCAGCCGGCCGATCGAGATGCCATACTGGGCGAGCATCGATGCACTGGCGCCTACGCCACACATCGCCGCATAACGCAGCAAGCGGGCGATGCTGGCCGGACCCGGCACGCCGACCAGCACCGGAACGCTGATGCCGCGCGCGCGCAGTGCATCCAGCCAGGCCAGCACGGCATCGGCATCGAAGGCGAACTGGGTGACGATCACAGGCGCCATGCGGCGCGCTTCGATGGCCCGGCACTTGCGTTCGAGTACCTGCCAGCGAGCGTCGCCGCTCATCGCCGGATGGCCTTCCGGATGCCCGCCGATACCTACGACCTTGATGCCGAAACGCTCAAGACGCCCGGTCTCGATGATCGAAGCACTGTCGGCAAACGGCCCGGCAGGCGTGGCGAGGTCACCGGCGATCAGCAGGCAGCGCTCCACCCCGGCTTCGCTGGTGGCGCGCTCCAGGAAGCGTTCAAGCGCTGTGCGTGACCCGATGCGCCGCGCGGAGAGATGCGGCATCGGCTCGAATCCGAGCGCGCGCACGGTGCGCACGGCGGCCAGGCGGGCGTCGTCATCCTCGCTGGCCAGCCAGGGAATGGAGATGACCGTACCTCGCGGGATCCGATCCGCCTCGGCGCGCAGCGCGGGCATGGCCTTCGCGCTGACTTCCAGTGAAAAGGCGTTGATGAAGGCTTCCGCGTGCGCTGAGGTACCGACCGGCATCAGCGCGCCTCGCGTGCATTGCCGGCAAGCGGCGAGCTGTTGCGGGCCAGTTCGATGAAGGCCTGCAGGTAGTCGATACCGGTATCGGCCTCGCGCGCGCCGAGATAGATCTGCTTGGGGATGCCCTTGGCGCCCAGGCGCACGGGCACCACGTCCATGCGCGCGGCGTACTCTTCCACCAGCCAGCGCGGCATTGCAGCCACGCCGCGGCCGCTGGCCACCATCTGCATCATGATGTCGGTGGTTTCGATGGCCTTGTGGCGCCGCGGCGTGATGCCGGCCGGCAGCAGGAACTGGTTGTAGATGTCCAGGCGCTCGAACGGCACCGGATAACTGATCAGCACTTCCTGGCCGAGCTGGCGCGGTTTTACGTGGTCCACCTTGGCCAGGGCATGGTTCCCGGCCACCACCAGCACCTGTTCGTAGTCGAACACGGGAATGAACTTCAGGCCCGGCTTCAGCAGCGGGTCGGGGGTAACCAGCAGGTCGATCTCGTAGCCGAACAATGCGCCGATACCGCCGAACTGGAACTTCTGCTTGACGTCCACATCCACGTCCGGCCATGCCGCCAGGTAGGGCGAGACAATCTTCAGCAGCCACTGGTAGCAGGGATGGCACTCCATGCCGATGCGCAACGCGCCACGCTCGCCCTGCGCGAACTGGCGCAGGCGCTCCTCGGCCAGGTCCAGCTGCGGCAGCACCCGGTTGGCCACTGCCAGCAGGTACTGTCCGGCCTGGGTCAGCCGCAGGCTGCGACCCTCACGCAGCCAGACCTCGGTACCCAGCTGCTGCTCCAGCTTCTTCATGCTGTGGCTGAGCGCCGACTGGGTCAGGTTGAGCACGCCGGCGGCGGCGGTGAGCGAGCCCTGCTGCTCGACCTGCTGCACGATGCTGAGGTGGATGCGCTCCAGCATGACGATGAATCTCACTCATGGATAGGTGAAGTAATACCATTTTACGTCATGGAAAGGCATGACTAGGATCGGGTCATGCCTTCATCCCACCGCCCTCTCCGTATCGTCGCCGTGTCCGGCGGACTGCAGCGCCCCTCGCGGGCCACCCTCCTGGCCGAGCATCTGCTGCGCGTGATCGGCAACGACGTCCATTGCGAACACCATCTGATCGAGCTCGGCGAGCTCGCCCCGCAGCTGGCCGGCGCCCTGTGCCGCTCACAATTGCCCGAGGCTGTCGAGCGCCAGCTGCTTGCCGTCGAGCACGCCGATGTCCTCGTGGTGAGCACACCGGTCTATCGCGGCTCGTACACCGGGCTGTTCAAGCATTTCTTCGACTTCATCCACCAGGATGCGCTGGTCGACACCCCCATCCTGCTGGCCGCGACCGGCGGCAGCGAGCGCCATGCGCTGGTGATCGACCACCAGCTGCGGCCGCTCTTCAGCTTCTTCCAGGCCCGCACCTTGCCGCTGGGCGTCTATGCCACCGACCGCGATTTCGCCGACGGCCGCGTGCACAACGAACCGCTGATCGAGCGCGCTCGACTGGCGGTCCACCGAGCCATGCCACTGCTGGCCCTGGCCCGCCAGCCCGTCGCCGCCCTCGAGGCTGCCGCAGCACCCTGAATGCCGGATGCGCTCGCCCCGCATCCGGATGTCACCCCGCATCACGGAACGCCGCCCATGACGAACGACACCTTCACCTTCAGCATCACGCGCATCCCCTTCAACGAGGACTACCAGCCCGCCGAGGGCACGCGCATCACCACCAATTTCGCCAATCTGGCGCGCGGCGCTTCCCGGCGGGAAAACCTGCGCAACACCCTCAGCATGATCAACAACCGCTTCAACGACCTGGCGCACTGGGACAACCCGAGCGCCGATCGTTATGCCGTCGAGCTGGACATCATCTCGGTGGAGATGCACATCGACGGCGCCGACGGCAACGATCCGTTTCCGTTGATCGAGGTGCTGCAACCGACCATCGTCGACACGCGGACCGGCGCGCGTACCGAAGGCATCGTCGGCAACAATTTCTCGTCCTACGTGCGTGATTACGATTTCAGCGTGGTGCTGCCGGCCAGCAACGAGGGCAAGGCCACCTTCGGCATTCCGGAAGGCTTTGGCGACCTGCACGGCAAGCTGTTCAAGCACTTCCTTGGATCGGACGCCTACCGCGCCAGCTTCCGCAAGGGGCCGGTGATCTGCATCAGCGTCTCCAGCAGCAGGACCTACCACCGCACCGAGAATCATCACCCCATCCTGGGCGTGGAGTACCGGCAGGGCGAGTTCTCCGCCACCGACCACTACTTCGACAAGATGGGCCTGGAGGTACGTTACTTCATGCCGCCGGGCAGCGTCGCGCCGCTGGCGTTCTACTTCCAGGGCGACCTGCTGGGCGACTACTCGAACCTGGAGCTGATCGGCACCATCAGCACGATGGAAGCGTTCCAGAAAATCTACCGCCCGGAGATCTACAACGCCAATTCCGTGGCCGGCAAGGTCTACCAGCCCAGCCTGAAGCACCAGGATTACTCGTCCACCCGCATCGTCTACGACCGCGAAGAGCGCAGCCAGCTGGCGGTCAAGCAGGGCCGGTTCACCGAAGAGCACTTCATCAAGCCGTACCGCGCCGTGCTTGAGCAGTGGGCTGCGCGCTGATCCATCGATTTCCCCTTCGCATACCAGGACAACCCGACACCGATGAAGAAACTGCTCCCCACCTCCACCGCCGGCAGCCTGCCCAAGCCGTCCTGGCTGGCAGAACCCGAAAAGCTCTGGTCGCCCTGGAAGCTGCAGGACGAAGGCCTGGCTGAAGGCAAGCAGGATGCGCTGCGCCTGTCGCTGCAGGAACAGCAACACGCGGGCATCGACATCGTCAGCGACGGTGAGCAGTCCCGGCAGCACTTCGTCACTACCTTCATCGAGCATCTCAGCGGCGTTGACTTCGAAAAGCGCGAAACCGTGCGCATCCGTAACCGCTACGATGCCAGCGTGCCCACCGTGGTCGGCGCCGTGAGCCGTCCGAAGCCGGTGTTCGTGGAGGATGCGAAGTTCCTGCGCCGCCAGACTGCGCAGCCGATCAAGTGGGCGCTGCCCGGCCCGATGACGATGATCGACACGCTGTACGACGCCCACTACAGGAGCCGGGAGAAGCTGGCCTGGGAGTTCGCGAAGATCCTCAACGAGGAAGCGAAGGAGCTGGAAGCGGCCGGCGTGGACATCATCCAGTTCGATGAGCCGGCCTTCAATGTGTTCTTCGACGAAGTGAACGACTGGGGCGTGGCCGCCCTGGAGCGCGCGATCGAAGGGCTGACGTGCGAGACAGCCGTGCACATCTGCTACGGTTACGGGATCAAGGCCAACACCGACTGGAAGCAGACGCTGGGATCGGAATGGCGCCAGTACGAGGAATCGTTCCCGAAACTGCAGGCCTCCAGCCTCGACATCATTTCGCTGGAATGCCATAACTCGCACGTGCCGATCGACCTGATCGAGCTGGTCCGTGGCAAGAAGGTGATGGTAGGCGCGATCGACGTGGCCTCGAGCGCGGTGGAAACACCGGAAGAAGTGGCCGACACCCTGCGCAGGGCGCTGCAGTTCGTGGATGCCGACAAGCTTTACCCCAGCACCAACTGCGGCATGGCGCCGCTGGCCCGCACCGTGGCCAGGGGCAAGCTGCGCGCGCTCAGCGAAGGGGCCAGGATCGTGCGTGAGGAGCTTTCGGCGTAGCGTTTGCCAGGGCTGTGGGCGTCCTGCCGGGTACCGACCACGCCTGACACGTTAACTGCCCCAAGGGCCTTGCAGGCTGCCGCGGTGCGAGCGCCTGCTTGATGCGTGCCACCTCCCCTGTCCCGGCCTCGGCCAGGCGGCGCGCCTGCTGGCGCTGCTCCCGTGTGAGCGGCGGCGGCCGCGCCGCGCCTGCCGAAGGCGCGGCGCCCACGAGACAGGCGACCGCGTCGCGCAGCCGCAACCGGGGGCAAAGCCGAGCCGCGCACCAGCGCTCGGCATAGCGCCGGGCTTGCCGCGCATTCACCGCGTGCACCACCTTGGCCGGGGACATCCTGCGTGCATCCAGGTACACCTGGAAGCCGAGCACTGCGTGCGGGACGATGCTGGCCACGATGCGGCCGCTCCACCATAGATCCCAGCGCTCACCGCGTTGCACCCAGCCGGAGGACGCGGGGACTGCCGGGAGACCGCGAAGATCGGAGAAGGAATGCATGCAGGAAGGATACGGGCTGCCGTCGCAGGGGATGAGATTCGAAAGGGCACGTAGCCGCGGCCGTGAATCGTTCAATGGAAACGCAACGGTGCAGTATGATCGCTGCCCTCTCGGCACCGGCATGCATCATTGGCATGACACATCACCGGCGATCACCCGCCGGCATGCTCAACGATGCAACAGCCATTACCCCCGGCGCTGGCCAGGTCGCGGCACGCAGACGCTCGGCCGGTGTCCGCTCCGTCGTTCAGATCCGCGTCGTGGCCAGGAACCGTTCACGATCCTGCTGCGTGCGCCGGCGGATCTCCTCCAGCGCCTGGCTTTCGGTCGCCTGCAGCATGGCTTCGAACAGGCGCTGGAAGTGATGGCGCATCGCATTGCGTGCGGCCACCGGATCACGCGCACGCAGGGCTTCGAAGATGGCCATGTGCTCGTCGGCACGGCTGGCGCCATCATCGTGGCAGACCCGGGCATAGACCTCGGTCACCCGCGGCAGTTCGCTGCGCATGCGCCAGATCTGCTGCACGAAAAATTCCACCACCGGATTGCCGGAAAGCCGTGCGATGGCCAGGTGGAAACGGCGGTCGTACTCGCCGGCTTCGGCGTCGCTCAGGTCGCGACGGCACAGCGCTTCGGCCAACGACTGCAATTCGGCAATGCCGGCATCATCCAGATTGCTGGCAGCCAGCGCGGCAGCCTCGGCTTCGAATACCGCGCGGGCAGCGGTGAGGTCGAAGGCGCTGACATCCGGCAGCCCGCCGGACGCCTGCGTCGGGCGCGGCTTCACATGCACGCCCGAACCGATGCGGATGGCGATCCAGCCCTGTGCTTCCAGTGCGATCTCGGCTTCGCGGATGGTGACCCGGCTGACACCGAACCGTTCGGCCAGTTCACGCTCGCCCGGCAGCCGCGAGCCCGGCGGAAATTCGCCGTCCTCGATCAGCTTGCGGAGCTTGGCAGCGATGGTCTGGTAAAGGCGGTTGGCGGACATGCGGCTGACCCTTGGCGATTCCCTCCGGGTCCCTGCCCTGCCACCGCGGCCGGCAAGGGTCCGGTTGGAGCGACGGCGCGACCACTGGCCGCGCCGCCCTGTTCAGAACTTGTATCGTACACCGAAATACGCACGCCGCCCGTAGGTCACCACTTCGCGGAAGTTCCCATAAAGCGGCTGGTAGGCCACGCGCGGCTCGTTGGTCAGGTTCATCAGCTCCAGCGACAGCGACAACTGCTTGTTCACCCGGTAGCGCAGGCGCAGGTCCACGCTGGTGTTGTCATCATAGTAGCGGTTCTGCTGCGCGGTGTTGCCGGTGAAGTCCTGGTAGTAGTGCGAGCGGAACTTGCCGATGGCCTGGATGTTGAAGCGCCCGACGTCCCAGTAGATCGAGCCGGACAGGACGTGCCGCGAGAAGCCGCTGAGACCCGCCGGCGGCACGATCGCCGGAATGATCGTGCCATCACTGGCCAGCTGCTCGCCCAGTCGTGAGTCCTGGGTCCGGTAGTCGGCATCGGCGTAGTTGTAGCTGACCTTGAAGCCCAGCCCGTCGAACGGCTTGGGCAGGTACGACAGTCGATGGGTGGCGGTCAGCTCGAAGCCGGTCAGCGTGCTGTCCTCGTCGGTGGTTACCTGCTGCCGCACCGGCACAGTCACGCTCTGGCCGTCGATGGTGTAGGTCTCCGGCACCAGCGCGGTGGCGGTGCCGCCGTTGAACTGCTTCCAGTACACCGCGCCGGCCAGCATCGTGTCCGGGTTCGGGTACCACTCCAGTGACAGGTCGCCGTTCCAGGACATCAGCGGCTGTGCCGCCGGGTTGCCACTGGCGCTGATGTCATCCAGCGCATCGGCCAGGTTGCCGTAGGTGGCATCACTGCTCACGTTGATGGTGCGCCCCGCACCCAGCGCGGCGATGTCCGGCCGTGACATCGCGCGGTACGCACCGACCCGCAGCAACACGTCCGGGCGCAGTTCGAAGGCCGCGTTGAGGCTGGGCAGCAGCTTGTCGTTGCCCGCCTTGAACACCTGCGTGCTGTACTCGCCGGTGGGTTGCAGGCGGATCGTCCCGTCACCGTTGTCCTCGATACGCAGGCCGGTACGCACGCCTTCGGAGCGAACATCGGTCTTGACCCAGCGCAGGCCGAGGTTGCCGGTCACCGGCAAACCGAACAGGCTGCTGCTGAACTCACCCAGCAGATAGAGCGCGCGTGTCTTCTCGGTGATATCGACATTGTTCGGATCCTGGAAACCCGGATCCAGCCCGCTGTCGAGGCTGCCACGGAACGACTGGTACAGGCAGTTCGGATCGAAGTACGCCCACGAGGAGATCGTGTTGCCGCTGGCGGCATCCATGAAGTCATCCTGGGGGAATGGTGCACGGCAGGCCTGGTTGGCAGCGATGATCTTCGCCTTGTCGGCCGCCACGCGCTGGTCGTAGTCGGTTACCAGGGTGTTGTCGCGCAGGCGGTAGTCGGCCTGGCTGGCGCGCACGCCGCCCTTGATGCGGGTGAAGAAACCGGACTCGGGCATGAAACTGGCATCGAAGCGGCCGGCCTTGATCTTGTGGTCATTCTCCGTTGCGCTTGAGGTCACCCGCGCCGCCCCGGTGTAGGCGTCCCAGTTGGTGGGGTCGAAGTTCGGCGCCAGCGCGACACTGGGCACTTCGCCGTGCCAGTCCCAGTCATAGTCCACGTAGCCGGTGGCACCACTGCTGATGCCGGGCACGGCGGCATTGTTGACGTCGCGCTGGTTCGCGCGCAGGCGGGTCATGCGCTCGCTATCGAGGCGATTGGTATGCGAGTACGAAAGATCGGTGGACAGCTCCCAGGCCGGGGTCGGTCGCAGGATCAGGTTCAGGCCACCCCCGGTGTATTCCTCGCCACGCCAGTAGCGGTTGGAGGTGGAGTCGATCGAGGTGCTGCCATGCAGGTGGCGCACGATGCCCTCTGCGTCCACGTCGCGCTGGGTGATGCCGCGACGTGCGTTGGACAGGCTCAGATCGCTGCGGTTCTCGTACCAGTTGCGCTCGGTGTGTTCGAAGTCGAGATTCACTTCAACCACGTCATTGGGCCGCCACTGCAGTGCAGCGAACTCGCTCTGGCGGTCGTTGCGCTCCTGCTTGAGCCGGTAGATGCGGCTGCTGGGCACCAGGTAGTAAGGTGCGCCGTTGGCGATGGCCTGCGCGGACACTTCATTGCAGTTGGCATTGCCCACGTTCTGCGTGCCATCGCAGGCATACCAGGTGGAACCGCTGGTGATGCTCTCTTCCGGATCGGTGCCGTCCAGGCGCTGGAAACCCAGCGAAATGCCCAGCTTCTGCCCGTTGCCGAACTCGAACTGGTCGATGTAGCTGGCGGTGCCGCGGTAGCCGATGCCGTCGTCGTCGCGATACTTCTTGTCATACTCGGCCCAGCTGCCACGCAGATCGATCTGCGCCGCCCGCTTGCCGTACTCCAGTGGGCGCACTGTTTCCAGGCCGATGGTGCCGGCCACGCCGCCTTCGATGATGTCGGCGCGCTGGGTCTTGTAGATGGCCACCGTATTGATCAGCTCGGCGGGGAACATGTTGAAGTTCACCGAGCGGTCGCCACTGCCGTTGGTGATCTCGCGGCCATTGAAGTTGGTGCTGCTGAGGAAGGCGCCCAGGCCACGGATGGAGATTTCCGAGGCCCCGGTCTTGTCGCGGGTCGAGGCGGCGCCGGTCAGGGTCTCGATCGCGTCGGCCAGCGAGGGCGCCGGCAGGTCGCCGATGTCATCGGCCGAGAGCACATCGGCAATGACCGTGTCGTCGCGCTTCTTGTTGATCGAACTCTGCATCGATTCGCGGATGCCGGTGACCTGCACCTGGTCCAGCGTGGTGGGATCCTGCCCTGCTGCCTCCTTGCTGGATTGCGCCTGGGCCGTGGGCAGGCCCGCCAGCACGGCGAGCAGCGCCACGATCAGGGGTGTGGGGGACAACGAGATGCTGTGCACTGCTCCGGCGGGTCGCCGCATGGTTTCCTCCTCCCAAAGGATCGCCTGCATGCCAGGCGTGGGACGCAGCTTCGGCACGGCGACATGAAAATGTCAACCAATTGGTATGTGAATGTTCAAATGCCTTTGATCCATACCAGTTGATCGCAATTTAATGTGCTTCTGCAGCATGACTTTGCGCGAAAGCTGGCTTACAACAGACCCGAAAGTGGTATGCAGACCCACCCTGAAACGACGGCCGGGCCGTCCCTGGAAGGATTTCATGCGCATTCACTCGCTGGCACGTCACCCGTCCAACTATCCATCACTGTTTTGCCTGGCCACTGGTCTGGTCATGTGCCTGACCACTTCAGCGGCAAGTGCTACCAGCTGGCTCGTCCACGATGTCGCTGAGTTCACTACCGCCGCCTCGGCGCTGCAGCCCGGCGATGAGATCGTGTTGGCTGACGGCATCTGGACCGACGCCCGGTTGCTGCTGAAGGGCCAGGGCACGGCAGCCGCGCCGATCACGCTGCGCGCGCAGACCGCCGGCAAGGTCGTCTTCAGCGGGCGCTCGGACCTGCGCCTGGCAGGGAGCTACCTGCAGGTGTCCAACCTGGTGTTCCGCAACGGCTACGCACCGGGTGATGCGGTGGTGGCATTCCGCGAATCGAGCAAGGCCGTCGCCAGCAACAGCCGCGTCACCGGCCTGGTGATCGACGACTACACCAACCCCGATGCCAGCGACCAGGACTACTGGGTTTCCTTCTATGGCAGCCACAACCGCCTCGATCACAGCCAGCTGCGCGGCAAGACCAATGCCGGGCCGACCGTGGTGGTGGTGCGCGATGCCACCCAGGGCCTGGACAACCAGCACCGCATCGACCACAACTGGTTCGGCCCACGCCCAGCGCTGGGCGTCAACGGCGGTGAAACGATTCGCGTCGGCACCAGTGACATCTCACTGAGCAATTCCAACAGCACGGTGGAGAACAACTGGTTCGAAGGCTGCGACGGCGAGACCGAAATCGTCTCCAACAAGTCTGGCGGCAATACCTTCCGCGGCAACGTGTTCTATCGTTCGGCCGGAGCACTGACCCTGCGCCACGGCAATGGCAACCGGGTGATCGACAATGTCTTCCTCGGCGATGACAAGGCCGGCACCGGCGGCGTACGCATCATCAACGCCGACCAGACCGTCAGCAACAACTACTTTGAACGGCTGGCCGGGTCCAGCAACCGTTCGGCACTGGCGGTGATGGATGCGCAGGCCAATCCGCCGCTGTCCGGCTATGCGCCGGTGGTGAATGCCACGATCAGCGGCAACACCTTCGTGGACGTGGCGAAGATCAGTTTCGGCGTCGGCCATGATGAGGCGAAGGGCATCGTGGTGGCCGCCAGCAACAGCCGCTTCACCGGCAACCTGATCGTCAACCGCACCAGCAGGAACCCGCCCAATGCCGCCAGTTCGCTGGCCGGTATCGACTTCAGTGGCAACGTGCAGTCGCCGGCAGCCAGCACTGTGTTCCCGGGAGGCGTAGAGAGCCGTGGTGTCAGCCTGCAGCAGGCTGATAGCGGATTGTGGGTTGCCACGCCTGCCCTGCCCGCCGTGGGTGCCGATCCTGCGCTGGCGATGACCGCGCGCGAGGCGACCGGCGTTGCCTGGTATCCCAAGGTGGGCGAAGTTGCCCTGTCACGCACCCGCAATGGAGTTGATCGATGAGGTTGCAGCCGCTGTTCGTTTCCCTGGCTTTGGCCGCCCCCTTCGCCCTGCTGCCGAGCGCATCGCTGTTCGCAGCCCCCACTGCCGCCGTGCGACAGGCCGAGGCCGCGCCGGTGCTGGTCACCGCCGCACAGTGGCAGCAGATGGCCAGCGAAGGCCGCCGCTACCCGTGGTTTTCCAAGGAGCAGGCGCGCACCGAGGCGACGCTGAAGAAGATGATGAAAGCCGGTATCGACGTGCCGGTACCCAAGGACAAGGGCGGCGGGCGCACCCATGAACAGCACAAGCGCAACTACCAGGCGCTGCTGGCGGCGGGCACGCTGTACCGGCTGACCGGCGACAGGGCCTACGTGGACTATGCGCGCGACATGCTGCTGCAGTATGCCCAGCTGTACCCGACGCTGGGCCCGCACCCGGAAGGCCGTGGGCAGATCCCCGGGCGCGTGTTCTGGCAGGTGCTCAACGATTCGGTATGGCTGGTCAACGCCATCCAGGGCTACGACGCGATCCGCGACGCGCTGTCCGCCAGCGACCGCAACACCATCGAATCGAAGGTGTTCCGGCCAATGGCCGAGTTCCTCGTCAGCGAGCCGAAGAACTACGACCAGATCCACAACCACGCCACCTGGGCGGTGGCCGCCACCGGCATGACCGGCTACGTGCTGCGCGACCCTGAGCTGGTGGAGAAATCCCTGCGCGGCAGTCGGAAGGACGATCAATTCGGCTTTCTTCGGCAGATCGACCTGCTGTTCTCGCCCGATGGTTACTACGAGGAAGGCCCCTACTACCAGCGCTATGCACTGGCGCCGTTCCTGCTGTTCGCCAATGCCATAGAACGCAACGAACCTCAGCGGAAGATCTTCGCGCGCCGTGACGGCGTGCTGTTGAAGGCCGTGGATGTGCTGGTGCAGTCCAGCTACAACGGCTTGTTCTTCCCGATCAACGACGCCATCCTGGACAAAGGCATCGACACCGAAGAGCTGGTGGCCGGCATCGGCATCGCCTATGCGCGTACCGGTGATGACCGCCTGCTGTCCGTGGCCCAGCAACAGAAGCGCCTGCTGCTTTCGCCCGAAGGGCTGGAGGTGGCGCAGGCGCTGGCGGCGAACAAGGCCAAGCCTTTCGACTACAGGCCGATGCTGCTGCGCGACGGCCCTGACGGCGACCGCGGCGGCTTGGCCATTCTGCGCATGAACGGCGAGCGCGGCCAGGCGCTGGTGCAGAAGGACACCATGCAGGGCATGGGCCACGGCCACTTCGACAAGCTCAACTGGTTGTTCTACGACAACGGCAACCCAGTGGTGACCGACTACGGCGCGGCCCGCTTCCTCAACGTGGAAGCCAAGCGCGGCGGCATCTACCTAGCCGAGAACCGCAGCTGGGCCAAGCAGACCGTGGCCCACAACACCCTGGTGGTGGACGAGCAGAGCCACTTCAAGGGCGACTGGAAGCGCGGCGAGGAGCATGCCCCGCAGGTGCGCTTCTTCCAGGCCGATGCCGATACCCAGGTCGCCTCGGCAACCATGCGCGATGCGTATCCAGGCGTGATCTTCACCCGCACCCAGGCGCTGCTGCGCCACCCCGACCTGGGTCTGCCAGTGGTGCTGGATCTGTTGCAGGTACACGGTAACAAGGCCGCGCGCTACGACCTGCCGCTGCACTTCAACGGTCACATCGTCACCACCGGCTTCGAGGCCGAACACTTCCCCGCCCAGCGCCCGGTGCTGGGCAAGGACAACGGCTACCAGCACCTGTGGCTGGATGCACGCAGCAAACCCGGCAGCGAACCGCGTTCGCTGGCCTGGCTGCTGGACGGCCGCTTCTACACCTACCGCTTCGGCAGCAGCGCACCCGCGCAGGCGCTGCTGGTGGAAAGCGGTGCCAACGACCCGGAATTCAACCTGCGCCGCGAACCGGCCCTGCTGCAGCGCGTGGAAGGCCAGAAGGACGTGACCTTCTTCAGCGTGCTGGAGCCGCACGGCGAGTACAACGGCACCGCCGAGTACGTGCACGGCGCAGACAGCCGCATCAAGGACATCGTGCGCACCCGTGGCAGCGATGCCGAGGTGATCGAACTGCGCCTTGCCAGTGGAGCTCGCATCGCGCTGGGCGTGGCCGATGACAGCAGCGCCAAGGGCGAGCACAGCGTGACCGTCGACGGCCATGCCTACGGCTGGAGCGGCAGCCACGCGCGCATGGACCGCAGCAAGGATGACGCGAAATGAACGGCCCTGCGGTGGTGGCCAACCTGCGCAAGGTGCCGGTGCGTTCAACAGTGCGCTGGCTGATCGTGGGCCTGATCGCCGTGGCTACGGTCATCAACTACATCGACCGCAACGCACTGGCGGTGATGTGGCCGGAAATCGCCAGGGAAGTGGGCGCAACCAAGGATGACTACGCGCTGCTGGTGACGGTGTTCATGCTGTTCTATGCCGCCGGCCAGTTCCTGTTCGGGCGCCTGTTCGACATGATCGGAACGCGCCTGGGTTTCGCTCTGTCGATCAGCGTGTGGTCGATCTCCATCGCCCTGCATTCGGTCACCCATTCGATGCTGTCCTTCAGCCTGGTGCGGGCGATGCTCGGCATCAGCGAGGCCGGTGCCTGGCCAGGCGCGGTCAAGGCCAATGCCGAGTGGTTCCCGGCACGCGAGCGCGCACTGGCGCAGGGCGTGTTCAACGCAGGTGCGTCGATCGGCGCGATTGTCTCCGCACCGGCCATCGCCGGCCTGTACCTGTGGCTGGGCTGGCGCGGCACCTTCGTGCTGGTCGGTGCGATCGGCTTCCTGTGGCTGCTGCCATGGCTGTTTGTCTACCGCGCCGGGCCGGACAAGCATCCGTGGGTGAGCGATGCCGAGCGCCGGTTGATCCAGGAAGACCAGGCCGGGCAGCAGGCAGAGGTGGCACCGAAGGCCAGCGTTCGTGAGCTGCTGGCCCACCGGCAGAGCTGGGGCATGCTCGCCTGCCGCTTCCTGCTGGACCCGATCTGGTGGTTGTTCGTGTCCTGGCTGCCGATCTACCTGGCCGAAACCTTCGGCTTCGACATCAAGCAGATCGGCCTGTTCGCCTGGGTGCCGTTCGTTGGCGCGATGCTGGGCAGCCTCAGCGGCGGTTGGCTGTCCGGGCGGATGATCCGCGCCGGGCACAGCGTGGACCGCGCCCGCAAGCTGGCCATCACGCTGGGCTGCGTGATCATGGCCCCTGCCCTGCTGGCTGCCGTGCTGGCCAACCAGCCGCTGCTGGCGGTGCTGGCGATCGCTGCCGTGCTGTTCGGCTTCCAGGTGGCCATCGGCAACATCCAGACCCTGCCGGGCGACCTGTTCGACGGCCGCTCGGTGGGCACGCTGGCGGGCCTCGGTGGCCTCGCGGCCGTGGCCGGCACCTTGATCACCACCTGGCTGGTGCCAGTGCTGACCCGCCATTCCTACGCTCCGATCTTCATCCTCGTTGCCGCGCTGGTGCCGCTGTCGCTGGCCGCGCTGTGGTGGTGGACCGGTCCTATCCAGAAGCTCGACCGCCGCGCCGGTTGAGCCTGGGTCTCCTTCTTTTCCAAGTACATCCATTCCCCCGCAAACCAAGGAGTTTTCCGCATGTCGTTCCAGGACAAGGTGGCCATTGTCACCGGCGGTGGCCGCGATATCGGTCGCGCCGTTTCGATCAAACTGGCTGCCGCCGGTGCACGCGTCTGCATCAACTACGCCAATGATGAAGCCAGTGCCCAGGAAACGCTGGCGCAGATCCAGGCGGCCGGTGGCCAGGCCATCGTGCATCGCGCCGACGTCACCGATGCCGCTGCCGTTGCCGGCCTGGTCGCTGCAGCACAGACCGCGTTCGGTGAGCGCATCGACCTGCTGGTGAACGTGGCCGGTGGCATGGTGCAGCGTCGCCCGCTGGCCGAGATCGACCCGGCGTTCTTCCACACGGTGATGGACCTCAACATCACCTCAACCTATCTCACCACGCACGCGGTGGTGCCGCACATGCGCGAAGGCGCGGCCATCGTCAATTTCGCCTCGCAGGCCGGTCGTGATGGCGGCGGCCCAGGCGCATCGATCTACGCCACCGCCAAGGCGGCGGTGATGACCTTCACCCGCGCCATGGCCAAGGAGCTGGGGCCGAAGGGTATCCGGGTGAACGCACTGTGCTGCGGCATGATCGCCACCCGCTTCCACGACGAGTTCACCAAGCCGGAAGTGCGCACGGCCGTTGCCGGTGCCACCCCGTTGCGCCGCCAGGGTGCGCCGGACGAAGCCGCTGACGCCGCTGTATTCCTGGCCTCGGATGCGGCGGCGTTCATTACCGGTGCGAATCTGGACGTCAACGGCGGCACCTACTTCTCCTGACTGGAATCCTGCCCATGCAGCGCTGGACACTTCTGTTTTCATTGACGCTCTGCTCCGCCATGACGGCGCCCGCTGCGTGGGCCGCACCCGTGTGGGTCACTGCCTGGACGGCCGCGCCCGCGCCCGACCGCAAGGACGGAACGTCCGATGCGCCGGTTCAGTTCGCCGCGCAGACCGTGCGCCAGGACATGCGTGTCGGCAGCCGTGGCGATGCGCTGCGGCTGCGCATCAGCAACGAGCTCGGCACGGCGCCGCTGCGGGTCGAGGACCTGCGCGTGGGAGTGAAGAACGGCAAGGCCGCACCGCTGCCGGTAACGGTGGATGGCCGCGCGGTCATCGAGGTGCCGGTCGGAGCCGCGCTGCTGAGCGACCCGGTGCGGATGCCGGTGGCAGCGCTGCAGGAGATCAGCGTGAGTGCCTATTTCCCGCAGCCCACCCGCCCCGCCGTGCGCCGCACCGAGCTGCGGGTCGCAGATGGCAGGCAGACAGCCGTCGCCGACAGCGTGCGGCTGAGCTACCAGCAGAACGTGTTCTCGGCAGTGATGGTGCAGCGTGATGATCGTCCCCAGGTAATCGTGGCGCTGGGCGATTCCATCACGGAAGGCGCCACCGCACGTCGCGGCACCTTCAACCAGTGGCCGGAGCGATTGGCGCAGCGCCTGCAGCAGGCCTGCCCGAACCGGTTCGTGGTACTCAACCAGGGCATCAGCGGCAACAAACTGCTTGACCATGGCCGCAGCCACAGTGCGCTGTCTCGATTGGATCGCGATGTGATCGCCGTGGCCGATGCCGATCAGGTGATCCTGTTCGAAGGCATCAATGACATCCGCCACGGCGGTGGCGCGCAGCCGCTGCCTGGACGCAGTGCGGCGGACATGCTGCTGGGCTATCAACAGGTCGCGGCGCGGCTGCATGCGCACGGCATCCGCGCTTGGCTGGGTACGTTGACCCCGTTCGGCGGTTCCGAGCGCTACGAGCCCGTGTCCGCCGCCACCCGCACCACGATCAACCAGTGGGCACGCGGCGGCAACAGCGGCTTCGATGGCATCATCGATTTCGATGCCGTGCTGCGTGACCCGAAGGCAGCCGAATCGCTGCCCAACGAGATCACCCGCGACCATCTGCACCCCAACGACGAAGGCTACCGGCGCATGGCCGATGCCATCGATCTGCGCATGCTGGGCTGCACTACCCCCGAGTGAGAGAGAACCGATGAGCCACGTCGTTTGTTTCGGTGAGTTGCTGCTGCGCCTGGGCGCGCCCGGTCGTGAACTGCTGCTGCAGACGCCGCAGCTGCAGGTTCATGTGGGAGGTGCCGAGGCCAATGTGGCGGTCTCGCTGGCCAGCCTGGGCCACGATGTGCAGATGGCCAGCACTGTGCCCGGCAACGCGCTGGGCCGGCATGCCGTGGCCGAGCTGCGGCGGCATGGCGTGGGCGTGGCCGCCGTGCGTGAAGTGGCGGGTGACCGCATGGGCCTGTACTTCCTGGCGACCGGTGCGGTGCAGCGCGCCAGTGAAGTGGTGTATGACCGGGCCGGTTCTGCATTCGCAAACAGCAATGCCAGTGACCATGCGTGGCCCGCCCTGCTGTCCGGCGCGCACCTGTTGCATGTCTCGGGCGTGAGTCCGGCGCTGGGCGCCAACGTGGCCGAGTCGGTGCTGGGTGCCATCCGTGCGGCTCGCGCGGCCGGCGTCCAGGTGTCCTTCGACGGCAATTATCGTCCCTCACTGTGGCGACGCTGGGATGGCGACGCAGCGGCGATCCTGCGCGAGGTCTTCGCCGAGGCCGACATTGTCTTTGCCGATCATCGGGACATCGAACTGGTGCTGGGGCTGCACTTCCCGCAGGACGATGCGGTCGCCCGAACCGAGGACGCTGCGGCCGCTGCCTTTTCCGCGTTCCCGCACCTGCGGTGGCTGGCCTGCACCCAGCGCGAGGTGATCAGCGCCGACCATCACGTGCTCGGCGCGCTGCTGCTGGGGCGCGATGGAACCCGCGCGCAGGCCGCTCCGAGGCCGCTGCCCGGCATCGTTGATCGCGTCGGCGGTGGCGATGCCTTTGCCGCCGGCATCCTGCACGGATTGCTGTCCGGGCTAGACGCAGAAAGCACCGTGCGCTTCGGACTGGCCGCGGGCGCGTTGAAGCACGCCATTCCCGGCGACTTCAGCCCGGTAGCGGAGGCGCAGGTGCTGGCTCTGCTGGGCAATGCAGGCGCGGATGTCCGGCGCTGAGCGCGCGTGATCACTCCGCCGGCGCGGTGACGAAGCGACGATTGGGGCGCAGATAGATGCTGCCGGAACGGGCATCCAGCAGGATATTGAACTGCTGCAGTACTTCGCTGCCAAGCGTGCCGTCGCCCGTGGAGCCTTCATCATCGACAGTGATCGAGGCTTTCTGCCCTTTCAGTTGCAGGGTCGAAATGCTGGCCTCGGGCACACGCACATCCACCGCGCGGATCTTCCGGCCCGCGCTGCCGCTGAACTGTGATGTTCCAAGTCGTTCCGGAAACGCTTCCTGCAGGCGGTGGGCGCTGCCGAAGGCGTAGGACAGGTCGATGTTGCCGTTGCTGCCGGTGTCCAGGGTAAGCCAGGGTGCGAAAGTGCTGCTGCCGTTGCCGAGCGTGACCTGGATGGCTGGGATATTGTCGATCCAGCGCACGTTGGCCCGGATATACCCCGCAAGGTCGGGAACATCGTCGTGCACGCGCAGCAGGCTGCGGTCGTAGTCGATCTCCAGCACCTTGCCCTGGAAGAAGGTCCAGCCCAGTACTGCATCGAAGGGGCGCCCCGTGTAGTCGATCACCACGGCCCCCATCGGTCGCTGCACGCCGCCGATTTGCACGGCGTTGTGCGTGCTGTAGTCGAGAAGCGTGACGCCATCGGAACCGGTGTTCTCACTCTGGTCGTCAATGACCAGCTTCGCGTCCTGCTGGATGTGCCTGTCAACGGCCATGGCCGACGCGCCTGTATCGACGAGAAAGCGCAGTGGTCGCGAGCCGTTGATCGTACCCTCCACGTAGATCCGGTGATCCTTGCCCAGCTCGAAGGGTACTTCGGTGACCGCAGCACCTGCTGCGAAAGGCACCAGCATGATCAACATCGCGCATTGAAGCGCAGTACGAGGCAGTTCGCACATCCGAGGGCTCCTTCGTTCAGTAGAGCTGCAGCAGCGGTTGCCGGGCTCATTGCGGGTTGGATGCAGCTGCCGGTGGAAAGGTTTAATGTGCCGGAACTGCTTCACCGGTACGCCACCAGGACGGGATCATCGTCCGGAGATCCACGCCTCAAGTGCTGCGGTGTCCCGCATGTCGCCGGTATAGCGATGCTCGGGCACGTGCGGTTCGTTCGAACCACGCACCCGCCCCCGGAACACCTTCATCGGCACTGAAATCCTGGCCAGCCCGCTTGGCAGCCGCTCTGGCCGCACGTCCATGTAGAGACTGTCGGCCGATGTCTCGACGCCCACCTGCACCGCGCCCAACCGCTTCCACAGGTCCAGCGCATCCAGGCAGGCCGAACCACAGGCGGCATCAGCCACGATCACCACCCTGCCCTTGCGCAGCGGTGCGGCCGGGCCTGAGGTTGGTGCTGTATCTGCGCTGGCCTCGGACGGCTCGCGCCACAACGCCTCACCCCGGCCGCGTGCCTGTGCCATGCCCGCCGTCACCGACTCCAGCATGCGACGCAGCTCTGGCGACGCGTCGGGCGCCTGCACCAGCTTCTGCAGGAAGCTGCGCAACTGGGCGATGTTGGCCTCGGAGGTCCGCCACTCCACCCAGCTGGGGTCGGGCAGCACGTCCACGGCGGCCCGGCCCCAGATCAATCGCGCCAGTTCGATGCTCCATTGCGAAGCTCCGCCGCTGTTGCCACGCACGTCCAGCACCACCGACGGTGCCTGCTGCAGTGCTTCGGCTTTCGGAGCAAGCTGCTCAAGCAGGGCGGTCAGTTCCTTGAAGTTCTGCTCCGTGGGGTCGGCATTGAAGCTGCTGGTGGTGATCCAGTAGCCGCCATCGGGCATGATGCGCCAGCCGTTCGCCGGGCGGAAGCTGCGCCGGGTGTCGGCCAGACGCTCCTTGCGCTGTGCCGCCTGCAGTGGCTGCCACTGCAGTGCGTAGGATTTTTCGTGTCCATCCACCTGGAAAACGCAGGTGCGCAGCGTGGGCACGAACGGATTGCCCTGATCCAGCAGCACTTCGCCACCGCCGTGGATGCGGCTGGCCTGCAGGTTCCAGCGCCCGCTGAAGTCCCCGATCCGGCGCGCAGCCAGCGTCTGTGCATCGATGCCATCACAGGACAGCAATCGCGCCCCAAGTGGCGGATGGCCATGGCCACCATCCACGGTCATGACCAACTGCGCATCGCCGTCGAAACCGGTCAGGAACCCGGGCCACTGCGTTGGAACATCGGGAGCGTCGGCAAGCGCGTTGAGGCTGACATGCCCATCGTTGAAGAACGCCGCATAGCCTTTCATCGCCCACCAGTAGCCCTGGTAGTTGGTGACCCGACCTGCACGCGAACGTGCAAGCGCCTGGGCCTCGTCGAGCTGCGCGCCGAACCCGGGATTCCGCAGATCCACTGCGCCCGGATGACTGCCACGCAGGGCGGCGTCGGCAGCGTCCAGATCCTTCAACAGCGTGTCCGGCCAATCGATCGGCGCACCTTTCGCGGTGGGTGCCGCGAGCACCGCACCGAGCAGCAGCCATGCAATGACCATGGATTCATCCGTTTGCCGGGACAAACACGAGTCTCGCAGTTTTCCGGCCCGGTGTACCGCGCCCGCCGCAACGGGCGCGGCCGCACATCAATGCAGCGGCACTTTCAGCACCGACGGCGCATTGGCTGGCGAGGTGAAGGTCACCGCCCCACCCAGCTGGCTGATGCCCGCATAGCGCAGGTCCACGGTATCGACCACCAAGGTCAGGCGGCTGCCGGCTGGAAGGTTCCAGCTGCTCGCTTCCAGCCGCAGGTCGAGCGTTTTCGCCTGGCCCGGCGTGGCACCGCGCAAGGTGTACGGCTTGTGGCTGATCAACTGACCATTGCCCAGCACATCCTCGGCGTACAGGTAGGCGTACAGCGTGGTGTTGGCACGGCTGGGCGTGACCGTCAGGCGCACTTCCGGCGCACCGTCCAGGCGTTTGGCGCTCCACTGGATCGGCCCCTGCCAGACACCGGCGGCACTGCGGCCAACAAACGGTACGTAGGCACCCGGCGGCAGGTTGATCATCTGCAGCGCGCCGGAGGCCATCGCCACGCCGGAATTGGCCGCAGTCAGCAAACCGCTGCCGATGCGGTAGTTCCAGCCGGTGCCGCCACCGTGCTCGGCCAGGCCGCCGGTCGGCAGCAGCAAACCAGAGGGTGCGGTCAGGCCGTAGCTGACCGCACCCTTGCTGGTCGCCTGCCAGTCCGGGTAACTGCTCCAGCTGCCCTTCTGTGACTTCAGCTGCACCGCCGGCTGGCGGTCGATGCCGTTGGCCACTGCCTTCAGATAGTGATCGAACCAGTCACCCACCTGGTCATAGACTTCGTTGGGAATGCCCAGTGCACCGAGCGCTTCGTTGAGCGCGTGGTCACCGTGGCGCAGCTGCAGCTGCTTCGGGCCTTTCAGCCGGTTGAAGAAATCAACCAGCTGGCCCGGCGGGAACAGGCTGTCGTTGAAGGCGTTGGCCAGGAACACCGCCGGCTGGTTGGCGTTGATCTCGTCGATGCTGGCCGCGGGACTGCGCTGCGCCGCCACCGGCAACAGCGAATCCACCGCGCCCTGGTAGTTGCCCGCCAGAACATTGCGGTTGATCGTGGCCAGCTCCGCGCCAGGGCGTCCGGTCACCAGGCCGGCCGCAACCAGCAGTGCGATGCCCTGCGCGCTCGGGGTGTCGTTGCTGTACAGCGACGCCTGCAGATCGGCCCAGCCACTGAGCGCGGCCACGGCCTTGATGCGCGGATCGCGTGCCGCCGCCAGCAGGCTCGTGCCCGCACCGTAGGAGATGCCCGAAACGCCGATCCGGTCCGGGTCAGCGCGGGTGTTGTCCAGCGCCCAGTCGATCAGCGCGCTGACATCCTCCACCGTGGAGGGCCCGGCGATGTCGATGCTGCCGCCGGATTCCCAGAAGCCACGCGAGCTGTAGCTGATCACCACATAGCCGCGCTGTGCCAGCGACTGCGCCACCCCCACGTACTCCACGCTGGGCACCGCCCAGCTGCTGGGCATCACCAGCAGCGGATAGCGCCCGCCGCCCGCATCCTGCGGTTCGATGACGAAGGCCCCGAGAGGCGTTCCATCCCAGCCGGCAATGGTGCGATGGGTGGTCTTGACCGTCGCGGCCCAGGCAGTGGGCGCCAGGCCGGTCAGCAGGATCAACAGCAGCAATACCTTGCGCATCGTCGTCTCTCCCCGTCGGTGGTGGTGCAACGGGTTGGACCGTACCAGTGCGAATGGTGAGTGGCACCTTGCGACGCAGCATGACGTTTGCTGCACGCTCGCAGCGCTTGTTGGCTGAACAGGGGGCGCTGCACGCCCCCTGCCCTGCATTGCCTTACAGGTCTACGCCGAAGCCCATGCCGGCAGACCTCTCGCCATTGCTGAAGGCACCACCCAGCGAGAAGGAAGCACGCTCGCCGATCCGTTTACCGTATCCGATCGACAGCGCCTGCTCGCCACCCTGGAAGCCGGCACCCACCGCAATGCGACCGCGCGGGCTCTGTGAGCCGGCGGCGTTGATGGCCATGTTCAACATCGCCGAGCTCATCGCGCCCATGCGGTCGATCCGCTGGTCCTGATGACGCAGGCGGCGTTCCATCTCCTGCTTCAGCCCGTTGTTGTCCAGCGCGAACTGCGCCAGGCGCTGGTCGGTGTAGGCATTGGCCGTCGTCACCGCCTGCGCGGACTTCGTATCGGTATAGGAGTTGGCCGAGGAGAGCGTGGTTGCGCTACTGGCATCGGTATAGGCCTTTGAGGTCGTCACTGCCGCGGCGCTGCTCGCGTCGGTGTAGGCGTTGACGGAGTTGATGGTCGCCGTGGCCCGCGCATCGGCATAGCTGTTGGCCGAAGTCAGCGTATTGGCGTTGGCGGTATTCATCTGATTGAGGTTCACCGCATCGGTGCCCTGCGTGGCGGCGGCCACGTTGGTCAACTGGCGTTCGTTGCCGGCGCTGCCTACCGATACCGAGTTGGCACGGTCGGCGACGGAGCCATTGCCCAGTGCAACGCTGTCGTTTGCAGAAGCGATGGCACCATTGCCCACGGCACTGCTGTTGTTGCCACTGGCTTCGGACAAGCTGCCGAGCGCGGTGCTGTTTTCGCCCGTGGCGTTGCTGCCAGCGCCTGACGCGGTGGAGAACGAGCCCGTTGCGGAGCTGCCCGAGCCACTGGCACTGCTGAAGTCACCACTGGCGGTGGCGCTGTCGCCGATCGCCGCACTGTTGGCGCCGGAGGCGGAAGCACCTACGCCCACGGCGGCGCTCTGGTCGCCGGAGGCGCTGCTGGCTGCGCCGATCGCCGTACTGCCGGTGCCGCTGGCACTGGCGCCGGTTCCGACGGCCGCCGATAGATCACCGCTGGCATCGGCACCACTGCCGCACGCCAGCGAGGCGGCACCACCGGCGCTGGCGCCACCGTTGGACACGCCGCCGAAGCCATCGTCCAGCTGGCAGGTATCACCGGCCCACGCCGGTGCGGTTGCCATGGCCAGTGCCACGGCAAGGATGTGCTTGTGCATCGTCTTCACGGTACCCCCGAGGTCCATCAGGAAGGGTTCCCGGCAAGCGCCGGAAACGGTGGGAAACCGGCCGCCCCTGCACAGGGGCGGCCGGGATGCTGCTGGCGCCTTACGGCGTTACGGTCAAGGCGACACGGACAGCAGTCTTCGGCGTGCTCGGGTCATTGCTGCCGACACAGACGAAGCCCGAATAGCTGCCCGGCGCGAGGCCGCTGGCATTGATCTGCACCTGCGTGCTCTGGCTGCCGCCTGCGGAGATGCGGCCCAGGGCACGGGTCGGTGTGCCGATCCAGCCGGCGCCGCACGCATTGCTTCCGCCCAGCCCATAGGCCAGCCCAGGCGCGCCGGCGGTGGCGGACCAGGCACCGCTGCCATCGGGATTGATGATCGCGCTGCGGTACACGCTGTCGCCGCTGGTGGCGTTGAACCAGAACCAGCTGGTAGCCAGCGGCGCGCGCACCGAGACCACCAGCCAGTAGCGGCCTGCCGGCAGGTTCACGTTCTGGCCTGCAGCGGCCAGGTCAAGGTTGATGGTGGCAAGCGTGGCCGACGTTCTTACGCCCGGACCGCTGACGGTGGAGGTGTAGCTCCACAGCGCCAGCTGGGGGCTCGATTCCGGATTGCCCTCCGGATTGCCGCCAACATCCCGGTAGATCGACCAGTTGATGTTGGTCGAAGTTGCCAGCGAGCCACCGTTGACGAAGCCGTCAGCGACGATGCGGGTAATGCCGGTGGCCTCGCCCAGAGTGAAGTCATCGGCACCAAGCTGTGCACGTGCACCCACTGTCGCCGCATCGGTGAAGCGCGTCGAGCGACGGCCATTGGCGTTGTTTGGCGCCTGCGCTACCAGCATGCGGGTGCCCACTCCGGAATTGTCGATCTGCCATTCCAGCGGTGAGCCGCCGGTATTGGCGATCTGCAGGTTCACCGTTCCACTGCCACCGGCCGGCAGGGTCAGCGAGTTCGTCGGCGGCGTGGCGGCGATCTGCGGCGGCGGCACCGACACGGCGATCGGCAGGCGCAGCAGCGGCTGGCTGGTATCACCGCCCTGCGGTGAGAGGGTGAGCCTGGCAAAGCGCCAGCTGCCATCGTTCGGTACCGAACCGGTGGTGACGATGACCCGCACCGACTTGCTTTCACCCGGCGCCAGGGTAAACACCGATGGCGAGACAACCGCGGTCAGGCCCTGCACCTTTGCCGTCCACGTCTGCCGGGTCGGCAGCACATTGCGGAACACGCGGGTGAAGCTGCAGCTGTCCGCGCAGCTGCGCTTGCCGAGGCTGGCGATGTTGAGCGACGACACTTCACCCCCATTGGCTGGATTGGCGGCCAGGAAGTTGGTCTTGGTCTCGTTGAGCACCAGCCCTGCGCGCAGTGCCTGGTCCACCTGGATGCGTCCAGCGCCCATCGCGAATGCGTCGGCCGGTGTGACGCCATCTTCCTTCAGCACCTCCTGCCGCGCGGTCATCATCAACGCCGAGCGTGTCTCCTGCACGGTCCAGTCAGGACGCGCCTGGCGCAGGAGCGCGGCGGCACCGGCGTGATGTGGTGATGCCATCGAGGTGCCGTCCATCAGGCCGACGGCGTTCTCCGAGCCGGTCACCTCATTGCCTGCGATCACGGCCAGCACACGTACACCCGGGGCGGTCACGTCCGGCTTGACCAGATCAAAGATCCCGGCCGGGCCGCGCGAACTGAAGTCGCCCAGCACATCCGGCGTATTGCTGATCTTGCTGGCCGGATAGGCAATGCCGGCGGTTGCGTTGTTGCCAACGCTCGACGCAAAGGTCCGCAGTGCATTGGCGTCCGACTGGTCGATGGCGAAGGCGGGAATGGTCGCCCCGGCCACGTTGGGCAGGATGGGGACCGGCTGGTTGTTGCCGATCAGCACGGCGATCGCACCCGCTGCAGCGGCGTTGTTGACCTTGTCGCTGAAGTTGCACGAGCCACGGCGGATCACCGCAACGGCGCCCTGGAAGGTATTGGCCGGGAACGGCGCGCACCCATCGTTGGCACTGTCGATGCCTGCACTGACACGCAGCGGCGTGGTTGCAGGAATCGGCGTTGCGAACGGCACGCCGCCCGAGCCTTCGGTCAGCAGGATGGCAGTGAGCGCCGGCGGCACGCTGCCGGGGCCGCTGACCGCAGCGAACAGCACGATGTCGCCGCGGCCATGCGTGGCCGCCGCAGTGCTGCCGGTCCAGGGTTCCAGATGGCCCATCGTGTTCGGACCTGGGCCGGAGTTGCCGGCCGAAGTGGCCACGTAGATGCCGGCATCGGATGCGTTGAGGAACGCCAGCGAGACCGCCTCTCCCCACGGCGCGGTGCCACCGGCAATGGAGTAATTGATGACGTCGACCACGCCATCGGCGAGGGCCTGGTTGACCGCTGCCAGCGTCGAGGTGTTCGGGCAGAAGCCGCGCCCGGTGGAGACCTCGGTGTAGCAGGCGTCGTAGGCGATGATGTTGGCGCGCGGCGCAACACCGGAAATGTGGATCTGGTTGCCACGGTAGGACGCAGTGTGCGGGTTGCCGGCGGCGGTGGAAGCGGTATGGCTGCCATGACCGTTGGTGTCACCAAATCCAGGCTCCTCGCGTACGTCCGCAACGCCACACTGGTTGCCCGGCGCACCGCAGACGAAGTCGTAGCCGCCGATCAGCTTGCTGTTGCAGCGACCTTCGTCGATGCCGCCCGGCGCGCAGGTGCCGAGGTAGTTGCCTGCGCCCAGCGGATTGACGTGCTCGTAACCATCTTCGGCGCGGGCGGTGAAGGCCGGGCTGCCGAAGTTGATGCCCGAGTCGATGACGCCGACCACCACACCTTCGCCACGGAACGGCGCAGGTGTGCCGTTCCACAGCGCAGGTGCGCCGATCAACCCCGGTCCGACGTCGGTGTCCTGCTCATACTCCCTGTACTCTTCAACCAGCTGCACATCGGGAAGTGCGCGCACGCGCTCCGCTTCCTGCGGATTCATCTGCAGCACCGATGCGTTGATCGCATGCTGCATGCGCCGTTCGACCTTTACGCTGCGACCCAATGCTGCATTGATGCGGGCCTCGTGCTGTACCTGGCGGTCAGCGAGGAAGCGCACATAGTCCTGCGAGCGTGCCCCCTTTACAGCGATGCGCGGTGTCGGCGCATTGCCGGTGGCTGCCGCTGCACGCGCGGCGCTGGCGGATGGGCGCATGCGTTCCGGTGCCGCGAGGCCCTGGATGTCGCCCTTGTAGGTGGCCAGCGGCTCCTCGCGGTAGACCACGATATAGCGGTTGGAGAGCTCGGCGAAGCCGCTACCCGGACCGCGTGCCGCAGGCCCGGACGGATTGCCGGCGCGCGCGTCCACCGAGGGATTGCCGGTCTTTGACTGGGCACCGGTACTGCGTATGCCCACGGCAGCGGCGGCCAGTGCGGCACCCGCCACCAGGGTCAGTGCAACCCATTTGCTTCGTTTGATCCATGCATTGCGCATCGAATACCCCCTTTTCATTGAAAGCCCGAGATGCACGCCGGCGTCAACGCCGGCGCTGTGATGTCTGGTGCTTCAATTGCGGGTGCGGCGCGTAGTCCCCGACGCCTTGCACCCCGCTGCGCCCCGGCAGCAGAATCGACACTACCTCAAAATTTGACGCGGCGCACAGTTTTTCGTGGCAGCGGCAAGACAGAGATCAGTACGCGAAAGTATGGATGCGCGCCTGCATGGCGTAGCCATGGCCCCGGCCGCCGAAGCGGCAACGCGTTCGTTGCCCGTCGTTGAAGGGCAACGGTGTCCAGTGCTATGACTGCCTGCGCCCATCAACGCACGGATGCCATGGATATTTTCCGCACTGCACTGATTGCCGGTGTTGCCTGTGCAGCAGGACCGGCATGGTCCGCTGAATCACCGATCGCAGACGCCGACGCGCGCGGAATCTTCATCGAAGCACGGCATCTGTGCCAGGTCGATGGCGGCCAGCTGTGGGGGCAATCCCTGTGCGGGCCGATGATGCTGGTCGATCCGAAGAGCCGCCAGGTCACCGCCTCGCATGCGGATGTACACGGCGCGTTGAAGGTGCGTGGCGAGGTGTTCGTGGGCCAGCTTCCGCCCGATGCGATCGTTGCCAACACCGCCGTGGAATGGTCCGGCATACGCTGGACGCAACTGCTCTGGCCATTGCCGCAGGACGTGTCCAGGCGCAGTACGCTGCTGGCTCACGAAATGTTCCATCGGTTGCAACCGGCGTTGCCCATCACCGCGCCGACCGAAGGCGGCAACGAGCACCTCGACACACTTGAAGGACGCTACTGGCTGCAGCTGGAATGGCGCGCGCTTGCGGATGCGCTCACGGCCACCGATGCAATGGCGCAGCACACTGCGGTGAACGACGCACTCGCATTCCGCGCCGAGCGCCACCGCCAGTTCCCTGCGGCAGCGCAGGAAGAAGCGGCGCTGGAATTGAACGAGGGCCTGGCCGAGTACACCGGCGTGTTCGTCGGCAACCCAACGCGCTCCACACGTATCCAGGCGGCGCTGCATGACCTTCGCGCGCACGTTGCCGATCGCAGTTTCGTCCGCTCTTTCGCCTATGCCACCGGTCCGGCCTATGGCCTGCTGTTGGACCAGGCGGCCCCCGGCTGGCGCAACCATCTCGCCCACCCCGCCCGGGACCTCGGCACGCATCTGGCCGAAGTGACCCGGACCCCGATGCAGCGGGGTGCGACCGAGCTGCGGGCCGCTGCTGCGCGCTACGGCGGACGGGCACTGCGGCCGAAATGCTGCGCGAACGGCAGCGCATTGCGCAGCTGGAACACAACCGTGCGCGCTTCGTGACAGGCCCGGTCGTGCGGCTGGATCTGCGCAGCATGCGCATCCAGTTCAATCCCAACACGATGCAGTCGTTGCCGGGCCGCGGCACGGTATATCCAACGATGCGGCTGACCGACACCTGGGGCAGCCTGGACGTCACCGACGGAGCGTTGATGCAGAGCGACTGGAAGGCCGTGTTCGTGCAGGCACCCGCAACTGCCCACCCGCCGCTACAGGGTCCAGGGTGGTCGCTGAGTCTGAAACCAGGATGGTTACTGGTGCCGGGAACACGCAACGGCGATTACGTGTTGAAGGCGACCCCCTGACAACACCCGCAGGCATCGCGATGCTCTAGCACGCGAGCGTTTCAGCCACGTCCTGCTCCATTTGACACATCTCCAGTGCTTGCGCGCTGTCACAGCTTCGTCCTTTCATCGTTGACCGAAAGACGACAGCTTGTGACGCTTACGACACCGCACGGCCTCCACGGCCCTGTCATCGCGGTCACGTCTCACCGCAATCCGTAGCACCCGTCTCCGCAACGTCCCCCATGACCTCGCCTCGGCCCGGTCGTGGCGGACGGCTGCGCCCTGAACTTCTGCTGGAGAACCGCAATGCGCCTTGCAAGCCTCTTCTTCGCGTTCGTCCTCAGTGCCTTCGCTGGCGCTGCCCAGGCCCAGGTCGTCACCCTCAACAAGGGCGGCTTCGTGCTCACCTACGACTGCAGCATCCACAGCGCCACCCGCTACGAGTACACGCTCACCGCCGACACCGGCTCGGCCGCGCGCCCGTCCAGCTTCTACAAGGATCCGGACCTGCCGGCAGGCTGCCTCGGCCAGACCAGCACCGCCTCCTACGCCAGCATCAAGTCCGGCTACGACCGTGGCCATCTCGTCACGTCCAATCACATGGACTACAACGCGACCTACATCCGCCGCGCCAACTACATGACCAACATCGTTCCGCAGGTGTCCAGCTTCAACCAGGGCATCTGGGTGAAGGCAGAGAACGTGGCCGAGTGCTACCGCGACATCGCGCCGGTGGATGTCTATGGTGGCGTGGTCTACGGCGACGCCTCCAACGACTACTTCCTTTCCAGCCACGGCATCCCGACGCCGGAGTTCTTCTGGAAGACCATCATCACCCGTGACCCGAACACCGGCACCGCCAAGGCGATCAGCTGGATCATTCCCAACGAAGCCAATCTGGGCAGCCTCGACAGCTATCTGGTGACCATCGCCGATCTGGAGGAGCTGCTGGGTGCGAGCTACGTCGCGATCAACGCACCGGCCTCGCTGAAGAACAAGCTGCCGGCCAGCACCTGGCCGCAGCCGGCGGGGTGTGACCTGGGCTGACCGGCCGGCCGGGAATGGGTGGCACCCGGTCCGGGTGCCACGCAAGGATGGCTGTGGGAAAATGGCGGGCAATTGCACCACCGCATTGCCCCCTGGAGCTGTAGATGTCCCGTTTCCCCTTCGATGCCGTGCTGTTCGACTGCGACGGCGTACTCGTCGATTCCGAGCCGCTGGTCGCCCGCGTTCTCTCGGAAATGCTGACCGCACGCGGCTGGCCGCTGACCCCGGCGCAGGCGGGTGAAGTCTTCCTCGGGCAGTCCGTGGCCCATCTGGCAGGGCTGATCGCAGAGCGCACCGGCAAGCCGTTCACCGAGGAATGGCTGGAGGAGTTCCGCCAGCAGCGCAACCAGGCACTGGAACGTGACCTGGAAGCGATCCAGGGGGCACCCGAGGCCGTGCGTGCGATCGCTGCGGCCACCGGTGGGCGGATCGCCTGCGCCTCCGGCGCCGATCTGCTAAAGGTGAAACTGCAGCTGGGCAAGGTCGGCATCCTCGATGCCTTCGGCGACCACGTCTACAGCGGCCAGGACATGCCGAACACCAAGCCGCACCCGGACGTCTACCTGGCGGCCGCTGCCGCGCTGGGTGTGGATCCGAAGCGCTGCGCGGTCATTGAAGACACCGTGACCGGTGCGACCGCCGGTGTGGCCGCAGGTGCCACCGTGTTCGGCTTCAGCGAGGGCGGCCCGCACCACAGCACGCCCGAGGCTCTGCGCGCGGCCGGTGCCCAGGTGATCTTCCAGCGCATGGAAGATCTTCCCGCACTGCTGGCGGCCTACACCGCCGACGCTGCCGCCTGACCCGGCGTCAACCCGCAGCGCCCTGCCCGGCGCTGCGGCACCTGCCGCTGTAGTGCAGCGCAAACAGGTACAACCCGGTGAACAGCTGCAGGAACAACGGCGGCAGCGGCGAATAGGTGATCCACGCCGCAGGCTCGCCGTGCCCCAGCCCGCGCACCACGAAGTTGGCGATCACCGCCAGGGTGAACACGATCGAGGTCCAACGATGCACGGGCCGTGCCCAGCCACCGCAGCTCATTGCCGGCGCCTCGCTTCGGAACGGGCTTCGATCATCTTCCAGCCATTGCCCGATGGATCGCGGAATCCGGCGTCGACGGCGCCAAAGCGCTCGATCGGCTCCTGGGTGAATTCCACGCCCTGTGCCAACCACTGCGTGTAACGCGCCTGGCAGTCATCCACAGCCAGCACCAGGGGCGGCATTGCGCCTTTGGCCACCAGCTGCTGCAGCGAAAGCGCGGTGGCCGCATCGTGGGTGGGCGGACCCGGCACGAACAGGCCCAGCTGGAAACCGTCCTGGCCTGGGCTGCGTACCGTCAGCCAGCGGTAGCTGCCATTGCGCACGTCGGTATGCACTTCGAAACCGAGCTTGCCGACGTAGAACGCCAGCGCCTCATCCTGGTCGCGCACATACAGGCCGACCGTGTTCACCATATCTGACATGCAGCACCTCCTCTCAAGTGCGCCTACGTTACGCCCCGACGAGGCGGTTCTGCTTCTCCAAAACTGCGCCAATGGCTGGGACGGCGAACGTGAAGGAATCAAAAGTACATGGCCCTCCCCAAAAGCGGATGAATACGCAGTTCCGCGACGGCGGATAATCCGCCCCGGCATTAAGTCAACTTAATGTGATGCCAATCACGCACGCGCCTGAAGGCGCATGCGATAACCGCGCGGACCGGGATTCATCGGCACCATCACGCCGACAGGGAGCGCATCATGCAGGACGTAACGCAACGCCAATGCAAAGTTGTGTCCGACAGCCGCTGGTCGCTCAGTACCTTCATGGAATTCTATGAGCGGATATTGAGCCCTCGCATTTTCCAGCCTTACGGGATGCTGCTGGCCGGGGAAATCGCCAACGACATAGATGCAGGGTTCGCGGTCAAGGACGTGCTGGAAGTGGCATGCGGCACCGGGGTGATCACCGCCAGCCTGTATGAGGATCTTGCGCGGCCACGGGGCTTGCGGCTGGTGGCCAGCGATCTCTCGCAGATTGCGGTGGACATGGCCCGACGTGTCCTGAACCCCGAGATCCAGCAGAACGTTCCGTTGTTGGCCGACGTGGACATGGCAGAGCTTCCATTCGATGACAACAGCTTCGATGTGATTGTCTGCGGCTTCGGCCTGATGTTCCCGCCCGACAAGGCGCGCGTGGCCAGGGAGTTCCGGCGCGTGCTGCGGCCGGGGGGGCGTGTCTACGCGACGATGTTCCACTACAACCAGCTATTCGAACTCACCCGCCAGCAATCGCAGCTGCATTTCGGCATGCCTTCCCGGTTGATGGACGCGGCGCTGAGCCTGACCGACCCGTCGCCGATCACCCGCGCCTTCGCGATCGAAGGGCTGTCCCGGGCCAACGACGTGCCTGCTGGGCTGCATCCCCTGTCGTTCTCGCTCGACGCAGCCGGTGCGCGCGAGTTCCTGTTCAATGCCTGCATCCTGCTCGAAGAGTTCAACCAGTGCGACACCCGCACCCGTGAGCACTACCTGGACCTGATGCTGGCGCAGTTCGGCAAGGACGTGCCTGACCAATGCTACCGGGTGGAGGCATGGTTGCTGCGCGGCCAGGCCGATCCCGCCAATGCGGGCACGACGGTGGACATCGCGTCGCCCGACTTCTCGCCGCTGGTGCGCTGCCAGCAGCTGACCCATCGCGCGTCCAGCGCGGGCGTCGAGTGCGCAATCTCCGTGCAGGAGGCACAGGGGCTCGCTGCATTCACCGCTGCCAAGGCGGAGTTCCTGGCTGAGTATCCCGGCTTCCCCGACGCATCGGTAGAGAAGATGCGCAACGAGGAGTACGCACGGCTGGACGAGCAGCACGTCACGTATCTGGATCATGTAGGCGGAACCCTGCCACCCGAAAGCCTGCTCGAACAGGACCTGCAGGCGTTGAAGCACGCAATCCTGGGAAATCCGCATAGCGGATCGAAGGCCTCGCAGGCGGCATACCAGGAGGCGCGGGATGCCATCTACGCCTTCTTTGACTGCTCTCCGGACGAGTACGAAGTGATATTCACTGCGAACGCCAGTAGCGCGATCCGGCTTGTGGCGGAATCGTTTCCGTTCCAACCGTGCACGCAGCTGCTGTTGACCAAGGACAATCACACGTCGGTGCATGGACTGCGCGAATACGCCAGGGCCAAGGGCGCCTCGGTGAAGTACATCCCTCTGGACGACGATCTGCTGCTGCAGGACGACCTGATGCGGCGTGCGCTGCAGCGGCTGGGCGACGGCGCCCCACACCTGCTGGCCTTTCCCGCCCAGTCCAACGCGACCGGCGCGCGGCATGACCTCGCCTGGATCGCCCGCGCGCAGGCGCACGGTGCGATGGTGCTGTGCGATGCAGCCGCACTGGTCCCGCAGGCGCGGCTGGATTGCGGCACCCTTCAACCGGATTTTGTGGTGGCCTCGTTCTACAAGATCTTCGGCTACCCCACCGGCGCAGGCTGCCTGCTTGCCCGCCGCTCGTCGCTGCAACTGCTCAGGCCACCGTCCTTTGCCGGTGGCGGAGTCTGCTACTACTCAGGCCCCTGGTCGCCCACCGAGCGGCTGCTGTATCGCGATGCCGGGCAACGTTTTGAGGTGGGAACACCCAACTACGCCGCGTTCCCGGCGATCGCCCGGGGCTTTGCCTTCGTGGCACGGATGGGCGGCGCCGAAGCCCTCGCGCTGCACTCCACTGCACTGGCCCGGTGGATCGAGGTGCGTCTTGCCGCGCTTCGCCATACCGTGCGCGGCGACACACCACTTTGCCGCGTGTACGGCCCGCCGGCACAGCGAAAAGGAGCGACGGTGATGCTCAACTTTTTCGACTGCTATGGCTCGATCGTGCCGCATGCCCGCGTCAAGCACCTCGCCGACCGCTTCGGCATCACCCTGCGCAACGGATGCTTCTGCAACCTCGGAGCTGTCCAGCAGGCAACCTATGCAACTGCGGGTGCCGAGCACTGCGAACTGGACAAGACCGGGAAGATCCTCGACTGCACCGCCTTCGATGAGAAGATCCTGGACAAGGGAGATTGTGGCGCGGTCAGGATTTCATTTGGGCTCGGTTCGAATTTTGCCGACGCCTACCGCTTCCTGATGTTTGCGACCTGCCTCCTGGACACCGACGTTTCTGGTCTTGAAGGTGTGCTCGCCGCGAGTGACCCTGAAGCCGATGCCGGCAGTCCTCGTACCGCTCCTGCCGTGCCGGCCTGACGCTCCACGGCGAGTGCCACCGCCGGCGCGCGACGGCGACGTTGTTCCAGCACGGATGTGTCCAGGCGGGGGCGCTGCGCGGCGCGTGCGTGGCATTCCGGCACACTGGCCGACGCCGCCTGGGCTGCACGCTCACGCTCGCGCACATCGCCCGGGCTGTCACCGGTGATGTCACGGAAGATGCGGCCAAAGGTGCCCAGGCTGCGCCACCCGGTCTGCGCGGCGATTTCGGTCACCGCCAGATCGGTATCACGCAGCAGCGCCACCGCTCGTTCGATGCGGCGGCTGAGCAGATAACGGTGCGGCGGCAGCCCGAAGGCCTGCTTGAACGAGCGGGCGAAGTGCGCCGGCGACACCGCACTGACCTCAGCCAGGCGCGCGACGGGCCATTCCTCATGGCTGGCCCGATCCATCCGGTCCTTGGCGCGCAGCAGGCGCCGGAGCAGTTCGGGGCTCTGGCTCATGGCATTACCGCCCGGGCCAGGTAATGGCGGGCTGCATGCCGCGCCTCGGCGGCCTGCTCGACCAGCCAGTCACGGAATGCAATGACCTTGGCACTGCCACCTCGCGCCGTGGGTGCCACGAACCAGAAGCTGCGACCGTCGCAGGCCACCCCCGGATGCGCCTGCACCAAACGCCCGCTGTCCAGCTCGGCCTGGAACAGGATCGGCGAACCAATGGCGATGCCCTGCCCTGCGATCGCGGCGCCGACATCCAGATGCTCGACGGCAAAGGGCGCGACGAAACTCTCCGGTGCCGGCGGTGGAAGGTCCCCGTGCGCGGCAAACCACAGGGCCCACCAGTCCGGCCGCCCGAGCAGGGGAATTTCCAGCGCGCTGCTGCCCAGCCCACGGGCCGCTGGCAGCAGCGCCGGCGCACACAACGGTGTGAACACGCTGGGAAACAAAGGAGTTGCCTGAAGACCTGGCCATTCGCCCTGGCCATTGCGGATGGCCGCATCGAAGTGACCGGCGGCCAGATCCTGCGGCGCCGCCGACAGGTCCAGCTCCAGCACGAACTGCCGGTGGCGGGCGCGGAACGTGCCCAGCCGCGGCGTCAGCCAACTGGTGCCCAGCGTGGGCAGTACAGACAGGCGCAGTCGCGCCGCATCCATGTCTGCGGCGCGCATGAAGCTGGCGCGCAGTGCATCGAATGCCCGGGTGGCCTCCTGCGCGACGCTGGCCCCCGTCGCCGTCAGTTCTACGTGCTGTGCATGGCGCAGGAACAGGCAGGTACCGGTCTGGGCCTCCAGCCGCCGCACGTGGTAGCTCACCGATGCCGCGCTGGTGTCGAGCTCTTCGGCGGCACGCGCGAAGCTGCCCAGCCGCGCCGCCGCCTCGAAGGCACGGATGGCGGCAAGCGACGGAAGCTGGCGTTGGGTCACCATAAGTGTGGCTTAGCCTGAGCCCCGATATCTGCGTGGTCAATCCCCCCTCGTGCCCGCAACGATGGAGGCACCTTCGGTAGGGGATCACGCACATGGATCGACGGCAGTTCCTGGCCACTTTGGCCGCCGCGGCAGCGTCCACCGCCCTGCCCTCCGGGTGGGCCCTGGCCAGCCACAGCGAAGACTGGACATGGTTGCAGGGCAACTGGCAGGTCCGGCACCGACGCCTGAAGGAGCGCCTGGTCGGCGATACCCGATGGGAGTCCTTCACCGGTTCCAGCGCGGTCTGGCTCACCCTGGGCGGACTCGGCACCATCGATGACAACGTCATGGCGCTGCCTTCGGGCCCCTACAGGGGCCTGGGCGTGCGTGCATTCGATCCGGTGTCTTCCACGTGGTCGATCTGGTGGATCGATGGCCGCAACCCTGCCCATATCGAAGCCCCTGTGCGCGGCGCTTTCAAGGGCGATGCCGGCAGCTTCCGCGGCACCGACCGGATCGACGGGCGCCCCGTCGAGGTCTGGTTCCGTTGGCATGACATCCACGGCGAGGAGCCGTGGTGGGAACAGGCGTTCTCCGACGATGCCGGTGTGCACTGGGAAGTGAACTGGCGCAACTGGTTCCGCCGCACTGCTGCGGTCCCCTCTCCGCTTCCGAAGCTGCCGGATGCACCGGGCGATTTTGATTTCCTGGTGGGCCATTGGAACGTGCGCCATCATCGCCTGCGCGCTCGGCTGGCAGGCAGCGATGCATGGGACGCGTTCAACGGCACCCTGCACAACTGGCCGGTCCTGGGAGGATTCGGCAACGTGGGTGACAACCTGATGGACATGCCTGGAGCGCCGCTGCGAGGCATGGGCATCCGCGCCTGGAATGCGGCGGAGCGGCACTGGCTGAGCTGGTGGCTGGATGGCCGGGAGCCGACCCGGATCGGCGCGCCACTGCGCGGAGGTTTCCAGGCCGGTGTCGGCCGCTTCTTCGGCGAAGACCAGCACGACGGTCGAACAATCCAGACACGGGTGATCTGGTCACACATCACCCCGCGTTCGGCGCGCTGGGAACAGGCGGCCTCGACCGATGGTGGACGCAGTTGGGAAACCAACTGGGTCAGCGACTTCGAGCGACAGGCATGAAGGCGCTACTGGCCGTGATGCTGCTGGTTGCTGCGTCGCCTCCCGCGTCGCCATCCAGGGTGCTGCGGATCGTCGGCCCCGCCGAGCGCTTTGCCCCGGGCGTTGCATCCACGCAATACGACGAGATTCGACTGACCTTGAGCCCGGACGGAAAAACCGCACTGTGGTTCAGCCGCAACCGGCCCGGCGGGCCGGGTGGGTATGACATCTGGGTCTCCCGCAACGATGGGCAGCGCTGGCGGCCGGCGATGCCGGTGCCGTTCAACTCGCCGGGGCGCGACTTCGATCCCGCTTTTTCCGCCGATGGCCGCGTGGTGTATTTCTGTTCGGATCGCGCAGGCGGCCTGGGCGGCGACGATCTGTACCGGGTCAGCATTGGGAGCGACGGTCGATTCGGGAAGCCGGTCAATCTTGGCCCGGCAGTGAACAGCGCGGCCGATGAATTCGCGCCGATGCTCTCGCCGGACGCAGCCACGCTGCTGTTCTCCAGCGATCGCGCAGGCGGTGCGGGTGGCCATGACCTCTACGTCGCAGCGATGGTCCGTGACATGGCGCAGCCGGCACGGCCGTTGCCGGGAGACCTCAATACCGCAGCGCAGGAGTTCGATGCCACCTTCCTGGGCGACGGCCGGACGCTGGTGTTTGCCCGCGCCCTGGACTTCGGCAGTGCACCGGTACGCCAGTTCATCGCCTACGAGCGTGGAGGCCGTTATGACGCGGGCCTTGCATTGCCCTCCCCCTTGAACGAGGCCTCCGGCGACAGCTACGGTGCGATGCTGGATGGCTCGCGACCCGACACCTTGACCTATTCGGCGCGGCGCGCGGACGGTGCAGGGTTGGACCTGTACCGCATCCGCTTTCGGATGATGCGCCCTTGAAGGCAGATGTTGTCGATTTTCGGCGCCCCGGTTCGTCGAGAGGATGAAACCCCAGGAGAAAACGCAGATGGCCTCACACCAGTCCCTTGCCTGCGCCTGCGGCCAGGTGCGCCTGACCGCCACGGGCCAACCCATTGCCACCGTCGAATGCTGCTGCGACAGCTGCCGCAAGGCCGGCGCCATGCTGCAGGCGCTGCCCCGCGCACCGGCCGTACTGGGCCGGCATGGCCAGACGCTCTTCGTAATGCATCGCAAGGATCGCGTCAGCATCGATGCCGGACATTCCATGCTGCGTGCCTTGCGATTGTCCAGCAGGGGCGGCAGCCGCCGCGTGCTGGCGGGCTGCTGCAATACGCCGCTCTTCCTGGAGTTCAGCGGCGGCCACTGGCTGAGCCTGTATGGCCTGTTGTGGCCGGCATCGACAAGACCTGCAGTGGAGATGCGGACCATGGTCAGTGATCTTCCTGATGCGTCTGTGCTTCCTGACGATGTGCCGAACCTGAAGACCCGGTCGCTGCGCTTCTATGCGCGGTTGATGAAGGCGTGGATCGCCATGGGCTTCCGCAGCCCACGCATCGAGGTCGCGGGAGATACCCATGCCTGAGCCAGGACGGATCGAGATCGAAAGCATCACCACGCCCGGACACATCCAGCGCGTGGATCGCGCCAAGTACCTCGCCATGCGCCATGCCTTGCTGCGGGCGCTGCCCGCGCAACCGCCCGGCCTGACCGTCGCGCAGGCGAAACAGGCACTGCTGCCACACCTGCCCGCCGCGCTGTTCCCGGCAGGTGCCACCGCCGGCTGGTGGTTGAAGGCCGTGCAGCTGGACCTGGAAGCCAAGGGCGTGATCGAGCGCGTCGCGGGCAAACCGTTGCGCCTGTTCAAGCACATGGCGGCCGGTTGATCAGCGCTGTGCAGGCAGTTCCAACCGGTGCTTGCGGCACAGGCGATACACCGTGACCCGCGATATCTGCATCTGCCGCGCGCACTCGGAGACGTTGTAGCCGGTCTGGCGCAGGGTCTGCAGCAGTACATCGCGCTCGGCCTGCCCCCGTGCATCGTGCAGCATCGCCGCCGGCAGGACCGCCGCCGATGCGCCCAGCTCCAGGTCACGCTCACTGATCAGCTCGCCTTCGGCCATGATCGCTGCGCGCTGCACACGGTTCAGCAGTTCGCGTACGTTGCCGGGCCAGTCGAAGCGCCGCATGGCCTGTACTGCGGCCGGTGCAAAGCCGCGTGCACGCACGCTGTGGCGCAACCGGAAGCAGCGCAGGAAGTGCTCGGCCAGCAGCTGCACGTCGGCACCGCGCTCGCGCAGCGGCGGCATCAGCAGGCGCAGCACATTCAGGCGGTAGTAGAGATCGCTGCGGAACCGCCCCTGCGCCACCGCGTGTTCCAGTTCGACGTGGGTCGCGGCAAGTACTCGCACGTCCGCGCGCAGCGGCTGGCTGCTGCCCACGCGCTCGAAGGTCCCCTCCTGCAGCACGCGCAGCAGGCTGGTCTGCGCTTCTGCCGGCAGATCGCCTACCTCATCAAGAAACACCGTACCGCCATGGGCGGATTCGAACACACCGATCTGCCGCTTGTCGGCACCGGTGAACGAGCCACGTTCGTGGCCGAACAGCTCCGACTGCACCAGGCTGGCCGGAATCGCACCACAGTTCACCGCAATGAAAGGCCTGCCGGCGCGCCCCGACAGCGCATGCAGCGCATGTGCAGCCAGTTCCTTGCCTGTACCGGTTTCGCCGGTGACCAGCACCGGCAGTTCCACCGGCGCGAACTTGTGCAGCACCGTGCGCACCGCATGCAGCGCAGCGCTTTCGCCAATCAGTGCATGCGGTCCATACCCACTGCAGGTTGCATCGACAGGCGGATCATCCGCATCGAACTGCTGGCGCATTGCGCAGACCAGGTCCTGAAGGCCGAACGGCAGCGTGAAGCGCGCGCCACATCGCTGCAGCAACGGCAGCCAGGCCGGCGATGTGGGTCCGGCGCCCGGTGGCAGTACCGCCAGCCAGGGCAGATGCTGGTGCTGCTCGATCCACGGTTCCAGCAGCTGCAGCGACGCCGCATCGAGATGGCGCAGATCGAGTACGGCGAGCAATCGATCACGCCCACGCAGGCCTATCGCCATGGCGGGATCGGGATGGATGCTGCGCACATACCAGCCTGCTGCCGCCAGCGCACTGCGCTCGTTCGCCAACGGCTCGCCAAACCAGAGCACGCAACGTGACGTAGAAGCCTCCGGGACCGCTGCCATGCTTCCCCCAGCATCCGGACACCGTCGGCGGACTGTCAGGCAATCGCCGGCGTGCCGCCCCCCGCCGGGACCTCTACGGCCACCGGGGCGGCCTTTGTTGGGCGGATCCTAGCGCTTCCCTAAACGGCGGCGCAATGAGCAATGCGTCAAGAAATTCGTGGCTGAACCGGCACCGTTGCAGACGGCGGCGCCACCTGTAACACCCATGCAACAGTTGCCCGCCGCCCTTGCCCTGCGGTGCCTGGGGCTTCGAAATCCCAACGATTCCCCGACGTGCCTGTAACACCGTGGCAGCAGCCCGGTCAGGTGCTGCACGGTCCCGACATTGGCGGGTGGGCACTTCCAGGTTGGCACGGTTGATGCGTGGTTCCGCCGCACCCATCGCGGGAGATCGGCATGGACGGCACCACCCTGATTCGCGGCCTGGCCGCAGCACTGGCAATCGCCCTGCTGTCGGTTGGCGCGGGCGCATCCGCGTCCGGCGCCCGCCAGGGCGTGAAGGCACAGCCGGGCGAAATCGTCCTGTTGCGGGACGTCTCCGCGCGGCCGGCCTATCGCATGGCACCACCGGGCATGGCCCTGATTGCCGACCCGAAGCCACAGCGCGAGATCGCCACCGCATTGGGCGCCGGTGGCACGACGAACGGCATGGACGAGTTGAGCGATGAGGACTATGCCGGCATGGGTGCCGGCCAGGCAGCGTCCGTCGCGACACCGGGCGGCACTACCGTTGAACGGGTCACCCAGCAGGCCCTGGGCGGCACGTTGGGCCGCAGTGGCGACGGCATGGTCGGCAGCAGCCTGGGGGGCGCCATGAGTGGGCCGCTCGGTGCGGTCGGCAGCAGCACCCGCGGTATCGCCGATACCGTGCGCGGCGCGCTGGCCCAGTTCCCGCTGCAGGGCACGGCCCCGGCAGGTGGAAAATGAAGGCCCTGCACGGCTTGCTTCTGCTGCTCGCTGCCGCGCCCTGGGCGACCCGGGCCGATGACTACGGCGGCATGCTCGCCTATCTCGACGTGGCCCGCATCGACGGCCACGCACTGGCCGGGGCGACGGGTGCCATCGCCGTGAACCAGGCCGCCGGCGACCTCAACGTGCAGGCCAACCTGCGGGGTATCGCCAAGGGCGATCGCGCCGACGTGGCGATCAATGCCCGGCAACTGCAGCAGGGCAACCGCGTGCTGTCCGGGCCGCTGCTGGCCGCCGCGATCGTTGGCGGTGACGCACTGGCCGGTGCCAGTGGCATCGCATCCATCAACCAGGCCAGCGGCATCGCCAACACGACGCTCAACGTCGTCAGCGCGACGCTGGCCCGACAGGGCATACGCGAAACCGACGATACGGCCTTGGCCGCCGAGGGTTCCGCGTTGGCAGGGGGGCGGGACGACACCGGTCGCGGCGTCGCGACGGGCACCCGCAGCGCCGGTGTAGCCAGCACCGCACTGCGGGGATTCGACGGGGTCCTGCAACTCAATCAGATCGCGGGCAACGGCAACGACACGGCCAACGTACTGGGCCTGGTCGTGCAGGACCGCCCGTGACAACCACCCAACCGATGCACCACCTGATGAGAGAGAGGGCACCATGAAAGCGACCGTCAAACAGACCATGCTCGCCATGGCGATTGCCACTGCCTCGACCGCCGCTGCGGCCAATGGCTGGGACAACCAGAACGCCAACGCGAACATCAACCACAACCACACCGTCAGCGAGACCCGCAACGAAACGCACAACCACACCGACAACGACGTGCGCAATCGCACCGTCAACGTCAATGTGCAGAAGCACAGCAACATCCAGGCCGACGAACGCAAGGAAAAGAACAACCACGGCGTCGACGTGAACCTGGAGAAGGACCTGCGCCTGAGCACCGACATCAATTTCTCCGGCGACCCGAACATCACCGGCGACATCGACCTCGACTCGGCGGCCATTGCCGTGATCGACAACCGGCAGTCGATCAGCAACAACGCCACCAGCAACAGCCTGGTCACCAACAGCGCGTCGATCGGTGACAGCGTCGGCGCCGGTGCCTCGGGCAATCTGGGCTTCAATGTCGTCTCCGGCGACAACAATGCGCAGGACAACGCGGCTTCACTATCTGCGGCCGATGCGTCCTTCAGCTTCGGCATGGCCGACGCCGAGGTGTTCGTCAACCAGGCCGGCTTCGGCAACGCCACCATGAACTCCGGTGTCACCAACGCCGCAGGTCTCAGCGGCAACGCCTTTGGCGGCGCGTCCGGCAACATTGGCGTGAACATCGCCTCGGGCAACAACAATGAGCAGAAGAACGCGCTCGCGGCGTCGGTAGCGACCACGGCGGTGGCCCAGTCGAGCATCAGCTCCAACCAGGTCTCCACCGGCAACACGGTCAGCAACGCCGGCTTCGTGCAGTCCTACACCGATACCGTGCAGGTCGGCATGCGTGGCGGCGTCAGCGGCCTGACACTGGCCTATGGCGCGGGCACCTACCGCGGCACCGGCAACGCCTACCAGATGGCCAACTACTACCTGGATACGTGGAGTGGCGAGCTGCCGCACCCGGGTGGCAACAGCACCGGCCATATCGATCTGGACAACCAGATCCAGAACGCCACGATGAACCCCAACCGGCCGGGGGTGGGCGGCCTGGGCTTCGATACGCGTGAGAGTGGCACCAGCCAGTTCGTCGAACTGGGCGTGGCTGACCTGTATGCCAGCCTCAGCGGCACGGTCAGCACCACGCGGTGGGTGAATGTCAATGCGACCAACACCTCGGCCTTGTCCGGCAGTGCCTTCTCGGGCGCCTCCGGCAACATCGGCGTGAACGTTGCTGCGGGCACCGGCAACCTGCAGGCCAACAGCCTGGCCCTGGCAGTCGCCCAGCCCAGCACCGGCGGCGGTGGTGGCAGCGGCGAGTAAGCGCAACACCCCGGCCGTCCGCCAATGGCCGGGTCCCCGGGAGCCCCTGTCCCTCCTCCCCCTTGGAACGGGGGCTCCCCCCTGCTGCCGGAGAACGTAGATGATCCGTTGCCCTCCATCGATGCGCCTGCTGGCCTGCCTGTGGCTGCTGGGCACCGCATCGGCGTGGGCCGGCGAGGTCCACTTCGCCGGCGTGCTGCCCAACGGCTCGCTGCTGCAGCAGAAGGTCGAAAGCATGCAGGAGCGGCGCTACCGCAACGTGGTGCGCCAGCACACCGATTACAGCTGCGGGGCGGCCGCATTGGCGACCATCCTGCGCCATGCCTATCACCTGCAGACCGACGAAGCGACGGTGATCGAAGGAATGATGGGGGTTTCCGATCCAGCGCTGGTGGCCGAACGCGGCTTCTCCCTGCTCGACATCAAGCGCTACGTGGAATCGCTGGGCATGCGTGGCCGGGGCTACCGCATCGATGAAACACGACTGCGCACCCTTCGCGTGCCAGGACTGGTGCTGATGGACGTGCGCGGCTTCCGCCATTTCGTGGTGCTCAAGCAGGTGCGCAACGGCATCGTGGAAGTGGCTGACCCGATCCTCGGCAACCGCAGCCTGGCGCTGCCGGAGTTCCTGGCCGCCTGGCCATCGCGCGCGGTCTTCGTGGTGATCGGCAGCGACTTCGATCGCAACACCGTTCTTCTGCAACCCAGCGAACGGCCAAGCGCCCGCGCGCTCTACGCGCGGCAAGGGCCGATCACCGATGCCGAACTGGTCGACTTCGGCTTCAGCCACGCCGACCTGTTCTGAGGAGGTACGACCATGTTCCGTCAACACGTATGGATGGCTCTGCTGCTGATGGCCCCTGCCCTGCCCCTGCAGGCCGCCGACGGCAGGACGGGGCGTGGACTCACGGAAATCCCCGACCCGGAGCTGAGCCTGATGCGGGGGCGCTACACCGTGGGTGGCAACAACGTTGCCTGGTTCGGGGTCACCATGGTGTCGCAGTGGCAGGCCAGCAACGGCACGACCCTGCAGGGCAGCCTGACCCTGGGCATGGACTTCCGTGGTGCTGGCGCGCCGAAGCTCAGCTTCCAGCCCAGCGTGCATGTCACGGCAGCCGATGCGCCGCTGCCCGATACCCACGGACGCAGCATCGACAGCAGCGGCCTGGCCAATGCCAGCGGCCTGGTGCAGAGCGTGCAGGTGGCCGGCGATGGCAATGTCGCGCGCAACGTCACCACGCTGACCGTCCGCGAGGGTGGCGTGCCGGCTGTTCTCTCTGATGGCGCAGGCAACGTCACCGCGCAGCAGGCCGGCGCCAGCGCGACGGCCGTGCTGGAAGGCAACCAGGCACACCTGCTGCTGCAGGTGGATGGCCAGGGGCTGGTGCAGCAGTGGATCCGCAATGGCAGCGTCGGCCAGGGCATCGCCCTTACCGGTGACGGCCAGATCGCCAGCAACCAGCTGCGGCTGGAGCTGGTGCGCAACGCCGTGGGCGGCAACCTGCCGTTGAGCCAGAACGTGGCCCAGGCGATTGCGTTGAACCGCGGCATGGGGCCGGGCCAGTAGCAGGGCCTGGCATTGGGGGAAACGCTCCACAACGCAGGACACGAACATGCACACCCTGATGAGGATCACCCCGTTGGCGCTGGCGGCGCTGGCGGGCACCGCCCTTGCCGTGCCGCCGACGCCTGACGATGGCGCAGACGTGCAGGCCCTGGCCAACCAGCTGGAACAGCTGAAAGCCAACTACGCACAGGAAGTGCGGCGGCTGCGCGAACTGGACATGCAGGTGCAGGCCATGCAGGCACGCCTGGGCGGGCGGGTTGGCCCAGCCTCGACCCCACCGGCCGCGCCATTGGCGCAGGCGGCGGCCGCCGCGGTTCCACCGAGCAGCGAGGGCTACGCCAGTACCGCTGCCGAGGCCCAGCAGGCCAAGCAGGAGTCGCGGCGCAGCGTGGACGACGTGAAGCAGCAGCAATCGGCCCTGTTCTCCCGTCGCTTCACCGTCGAGAACAGCCTCACCTACGCCCGCTATGACCGCAAGCAGCTCACCCTCAACGGCTTCCTCGCGTTGGACGCCATCTTCCTCGGCAATATCGCCATCGAGAACGTGGAGTCCGACTCGCTGACCTATAACGTGGCAGCCCGCTGGGGCGTCAGCCCGAACCTGACCCTCAACCTGGATGTGCCCTACCTGGCGCGGCGCACCGTGTACCAGAAAGGCGGCGCCGGCGGTGCAGCGGCCGCCGTCGCGCAGGAGCAGACCAACGGCAACGGCCTGGGCGACATTGGCCTGAGCGCGAACTACCGGCTGTTCGGCGAACGCGGCTGGCGCCCGGAGACCGTGCTCACGGCCGGTGTCACCGCCCCCACCGGGCGCGCACCCTACGGCCTGGACTGGAAGGTGATCGAGCGCGATGACGACGACTACATCCGCTTCGCCGTGCCGCGCGAGCAGCCCACTGGCAACGGCGTATGGCAGGCCAACCTCGGCCTGTCGATGGTGAAGACCGCTGACCCGGCCATCCTGTTCGCCAACATCGGGTACGTGCACTCCATCCCTCGCGGCTTCAGCGACATCGACAGCAATCCGGATACGGTCAACCCAGGCGACGTGAAGCTGGGCGGCTCGGTGTACTTCGGTGCAGGTGTTGCCTTCGCATTCAACGAGCGGACCAGCCTGAGCCTGTCCTTCAGCGACCGCATCAGCGCCCGCGCCTCCACCCGCTTCCAGGGTGGCAAGTGGATGAAAGTGATCGGCAGTGACGCCAATGCGGCATCACTGAACCTGGGCGTGACCTATGCGTTGAACCAGCACACCACGCTGGTGACGTTGCTGGGCATCGGGCTGACCCCGGATGCGCCGGACTTCACGTTGGCGTTCAAGATTCCTTACATGCTCTAGCGGCCACTGCCCATGGCATGATGGGCGCTCTGCGGCCAGCGGACGTCCATCATGCGCATCGGATTCCTGGGACTTGGAGTGATGGGAACGCCCATGGCGGCCCATCTGGCTCGCGCAGGTTACGAGGTATGCGGCTGGTCGCGCTCCGACCGCAACCATGCGGCCGCGCGCACCGCCGGCATCAACGTCTGCGAGGCGGTGGACGAGGTATTCGCGGCCTGCGACACCCTCATCCTGATGCTGGCCAATGACGATGCCATCGACAACGTGCTCGATCGGCATGGCGCGGCGTTTGGCGAGCGGGTCGAGGGCCGCCTGCTGATCAACATGGGTACCAGCTCGGCAGCGTACTCACAGGCGCTGGCCGAACAGATCCGTGCCGCGGGCGGCCGCTACGTGGAAGCGCCGGTGTCTGGCTCACGCGTGCAGGCCGAAGCGGCGCAGCTGGTGATCCTGCTGGCCGGTGCCGATGTCGACCTCGCGGCAGCCGCCCCACTGGTTGCACCGATGGGCAGGCAAACGGTGTGCTGTGGTGCAGTGCCGTCCGCACTGCGCATGAAACTGGCGGTGAACCTGTACCTGATCACCCTGGTCACCGGCTTGGCCGAAGCGGTGTACTTCGCCGAAGCACACGGCATCGAGCTTGACCGCTTCGCGCAGGTGCTCAACGCAGGGCCGATGGCCAGCGAAGTATCGCGAATCAAGCTGGACAAAATGATCCGTGGTGACTTCAGCGTGCAGGCGTCGATCACCGACGTGCGCAAGAACAGTGGGCTGGTAGCCGCTGCCGCCCATGAGGTGGGCATGCATGCGCCCTTGATCGACGCCAGCGACGCGCTGTTCGCACAGGCACTGGCGTCCGGATCGGGGGCGCTGGACATGGCGGCCGTGCTGCAGGCGGTACGGGCCGGGCCAACCGGCACTGGCCGGCGCTGATCCGGATTCATGTTCCGGCACTACTGCCGTCCTCCACCGCTGCTATATTCAGTCCAGCTCGGCAGGCATGGTGCCTGCCCTCGAATCACAGGGAGTTGGACATGGGTCTGGTACAGGCGGTGAAGGGGGCGGTTGGCGGTGTGCTGGCCGACCAGTGGAAGGACTTCTACACCGTGCCGGCGGGCCTGCCGTCCACGGCCGCCCTGTTCGCGGCGGTGCCGCAGGGCACCAATGCCGGCCGCGGCTCCAACACCAGCGGCTCGTCCAACATCATCACCAACGGCTCGAAAATCATCGTGCCCGAAGGTTACGGCCTGCTGCTGTTCCAGGACGGTGCGATCACCGCATTCGTCGCCGAACCGGGTGGCTACGAATGGCGTTCGGACGATCTGAACTCGCAGTCGATCTTCGCCGGCGACGGCCTGGTCAGCACCTTCATCAAGCAGAGCTGGGAACGCTTCAAGTTCGGCGGCCAGCCGGGCGCGCAGCAGGCGGCCTACTTCGTCTCGCTGAAGGAATTGCCGGACAACCGCTTCGGCACCCAGTCGGAAATCTACTGGGACGACGGATTCCTCAATACCCAGGTCGGTGCGATCACCCGCGGCTCGTACACGCTGAAGATCGTCGACCCGATCCTGTTCGTGAAGAACTTCGTGCCGGCCAGCTACCTGCGGCCGGGCCAGGTGTTCGACTTCACCGATCTGGACAACGCCGCTGCCAGCCAACTGTTCAATGAAGTGGTCGGTTCGCTGGCCCCGGCCTTCAGCCTGTATACCAACGATCCGGGCAAGGGCAACCGCATCACCAAGCTGCAGCAGGACTCGCTGGGCTTCGCGCAGAGCCTGTCCGCCGCCGTCGAGCAGGGTTACCAGTGGAAGTCCGACCGCGGCCTGGCCATCGTCAAGACCGCCATCGTCTCGATCGAGTACGACGCCAACACCCGCGAACTGCTGAAGACCGTGCAGCGCGCCGATGCGCTGTCCGGTTCGCGCGGCAATTCCAACCTGCAGGCCAGCGTCGCCCAGGGCATCCAGTCGGCCGGCGAGAACGGCGGTGCGGCGGGCCTGGTCGGTGTCGGCATGGCCTCGGGCATGTTCGGTGTGGGCGGCATGCAGCAGCCGGTCACCCCGGCTGCAGATGACCCGGTGGCCAAGCTGAAGAAGGCAAAGGAAATGCTGGACCTGGGCCTGATCACCCAAGGCGACTATGACGCCCTGAAAGCCAAGGCACTGGGCCTGTAACAGCAGAACGCACAACCCACATGTCCGATCCCAGAAACGGCCCACCGCCGCTGCCCGGATCCGTGCCCGCGACGCCACCGCCCCTGCCGGCGGCGTCGTTGGATGGGCCCGGTTCGCCGCAGGACGTCCCTCCCCTGCCCGGCAGCTTCCCGCTGGACACGTCGACTCTGCCACAGGCCATCCGCGATGAAGTGGAAGCGCCCGATCCTGTGGCCATCGATACCTCGGCCAGCGAGCTGAAAGACGGTCTCAACCGCTGCCCGAAGTGCGGCGCCACCGACATCCGGCCCAAGGCCGGCACCGATATCCTGGTCTGCCTGTACTGCCGTCACGAATGGCATGGCGCGCGCGTGGAGGAGGAATTCGGGCTGGGCGAGGCCATCGACCAGCTGCGCGGTACGGTCATCGCCTCCGGCGCGCGTGACATCGACGCCGACACCTCGGCGTTGATGACGTTCAAGTGCACCGGCTGCGGTGCCGAGGTCACGGTCAATACCGAAAGCACGATGACGGCGCGCTGCCACTGGTGCCGCCACGTCTTCGGCGTCAACGAACAGATCAGCAATGGCGCGGTGCCTGATGCAGTGCTGCCCTTCCATATCAAGAAGGACGATGCGGTCGCGCGCATCCGCCAGTTCGTCGACAAACGCCGCATGTTCGCGCTGAAGGCCTTCAAGGACCAGTTCACCCCGGAAAACGTGGTGGGCGTGTTCCTGCCCTACATGATCGTCGACAGCAATGTAAGCGCGGCCGTGGCCGGCAAGGGCGAGATCAAGACGCGCGAGTACACGGTGGGCAGCGAGAAGAACAAGCGCACCCTCTACGACGCCGATGTCTACCAGGTCGAACGCCAGGTCGATTTCACCGTTGATGACCTGCCCCTGGAATCCTCGGCCGAGCGCGGCAATCTGGATACCCGGGCCAACACCAACAACATCATCAACACCATCCTGCCATTCGACACCAAGAACGCGGTGAAATGGAACGCTTCGTACCTGGCCGGCTTCACCTCTGAAAAACGCAATCTCGACGTGGAAAAGCTGCGGCCCCGGCTGGAAGACCAGCTTCTGTCGATTGCCCGCGCACAGGTGGAAGGTTCGGTGAGGCGCTACAACCGTGGCGTGCGTTGGGAACAGGAACAGCTGGAGGTGCACGGAACGCGCTGGGTGTCAATGTACCTGCCGGTGTGGTTGTACTCGTATCACCAGCCCGGAAAGAACGGCGGCATGTTGCACTACATCGCGGTGAACGGCCGTACCGGCGAAACCATGGGCAGCGTGCCAGTGCAGCAATGGAAGATGCTGCTGGCGGCACTGGCCACCGGCACCATCATTGAAGCCCTCGCAATTGCCTTCCTGGTAGCATCGACATGAGCGACGACAGTGGACTCTGGCTGTTGGCGGCAGGTCCAGCCGGCGCGACCGCGCTGTACTGGGCGCTGTACCGCTATTACCGCAACACGGACAAATCGCATTCCTTCGAGCACGAGACCGAAATCGAGGCACAGCCCGTGACCGGTTCGGACCAGCAGGTGGGCCGGGTCATCGGCACCGAGGAAAAGCGCATCCGCGGTGACAACGTGTACGAGTACCGGAAACGGGTGGTAAGGGTGAAACCCGACCAGTAGAGCCAAGCCATGCCTGGCTGCGGGAGGTGCCGGCCGCGGGCCGGCATTCCTTCGGCTCTGGGCGTCAAAGGGGAGCCGGCCAGCGGCCGGCACTACCCTTCAGCGGACAGCCCCTGTTCTTGGCTGGCTTGCCTCAGGGCGCGCCCTCACACCGTCTCCCACCCCACCGGTTCGATACTCGCGCGATCCACCCTTCCGAGGATCCTGCGATGGCTGCTCTGCTTGCCCGTAGCTGCCTGTCGGCGCTGTACTTCCTGGCCCTGCCCGCCCTTGCCCAGGACGCTTCGTTCGGCTTCGGCGAACAGACCACCCACACCGACCAGACCACGCAATCCAGCAGCACCCAGACCCAGACCAGTGGTTCGATGACCACGCAGACCACCACCAGTGGCAGCTCCCAGTCCGAGTCGCGCACCGAAAGCAAGGAGATCGACGTGGGCTTCGGTTTCCACGACGACAACGACGACTGGAACCATGACCGCCACCGCGGCGACCGCGATGTGCGCGACAGCGATCTGTTCGGCAGCTGGACGCTGGGCCAGGAGAACGGCAGCACCTGCACCATCGAGCTGAAGAACAGTGAGTGGTTCGGTGGCTACAGCGCCTACGTGCCTGCCGGCTGCCCGGACGGCTTCTTCTCGGCCAACCGCTGGGTACTGTCGGGCAACCAGCTGCTGCTGACCGATACCAGCAATACGGTGTACGGGCGTTTCCGCGCGTCGGGCAGCGGGCGCTGGTCGGGGTTCCGCGAGTCGGATGGAGCCCGGCTTTATCTCAATCCCAGGGGGCGTTGACCGCGACGTGCACGCGATGGGCACGGGCAGACCGCGAAGATCAGCCGTCTACCGTGCCCCGCTGCTGACATGTCCGCTCCCACCGGTTCCCGCCTTGTCATCTATGCCGCGCTCGCGGGCAACCTCGCCATTGCGATCGCCAAGTTCATCGCCGCCGGCATCTCCGGCAGCTCGGCCATGCTCAGCGAAGGCGTGCATTCGCTGGTCGACACCCTCAACGAGGTGCTGCTGCTGTACGGGCTGCGCCGCGCCGGCAAGGCGCCGGACCCGGTACATCCGTTCGGCTATGGCCGCGAACTGTACTTCTGGAGCTTCATCGTCGCCCTGCTGGTGTTCGCTGCCGGCGCCGGCGTTTCGGCCTACGAAGGTATCCAGCACATCCGCCAGCCGGAGCCGGCCACCAACCACGCGTTGAGCTACAGCGTGCTGGGCATCTCCATCCTGTTCGAGGGTGCCTCCTGGTGGGTGGCGCTGCGCGAGTTCCGGCGTACCAAGGGCAAGCTTGGCTACTTCGAAGCCTTCCGCCGCAGCAAGGATCCTTCCACCTTTACCGTGCTGCTGGAGGATAGCGCGGCCCTGCTGGGCCTGGGTTTCGCACTGATCGGGCTCGTGGCCGCACAGATCCTGGACACGCCGGTGCTTGATGGTGTGGCGTCGCTGTGCATCGCCGGCGTGCTTGCCGCCACCGCCTTTCTTCTCGCACGCGAAACCAAGGGACTGCTGGTGGGCGAGCCGGCCCATCCTGCGGTGGCTGAGCGGATCATGGCCGTGGCCGAAACCGATCCGGACCTGCGCCACGCCAATGGCGTGACCACCATGCAGATGGGCCCGGAACAGGTCGTGGCCATGCTCAGCGCGGAATTCGAGGATGACCGGCGCACGCCGCAGATCGAAGCCTGCATCACCCGCATCGAAACTGCAGTGAAGCAGGAGTTTCCGGAACTGGTGGCACTGTTCGTCAAGCCGCAGACGCCGGAGGTCTATGCCGCACGGAGAGCCGCACTGGCCGCCGGTCCTGCGCAGCAATGACACTGCGTCTGCGCCCGTTTCACCTGCCTGATGCCACAGTGCCATCACCGTTTGCCCGAGCCTGCCTCTACCGTGCCGGATTGGTTGCCTGCCTCTCTTCAGATCCTCCCGCGCAGCTTCTACCGGCGCCCGCCCGTCGAGGTTGCGCCCGAGCTGCTCAACAAGCTCCTGGTCCGTGACGATGGCCGGGCCGGTCGCATCGTTGAAGTCGAAGCCTACGCGGGCAGTGTCGATCCGGCCGCACACTCCTATCGCGGGCAGACGCCGCGCACGGCCAGCATGTTCGGTGAGGCCGGCCACCTGTATGTCTATTTCACCTACGGGATGCACTGGGGCAGCAACGTTGTCTGCGGCGAAGTGGGTGAAGGCGTGGCGGTGCTGCTGCGGGCCATCGAGCCGCTGGTGGGCCTGGAGCGCATGCGCGAACTGCGTCCCGCCGCGCGCCGCGACCACGATCTGGCCAGCGGGCCCGGCAAGCTCTCGCAGGCCTTCGGGCTGGACCGCAGCTTCGACGGCGCTGATCTGGTGACCGGCAACCACGGCATTGTCATCGTCAGCGACGGCGTGCCGCCGCCGGAGGATCCAGTGGTCGGGCCCCGCATCGGCATCACCCGCGCTGTTGATTTCCCCTGGCGTTGGCACGTCCGTGATCATCGTCACGTATCGATACAGCCACACCGCGCTCTCTCCCCGGCGAGGAAACGATGATGACCCCGCTCGACAAACCGCTGCGACGCGAACTGGACATCGATGGCCAGCCCTACACCCTCATCGTGGACCCCGAAGGACTGAAGCTGGTTGAGAAGGGGCGCCGCAAGGGCATCACGCTGCGCTGGCAGGACCTGGTGTCCGGTGATGCCGCGCTGGCTACCGCCTTGCAGGCATCGCTCCGGCAACACTGAGCCGGCGCGCGCGCCTCACGCCGGCATCACCCTGCCATGGCGATACATAACGCCGCACGCACTACCGTGATCCAAGACAGCCGCCGCAACCGCCCTCGCCACCCAGCCCTGAAAAGCGCCATGGACGAAGCCGAACGACTGCTTGAAATCGAACGACTGCACCTGTTGGATACGCCCCCGGAGCCGGTGTTCGATGCCATCGTCGCCGCCGCCCGCGCCGCGACCGGCCTGACGATGGGCCTGATCACCGTGGTGGCCGAAGACCGCCAGTGGTTCAAGGCCAACATCGGCCTTGAGGGCGTCAGCGAGACGGCTCGCGAAATTTCCTTCTGCACCCATGCCATACGCCAGGACGAGCTGTTCGAGATACCCGATGCGCGCCAGGATCCACGTTTCTCCACCAATCCGCTGGTGACAGGTGGGCCGCGCATCCGCCACTACGCTGGCATCCCCCTGGGCTCGGCGCACGGCGCACGTATCGGCACGCTGTGCCTGCTCGACCCGATGCCCGGCGTGCTGTCCCCCTCCCAGCGCGAACTGATGGTGCATCTGGCGCGGGTCACCACCCAGGTGCTGGAACAGCGCAGTACCCTGATGGCGCAGGTTGGCCAGGCGAAAGCGCTGCATCGCGAGCTGAAACGCAGCGAAGACTTCCTGGAGCGCACCAACCGCGCGGCGCGGGTGGGCGGCTGGGAGATGGACCTGGTCACCAACGAAGTGCGCTGGACCCGCGAGACCAAGCAGTTGCACGGCGTGCGCAGCAACTTTGAACCGACGCTCGACACCGCGCTGTCGTTCTATCGCGAAGACAGCCGCAACATCATCCGCGCGGCAGTGCAGCGTTGCATCGACGAAGGCACGTCCTGGGAGGTGCAGCTGCCAATGACGACCGCCGACGGGCGCGCGATCTGGACCCGGGTGGTCGGCAGCCGGCAACAGGTCGACGGCCATCCGCGCCTGGTCGGGGCCATCCAGGACATCACGGACGAGCGAGCCGCGCTCGACGCGCTGGAAGCCAGCGAAACCCGCTACCGGCGACTGTTCCACTATAGCCTGGGCCTGATCTGCACCCACACGCTGGACGGGACATTGACCTCGGTGAATCCGGCGGCGGTGCAGTCGCTGGGCTTCGAGGAAAGCCAGATGATCGGGCGCAGCCTGTGTGACCTGATGCCACCGGAAAAGCGCGAGGACTTCAAGGCCTACCTCGCCCGGATCCAGGCAAACCACACCGACGCTGGCGTGATCGAGCTGATTGCCGCCGATGGTACGCGCCACTACTGGGCGTACCACAACGTGCTCGACAACGAAGCCAGCCCGCCCTACGTGCTGGGGCATGCGCAGGACGTCACCGCGCTGAGGATGCAGGAGCAGCAGCTGCGCGACATGTCCTTCAAGGATCCGCTCACGCAGTGCTACAACCGGCGTTACCTGCACCGGCTGGATGAGCTGATTGACGAGCGCTGGGCGTGCGTGATGTTCGATCTGGACCATTTCAAGCACATCAACGACACCCAGGGCCACCGCCGCGGCGATGCCGTGCTGGTCGAGTTCGCCACCTTCCTGCGCTCGCCGCTGGGCAAGGACGAGACCGTGGTACGGCTGGGTGGCGACGAGTTCATGGTGGTGCTGGTCGCGCCCGAAAATGGCCGGTTGAGCGAACTGGAACACTGGTACCAGGACCACGCCGCGCTTTCGCCCAGCGCGTTCTCGATGGGTGCGGCCATCAACACGCCCGGCGAACCCGTGGCCGACACCATCCAGAAGGCGGACAGCCGCCTGTACCGCACCCGCGCGCGGGTACGCCGCGAGCGGCGCGAAGACCCGGCCGCACGCTGATCACGCCCTGACCGTCACCCAGGCTGGCGCGTGGTCGCTGGCCTTTTCCTGCAGTCGTACCCAGCGGTCGACGCCGGCATCCTTCAGTCGCTCCGCCAGTATCGGATTCAACAGCAGATGATCGATGCGCAGCCCACGGTCGCGCTCGGCATGTTGGCGGAAATAGTCCCAGAAGGTGTAGATCGTGGCGTCGCCGTGCACCTTTCGCAGCGCATCGGTCCAGCCCTGCGCGAGCAGCCGCTCGAAGGCATCGCGAACCTCGGGCTGGAACAGCGCATCGCGGCGCCAGGCCTTGGGGTCGTAGACGTCGGCTTCGGTGGGAATCACGTTGAAATCACCCAGCAGCAGCGCCGGGTGCGGCAGCTCGACCAGGCTGCGCGCATGCCGGATCAGGCGCGCCATCCAGCGCAGCTTGTAGTCGAACCTGGGCCCGGGCTGCGGGTTGCCGTTGGGCAGGTAGAGAGCGCCCACCACAATGCCATGCGCCGCCGCCTCCAGGTAGCGGCTCTGGGTGTCCTTGGGCTCGCCCGGCAATCGGCGGCGGCTTTCAACCGGCGTGGCCCCCCGTGCAAGAAGCGCCACCCCGTTCCAGCGCGCCTCACCCTGCCAGAGTGCACCGTAGCCGGCCCCTTCCAATGCCGCAGCGGGAAACGCGGCGTCGGTCGCCTTCAGTTCCTGCAGGGCAACCACATCCGGCGATTCCCTGTGCAGCCAGTCCAACAGCTGCGGCAGGCGTGTGCCGATGCCGTTGACGTTGAACGTCGCAATACGAAGCGTTTTGCGGCGGGACATGGCTAGAGGCTCCTCGGCGCATCGAGTGAGCGTTCACTGTGCGCGTCCGGGCATGCAGGGACCGTGGATGCCGCGTCATGATGCAATGGCGTCCGGTTCACGGACCGCTGCCATATCGCGCAGCAGGCTGGTCACCCTTGAACGGTGCTGGAGCGGCCCAATGGCGGTGCGTCCGCTGCGCGCGATCTACCAGGTCGACCCCTACCTCTTCCGCGACAGCAATGGGCGCGGCTGGGGCACTCTGGATGGCATCACCGAAAAGCTGGACTACCTGCAATGGCTCGGCATCAGCCACCTGTGGCTGCTGCCGTTCTACAGCAACGCCGGCCGCGATGGCGGCTACGATGTCACCGATCACTACCGCATCGATCCACGCCTGGGCAACGAGGCCGCGTTCCGGCGCCTGGTCGATGTTGCCGCCGCACGCGACATCGGCATCATCGTCGAGCTGGTAATGCAGCACACTGCCAGCGCTCACCCGTGGTTCGTCGCCGCGCAGCGCGGCGACCCGGCCTGGCGCCGCTGGTACCTGTGGAGCGACCACGTGCCCGACGACGGCCTGAAGCCGATGTTCCCGCCGATCGAGGCGTCTGCCTGGACCTGGAACGCCGAGGCCGGCGCGTTCAACCGGCATATGTTCTACCGGCACGAGCCAGACCTGGAGCTGGCCCATGCGCCGGTACGCGAGGAACTGCTGCGGGTGATGACGTTCTGGCTGCAGCGCGGCGTGGCCGGCTTCCGCGTGGACGCCGCTCCGTACATGGTCGAGCGCGCCCGCCACGCCGACCCCCGTGACGACGGGCTGTGGCTGCTGGAGGAAATGCGCGCCACGGCAGATGCGCAACAGCCAGGCCTGCCGCTGATCGGCGAAGCGGATGTCAGCGCGCCCCGCTACGGTGACTTCCTGCGCCAGGGGCGGCGGCTTTCGCACCTGCTCGATTTCCACCTCAACAATCATTTCTTCCTGGCCCTCGCGCGCGGCGACGCCAGCGAAGTGGCCCGGGTCATGGCCGAATACGGACCGCAGGCGCCGCCGCACACCCGCATCGCCTGGCTGCGCAACAATGATGAGCTTGACCTGGAGCAGCTGGAGCCGGAGGAGCGCGAAGCGGTGATGGAGCGCTTCGCCCCTGAGCGTGGCATGCGCATCTATGGCCGTGGCATCCGCCGCCGGCTGGCGCCGATGCTGGACGGCGACACCGCGTGGCAGGCCATGGCCTGGGCCGCACTGCTGTCGCTGGGTCAGGTGCCGGTGATCCGCTATGGCGAAGAGATCGGCCTCGGTGACTGCCTGGAGCTGCCAGAGTGCAATGCCGTGCGCATGCCGATGCACTGGCACGGTGGACCAGCGGCGGGGTTTACCGATCAACCGCGGCATGCCTGGCGCGCACCACCGGCAGACGGCCCGTACGGTTACCGCACGGTGAACGTCGAGGCGCAACGCGCGACGCTAGGTTCACTGCTGCTGCGGGTGCGCGAGCTGCTGCAGCAGCGCAATGCACATCCCGTGCTGCAGCAGGGTCCTCACACGCTCGACCCGCCATCTCCCGCGCTGCTGATGCTCCGCTACGGTGAGGCACCCCATCAGGCACTGGCACTGATCAACTTCGGCGACGAGCCGGTCGAGGTGGACGTGCCCCTGCGCGGTCCGTTGAACACGCTGGTGGGCCACGGCGCCAAGCTGCAGGATCGCCGCTGTTACCTGCAGGGCCATGGCTATACGTGGCTGGCCGCCGAGGGTGCCTGAGTGCGCAGCGCAGGCAGTACGTGCTCGGCGAAATCATCGATGAAGCGTTCCTGCTCGCGGTTCACGTTGTGCAGGTAGATGCGATCGAAGCCCAGTCCCTGCAGCTCCTGCAGCCAGGCCCGATGCTGGCCCAGGTCTGCCGAGACATGCACGTGCTGGCGCAGCACCTCGGCGCTGACCGATCGGGCCTGTGCTTCGAACTGTTCGGGCTGGTCCAGCCCTTCGGCCAGTTCCGGCGGCAGCACGTTGGCGCTCCACTGCTCCATCGCACCTTCCAGCGCCGCCTGTTCGGCGCGCGCGTAGGACAGCTTGGCCTGCAGGTACATCGGCTTGCCCCTGCCACCGCCGTCCTCGAACGCCGCCACCACACGCCGCAACTGCGCCAGTGGCTGGCTGATGGTGATCAGGCCATCGGCCCAGCCCCCCATCCAGCGTGCGGTTTCCTCGGTGACGGCCGCCCCCAGTAGCGGCAGGGGAAGCGCCGGGCGACTGTAGAGCCGTGCCTGGCGCACCCGGAAGCCACCGTCGTGGTCGACCTGCTCGCCGCCCCACAGCCGCCGCATCACCTCGGCCGCATCGCGCAGTGCCTTCTGCCGCTCGCGCTTGGCTGGCCACGGCTGGCCAGTGATGCGCTCGTTCAGGGCCTCGCCGGTACCCAGCGCCAGCCAGATCCGGCCCGGCGCCAACTGCTCCAGCGTCGCCGCTGCCTGTGCCACCAATGCCGGGTGCTGGCGCAGCATCGGGCAGGTCACCATGCCCAGGGTCAATGCGCTCTGCACCGCCAGCGCGCCGGCCCATACCCAGCTCTGGCCGGACTGCCCTTGCGCGGTCGTCCACGGGTGGAAGTGGTCCGAGCACATCAAAGCCTCGAATCCCGCCTGTTCGGCGCGCAGTGCCAGGCCAAGCAAAGTGGCGGGCGGGAACTGCTCATGCGATGCGTGGTAGCCGATGGTCATCACGGATTCCGTGCGGGGACTGGACACGATGGCAACACCCGCCGGGCTAAAACGGCGTCATGGAAACGAACGCTTCCTGCATCGGGCATCGACGCTGGGCTATCGCCGAAGGCTACATTCCAGCCTGGAGCAACGGCCCGTCACCGGAGATGCAGAGTCACGAAACCTGCTGTGTCCTCAATGCCGGCAACGAGGACGCGCATGTCACCCTGACCCTCTACTTCGAAGACCGAGATCCCGTGGGCCCCTACCAGGTCACCGTGCCGGCACGACGCACTTGTCACCTGCGCTTCAATGACCTGCAGGATCCGGCGCCGGTACCGCGCGGCACCGGCTTCGCTACCCTCGTCGAATCCGACCAGCCGATCATCGTGCAGCACACGCGACTGGATTCGCGTCAACCGGCGAACAGCATCATGACCACCATCGCCCATCCGCTGTGAAGTCCTGCGCGCACACATCCACGCCGCAACGACACCGCGCCCTCCGGCCGTTTACCGCCATGGAGGGAGACTGGCCCCGGTTTCCTTCCGGAGAGTGACGATGGCCCTGCCCGACTACCCACGCCCGCCCTTCCCCGCCCAACAGCAATCCTTCCCCGGCAAGACCGCGCAGATGCAGCCCCGGCCGGACCACGGCGAGGACAGCTACCACGGGCATGGACTGCTGAAGGGCAAGAAGGCACTGATCACCGGCGGTGACAGCGGCATCGGCGCGGCGGTGGCGATCGCGTTCGCGCGCGAAGGCGCCGACGTTGCCATCGCATTCCTCGATGGAGAGCAGGACGACGCCCGCCATGTGCAGCAGCAGATCGAACAGGCCGGGCGCAAGGCCGCGCTGGTGCCCTGTGACATCAGCGACCCGGCGCAGGCGCGCTCGCTGGTCGACCGCGTGGCCAGCGAGCTTGACGGCCTCGACATCCTGGTCAACAACGCGGCCTACCAACGCTACTACGAGCATTTCGACGACATCACCCTGGATGACTGGAAGCGGACGTTCGATACCAACGTGCATGCCGTGTTCAATCTGACCCGGCTGTGCGTGCCACATCTTCGCGGTGGCGGCGCGATCATCAACACGGCGTCGGTCAACTCCAAGCGGCCGACGCCGAACATCCTTCCCTATTCTGCAACCAAGGGTGCCGTCGCCAACCTGACGCTGGGGCTGGCCGGCCTGCTGGCCGAACATCAGATCCGCGTCAATGCCGTGCTACCCGGCCCGATCTGGACGCCGTTCATTCCCGCTGGCATGGCCGCCGAAGAGGTCGAACAGTTCGGCGCGCAGACGCCGTTCGGCCGCCCCGGACAGCCGGCCGAGCTGGCCTCGGCCTATGTGATGCTGGCTTCGGACAGCGCCAGCTATACCTCCGGCGCACTGCTGACCATCTCCGGCGGCGCGGCAACTCTGTGACCCCTCATGGCCGGATTGCCCGCCTGGATCCAGGATTGGCTGACCGTGGTTGTGCCGGTGGCCGAGGTGCTGGCCATCCTCGGCGTCGCGTGGGTGATGGTGCGCGCCCTGGCGTGGCTGCTGGTGCAGGCCCGGCAGCGCGGCAGGCTGGCTCCAGAGCTTCATGTGGGCCTGCGCCGCGGCGGTGCATTGCTGCTGTATCTGGCGGCCGCGCTGCTGATACTGGAGCGGCTGGGTGTTTCGCGCTCGGTGCTGTGGACCGCGCTGACCGGGTTCATGGCGGTCGGTGCGGTGGCGTTCTTTGCAGCGTGGAGCGTGTTGTCCAACCTGTTCTGTTCATTCCTGATCGTGGCTACGCGCCCGTTCCGCATCAACGACACGATCGAAGTGCTGGAAAGCGTGGACAAGCCGGGCCTGTGCGGCCAGGTGGTGGACATCAACCTGATCTACACCACGCTGAGTGATCGTGGCGAAGGCGCGCGCGGTTGCGTGCTGCGCGTGCCCAACTCGTTGTTCTTCCAGCGCATCACCCGGCACTGGGGTGACGGCGGCTATTCTCAGCTGCCGGGAAGCGTGCCGATCAAAGGCAAGGTGCGCTGAGTAGCTGTTGAGCCGAGCCCATGCTCGGCTTGCTGCGCGCAGCGCTCGGTACGGCGCGACCTGAACGGAGTGCAGCCGAGCGCGGGCTCGGCTCTACAGGTGCATAGCGGGCGGCCCTATTCCGCCGTCAATGCCTGGATAGGGTCCAGCTGTGCAGCACTGTGTGCCGGGAAGCAGCCGAAGCCCAGCCCGATCACAGACCAACACATCAACGCGGCCAGCACCAGATAGGTACCCATGCGCCGCTTGACGCTACAGGAACTCCGCCATGCGCTGCAGCTCGTCGTCCAGCGCACCACCAAACACCTTGTCGCGGGCCAGCGACTTGCCGGCATAACCCACGTTCGACACCAACTCACCCTCGCGCACGCTGAGATTGGCCCAGCCCACCACCTGGTCGTGCCACAACACCGGCAGTGCGTAGTAGCCATACTGCCGCTTCGGTGCAGGCGTGTAGGCCTCGAACTTGTACACCCATCCCCACAGCAGCTCGAAGCGACGGCGGTCCCACACCACCGGGTCGAACGGCGCCAGCAGGCGCACCTGTTCGTCCGGTGCATGGCGGCGCGAGCGCGGATTCTCGTCCACCGGCCAGTACCAGGTGGTGCCCTCCAGCGTGCAGCTGGCCAGTTGTTGCTTGGCCAACGCCAACGCCTGCCGGGTCTGCTCGGCCAGATGTGGGGCGCCATAGCCCAGCAGGCGCACCAGATAGGTCAGGCTGGCCGAGGGCAGCGGCGCGTACTTGCGCACCACCAGGTCGATCAGGGCGGCGGCCCGTTCAACCTGCGCCTGCTCGCTGGCGTCCGGCTCGGCGTGCTCGGCCACTGCATAGATGCGGGTGCCACTGTCGCGCCGCTGCACCCGCAGCAGGCCACGGTAGTGCATGCCGTCAAGCAGATGCGTGCTTGCGTTGCTGGTGCCGCCCCAGTAATTGGTGACCCGCCCATGCGCGAACGCCTGGTCCACCTCACGCGGGTGCACGCTGCCGCGCTCGCGCACGAAGGCCAGCACGTCGGCGGCGCGGCGTTGGGTCTCGGCGTCCCATTCGCGCTTGGACACGCGCGGGTGCATCAGTGCCAGATGCTCGCGCGGCAGGAAGCCGTAGTTCACCAGGCAATCCTCTTCCACCGGCAGGCGGGTATACCGGCGCTCAAGATCGCCTGCGCGATAGTCCTTCACCCGGTGGCGCAGGGTCAGGTCCTGCGCGCGTGCCGGCGCCCGGATCGGGTCGGCCTGCACGAAGCCCAGCTTCCGGATCGCGGTCAGCAGCGTGGTCGGCTTGAACAGGGTGCGCGCCACCGCGTAGCGGCGCAGATCTTCAAGGGTGGGCGTGGCAGGCATGGCCGCATTGTAGATCCACGCCATGCGTCGATGGCATCACGGTGATCGGTCCGCGTCCTCCGCATCCAACAACTGCAACGACCCGATCACCAGCGCCCGCATGCCCTGCTTGAACTCAGTGATCACCTGGCCCTCTTCGTCATCCGCAATCGCGTAGATGGTGTCGGCGCCGGCGATGCAGTAGAACGCGATCGTGGCCAGCAGCCAGCGTGCCTTGTCCACCGGCAGGCCGAACACATCAGCCACATGCGCCTGGTGCGAGGCAATCTTCTCCAGCATCGGCGCGGTCGCCACCGTGCGCCGCAGCAGGGAGGGCGGCAACCCGGGATGCGCCTTCACCACCTCGCACAGCGATTCCACGAACACCATCAGGTAACCCTGCAGGCCGCCCGGCGCATCGGCCGAGGCGCGGGGAATCTGCCAGCGCTGGAACACTGCCTCCGCCACCAGCCGCTTCAACGCCTCCAAATTGGCCACGCGCTTGTACAGCGCGGCCTGGGTCACCGCCAGTTCGGCGGCCACGTTGGCCATGCTCAGGTTGGGCAGACCCAGGCGGATGCCGATGTCGGCCAGGCGCTCCGGGGTGATGGTGGGCGGGCGGCCACGGGTCGGCGCCGTTGGATCGGGGTGCGTGCTCATACCCTGCTGAGGGTGCCAGCAAAAGGACCCTCTTGTCCGCTTCGCTCAATTTAGTTTATTTTACTCAACTAATTCGGAATGCGTCTGGTTCATCACCGGCGCGCCGTTGGCAACCGAGCCCAATGCTCACCTTCCCGCCAGGTTTCCACCCAGCCAACAACCCTGCACCGCGCCCCAATCCCGTGCGAGCCGATGGCCGCGCGCCAGGCGCCGTCGCACCTGCGATCCACAGGAACCTGGCATGCCCGTGTTCAACCTCACTTCCCCGCCGCGTCGTCCCGCACCCCCTGCAGACCCTGTCCTGGGGCATCCGCCGGGCGTGGCCCGGCGCTACCGGGTTTCGGCCCTGGCATTAGCCCTGCTGGCATCGCCAGCAGCGCTGGCCGAAACCGCGCCATCCACCCTGCCCTCGGTTCAGGTGCAGGAGCAGCGCCGCGTCACGGGTGACTATGCCGGCGGCCAGGTCGCGGCTGGCAGCCGCGTCGGCCTGCTCGGCGACAAGGACTTCATGGACACGCCGTTCAGCACGATCAGCTACACCGAATCTTTCATCCGCGACCGCCAGGCCAAGGACCTGACCGACGTCATCGCCGCCACCGACCCTACGGTGTTCAGCAACGGCGTCACCGGTGCGTGGAGCCAGAACTACGCGATCCGAGGCTTTGCCTCCAACACCAGCGACACCACCTTCAATGGCCTCAGCGGCATGGCGCCCTACTACCGCACCTCGCCGGAAATGTTCGAGCGCATCGAGGTGCTGAAAGGCCCCTCCGCGCTGCTCAATGGCATGCCGCCGGGCGGCTCGGTGGGCGGCGCGGTGAACCTGGTGCCCAAGCGCGCTGGCGAGGAGCCGCTGCTGCGGGTCAGCGCCAACTTCGCCTCCGATGCGCAGTTCGGCACCCATGTGGACATGGGCCGTCGCCTCGGCGCCGACAAACAGTTCGGCATCCGCTTCAACGGCGCGTACCGTGATGGTGATGGCGCGGTCGGCAAGCAGAGCAAGAAGGTGCAGCTCGGCGCACTGGGAGTGGACTGGCGCGGCGAACGTGCGCGGCTGTCGGCCGATCTGTACAGCGCCGATGACCGCGTGGACGGCCCGGCGCGCGGCGTCGGTCTGGCACCGGGCGTGGCCATTCCGCGGCCGCCGCGTGGCGATACGCTGATCAATCCGGACTGGGCCTACGTGGACAGCCAGGACAAGGGCGCGATGCTGCGCGGCGAGCTGGACATCAACGATAGCCTGATGGCCTATCTGGCCTACGGCACCAGCAAGACCGACTACCGCTACAACGGTTCGATCAGCGCGCAGATCCTCAATCCAGCTGGCGACTTCACCACGGTGATCGGCCAGCTCGCCTTCAATATCAAGAAGCAATCCGCAGATGCTGGTCTGCGTGGCAGTTTCCGCACCGGCGCTGTCGGCCACCAGTGGGCCGCCAACGTGACCCACTACCAGCACACCCAGAACGACTACGGCCGCCGCAGCGTACCCGGCTGGGACTGGACCACCAACCTGTACAACCCGGTGTGGGGCCCGGCCGCGCCGTTCGTAGCGCCACACATCTCGCATACCGAACTGCGGCTGGACAGCATCGGTGTTGCCGATACCCTGTCCTTCGCCGATGACCGCGTGCAGCTGACGCTGGGCGTGCGCCGCCAGCAGGTGGTCAGTGAGACCTTCAATGTCGCCAGCGGTGCGCGCACCTCGCGCTACGACGAGAGCGCCACCACCCCGGCTGCGGCGCTGCTGCTGAAGGCCACCGACACGATCTCCCTCTACACCAACTACATCGAAGGCCTCAGCCAGGGCGCCACCGCGCCGATGACCGCTGCCAATGCCGGTGATGTGTTCGCACCGTTCCGCACCAAGCAGAAGGAGCTGGGCCTGAAGCTGGACCTGGGCCGCTTCGCGCACACCTTCAGCGTGTACGAGATCAAGCGACCGAGCAGCTATACCGACCCGGTCACGAATATCTTCTCGTTTGGCGGCGAGCAACGTAATCGCGGCGTGGAATGGGGCCTCTTCGGCGCACCGCTGGACGGCGTGCGCCTGCTCGGTGGCGTGGCCTATGTGCAGCCGAAGCTGACCCGCACGGCAGGTGGCGTGAATGAAGGGCGCATCGCCACCGCCGTGGCGCAGCGGCAGGCCAAGCTGGGCGTGGAGTGGGATGTGCCGACCTTGCAGGGCCTGACCTTGACCGGCAATGCCACGGCGATGTCCAAGCAGTACATCAGTGCCGACAACAGCCTGTCGGTACCGGGGCGTACGTTGTTCGACGTGGGCGCGCGCTACAGCACCGCACTGGCCGGGCGACCCCTTGCGCTGCGGGCCACGGTGAACAACGTGACCAACAAGGCGTATTGGGGCATGCCGTTGTTGTCGAGCCTGGCGCTGGGTGCGCCGAGGACGGTGCTGCTGTCGGCAACGATGGATTTCTAAGCTGGCGTGGAACCCCTGTAGAGCCGAGCCATGCTCGGCTCCGTTTCGTCCGCTGAGCCGAGCATAGGCTCGGCTCTACAACTCGTCAGGCATTCCGCGAACGGCATCCACGCATGGCGTGGATCTACGTGTCATTCCGGATGCAGGCGATAGATGGCGTGGCTGGTCAACGCCAATGCCGCCAGCTTCAGCCCTTCCATTACGCGATCACCCACGTACTGTTCCGGGCCGCCATTCTGGCGGGCGCGTTCGGCCGCCAGCAGGATCTCCTGCACCACACGCAGCCCGGCCAGCGCACCGTCGGCGTCGGCCAACGCCAGGCACCGGCCCGGCAGCTGGTGGCGCTCGGGCCAAGGCTGGCCGTCAGAAGCCGCGCCCAGCCCGATGCTGTGCAGGAGGGCCGTCAGGTTGTTGCGATCGGGCGGGATGTCGTGCCCCTCATCGGCATTGGCCGGGGCGCGCTGATGGGGGAACTCCGATGCGTTCATGGCAGGTCTCTGTGCAAGGCATGCGGGACCACCGCCCTTAACAAAGGCGGCGGACGGTACGTGTGTGGAAACCGGTAGCTAAGCGTCATTACCCGGTGGGTTCGCTTGCGCGCACCCCACGTACCGCCCGCCATAGAACGCGACCGGAATGCCAGCCGGCGCCGCGCAAGGCGACGCCGGCTGGCAAGCGTAAACAACGCATAGCTAAACGGGTTTCCACACCCGGCCACCCTTTTTCGGTGGCAATCCATCATGTGCACAGCGGGGTGGCAGGCGCCAACAACCCAAGTGCAAAGACAGCAACGTTCACGCAGTGGCAGCATTGTCGCATATCGACAATCGCGCCGAAAATTCAATAACTTGCACCATGCCGATGGCGGCATGCTTCACCCGCATCGGCACCGCGCATTCCTTGACCGCATCCGGCATTCAGGACATGCCACATGCCAGTTCCGACATTACGCAAGCAGATGGGCAACCAATGCCAGCACCGCCAGATGCCCAACGTAGTACCCATAGAACGCCCAACGCCAGCGCGGCAGTTGCCTCGGCACCCGCGTCGCCAGCACGACCATAGGAACAGCCAGCATTGCCCAGCCGTTGTGGTTGGCCCAGCACACCGCTGCAAGCCCAACCAGCAACAGCCACCACGCTCGATGCCGGAACGCGATCCAGGCCAGCAACACGCTGCCGACACCGGCCCACTGGTAATCCACGAACATCGGCAGCACGCCGGCGGCCAGCAACAGCTGCACCGGCCGATTGTTCGCAAGCGCATGCACGGCCACCGCCGCCAAGGTGAAGGTGAGCAGGATGTTGAGCGGCAGCCAGGAACCGAACGCGAAGGCGTGCAACGGCTGCGCGATCAGCCCCCATAGCGCGAGCCGGCGGATCGATTTGCGCAGGTCGGCGCCCGGCTGGGCCAGGTTGCAGGCCATCACCAGCGCGAACAGCGGGAAGGCGATACGCCCCAGTTCGCTGACCACCGGCACGTAGCCCCCGAGCACCACCTTGGCCACGTGGTCGCCGGTCATGGCCAGCAGCGCGATCCACTTCAACAGCTCGCGCGCGCCGCTGCCGAGGCTGAGGTTGAACGTGGACGTCCCGGTCGTGGTCGCTTGCATCGCGGAAGCTTATGCGCATCGGCCAGCGCATTTCCAGCGCCGCGCAGGAGCCCGCCACTGCAAGCCGTAGATGGCGGCGCTATGCTGGCCGCCCCTGCTTGTGAGACACCTGCCATGCGCACCCTGTATCCGGCCATCGAGCCCTACCGCGAATTCACCCTGCCGGTGAGCGATCTGCACACGCTGCATATCGAAGAGTGCGGCACGCCGGAGGGCATTCCGGTGGTGTACCTGCACGGTGGCCCGGGCGCCGGTATCTCGCCGACCCATCGCCGCTTCTTCGACCCGGCGCGCTACCGCATCGTGCTGATCGACCAGCGTGGCAGCGGCCGCTCCACGCCGTTTGGCGAACTGCGCGACAACACCACGCAGGACCTGGTGGCCGACATCGAGAAGGTGCGCGAGCACCTCGGCATCGAGCGTTGGTTGGTCTACGGCGGCTCCTGGGGTTCGACGCTGTCGCTGGCCTATGCACAGGCACATCCCGAGCGCGCCACGGGCCTGATCGTGCGTGGTGTGTTCCTCGGTCGTGAGATCGAGAACCGCTGGTTCGCCGAGGCCGATGGCGGTGCGCGCTGGATCTTCCCGGAGCGCTGGGACCGCTATGAGGCTTATATCCCGGAAGCCGAGCGTGGCGACATGATCGCGGCCTACTGGACGCGCATGGATGGCCCGGATCAGTCAACCCGCATCGAAGCCGCGCAGGCCTGGTTGGGCTGGGAAGACAACGCCGCCACCCTGCAGCACGACGTGGATGCGCAATCCACCGATGATCCGCTGGATACGCTGGCCAAGGCTCGTATTGAAGCGCACTACTTCCGCAACGGCATCTTCCTGGAGCCCGACCAGCTGCTGCGCAACATCAATCGCATCCGCCATCTGCCCTGCGTGATCGTACAGGGGCGCTACGACATCATCTGCCCGCCGCGCAGCGCCTGGGATCTGGCCAAGGCGTGGCCGGAAGCCCGGCTGGAGATGGTGACCTCCGGCCACAGCGCGAACGAGCCGGCCACGGTGGATGCGTTGGTTCGGGCGACGGATGCGTTTGCCGACCGCGTCTGAGCAGATGGGTAGTGTCAGCCGCTGGCCGGCTTCCTGCCGTTCGAGGGTAGCGTCGACTGTGAGTCGACTGCTGTTGGCGACACTGCTTCGAAGCCCGCGCTGCGCGCGATAGTCGACTAACTCTACGGGGCCGGGTATCAGGTACCAGTCACGCCACCGGCTATACCAAGGTATAGCCGGGCTAACCCACGGGCCTCTAGGCCTGCCCCATTCAGGGGCGGACAATAGCGCCACTGGCCAGGGCAACCCTGGCTGGCACCCTCCCCTCATGGAGACGCAGATGGACCCCGACCCTGCTGGGCGCACCGCGCCCCGGATGACCGCTTGTTGCCTGTTCCTGGCGCCTGCCCGCCGGTCCCTGCCTGCCTGAGTGACGGGGGACCGCCAGGCGCCGCCTGCCTGGAGATCGCCCCATGTCCTACAAGATCCTCTACATCACCCTGCGCCGCCTGATTGGCGAACGCGATGTTGCCGCCCTGCGCAGCCAGCTGCTGCAGCACGGCCCGGTCATGTTCGCCCGTTCGCTGTCACTCGGTTCGCCACGCGTGGTGGCCGACGCGCTGTCGCTGCTGCCGATCAGCGAGCGCATCACCGTGCTGCGCCACCTGCCCTATCCCCTGCGCGATGCAATGAAGCCGCTGTGCATCGGCGGCAGCCAGCGCCTGCACATGCAGCCGTGGTCGCCGGCAGTGCTGGCGATGCGCCACGCCTGATCTGCCGCACCCATTCCGTTCGTGTTCCGGCTGCGGCCGGCTCTGACATTCGAGGAGCGTCCCATGAGCCTGCTCAACGCCTGGTTCAACGCCTTCCTGCGCAGCCGTCGCGCAGGCAACCTGTTCCGCCGTCGTGCGATGCCCGAGGCCGGGTTTGGCCCGGGCAGCGCCGAAGCGGCGCCGTTCGCGCTCACCACCGGCCTGGTCACGCTCGCCCAGCAGGACGAAGCCGAGCTGCTGGCCACGCTGGGCTCGCATGCCGATGGCCTCAGTCCGCATGAGGCCGAGGAGCGACTGGCCACGCTCGGCCCCAATGAGGTGGATCACGAGAAGCCGCTGCCGTGGTGGCGCCACCTGTGGCAGTGCTACCGCAATCCGTTCAACCTGCTGCTGACCGTGCTGGCGGCGGTGTCCTGGCTGACCGAGGACATCAAGGCGACGATCGTCATCGGTGCGATGGTGCTGCTGTCCACGCTGATCCGCTTCGTGCAGGAGGGTCGTTCGAACCGCGCCGCCGAGCGGCTGAAGGCACTGGTCGGCAACACTGCGCGCGTGCTGCGCCGCAATCCCGGCACCGAGGCTGCGGATGTGGCAGACCAGTACTTCGGCGCGCGCCTGCACAGCCGTCGCCCTGCACGCCTGCTGGACCTGCCGATCCGTGAACTGGTGCCCGGCGACCACGTCGTGCTGTCGGCAGGCGACATGATTCCGGCCGATTGCCGCGTGCTGAACGCCAAGGACCTGTTCGTGGCGCAGGCGGCGATGACCGGCGAGTCGCTGCCGGTGGAGAAATTCGCGCACCCGGGCGATGGCCTGGCCGGCCTGCTGGAACAGCACAACCTGCTGTTCATGGGTACCAACGTGGTGTCCGGTACGGCCACCGCCATTGTGCTGGCCACCGGTAACCGCACCTACTTCGGCACCCTGGCCCAGCGCAGCACCGCCACCGACCGTGCGCCCACCGCGTTCCAAGCCGGCGTCAACAGTGTCAGCTGGCTGCTGATCCGCTTCGCGCTGGTGATGGTGCCGTTCGTGCTGCTGATCAACGGCTGGACCAAGGGCGACTGGACCGAGGCGTTCCTGTTCGCGCTGTCGGTGGCGGTGGGCTTGACGCCGGAAATGCTGCCGATGATCGTCACCTCCACCCTGGCCAAGGGTGCGGTGCTACTGTCGCGGCGCAAGGTGATCGTCAAGCGCCTGGATGCCATCCAGAACTTCGGCGCGATGGACGTGCTTTGCACCGACAAGACCGGCACTCTCACCCAGGACAGGATCGCGCTGGAGCGCCACACTGATGTGTTCGGCCACGATTCGGAAGACGTACTGAAGTTCGCTTACCTCAACAGCCACTTCCAGACCGGGCTGATCAACCTGCTGGACCGCGCGGTGCTGGAGCACGTGGAGCTGCAGAGTTCGCTGCGGCTGTCGCAGGACTACCACAAGGTGGATGAGATCCCGTTCGACTTCGAGCGCCGCCGCATGTCGGTGGTGGTCTCCGAGCGCGAGGACCACCACGAGCTGATCTGCAAGGGGGCGGTAGAAGAGATGCTGGCAGTCTGCATCACCGTGCGTGAAAACGGCCAGGACATGCCGCTGGACGAGCGTCGCCTGGCGCGGGTGCGGCAGACCACCGAGGAACTGAACGAACAGGGCCTGCGCGTGGTGGCGGTGGCGATGAAGGAGACCGCCGCAAGCCAGACCACCTATTCGCAGGCCGACGAATGTGGCCTGACCCTGTTCGGCTACGTCGCCTTCCTGGACCCGCCGAAGGAATCGGCAGCGCAGGCGCTGCAGGCGCTGGCCGCGCATGGCGTGGAGGTCAAGGTGTTCACCGGCGACAACGAACTGGTGACCGCCCGTGTCTGCGCACAGGTGGGGCTGGACGCGGACACCATACTGACCGGCCCGCAGATCGAGCGCATGGATGATGGCGCGCTGTCGCGGGCGCTGCACCACCATCGCGTGTTTGCCCGGCTGACGCCGCTGCACAAGGAGCGGCTGGTACGCGAGCTGCGTGCGCAGGGCAAGGTGGTCGGCTTCCTCGGCGACGGCATCAACGATGCACCGGCGCTGCGCGCGGCCGACATCGGCATCAGCGTGGACAGCGCGGTGGACATCGCCAAGGAGGCGGCCGACATCATCCTGCTGGAAAAGAACCTGATGGTTCTGGAGGAAGGTGTCATCCAGGGCCGGCGCACGTTCAACAACATGCTGAAGTACATCCGCATGACCGCCAGCTCCAACTTCGGCAACGTGTTCTCGGTGCTGGTAGCCTCGGCCTTCCTGCCGTTCCTGCCGATGCTGCCGCTGCAGCTGCTGGTGCAGAACCTGCTGTACGACATCTCGCAGATCGCCATTCCGTTCGACAACGTGGACGAGGAACTGGTGCGCAAGCCGCTGAAGTGGAACCCGGCGGACATCGGCCGCTTCATGGTGTTCTTCGGGCCGATCAGCTCGATCTTCGACCTGACCTGCTTCGCGCTGATGTGGTACGTGTTCGATGCGCGCACCGCCGGCGGCCAGAGCCTGTTCCAGTCCGGCTGGTTCGTGGTCGGCCTGCTGACCCAGACCCTGATCGTGCACATGATCCGTACGCCGAAGGTGCCGTTCCTGCAGAGCATCGCCGCGCCGCCACTGCTGCTGATGACCGGCCTGATCATGGCCATTGGCGTGGCCCTGCCGATGAGCCCGCTGGCCGGCTACTTCAAGCTGCAGGCGCTGCCGGCCGGCTACTGGCCGTTCCTGGTGGCGATCCTGTTCGGCTATGCGGTGCTGACCACCGCGCTGAAGAAGTTCTACATCCGCCGGTACGGCTGGCAGTAAACGCCCGCCGCTTGTCCAGGGAGAAACACAATGGACATCAATCCGAACCTGCCGGCGTTCAACGCCGGCGCAACCCTGAGTTCGCTGATCAGCCTGTCGGTGGCGTTCGTGCTGGGCACGGCCATCGGCCTGGAACGGCAACTGCGCCAACGCACCGCCGGCCTGCGTACCAACACGCTGGTGGCGGTGGGAGCGGCGGTGTTCGTCGATCTGGCCGTGCGCTTCCATGACCTGTACGGTGGTTCACCCTCGCCGCTGCATGTGGTGGCCTATGTGATCTCCGGCGTCGGCTTCCTCGGCGCCGGCGCGATCATGAAGGACGGCGCCCAGGTGTCCGGCCTGAACACCGCCGCCACCCTGTGGGGCTCGGCGGCGGTGGGTGCGTGTGCCGGTATCAAGCTGCTGCCCGAAGCGGTGCTGGCGGCAGTGTTCGTGCTGGCCGCCAACACCCTGCTGCGGCCGGTGGTGAACCGCATCCAGCGGCAGCCGCTGCCGGAAGCGTTCAGCGAGGCGACCTATGCGATCAACGTGGTCTGCCAGCGCGAGCAGCAGGCCGAGGTACTGGACCGGTTGTTGCTGCTGCTTGAGCAGGCGCAGTACCCGGTGCGCGCGGTGGACCAGCGGCCATTCGGCGAGCGTGACGTGGAGATCGAAGCGGTGCTGTATGCCACCACGGTGGATGCCGGTGAGCTCGATGCCGTGCTGGCCACGCTGGCGACCACGCCCGGCGTACTGCAGGGCTTCTGGAACGCCAGCCTTGAGGAGTAGTGCCGGCCGCCGGCCGGCAACCCCATGATCCCCGGACGCACCGTGCATCGCTTTGGTGGGTGCCGACCGTTGGTCGGCACAAACCCTCATCGCCCCCGCCATTCAATTGCTGTGCCGACCAACGGTCGGCACCTACCAGGAGTCGGCACCCACCGCACGAGAGCACGCCGACCAAGGTCGGCATCCAACGGTGATGGCTTTGCTATCCTTTTCCCCCACACCAGGGAGCTCCCCGATGCCATCGCTGTCGCCCCGCCGCCCGCTGGTGCTGCTGGCCCTGATCGTCGTGATGGCGGCGATCTTCCTGATCGACACCGTCACCGATTATGCGGTTGCCGCGGCCTGCTTCTATGCAGCGGTCATCCTTGCGGCGTCGCGCGTGCTGGGCGCGCGCGGGCTGATCACCCTGGCCATCGCCTGCATCGCGCTGACGGGGTTGAGCTTCTTCCTGACCCGCTTCGGCACCTACCGCATCGGCCTGGTCAACTCGGTGATCGGCATGCTGGTGATCGGCATCACCACCTATCTCGCTCTGAACATGGAAGCGGCCAAGGCCGCAGTGCAGGAAGCGCAGGGCCGCCTGCTGCGGGTGGCACGCGCGTCCACCGTAGGCGAGCTCACCACCTCCATCGCCCATGAAGTCAACCAGCCACTGGCCGCAATCGCCAGCAGCGCCGAAGCCTGCCAACGCTGGCTGGCGCAGGACCCGCCGAACGTGGACAAGGCCCGGCAGACCGTGGCCCGCATCCTCGCCGACGCGCACCGCGCCGGTGACGTGATCGCCCGCATCCGCGGCCTGACCCAGGGCGCGGCACCGGAACGACGCGCCTTCGACCTGAACCAGGCGGTGGAGGAAATGCTGGCGCTGTCGCGCAGCGAACTGAACCGGCATGGCGTGGCCGTAGCCCTGCTGCTGGACCCCGACCTGCCACAGGTACACGCCGACCGCGTGCAGGTGCAGCAGGTGATCGGCAACCTGATCCTCAATGCAGTGGATGCAATGGAAGCCATACCCGCAGGCGACCGGCGTCTGTCGCTGCTGACCCGGCGCGACGGCCAGCGTGTCAGCCTCAGCGTACGCGACCGTGGCGTCGGCCTGCCCGCCGACCATCCCGAACGCGTCTTCGATGCGTTCTGGACCACCAAGTCACACGGGCTGGGCCTGGGCCTCAGCCTGAGCCGTTCGATGATCGAAGCCAACGACGGCCAGATCCGCGCCGAACGGCCGGCAGGCGGCGGTGCCTGCTTCGTGTTCGACCTGCCCATCGTCACGGATGCCCAACATGCGTAGGCCCGCTACCCCTGCCGTCGATCCGGCACCCATCGTGTATGTGGTCGACGACGATCCGTCGGTGCGCGCGGCGCTGGAAGACCTGCTGGCATCGATGGGCTTGCGGGTGCACGCCTTTGCATCCACCCAGGCGTTCCTTGAACACGACCTGGTAGACGCACCGGCCTGCCTGGTGCTGGACGTGCGCATGCCCGGCCAGAGCGGCCTGGAATTCCATCGCACGATGAGCAGCCAGGGCCTGCAGCTGCCGGTGGTGTTCATCACCGGCCACGGCGACATCGCGATGGGCGTCAACGCGATCAAGGACGGCGCCATCGAATTCCTGACCAAGCCCTTCCGTGACCAGGAACTGCTCGATGCCATCCACAGGGGCATCGAGATCGACCGCCAGCGCCGCCGCGACGGCGACGTGCTGGGCGCCCTGCAGCAGCGCTGGGATTCATTGAGCGCGGGCGAGCGCGAGGTGGTCGATGGCGTGGTGCGCGGCCGCCTCAACAAGCAGATCGCCGCTGACCTCGGGGTCAGCGAGATCACGGTCAAGGTGCGTCGTGCGCAGGTGATGCGCAAGATGGGCGCGCGCACCCTGGTTGACCTGGTACGCATGTACGACCGCCTGCAGGCGGGGACGCCATGAACGCCTACGTCGCCTTGCTGCGCGCGGTCAACGTCGGCGGCACCGGCAAGCTGCCGATGCGCGAACTGGTGGCGATGTGCGAGGACGCAGGCTTCGCCGATGTCCGCACCTACATCGCCAGCGGCAACGTGGTGTTCCGCAGCTCGCTCGACGAGGCGGGCGTGCGCCAGGCCCTCGGCGAGCGGCTCAAGGTCTATGCTGGCAAGCCGGTGGGCGTGCTGGTGCGCTCGGCCAGCGAGATCGCCGGCGTGGTGGCGCGCAATCCATTTCCGCAGGCGGCCGGCAACCGTGTGGTCGCCCTGTTCCTCGACGGCAGCCTGCCCGCCGATCCGCTCGACGGCGTGACCGGCCTGCGCGACGAACAGCTCGCACTCGGCACGCGCGAGATCTTCATCCATTACGGAGACGGCATGGCCGGCTCGCGCCTGCGGATGCCCTATGCCCAGCAAGGCACTGCCCGCAACATGAACACGGTGGGCAAGCTTGCCGCGATGGCCGCCGCGCTGGCCTAGCCTGCCAGCACTTCTTGTGCAGCGGTGCTGAAGTCGAGTGTCAATCGACTGCTCAGCGCTTGCGCTCGATGGCGGCTGGAGCGCTTTGCTGACGCAACGGATCACGCCCGCTGCAGGCGACGCTTCAACCGCGTATCCATCAACCCCACGGCCAGCAGCACCGCACTGGTCAGCCAACCGGCGGCCAGCAGATGGCTGTGCGGCAAGACCGCGCCCAACACGACCAGCGCCATGGCACCGAACAGATGCGAATACGGGGCGCGCCCGTACACAACGCGCTTGTAGAGGGCGCTGCCAAGCAGGTAGATCAACGGCCCGGCGGCCAGCACCGCTGCATATACCGGCGTCACCGCCGCTTCCGGGTGATCCATCACCAGGTCGTTGCCCACCGCGGTGGCGATGATGCCGGCGATCAGCAATGCATGCACATAATGGAAGTTGGCCCCCATCCGTCCAGGGTCTTCCGCGTGGGTGATGGCCTCTGTGGCATCGTGGCTGGAGATGCCAAAGTACAGCCACCACATCGCAATCGTGCCGGCGAAGGTGGCCAGCACCGCCGATACCACTTCAAGGCCCCAGTGCTCGACGTCGCTGAGCACACCCCCGGTGGCCAGCAACGTCTCACCCAGTGCGACGATGACGAACAGCTGGCAGCGTTCGGCCAGGTGACCCCCCTCAATGGTCCAGTCGCGAGTGTGCGAACGACCCATGCCCGGGAACGCGAAGCCAAACATCGGCGAGATGTATTCGCAGGCCACCGCCATCGCCCACAGTGCCAGCCGCAGGTGGCCCTCGGCCGCCGCGCCGGCCAGCCAGAAGCAGGCCGACACGCTGACCCAGGCCAGCATGCGGCGGAAGTTCGGCGCCAACGGATGGTTACGGCCGACCTCCAGCAACACGAACGCGGTGCGTCCGACCTGCATCGTGGCGTACGCCCCGGCGAAGATCCACGCACGATCGGCGAATGCCTCGGGAATGGACGAGGACATCAACAACGCCAGCAGCATGGTGGCGAACATCAGGCCCCGGATGCGCGGCGCCTCCGGGTCGAACCAGTTGCTGACCCAGCACGCGTATTGCCAGCCGAGCCAGACCGCGAACCACAGCACCAGGGTCTGCAGCACGCCGGCCAGGTCCAGGTGATGCAGCAGATGGTGGCTGAGCTGGGTGACCGCGAACACGTAGACCAGGTCGAAGAACAGTTCTTCGTAGGTCACGCGGGCATGATGGCCATCGCGGTGGCGCAGCGCGGGCAGGCGCAGTCGGGTACTCATGCAACTCCTTCAGCGCGCCAGGCGCCAGTACAGGAAACCGGCCAGCAGCGCCGGCACGGCGAACACCAGCAGCAGGATCGGCAGCTCTTCGCGTACTGCGTAACCGGCCCTGCTGACCCCCACCCACATGTTGGCCACGGCCACCAGCAGCCAGGTGGCGATGAAGGCGATCAGCGCCGTGGGCAGCTGCGAGGTGCCCACGCTCCAGAGGCGGCCAAACAGCAGGAACACCCCTAGCAGGAGCACGCCACCCAGCATCACCATGAGCACATGCATGGTCCACCTCCTTGAGCCTGAAAGCAGGCTAGCCCCGGCCGATTCTGCGCTCCAGCCTGTGGAGATGGATTCACAATCCACAGCAAGCGAACAATCCCTGCATCGACTGCGGCGGAGCTTATGGCAGCCATGAATTATTCGCGAAACGGCCGGCGCGGCCCGCGTGCTAGCTTCATCGGCCCCAGTCCAGACACCTTTCTGCCATGCGCCTCTGCCTGACTACCCTCGCCCTGGCTGCCACGCTTGCCTTTGATGTCACTGCCGCCGACGAACCGCTGCCCCAGCTCCGGGCCTACACGGTGGACAGTTCATGGCTGCAGCCGATGGCACCGCTGCAGATTGCCGACCACACCTGGCAGATCGGCACCGAGGATCTGACCGCGCTACTGGTGCAGACCGCCGACGGTGCGGTGCTGCTTGACGGCGGCATGCCGCAGATGGCCGGTCACCTGCTGGACAACATGAAGCTGCGCGACGTGGCCCCGCAGGACCTGCGATTGATCCTGCTCAGCCATGCGCACGCCGACCACGCCGGCCCGGTCGCCGAGCTCAAGCGTCGCACCGGCGCGCATGTGGCGGCCAATGCAGAAACGGCCGTGCTGCTGGCGCGCGGTGGCAGCAACGACCTGCACTTTGGCGACAGCATCACCTTTCCGCCGGTCAGCACCGACCGCATCATCATGGATGGCGAGGTGGTCAACGTGGGCGGCATCGCGTTCACCGCGCACTTCATGCCGGGACACACCCCGGGCAGCACTGCCTGGACCTGGACCGATACCCGCGATGGCAAGCCGGTGCGCATCGCCTATGCCGACAGCCTGAGCGCGCCGGGCTACCAGCTCCAGGGCAACGCCCGCTATCCCCGCCTGGTCCAGGACTACCGACGCAGCTTCGCCATGGTGCGCGGCCTGCCCTGCGACCTGTTGCTGACTCCGCATCCGGGCGCCAGCAACTGGAACTATGCTGCTGGCAGCAACGCCAGCGAGAAGGTACTGAGCTGCAAAGCCTACGCGGATGCGGCCGAGAAGAAGTTCGACGCGCAGTTGGCCAAGGAAACGGCCACGGCACGCTGATCCTGTAGAGCCGAGCCCATGCTCGGCTTGCCGGCCAAACACAGCCGAGGATAGGCTCGGCTCTACACAAGACGCGTCGGAGAGTGCCGGTCAGGACAACCGGCACCCTCCGTCCATCAGCCGCCCTGACCGTGCTGGGCAAACGGCTCGGTGCTGCCGTCGGTGCGCACCAGCTCGACGGTGTACGGCTGCACGTAGCCGTCCGGCATTTCCATGCCCGGCGAACCGGCTGGCATGCCGGGCAGCACCAGCCCGCGCGCGGCCGGGCGTTCGGCCAGCAGGCGCTTGATGTCCTCGGCCGGGATGTGACCCTCGACCACGTAACCGCCGATCTCGGCGGTATGGCAAGAGGCCTTGCCGACCGGCACGCCCAAGCGGACCTTGATTGGATTCATGTCATCGGTGTCGCGCACATCGACCTGGAAGCCGGCGGCCTTCAGGTGGTCGACCCAGATGCCGCAGCAACCGCAGCTGGCGGTCTTGTGCACGATGGCGACCGGCAAGGCTGGATCGATCTTGGCCGGGCTGGCCTGGGCCGGTGCCGGTGCTTCGCTGGCGACCGGTGCCGCGGAGGATTCTTCGACGGCACGAGCGCAGGCGGTCGTGGCCAGCACGGTGCCCAGCAGCAGGCCGAGGGAAAGAGTACGGTTCATTGAGTGATTCCTTTGCAGAGGCGGGCAAAGCGGCCCGCCACCCACGCATTGAAGGCGCAGGTAGCGTCGAGAGAAAGTCGAACAGTCATGGCAGGCGCTTGAGGCCTGCAGGAATTCACGCGATGGGGGGACGCAACGGATCCGGCATCAACGGGGGCGCGCGTTGCTGGCTACTGGCTGGAGCGGGCGCCTCGCGCCAAAGGGAGGCTGGTGTCCCGTTCAGCGTTGCCAACATGCCCAAGCACGCCGGCGGGCATTCGCACTGGCCACTCTGGCAAGCCGCCGGACCTGCATCATCGCAACACCCCGCCGAAGCTATCCCGGCCGAGTGCGGTGCCACGCAATGGTCCTGGCTGGCCGGACCGCTGTAGGAAGACGCGGCGAGCGCCAGCGCCGGTGCATTCAGCACCAGGGCAACAAGCAGCATCCATCGCAGCAGCAGGCCAGGCGGGTTCACCCGCCGATGATAGCCGATGCACAACTGCACAGCATGGGGTGGCAGCGCCCACGCCCGCCTGGCAGCCACGCTGCCGACTTGCGCGACGGCCCCTGCTATGGCGAGATGGCGATCGTGGCCCACTGCCTTGCCATGCCCCTTTCCCTGACACGGAGCTTCTCCCATGAATGGATTCATGCGAACACTGCTTGTGATGCTGTTGTTGTCGTGCGCGACCATCGCCCACGCCGATGCATCCGGTGAAGATGAAGCAAGCGAACGCGCCGAAGTCTCCCGGCAGGCAAAGCAACTGCTGGAGAAGCAGGATTTCGCCAGACTGGAGCAACTCGCCAGTCGTTACCGGGATACGGATCGCTACTTCAGCAGCGGTGTCTGGAAGCTCTCGGCGTACTACGTTGGCATCGGCTATGCCTTCAGCATGAGCAACCGTGACCCGGCCTACTGGCAAGGTCGCGAGAAACTCGTGCAGGCATGGATCTCGCGCTACCCCAGGTCGCCGTCGGCGCGCCTGGCCATGGCTGAGATGCTCAGCCGACAAGGCTGGAGCATCCGCGGCCCCGGCTATGCAAATACGGTGAAGGAAGAGGACTGGGCACCGTTCAAGGCGCTGCAGCAGCAGGCCGTTGACTACCTGCTGAAGTACAAGGACATCGCCAGCACGGACCCGTACTGGTACGAGTCGATGGAACACCGGGCGATCGAACAGAGTTGGGATGCAGACCGCTTCTTCGCATTGCATGACGAAGGCATCGCGCGCTATCCGGGCTACTTCCCGCTCTACTTTGCTGCCGTGCGCTATTTCGCTCCGAAGTGGGGCGGCGATCCGGCTGGCCTGGAAGCCTATGCACGCAGGGTCATGGCTGCGGCCCCACCGCAGGACCAATACATGCTGTACGCCCGTATCTACTGGGTCGCCTCGCAGCGGGAGTACGAGGACCGTTTGTTCACCGAGTCGAAAGTGAACTGGCCGACCATGAAACGCGGCTTCGAAGACGTGCTGTCACGTTATCCCTCGCCATGGAACCTGCAATCATTCGCGTACTTCGCCTGCCAGGCCAACGATCCCGTCAAGGCCCGTGAACTGCTGGCGCAGATCCAAGAACCGATCGTTGGCGCCTGGCGGGATACCGCCAACTATTTCCGTTGCTCCTTTGCGCTGGATGAACCCAATCCACATGCCGGAAGCCCATAGGACTGGATTGATCCACTGCTAGGTGACCGCCGGCATCGCCCGCATCCGCACCGGGATCGACTTGGCTGCGGGGGTGCCGCTGATCCGGTCGTGGTAATCCAGCGGCAGCAACGGGTTCAGTTCGGGGTAGTAGCCGGCCAGCGCGCCGCGCGGCATCGGGTAATCGAGCACGGTCAAGCCTTCGATGCGTCGCTGCACGCCATCACTGCTGATCGTCTCCAGGCTGACCAGCGCCTCCTTCCGCAGCCCGCGCGCCAGCCGGTCCTCGATGTTCATGAACAGCACCATGCGATCGTTGTACACGCCGCGATAGCGATCGTTGTAGCTGTAGATGGTGGTGTTGTACTGATCGTGCGAGCGCACGGTGGCCAGCCGCAGCATGTCGGGGTCGTGAACCGGATCATCCACGTCCAGGCCAGGCATCACCAGGATGTTGGCCTTGCCATTGGGCGTGGGCCAGACGCGGCGACGCGGCGGGATATCCAGATGGAAGCCGTGCGGCTGCTGGATGCGCTGGTTGAAGCCGGTGTAGATCTCCGGGTACACGGCCGCGATCAACTCACGGATGTGTGCGTAGTCGTGCATGCAGCCTGCCCAGTCGACCCTGCTCCGTGGCAGCGTGGCCATCGCCATGCGACAGACGATCTCGACCTCGGGCAACACATCGGGGCTGACCGGCTCGAGTACGCCCCGCGAGGCGGTCACATTGGACATCGCGTCTTCAATGGTGATGAACTGCTCGCCGGCCGGCGTGACGATGCGCTCCGAGCGCGCCACCACCGGCAGGATCAGCGCATCGCGGCCATGAACAAGATGCCCACGGTTGAGCTTGGTAGCGATGCCCACGGTCAGGTCCAGGCCGCGCATTGCCTCGTACGCGCGCGGTGTATCAGGCACCGCATGAATGAAGTTGCCACCCAGGCCGATGAACACCTTGGCACTGCCATCCAGCATCGCCTCGATCGACTCGACCACGTGATGGCCATGCTCGCGCGGCGGGTCGAAGCCGAATATCTGCTGCACGCGGTCCAGGTAGGCCGGCTTCGGCTTTTCATCGATGCCGACAGTGCGGTCGCCTTGCACATTGGAATGGCCCCGGATCGGCCCGATGCCAGCACCGGGCTTGCCGAAGTTGCCACGCAGCAACAGCAGGTTGGCGACCTGCTGCAGCAGGCGCGAGCCGTACTGGTGCTGGGTCAGCCCCATGCCGTAGCAGATCACGGTGGCATTGGAGCGGATGTAGATCTCCGCACAGCGACGGATCTGCGCCTGCGAAATGCCGGACACCTGCACGATCTGATCCCAGTCCTGCGCCATCACGTCGTCGCGCAGCGCCTCCAGGCCCACCGTGTGTTCGGCAAGGAATGCATGGTCGAGCACACGCTCACCCTGCGCCTCGCGCTCGAACAACACCTTCATCATGCCCTTGATCAGGGCCAGGTCGCCGCCGATGCGGATGTGCACGAACTCGCTGCTGATCTCTGTCGAACCGAACGTGGCCATCTGCACCACGTCCTGCGGCTCTGCGAAGCGGATCAGCGCGCGCTCGGGCATCGGGTTGACCGCCACGATCGGAATGCCGCGTTTGCGTGCCTCCACCAGGTTGCTCATCATCCGCGGCGAATTGGTGCCGGTGTTCTGGCCAATCACGAAGATGGCCTCGGCGTGATCGAAATCCTGCAGCACGATGGTGCCCTTGCCCACCCCGATGGCCGGCGGCAGCCCGCGGCTGGTCGGCTCGTGGCACATGTTCGAGCAGTCCGGGAAATTATTGGTGCCGAACTCGCGCACGAAGATCGAATACAGGAACGCCGCTTCGTTGGGCGTGCGCCCGGAGGTGTAGAACTCGGCCTGGTGAGGACTGTCCAGTGCCCGCAGGTGACGGCCGATCAGTGCGAAGGCATCGTCCCAGCTGCACGGCACATAGTGATCGGTCGCAGCGTCGTAGCGCATCGGCTCTGTCAGCCGCCCCTGCATCTCCAGCCAGTAGTCGGTCTGCGCCATCAGCTCGGTCACGGTGTGCCGGGCGAACAGCTCACGACCGGCACGGAACTGCGTGGCTTCCCAGGCCAGTGCCTTCGCGCCGTTCTCGCAGAACTCCAGCTTCCTGCGTTCGTCGGCATCGGGGAACGCACAGCTGGGGCACTTGAAGCCACCGGGCTGGTTCATCGCCAGCAGCGCCTTCGACCCCTTGCCGATCACACTATGCTGCAGCAGCACCTTGGCGGTGGCACCAGCGGCACCCCAGCCTCCGGCCGGCTGGTTGTAGGGTTTGTAGCGCGGCGGTTTCTGCTCGGACATGTTCGGGAACCTGGCGGAAGGAACGCAACAACGAACGGCACAACGCGGTCCGGCGGTGCATTCAGTGGCACGACCAGCCGCAAAGTCAAGCACGGCCCGCGGCGCTTCGCCAGAGGGCACAGGCTGTTTTCAGCACAACCTGCCATGGCAACGGTTACAGCCGCGTCTGCGCGCGACCACTGCGCTATCCTCGAAACCGCAGGCGGTGGCCCGCCCGCGTTTCTCCCTTGTCCGGACGCGCTGCATGCCTGATTCGATCCCGCCGCACACCCCGCCTGCCGGCACCGCCCAACGCCCGTTGCAGCGCTGGCGCGGCGGCACGCAACAGCAGCAGGTCGACGTGGTGGCCGAGGAAGTGCCGGTGGCGCTGCGCTACAACGATGCCGCCTTTGCCGTGATGATGGCCACACCCTGTGATCTGGAGGACTTCGCACTCGGATTTTCGCTCAGCGAAGGCCTGATCAGCGCGCCCTCGCAGCTGCTGTCGATCGATATCCACCCACAGCTGGAAGGCATCGAGCTGCAGATGACCGTGGACGAGGCTGCGCCCGGCGCAAACCTCGACCCCGACAAGGGGCGCCTGCTGCCCGGCCGTGGTGGCTGTGGACTGTGCGGCACGCGCCAGCTGGAAGAAGTGCTGCGCCCACTGCCGCAGATCCGCGAGCGCCGCAGCTATTCCGCCACCGCCCTGCAGCGGGCGTTGGCCAGCCTGGCGCAGCACCAGCCGATGAATGCGGCAAGCGGCTCGATCCACGCCGCGGCCTGGGCCGACGCCAATGGGCGCATCGGCTGGGTACGCGAGGACGTGGGCCGCCACAATGCACTGGACAAGCTGATCGGTGCCCTGCACCACAACGAACACGCCATCGAAGGCGGCCTGCTGGTGATTTCCAGCCGGGCCAGCTACGAGATGGTCAGCAAGGCAGTGCGCGCCGGCGCCAGCGTGCTGGCAGCGGTGTCCGCGCCGACCGCGCTGGCGATCGATCTGGCCCGCAGCGCCGGCCTGTGCCTGGTCGGGTTCGCGCGGGAAAGCGGGTTCAATGTGTATACCCATCCGGAGCGGCTGCAGGCGCACGACGGCCACGCCCGCTGAGGATGGCCGGGAGCACTGCGTCCCCCGGCCCGGTACACCTCAGCGCAGCGCGACCTTCGGGAAGTCCACCGGCACGTCGAACGCCACGTTGACGTAGTTGGTGAACAGGTTGAGCGCCACATGCGCGAGGATCTCGACGACCTGCTCATCATCGAAGCCAGCCGCGCGCAGCGCCTGCACGTCGCCGTCGGCGATCTGCGCACGCTGCTCGACCACCTTCAACGCGAAGTCGAGCGCCGCCGCAGTGGCCGGGTCGCTGGACTGGCCGATCTGCGCGGCAGCCATCTGCTCGCTGCTGGCGCCGGCCTTGCGGCCCAATGCCGTGTGCGCCGCCAGGCAGTACTCGCAGGCGTTGCGGTTGGCGATGGCCACGGCGATCTGCTCGCCCAGCAGCGGCGACAGGCGACCGCCGCCCAGCGCGCCGAACGAACCCCACATGCTCTGCAGGGCAGCCGGCGAGTTGGCCACGGCGCGGAACATGGCCGGGGTGGCGCCGAAGGCAGCGTGGACCTGGCCCAGCAGGGCCTGGCGGTCGGCGGTGGTGTTGGCGGCATCGATCAGGGGGACACGGGACATGGTGGATCTCCTTGGGAAAGCGCCCGGGATTGGACGACCCGCTCATCCTAGGTAGACTCCCTGGACGCAACATCCTCAATGCGCCACATATGTTGTCCATACGTCCATGAGCATGCGCGCCGCCACCCCTGCGCCAGATCGACTCTCCTCCCTGCTGGAACGCTTCCGGGTGCAGGCGGCCCTGTTCCACAGTGGCCCGCTGTGCGGGCAGCATGTCTTCGAGCCGCAGCCCGGTCGTGCGTTCCTGCACATCCTGCGCCAGGGTGAGATGGAAGTCCGTCATCCTGGGGGCGATAGCACGCTGCCCCGGTTGAAGATCGATACACCCAGCCTCCTGCTGTATCCGCAGCCGCTGCACCATGTGTTCTTCAACGCTCCGCTGGACGGCCCGGATTTCACCTGTGCCACGCTGGATTTCGATGGTGGCGCGCGCAATCCGATCGTGCAGTCGCTGCCACCGGTGATGGTGGTGCCGCTGGCCGCGATCACCGAACTGGATGACACCCTGCAGCTGCTGTTCGCCGAAGCCGATCGCCAGCGCTGCGGGTCACGGCTGCTGACCAACCGCCTGTTCGAGGTGGCGCTGATCCAGATCCTGCGCTGGGTGGTCGACCACCCGGATGCAGCCGGCGTCAGCCACGGGTTGATGCGGGGGCTGTCCGATGCGCGGCTGGCACGCACGCTGGTGGCGATGCACCAGGCACCGCAGGACGAATGGACGCTGCCGCGCATGGCCGCGACCGCCGGCATGTCGCGCAGCGCGTTCGCGGCCGTGTTCAAGGACGTGATGCAGGCAACGCCAGCCAGCTACCTGCTGGACTGGCGGCTGAGCCTGGCCTGCGCGCAGCTGCGGGCAGGCGTGGCGGTCAAGCAGGTGGCGATCGAGGTGGGGTTTGCCGATACCGCCTCGCTGTCGAAGGCGTTCCGCAAGCGATTGGGGGTATCGCCGAGGGCGTGGCTGGCCGCGAGCGCCGCGCAGGCTGGGCAGACGCGCGAGCGGTAGAGTCGACTGTCAGTCGACTAGCGCGCGAAGCGCGGGGTTTCGTTGTCTGAGCGAAGAGCAGTCGACTGACAGTCGACTCTACAAGTGCGGTGATCCGTCAGACTTCGCCAACAGCCCGGCGATGCGCTCGGCAACACGGGCGCGCACGCCTGCATCCAGCTGGCCCTGGTACATCGCCTCGTAGATCCACAGGCCATCGGCAGCCAGCCGCGCCACGAAATTGTCGAGCGCTGCGCTGTCTTCCGCTGTACCCGCCTCCGGCGGCAGCGGTGCCCAGCGACGCACCGCCGGTCCCCACGGGCGCTCTTCGGCGTCCGGGTCGGCCGATTCGAGCATGAACATCAGCTCGGCACGGGTGGCGCTCTGGGCAGACACGCGCACGAAGGTCTGGTAACGCTCCAACGCAGTGGCCTGCTCGGCGGTCTTGCCCAGCAATGCTTCCATCGACGTCTCCCAGGCCTGTACCAGGTGTTCGTCGATCCCCCGCAGCAGTGCCTCGCGGGACGGGAAGTGATACAGCAGGCCACCACGTGTCAGCTGGGCCTCGGCCGCCACCGACTCGAAGGTCACCGCGCGCACGCCGTCACGATTGATCACGTTGACGGCGGCGTCGAGAATGCGATCGCGCTTGCTGGTTCTCATCGCTTCATTTTACGCGATCGGCCGCGCCCTCGCGGCTGCCGACGCGGCCGCGCAGCAGGCGCGCGATGATCGCCGCACCCAGCGCCAGCACCGCCGTGATCACCAGCAGCACGATCTGGTAGCCACGGTCATACGCGGCCGCAGCCAGTGCGAACCACTCGCCCTGCCCGCTCTCGCGCGCGGCATGCAGCGCCTGGGTGAAACCCTCGCGGGCAAGCGCGGGCATATCGGCCGAGACCGGCAGGAACGCGCTGTACATTGCGGCACTCAAGCTGCCCAGCATCGCCACCGCCAGCAGGCCACCGAACTCATAGGACACTTCTTCCACCGACGAGGCCATGCCCGCACGGTGCGCCGGCACGTTGTTGAGGATGGCGGTGGACGCCACCGAGATGGCCGAACCCATACCGAAGCCGGTGATGGCCATGCCAGCCACCACCCAACCAAGGCCGTGCAGGAAGCCGAACGCCACCACGCCGACGCCCAGCGCACCTGCGGCCAGGCCACCACAGATCAGCGGGCGCAGGCCAACCCGGTGCAGGATGCTGCCGCCGAGCAGCGCACTGGGCAGGCTGCCCAGTGCCGCCACCGACACCAGCAGGCCCGCCTGCAGCGGCGTGAAACCTGCCACCAGCTGGAAGCGCTGCGTGGTGACCAACTGCAGGCCGGCCATCGCGAACAGGGTGAACACCGCCGACAGCGTGCCGGCCAGGAACGCCGGATTACGGAAGATCGCAAAGTCCAGCAGCGGGTACGGCAGCTGCTGCTGGCGGCGTGCGAACACCGCACCGCTGATGACGGCCAACACCAGCGCGGCTGCGCCCAGCGCATATGAGGGCGGCGTGGCGATCAGCGACTTGATCGCCAGCACCAGGCCGGACAGTGCAGCCAATGCCAGCACTGACGACACCAGGTCCCATGGCCGCGAGGTGTCGCGCTGTCCTTCCGGCGCCAGCAGCAGCGTGGCCACGAACGCGACCACCACCACCGGCACGTTGATCAGGAACACCGAGCCCCACCAGAAGTGCTGCAGCAGCCAGCCGCCAATGATCGGGCCGAGCGCCGCACCGACGATGGCGACCGAACCCCAGATCGCGATGGCGATGTTGCGTTCGCGTTCTTCGTGGAAGCTCAGTCCGATCAACGCCAACGTGGCCGGCATCATCGCTGCGGCACCGATCGCCAGGAATGCACGCGCGGCAATCAGCTGCGTTGCGGTGTCAGCGAACGCCGCTGCCAGCGAGGCGACGCCGAACACCACCAGGCCGATCAGGAACATGCGCCGGTGACCGATGCGGTCGCCCAGCGTGCCCGCACCCAGCAGCAGGCCGGCCATCACCAGCGGATAGGCGTTGATGATCCACAGCGCCTGGCCGGCACTGGCCGAGAGTTCTTCGGTAAGGGTGGGCAGCGCGGTGTAGAGCACGGAGTTGTCGAGCGTGACCAGCAGCAGGCCGGCGGCGACGGTGAACAACAGCGCCCAGCGACGGGCACGCGACAGGGCCGGCGCACCGGCCAAGGGCTGGGACAAAGCCATGGGAGAACCTGATCGGGGGTGGAATACGGCCATAACTATACAGGATGTCCTGTATAGTTATGAAAACAGCGCCACCAATTCAGATTGGGGCCCGGGCAATGTTCATGTTGTCGTGCCCCTCATGCCGGGTCGTGCCCGGTGTCAGGGATCATCACCGGCAATCTTCCGGCAGTGCGGCAATCGCCGATACCACCACCGCCTGCATGCCCTTCCCCACGGCCATGTCCAGTTCCCCGCCAGTTCCCCCATGCTGGCGCCGCAGCTCGTCCTCGCACAGGCCGCGCACCCGCGCACGGGCATTCGCGCGCAGGCTGCTGCACCGCCAGTCGGCGCCACCCAGCGGCAGCACCGAATACACCACGCTGTTGCAGGCGTTGCCGGCACGCTGCTGCAGCGACAGTCCACCAAAATCCCGCGGTTCGCTGCTGCGTTGCGGGTCGAAGTAGCTGTCCGGAAACGTGCGCGCATACTGTTCGATGTCCACGGCCATGCTGCGCCCACCGGCCAACGGCATCTGCAGCGGCTGCCCGCACGGCGTCGCATCGGCGCGGTGCTGGATGTACTGGTAGATCGGCCGGTCCAGCGATGGGTCCTGCTGGGTCACCGCGCTGACTGCCGCCAGCACCGGCAGCGATGCACGATTGGCCATGCGCGCCAGCAGCCCCGCCTGCGCCGGCTGGCAGCGGTCGCGCAATGTTGCTGCGAGCAGGAAGAGCACGTCGTTGCGAAACGCGGGGTCATCACCCAGACGCTGTTCGATACGCTGGCTGGCATCGGACGCCGGTGCCGGAAACGCGACCGCAGGCGGCGCGGTGGGTGCGCGCTGCCGCTGCCACCACACCAGCAGCACCACCGCGCCCAGCAGCACCCCGGTAGCCATGGGCCATCGCCTGCGCATCAGTTGCGGATCGCCGTCAGCGTGGCTGCCGCGGCATCGTAGGACGCGCTGGCGATGTCCGCGTCGAAACGCTTCACCTGCAGGCGGCCGGCAAGCCGGTACGGATCCCACAGATCGCCCAGCGCGATCGGTGTCGCCAGGGTCGCGTGGATGATCTGGTTGGGTGGCGGCGGCGGCACATGGATACACGCGCCGTAGAACGGCACGAACAGCAGTTCATCGACCAGGCCGGCATCGTTGGTGCCGAGCGGCACCACGTAGCCATCCAGATCCACCGCGCGACCGTCGACAGCGTCGACCACGCGCGAGGAGCCGAACTGCTTGGCCCGGTCCGGGCTGGAATGGTCGATCTCCAGCCCCGGTGGCGTGCCCGAGCCGGTGTCGTCGATCAGGCCACCCTCGCCCTCCATGCCATTGCGTGACAGGCCGATCTGCGGGGGTGGGCGCTGGTAGCTCACTTCGTCGGGTCGCAACGCGTCCCAACGGTCGATGGGGGCTTCGGCCGTGGCGGAGGGCGCCGGCTTGTCCTGCGGCCCGACCACCAAGGCATCGCCGCCCGGCGCCGTACAGCCTGCCAACCACAGGCATCCCACCGCCAGCAACAGGTGACTACGGTTCATAGGGCCTCAGCTGTGCGTCACGCATGGTGTAGGCCGAACCGGCCAGATCGTCATCCAAGCGTTCGGCGCGCAGGGTGCCGGCCAGGAAGAACGGTGAGTACATGTCCGGCATCTCGATCGGGCGCGGCAGCACTACGTGCACGATCTGGTTCGGTGGTGGTGGTGGCACGTGGATGCAGGCGCCGTAGTACGGCACGAACAGGAATTCGGTCAGCCGCCCGTCCTGCGCGTTGGCCAGTGGCACCACGTAACCCGGCAGGCGCACCGGCCGCTGCAGGACCGTGTCCACCGTGCGGAAGGTACCGAACTGCGGCATGCGCCGGTTGCCGCTGTGCTCGACCTCCGGGCCCTCGCCCCGCTCCAGCGCGGCCAGCTCGTCCTTGGGCATCATCTGCAACCAGTCCAGCTCCTGCTCCACAGCGCCTGCAGGGTCATCGCGGTCGACGACCGGCGAGGGTGGCAAGGCCTGTACGCCGGTATCCACCGGCCGCTCACAGGCGGCCAGCGCCAGCACCATTGCCACTACCCGCATCCATCGCATGCTCAGCCTCCCGGTGAAAGGCCATCGGCCAAGGTGCGCCGGTAAGCGAGCAACGCCGGGACCAGCCCGGCTACGGCGCTGATCAGCAGCACGCCCGCAGCCCATGCCAGTTCACGGCCATCCGGCCAGACATGGGTGATCGACAGACCGAAGGTGGCCAGTACCCAGCCGCGCCCGGCAATGCTGGCGACCACCAGCAGCGACAGGGCCAGCACGCTGGCCACCGCACTGGTCGCCACCGCTTCCACCACGAGCAGGCCAGCGATGTAGCCCGGTCGCGCACCGGTGGCACGCAGGATGGCCATCTCGCGCCGCCGCTCCTGCAGGGTGGAGACCAGCAGCGCCACCAGCGAGACCATGCCCAGCAGCACCACCATTGCACTGATCAGCTGCAGGGCTCGCTCGGCGGTGCCCAGCGACTGCCACAGCTGCTGTAGGGTCACGCCGGGCAGGATCGCCAGCATCGCCTCGTCCGGATACTCGTTGATCCTGCGCTCTACCGAGAACGTGGAGATGCGCGAGTTCAGGCCGAGCATGAAGGCGGTGATGCTGGTCGGGGTCAGGTCCAGGTGGCGCGCCTGCTCGGCGCTGACGCTCTGGCTGCGCAGCTGCACGCCCGATCGCCAGTCAACATGGATCGCCTCGATGGCCGGCAGCGAGACCAGCAGCGACGAATCCACCGGCGTGCCTGTGCGCTGCAGGATGCCGGCAACGCGGAACGGCTTGTCGGCATGCGTGGCCAGCGTGACCGCGCCGGTGCCGTGCGCCAGCACGATCTCGTCGCCGAGGCCGACCTTCTGCGCGCGAGCCACCTCCGCGCCGATCACCGCGTCATACAGATCATCGAAGGGCCGCCCCTGTGCAAAGGCCAGCGCGTGGCCGGAACCATAACGATAGTGTTCAAAGTAGCCGCCAGTGGTACCCACTACCCGGTAGCCGCGCCAGGAATCGCCCAGCGACAACGGCACCGACCACTTCACCTGCGGCAATGCGGACAGCTCCTGGTAGGACTGCCAGGACACGTTGTTGGTCGGGTCGCCGATATGGAACACCGAATACAGCAGCAGGTTCACCGGTCCCGAACGCGCACCGACGATCAGATCGGTGCCCGATACGGTGCTGGCAAACCCCTCGTGCGCCTGCGTGCGTACACGCTCGACGCCCAGCAGCAGCACCACGCTGAGGGTGATGACCAGCACGGTCAGGCCCACGCTCAACGCGCGGCTGCGCATGCTGGCCCAGGCAAGCTCAAGCATGGCCGGCACCTGCCTGGTTGATCTCGGTCAGTGAAATGGTGCGATCGAACAACGGCTGCAGGCTGTCGTCATGGCTGACCACCAGCACCGTGGTGCCGGCCGCCTGGCACTGCGCGGACATCAGCTGCAGGAAGGCGCTCGCCGCTTCGCGGTCGAGCGCCGAGGTGGGCTCATCGGCCAGCAGCAACGTCGGACGGCCGATCAGGGCGCGCGCTGCCGCCACGCGTTGTTGCTGGCCAACACTGAGCGTACCCGCCCGCCGCTGCATCAGCTCAGGATTGAGCTGCAGGGCCTGCAGCAGGCGGGCGATCTCGGCATCCAGCGGCCCGCTGATGCGTGCGCTGCGCAGGCGCGAGAAGCGCAGGCCCAGCGCGATGTTGTCGCGCACGGTGAGGAACGGCAGCAGATTGAACTGCTGGAAGATCACGCCCAACTGGTCGGCACGGAAACGATCCCGCGCCGCACCCCCCATGTCCTGCAGTGCGTGGCCGGCCACCTCGACACGGCCCTTGCCGGGCAGCAGCACGCCCGCCAGCAGGCCCAGCACGGTGCTTTTGCCGCCACCGCTGATTCCGCGCAGCAACACGCTGCTGCCCTGCTCGACCCACAACCGCGGGATGTCCAGCACCAGCCGCGTGCCGTAGCCGAACTGCACGTCTTCCAGCGAGATCACCGGTGCCGCGCTCACGGTGCCAGCACCACGCGCAGGTTGTCGGGCGTCAGCACACTGCGGTTCTGGCCATTGGCGGTTGCGCTGTTGACGATGACTTCGTGCAGGCCCGGGAAAAGTACGGGCAGGCGCACGACGATGGCGCGCAGCGCGGCAGGTTTGGCACAGTGGTACTGCAGCGTTGCGCTGAAACCTGCGTGCCGGTGCTGTCCCGGCGGCGGCGCGGTGGCCGTCGCGCCGAAGCCCTCCGCATCGGCTTTACTGGTGGCCAGACGGCAGCCCGCAGCGGTGGGCAAGGTGACCCAGTTGCCGCCCTTCAGCAATGACGTCGCCCGTGCCAGCGCGGCCTGCTCGGCTGCATTGGCCGGCGGCCGCTCGTAATCGAGGATGCCGATGCCGGGGGCCTGAAGGGCGAATTCCAGGGTTTGCTGGTCAAGCGCAACATCCACTGTTGCCTGGCCATGCACGTGCGGCGCGTGCTGGCGGATGTCATGGGCCTGTGCGGCGCTGGCAGCCAGCAGCAGGAATAGAACACCAGGAAGCTTCATGGGGGAGTCTCCAATTGTTACTATGTAACATTATGGACCATATCCCCACAACGCCCGCAAGGGCCCTGGCCCAGCCGCCAACTTCGGCACGCTGGCACCCCCGCTTCGATCTTGCCGGTGCCTGGCTGTCCCTGGCCTGCGCCGCCCACTGCATCGCCCTGCCCCTGCTGCTGGCCTTCGTGCCGGCAGCGATGATGGCGCTGCGCTCGTTCCAGCATCCCGGCCATGGCGCGATGACATTGCTGCTGATGATGTCGCGCTGGGAGTGGCTGTTCGCGCTGCTGGCCTCCTCGCTGGCCTTGGCGAGCACCTCGGCCGGGGTGCACCGGCACGGGCGCTGGCAGCCCCTGCGGCTGGCCTGCGCCGGCGCCATCCTGCTGCTGTCGGCCTCTCTGTATCTGCCGCTGAAGGAATCGCTGCTCTGGCATGGCGTAGTGACACCCAGTGGTGGCGCGCTGCTGGCGTTCGCTCACATCGGCAATCGGCGCGCGCTGCGCAACCGCTAACACCGACCGCAGGTCGGTTGGAACACGCCATCCACGCATGGCGTGGATCTACCGATGCGCTCGACGCAGCCAACGGTAGTGCCGGGCCGCTGGCCGGCAGCTGCGGTGATCCGGCAGGTGGGGAAAGCCGGCCAGCGCCCGGCTCTACCCTTCTCTATTCGTCGAACGGTCGCTGTCCCAGCGTCTGCGTCACGTGGTCGACGAAACAGGTGATGCGCGCGGCCAGCGCGGTGTTGCGGTAGTACACCGCATTGATCGGCTGCCGCACCTCCTGCGTCTGCTTGGCGAACAGCTGCACCAGGCGGCCCTCACGCCGATCCTGGCGGGTCAGGAAATCAGACAGGCAGGCGATGCCCAGCCCGGCCACCGCCATCTGCCGCAGTGTCTCGCCACTGGATGAAGCGATCGCCGGCGCGATCACGAAAGGCCCACCATCGGCATCGTGCAGCGGCCATTCGTTCAACGAACTGGGCTGGGTGAAGCCCAGCAGGTCGTGCTCGCGCAACTGCTCCACGCGCGTTGGCGTGCCGCGGCGGCGCAGGTACTCGGGGCTGGCCACCACGCGGATGCGGCTGTGGCCGATCGGCCGCGCATGCAGGGTCGAGTCGCGCAACACACCGATGCGGAACGCCACGTCGGTGCGCTTCTCGATCAAGTCGGTGATGCCCTCGTTGGAATTCAGCTCCAGCTCGACCTGCGGGTAGCGCTCGCGGAAGCCCTCCAGCAACGGCACGATCACGTGCAGCATGAACGGCGTGGCGGCGTCCACGCGCAGGCGCCCGACCGGCTGCAGCCGCCGCGCGGCCATCTGGTCCTCGGCCTCGTCCACCGTGGCCAGGATCGTGCGCGCGTACTCCAGGAACGCCGCGCCTTCCTCGGTCAGCTCCAGCCGCCGCGTGGTCCGCCGCAGCAGCGTGGTCTGCAGCTTGTCTTCCAGCCGCGCCAGGGTGCGGCTGGTGGCGGAGATGGTCAGCTCCAGCGCCTCGGCCGCCGCCGTGATCGAACCACTGTCGACCACGGCCACGAAGGCCTTCAGCTCATCCAGGTTGGTTTTCATTTTTTACCTCGGCGCAAAAGCGTTTCCCGTATACACAGCTTAATCAACAAATGTAAAGCGCCCACACTTCGCCCTGTCCCGAGCCCACCGGCTCTCAACGAAGTCCCTGGAGTCCATCATGAGCCTTCCTTCCTTTGGCGTCGGCACCTTCCGCCTGACCGACCAGACCGTCATCGACTCGGTGCGCAACGCCCTTGAGGTCGGCTACCGTGCGATCGATACCGCGCAGATCTATGGCAACGAAGCCGAAGTCGGCCAGGCCATCGCCGAATCCGGCGTCCCACGCGACCAGCTGTTCCTGACCACCAAGATCTGGGTGGACAACTACGCCGCCGACAAGCTGATCCCGAGCCTGCGCGACAGCCTGGCCAAGCTGCGCACCGACTATGTCGACCTGCTGCTGATCCACTGGCCGGCGCCGGGCAATGGCGTTGAACTGCGCGAATACATGACCGCGCTGGCCGACGCCAAGACGCTGGGCCTGACCCGCCAGATCGGTGTGTCCAACTTCAACATCGAGCTGACCCGGCAGGCCATCGAGGTGGTCGGTGCCGGCGAGATCGCCACCAACCAGATCGAACTGAGCCCCTACCTGCAGAACCCGGCACTGACCACCTTCCTGCAGGACCAGGGCATCACCGTGACCTCCTACATGACCCTGGCCTACGGCAAGGTGCTGAAGGATCCGGTGCTGGCCGCCATCGCCGGCAAGCACCAGGCCACCGTGGCCCAGGTTGCGCTGGCGTGGGCGCTGCAGCGGGGTTACTCGGTCATCCCGTCCTCGACCAAGCGCGAGAACCTGGCCAGCAACCTGCTCGCCCAGGACCTGCGCCTGGATGCCGATGACATGGCCGCGATCGCCGCGCTTGACCGCAACGGCCGCGAAGTCGATCCGCTGGGCCTGGCCCCGGCCTGGGACTGAGGAGCCTCGCCATGGGCAGTGCGTTGGCGCGGCTGCAGGCCGGTGGTTTCAGCATCGGCATCGAAGCACCGCTGGACAATGACTGGACGCCGCTGGGCGAACAGGCACGACGCGCCGCGCGACGCCTGCCCGGCGAACCGGACCTGCAGCGCCATGCAGAACTGGCACGCTTGGCCGACCGCCTCGGCTTCCGTGCGCTGTGGGTGCGCGACGTGCCGGTTTACGACCCGGCCTTCGGCGATGCGGCGCAGGTGTTCGAGGTATTCAGTTACCTCGGCTACCTGGCTGGCATCACCAAAGACATCCTGCTGGGTACTGGTGCGGTGGTGCTGCCGATCCGCGAGCCGTTGCTGACCCTGAAGTCGGCGCGCAGCGTGCAGCGGCTCAGCGGTGACCGCCTGCTGCTGGGCGTGGCCAGTGGCGACCGCCCGGTGGAGTACCCGCTGTTCGGCCGCGATTTCGACACGCGGGGCAGCCGCTTCCGCGAGCAGATCGCATTGCTGCGCGAAGGCGCCGCCGCGCACCTGCCGCAGGGCTTGGACGTGCTGCCTGCGGTTGGCCCGGCCCTGCCGTTGTTCGTGGCCGGCCTGGCCCAGCAGCAACCGGCGTGGATCGGCCAGCACATGGATGGCTGCCTGGCCTACCCGGGCACGCCACAGGACCATGCGCAACGCGTGGCGGCCTGGCGCGCCGTGGCCGGCAACAAGCCGTATGCCAGCTTCATCCACCTGGACCTGGTGGCCGATGCCGATGCCCCGCTGCAGCGCTGGCGCTTTGGGCTGCGCGGCGGCCGCAACGCCGTGCTGGCCGAGCTGCACGCCATGCAGGCGGCCGGTGTCGACCACATCGGCCTGCAGTTCCGCCGCAACGAACGGCCGTTGGCCGAGACCTTCCACGAGATCGCCGAGTACGTGCTGCCGCACTTCCCGGCCCATGCCGACGCCACTGCGCCGCATGCCCCGCTTGCCGCCCCCGCGACGGCCTGACAGTTATCGGAGCTTTGCCATGAAGATCAAGACCCTGGCCGCGCTTGCGCTGGCCACCCTGCCGCTGTCCTTCCAGGCCACCGCCGAGGAGTGGCATCCCTCTGCCTACGGCGCCAACGACGAGATCGGCGCGGCCAACCTGCTGACCGCGGACGTGGTCAAGCACGCGGTATCGCTGGTCAGGACCGGCAAGACCTATCCGCTGGCGGTGCCGGTGGACAAGAACCTGCCCGCGTTCCGCCACCGCAGCTTCCGCCTGTACAACGTGCAGGTCGGCCAGCAGGCAGGCAAGTCGCTGGGCCCCAACAGGTTCACCTTCAACGATGAACTGGTGAACGCCTGGACCGGCGTTGGCACCCAGCTCAACGGCATCGGCAATATCGGCATCGACAACGTCTACTACAACGGCAACAAGGCTGCCGACTTCGTCACCGTGGACGGCGTGCGCAAGCTCGGCGTCGAGAAGGTGCCGCCGATGGTCACCCGCGGCGTCGTGCTGGACATGAGCGCGTACTACGGCAAGGCGATCGTGCCCGGCGGCACCGAGTTCACCGTGGCCGACATCCAGGCCGTGCTGAAGAAGCAGGGCCTGAGCCTGCGCAAGGGCGACGTGGTGCTGTTCAACACCGGCTGGCTGGAACTGATCGGCAAGGACGACAAACAGTTCCTGGAAGTGGAACCGGGCATTGGCATGGAGGCGGCGAAGTGGCTGGCCGACCAGGGCATCGTCGCCTTCGGTGGCGACACCTGGGCCTCGGAGGTCTACCCGAACCCGAACGGTGCCGAGGAGTTCCCGATCAACCAGTACATGCTGGCCAAGCGCGGCATCTACAACCTGGAGCTGATCGACAGCCGTGCGCTGGTGCGCGACAAGGCCTGGGAATTCCTGTTCGTGCTCGGCCAGCCGCTGTACGTCGGCTCGACCCAGGTCAACATCAACCCGGTGGCGATCCGATGAACGCCGCCTCCGCCCTGCCATTGTTCGCCGGCCGTCGCTTCCGCGTCCGCTATGACGGCCTGGCTGCCGACAATGTCTACAGCGCCGATGGCCGCCACGTGCAGTACGCCATCATCTCCGGCACCTATGCCGGTGCGCAGGGCGAAGCCGCCTGCGAGTGGCAGCAGATCAGCGAAGGGGTCTATGTCATTTCGTGGCAGGAAGCCGATGGCGCAACGGTCGTGCATGTCGATGACTTCGTGGGCGGGCATTCGCTGGCCTGGTTCACCGCCACCGATGGCAGTTTCCATCGCATGCAGGGGCCACTGCACGCGCTGTGATGCCGGCCAGCGGCCGGCACTACCTTGTTAGTGGGCCGCACATTACAGATCGGTAATGTGCGGGTCAGGGCAGCGAAAGGCGCTGCCCTCCACTCTTGGGGCCACTTCTGCCACAGGCGTTCCGCGCATGATCCGTCCCCTGCTCCGCCCCGCCTCCCTTGCTCTTCTCCTGTCCGGTCTGGCGGTTGCGCCGCTGGCGCTGGCCCATCCCAGTCTGGTGCGTTCGACGCCGGCCGCCGACGCCACCGTAGCCCCGGCGACCGAGATCACGCTGCAGTTCAGTGAGAAGGTGATGCCGCGTGCCACCCGCATCGAACTGAGCATGAACCATGGCCGCATGAAGATGGCCATGCCTACCGTCGCGCAGGACGTTTCCGAAGATGGCCACACGCTACGCGCGCGTTTCGCCAAGTCGCTGCCCGCCGGCAGCTACGCACTGCAATGGCGCGCGGTCGGTCAGGACAGTCATCCGATGACCGGCAGCTACCGCTTCACCGTGAAGTAAGGCTGCCGCCATGGCCGAGCTCTCGCCGTATGTGCTGCGGCTGGCGCTGTACCTGGTACTGATGCTGCTGTTCGGGCGGCTGCTGTTCGTCCGCCCCGGGCTGCCACGCGGCATCTCGCTGGCGCTCGCCGTGGTTGCGCTGATCCTGGTCGTCATCGATGCCGTGAACCGGTTGTCGGGCGTGCTCGGCATCCCGGCAGCCGATATCGACCCAGCAACGGCGCACTGGTTCCTCACCGGTACGCCGGTGGGTAAGGCAGGGCTGCTGCGCATCCTGGCCCTGCTGGCAATGCTGCCGCTGCTGGCAGTCAATCGCCCGGTGCAGGGCCTGCGCCGTCTGGCGTTGCTGATACTCACGGCGGTACCTCTGGCCAGCCTCGCCCGGAATGGTCACGCCGCCGCCGGTGATGGATTCGGCGGCACCTTGCGGCTGGTGGCCGGCATCGTGCACCTGCTGGCCGCCGGTGCCTGGGTCGGCGCGATCGCCGCCATCCTGCAGCTGGCGCTGCGTCCACAGGGCCGGCGCCTGCACGAACGTACCCGCGAACTGTGGCAGGCCGCGCACAGCTTCGCCGTGCCGGGCACGATCATCGTCGCCCTGCTGGCGATGACCGGCACCTACACCTATGTCGATCTCGGCGGTTCCATACAGACCCTGACCGGCGCCGCGCATGGGCGTTGGCTGCTGCTCAAGCTGGCGCTGGTGGGCGGCATGCTGGGGCTTGCCGCGCTGCATCGCTGGCGGCTGGTACCAGCGCTGGCCAGCTCCATCCGCGGCGGCTGGCAACCCAGGCCGCTGCGCTCACTTCGCCACAGCCTGGCCTGCGAATCGGTGCTGGCGGTATTGGTGCTGGCCTGCGTCGCGGTGCTCGGAATGCTGGACCCATTGGCATGACTCATCCGTTCCAGCACGGGCCCAAGCTGCGATGATGGGCACACCATGAAACTGCTGATCGTCGAAGACGAACCCAAGACCGGCAACTACCTGCGCCAGGGTCTGATCGAGGCCGGCTACGTGGTCGATCTCGTCTGCAACGGCGTCGACGGGCTGCATCTGGCCGGCAGCGGCGAGTACCAGCTGGTCATCCTCGACGTGATGCTGCCCGGCCTGGATGGCTGGAACGTGCTGTCGCGACTGCGCGAGGCCGGATGGCAGGTGCCGGTGCTGTTCCTCACCGCGCGCAGCAGCATCGCCGACCGCGTTCAGGGCCTGGAGCTGGGCGCCGACGATTACCTGGCCAAGCCGTTCGCCTTCGCCGAACTGCTGGCGCGCGTGCGTACCCTGCTGCGCCGCGGCCAGGCATTGCCGCAGGCCGAGCGCATCGTCATCGCCGACCTGGTGGTGGATACCCTGCGCCGCCGGGTCGAACGCGGCGGCCAGCGCATCGCCCTCAGCCAGAAGGAATACACCCTGCTGGAACTGCTGGCGCGCCGACGCGGTGAAGTGCTGCCGCGCTCGTTGATCGCCTCGCAGGTATGGGACATGAACTTCGACAGCGACACCAACGTGATCGACGTGGCGATCCGCCGCCTGCGCGCGAAGATCGACGATGACTTCGACGCCAAGCTGATCGTCACCGTGCGCGGCATGGGCTATGTGCTGGAGGCGCCGGACGACGGTGCATTGCACAGCGGATGAGCCTGCGTCGCTCCATCGCGGTACGGCTGACGCTGCTGTTCGCCATCGTGGCTACGCTGGTGCTGGCCGCATTGGGCGTGGCGATCTATGTCAGCGCCCGCCACGACCTGGTGGCCCAGGACTTCAGCGAACTGGAGAACAAGGTTGCGTTGATCCGTGACCTGGCCGGCAACGGACCTGCGTCCGCACGCGGGCAGCGCTTGGCGGACGCACTGGGCCACCATCCGGATATCGCCTTCCACATTGTAGATGGGAGCGGCGCAGTGCTCTTCTCGACCGCAACGGCACTGCTGCGCGAGCATGCACGCAGCCAGCCGATCGACGCCGCGCCACGGCGGCACGACTGGATCCTCGCCGATGGTCGCTGCATGCATGCCCTGCACCTGCGCCAGACCCTGGCCGACGGCAGCGAGCTGGTCACCCTGCTGGCCATCGATGACGACCGCCACGCCGATTTCCTGCAGCGCTTCCGCCATCTGCTGGCGATCGCCATCATCGGCGCCGCCGCGGCCAGCAGCCTGCTCGGCGGCTACGTGGTGCGGCGCACGCTGCGGCCGCTGCGCACGCTGGCCGATGAGGCCCGGCAGATCACCGCCGGCCGGCTCCAGCGCCGACTGAGTGCACGCAGCGCACCGGCCGAACTGGAGCAGCTGGCGCAGACGCTCAACGGCATGCTGGCGCGCCTGCAGCAGAACTTCGCGCGGCTGACCGAGTTCTCCGGTGATCTCGCCCATGAACTGCGCACACCGATCACCAACATGCTGACCCAGGTGCAGGTGGTGCTTGCGCACCCGCGCAGCAATGAGGCCTATCGCGAGACGCTGGCGTCCTGCGCCGAGGAACTGCAGCAGCTGGCGCAGACCGTGGGTGACCTGCTGTACCTGGCGCAGGCCGAAGCGCCGGGTGCACTGCCCTCGCGCGAGCCAGTGGCGCTGGATGCGGTAGTGGATTCGCTGCTGGAGTTCTACGAGCTTCTAGCCGAGGACCGACAGTTGACCCTGCGCCGCGAAGGTGTGGCGAGCGTGGAAGGCAACCGCTTGATGCTGCACCGAGCGATTGCCAACCTGCTGTCCAACGCGTTGAAGTACGCAGCCGTGGGCAGCGAAGTGCGGGTGCGGCTGGTCGAGGCCGATGGCGTGTGCAGGGTCAGCGTGCACAACCTTGGCACGCCGATCGCCAGCGAGGCGCTGCCGCGCCTGTTCGATCGTTTCTACCGCGGCGAGCGTGGCCGCCAAGAAGGTGCCGGACTGGGCCTGGCAATCACACGCGCGATCGCACAGGCGCACGGCGGCAGCGTGAGTGTTGTCTCGGATGACACCGGCACCCTGTTCGAGCTGGTGCTGCCGAGCACCTCAGCCCGGTAGTCCCGGCTGCTGGCCGGCAACCCCGGTCTGATCAAACACCCCGGCCACCCAGTCGATGAACACCCGCAAGCGCGGCGACGGCGTGCGGTTGCGCGGGTAGACCAGGCTCAACGGGCTTGGGGTCGGCGGCGCGTCCGGCAACAGCTCCACCAGCTGCCCGCGCGCGATATACGGGTCCATCCGGTAGCGCGGCGCTTGGATGATGCCCAGGCCCGCCAGCGCGGCGCCGAGGAACGCATCCGCACCGGACACACGCACCCGCGCCGGCAGCGGCACGTAGCGTACCTGCCCGCCCTGCTGGAACTCCAGCGGAATCAGCTGGCCGGTGGCGCTGGAGCGATAGCCGACCATCTGGTGGCCGTCCTGCAGGGCATCGATGCTGCCCGGCGCGCCCCTGACCTGCAAATAGCTTGGCGAGGCCACCGTCACCTCGCGCAGCATCGTCAACCGGCGCGCCGCCAGATCGCTATCGGCCAGCGTCCCCACCCGCAACGCCGCATCCACGCCTTCACGCAGCAGGTCGACATAGCGGTCACCCTCGCTGATGTCCAGTTCGATCTCCGGGTAGCGCTGCAGGAATTCCGGCAGGTGCGGAAACAGCAGGTGCCGGCCCAGCGTGCCATGCACTTCGATACGCAGCGGGCCGCGTGGCGGCGCGTCACGGAACGCGGCCTCGGCATCGTCCATGTCGGCGATCAGGCGCAGGCAACGGCCATAGAAAGCCTCGCCTTCCAGCGTCGGCACCACCAGCCGCGTGGTCCGGTGCAGCAGGCGCACGCCCAGCCGCTGTTCCAGCGCCTTGATCGCATCGGTCACCGTGGCCCGCGGCAGGTCCAGGTCCTCGGAGGCCCGGGTGAAGCTGCGGCGCTCGACGATACGGACGAAGGCGCGCATGGCCGTGAAGCGGTCCATTGTTCGGCTACCCGAATGATGTTGGCGGATTATGCATGATTATCCGGGCGGGAGAGATGACGAAGATGGCCCTGCGCCATTCCGGCGCGCTGTGCTGGAACCGACCATGACCCTCTCCCCCGCCCGCACTGTCGCCCTGGTCACCGGCGGCTCCCGTGGCATCGGCGCCGCCATCTCCCGCCGGCTCGCCGCCGATGGCCACGCGGTCGCGATCAACTATGCGGGCCGCCGCGACGACGCCGAAGCCTTGGCGGCCGAACTCAACGCAGCCGGCGCGCAGGCGATCGCGCTGCAGGCCGATGTCGCCGATCCGCAGGCAGTGCGGCAGCTTTTCGATGCCATCGAGGCGCGTTTCGGCGGCATCGACGTGGTGGTCAACAGCGCCGGCGTGCTGCAGCTGGCGCCGCTCGCCGACACCGACGACGCCCTGTTCGAGCGGGTGATCGGCATCAACCTCAAGGGTGCCTTCAACGTGCTGCGCGAAAGCACACGACGGGTGCGCGACGGTGGCCGGCTGATCACCTTGTCCACCAGCGTGGTCGGCATCAAGCTGGAGAACTACAGCGTGTACGCGGCCAGCAAGGCAGCGGTGGAGACGATGGGCGCCATCCTCAGCAAGGAGCTGCGCGGGCGCAACATCACCGTGAACGCAGTGGCCCCAGGCCCGACCGCTACCGACCTGTTCCTGGACGGCAAGTCACCGGAACTGATCGAGCGGTTGGCGAAGATGAACCCCCTGCAGCGATTGGGTACTCCGGAGGACATCGCCGGTGCGGTGGCGTTCCTGGTTGGTGCCGATGGCGGGTGGATCAACGGCCAGGTGCTGCGCGCCAATGGCGGGATGGTGTAGTCCGCACAGGTGGCATCCACGCATGGCGCGACGCCCTTGTAGAGCCGAGCCCATGCTCGGCTGCTCTTCGCGCAAAGGCCAGAAGCAGCCGAGGATGGGCTCGGCTCTACAGGTAGGTCAGGCGATGCGCGCCTCGCGGCGGCGATGCACCCAGTAGTACAACGTGGGCAGTACCAGCAGGGTCAGCAGCATCGCCGACAGCAGGCCGCCGATCACCACCACCGCCAGCGGCTTCTGGGTCTCGGCACCGATCGCATGCGAGGTGGCCATCGGCAGCAGGCCGAACATCGCCAGCAGTGCGGTCATCAGCACCGTGCGCAGGCGCTGCAGCGAGCCCTGTACCACCGACTGCAGCAGGTCCATGCCCTGCTCGCGCAGCTGCGCGAAGCGACTGAGCATCACCACCCCGTTCAGCACCGCCTGCCCGAACAATGCAATGAAGCCGATCGCCGCCGACACCGACAGTGGAATCCCAGTCAACCACAGGGCGAGGATGCCGCCGATCATCGCCAGTGGCACGTTGGCCAGGATCAGTGCGGCGCTGCTGACGTCCTTGAAGGCATCGAACAGCAGTACGAAGATGATCAGCACCGACAGCGGGATCACCCATCCCAGACGCTTCATCGCACGTTGCTGGTTCTCGAACTCGCCGGACCACTCCAGCCGGTAGCCTTCCGGCAGCTGCACGCTGGCCTCCACGCGCTTGCGCATGTCGGCCACCACACTGCCCATGTCACGCCCGGCGATGAAGATGCTCACCGCCTTTACCCGCTGTGCGTTCTCGCGCGAGATGTTGATCGCGCCGCTGGCCATGCGGAAGTCGGCCACGTCGGCCAGCGTCACGGTGTGGCCATCGCCGATGCCCACCGGCACCGTGCGCAGCCGCTGCAGGTCGCGGTCGGCGTCGTCCAGGCGCAGCGTGATCGGGAACCTGCGGTCGCCCTCCCACAGTTCACCGACCTGGCGCCCGCCCAGTGCGGTCTCGATCACTTCGTCGACGTCGCGTACGTTCAGGCCATAGCGCGCGGCGCGGTCGCGGTCGATCTCGATCTGCAGCTGCGGCAATGACCCGTCGCGGTCGATGAAGGCGCTCTCCACGCCCTCCACGCCGCGTACCTGGCCGAGGATCGCCTGCGCCTGCTGGTTCAACACGTCCAGATCCGAGCCGCTGACCTTGATCACCACCTGGCCCTTGATCTGCGAGATGCTCTCCAGGATGTTGTCGCGCACCGGCTGCGAAATCGAGAACTCGGGGCCCGGAATGCGCTGCTCCAGCGTGCGCTGCAGGTCGCTCACCAGCTGTCGCTTGTCCACGCCTTTCGGCCATTCCTTCTCCGGCTTCAACGCCACCAGCGCCTCGATCTGGTTGGCGCCCTTGGCATCGGAGCCGTCTTCCGGGCGTCCCAGCTTGGCCACCACCGTCGATACCTGCGGGAACGTGCCGACCAGTTCGCGGATGCGCCGCGACTGCTGCTGCGCTTCGGCCAGGCTGGTGCTGGGGTCTAGCGTGGCGGTCAGCCAGATCGAGCCTTCGTCCAGCTCGGGCAGGAACTCCGATCCCAGGCGGGTGCCCAGCGCCAGCGTGCCCACCAGCAGCGCGACTGCGGTCAGTACCACCGCACGCGGGCGGGCCAGTGCGCGCTCCAGGACCGGCCGGTACCAGCCGGTCAGGCGGTCCATCAGCGGATTGCCGTCGCGCATGCGGTCGCGCCGCAGCCACCAGTAGCAGAACAACGGCACCACGGCCAGCGCCAGGATCAGCGCGCCGATCAATGCCGAGGTCACCGAGTACGCCATCGGCGCGAACATGCGGCCTTCCTGGCGCTGCAGGGTGAAGATCGGGATATGCGCCGCGATGATGATCAGCATCGAGAAGAACGTCGGCCGGCCCACTTCCGATGCAGCTGAAAGAACGGTCGAGAACCGTGTCTTACGATCGGCCGCAGGGGGCAGCTTCGACAATCGCGAGACGATGTGCTCGGTCACGATCACCGCGCCATCGATGATGATGCCGAAGTCCATCGCACCCAGCGACAGCAGGTTGGCCGGCACACCCCACAGATGCAGGCCGAGGAAGGTCGACAGCAGGGCCAGCGGCATCATCGCAGCAACGATCAGCGCGGCCCGGGCGTTGTACAGGAACAGCCACAGCACCAGGAACACCAGCACCGCGCCTTCCAGCAGGTTGCGGAAGACCGTCTTCAGCGTGGTCGTGACCAGCCACGAGCGGTCGTAGAACGGCTCGATGCTGACGCCGGCCGGCAACTGGTTGGCCTCGATCTCCGCGATGCGCGCATGCAGGGCGTCGAGCACGTCGGACGGGTTCTCGCCCTTGCGCATCAGCACCATGCCGAACACTGCATCGTCGTTGTCGTCCTGGCCGACCAGGCCCTGGCGCGGCAGGCCGGTGTCGGCGATGCCGGCCAGGTCGCGCACCAGGATAGGCGTGCCCCCGCGCTGCGCCACCACCACATTGCCAATGTCCGCCGGCGAACGCATCAGGCCCACGCCACGGATCAGGAACTGCTGCTGCCCACGCTCCACGTAGCCGCCGCCCGCATTCGAGCTGCCCTTCTCCAGCGCCTCGGCGAACTCACCGAGGCTGATGCCACGGTCACGCAGCTTGTCCAGGTCCGGCTTGACCTGGAAGGTGCGCGCGAAGCCACCGAAGCTGATCACATCGGCCACGCCCGGCACGGTGCGCAGGCTGCGTTCCATTGTCCATTCCTGCACGGTGCGCAGCTGGGTCGGCGTCATGTGCGGGCCTTTCAGCACATAGCGGTAGATCTCACCTACCGCCGAGCTCATCGCCTCCAGTTCCGGCGTTACCCCTTCCGGCAGTTCCACGCCCTGCAGGCGTTCCAGCACCTGCTGGCGCGCGAAGTAGTCATCGGCCTTGTCGTCGAAGGTCAGGATGATCATCGACAGGCCGAACTGCGTATGCGAGAACGCCCGCACCGAATGCGGGATGCCGGACAGCGCCACTTCCAGTGGCATCGTCACCTCGCGCTCGACCTCTTCGGCGGCACGGCCCGGGTGCAGCGACACCACGGTCACCTGGGTGTCGGATACATCCGGGAAGGCTTCCACCGGCAGTACGCGGAACGCGGCAATGCCAGCACCCATGAACAGCAGCAGTGCCAGCATCACCATCAATGGCTGGCGCAGGCAGTAGGCAATCAGGCGATCGATCATGGGGCGGCGTGCCCCGTGCCGGTGCTGGCGGCGGCCGGTGCGCTGTCCGCCAGCTGCTGCAGCAGCAGGCCGCCTTCTACCACCACCCTGGCGCCTGCGGCCAGGCCCTCACGCACCCACAGCCGGCCATCGCCCAGCTCCTCGGCATGCACGGCGCGGCGCACGAAGCGGCCCTTGCCCTCCTCCACGAACACCACCTGCTTGCCGTCGATCAACAACACGGCCGCATAGGGCAGCGAGACACCGCCCTCGGCCGGCAACGCCACCTGGGCGCGCACGTACTGCCCCGCCTTGAAACCGCGTGCGCGGTTGTCCAGCTCGGCGCGCGCCTGCACCACGCGGCGTTCGCTGTCGACGAAGTCATCAACGTGCTGCAGGGTCGCCTGCAGCGGCTGTCCATCGGCCCCGGGCACGCTCACCTGCATGCCCGCCTTCAAACGTCCGGCCAGGCCCTCCGGTACATCCAGCTGCAGCCACAGGCGGTCCGGATCGCCAATCACCGCCAATGGCCGTTCGCTGTCGGGGCTGACCGCCATGCCCGGGCTCATCCGCCGCTCCACCAGCACGCCATCGATCGGCGCGCGCAACGGCAGGCGCTGATCGACGTGCTGGCCATTGCCATAGGCCTTGGCGAAGGCGGTCGCACGCGCGTGATCGGCCTGGCTGCCGGCGAAATTGGCCTCGGCCTCGTCCAGTTCGCGGCCCGACGCCACACCTGCCGCATGCAACTCGCGGGTGCGCTCCAGCTCCTTGCGCGCCTGCTGCAGCTGGGCACGGCCGCGCACGCCCTCCGCCTGGGCCTGGCCGAATTCGGGCGAAGTGATCCAGGCGATCACCTGGCCCGCCTTCACTTTCTGCCCCGGCTGTGCCTCGATACGCGCCACCTGCCCCGCCAACGGCGTACGCAGCGCGCTGGAGCGCGTCTCGTCCCAGACCACCCGGCCCGGCAGCTGCAGGCTGGCGCTGGCGCCGGCGGTGACCGCCTCGCTGCGTAGCACGTCCAGCTGGCGGCTACCGGCAGGAAACTGGATCTGGCCAGCACTGACCTTCGGCGCGTCCTCGGTATACGACGCCGGTTCGCGGCCGCAGCCGCCCAGCAGGGCCAGCGCCAGCAAGGCCGGCAGCACGGCCTGTCGCGCCTGCGGTCGATAAGCGACGGTGGACTTCATCGGGACTCTCCTTCAGCCACGGATGTGGCCGCTTCCCAGCGCGCCAGGGCAATGGCATGGTCGGCACGCGCTTCAATCAACGCGGCCTCGAACTCGCGCCAGCTGCGGCGCGCATCCAGCAGATCGGTCAGGCTGGCGGCGCCGCGGCGGTAGGCCAGCTCGATGCCCTGCACCGCCCTGCGTGCGGCGTCGGACTGCAGTCCTTCGTAGTCGCTGCGGCGCTGCGCGGCGGACTGCGCGCTGGCCTGCAACTGGTCCAGTTCGGCACGCGCTTCGCGCTGCAGCACCTGCAGCTCCAGCGCGGCATTGTCACGGTCGGCTTCGGCACGCTGGATCGCGCCGCGTGCACGTGACGGGCCGCCGAGCGGTATGGTCAATGACACACCCCAGGTGACGCCGCTGATGTCAGCCGGCTCGCGCTCGGCCTCCACACCCAGCTGGATGTCGCGGTGGCGCTCACTGCGCGCCAGTGCCACACCGGCGTCGGCCGCGGCCAGGCGCGAACGTGCCGCGCGCAGATCGGCACGCTGCTGCGGATCGAACGCACGCACGCTGGCCACGCTGCTGGCCTCCGGCCACGGATCATCGGCGCTGAGGTCATGGCTGTCGTCGCGGCCGAGCAGCAGCCCCAGCGCATGCCGTGCATCGCGCAGATCCAGGGCCGCCTCGCGCGCCGCATCGGCCACCGCCAGGTCGTCCACTGCCAGCCGCGCGCGATCCACCGGCGCCATCGCCCCGGTGGCCACCTGCTTGTCCGCCGCCGCCATCTGTTCGGCCGAACTCTGGCGGTTGGCCTCGGCAATCTGCGCCCGCTCCTGGGCGCCCTTCAGGCCGAAATAGGTTTCATGCAGCGCCACCTGCTGGCGGCGCCGCGCATCGAGCATCTCCAGCCCCGCAACTTCCAGCAGTGCATCGGCCTGGCGGATACGCAACGCACGCTTGCCACCGCGCTCCCAGGTCCAGCCCAGGCCCAGCGTGCTGTCCACCCGCTTGTCCTGCCAGCGTCCGGAGCCGATGCCATGCTTGGGGCTGATCTTGCTGGTGCCGATCGACAACTCGGTGGCGGGGCGCAACGCCGCCGTCTGCACATCGCCCTGCACGCCGCGCAGCGCCAGTGCCGCCGCACGCAGGTCCGGGTTGTGTGCTTCCATGGCGCGCTGCGCTTCCTGCAGGGACAGCGCCGAAGCGGTGGGCGCGCACAGAAGAGTGGCCAGCACGGCCGCAAAACGAGGGGAGAAATTCATGCACGTCACGGTAAGGTGATGCACTTGCGCCAAACTTGCCCCAACCTTGCACGAAGCTTGCAATGCGAATCCTGCTGATCGAAGACGACGCCGCGCTGGCCGATGGACTGATCCGCGCCCTGCAGGGCGCCGGCCATCTGTGCGACCACCTCTCGCGTGGGCTGCACGCGCCGGCGGCACTGGCCAGCGCACCGTATGACGTGATGGTGCTGGACCTTTCATTGCCTGACGTCGATGGCCTGGACCTGCTCTCACGCCTGCGCAACGACGGCGTCACCCTGCCGGTGCTGATCCTGACCGCACGCGATGGTGTGGAGGACCGCATCCTCGGCCTCGACCGCGGTGGCGACGACTACCTGGCCAAGCCCTTCGCCCTGGGAGAACTGGAGGCGCGCCTGCGTGCGCTGTCGCGCCGCCGCAGCGATGCACCGGCGCAGAAGCGGCTGGGCCGGTTGTGCTTCGACAGCGTCCGCAATGAAGTGCAGGTGGACGGTCAGCGCATCGAGCTGACCGCGCGCGAGCTGTCGCTGGTCGAGGCACTGATGCAGCATCCCGGCCGCACGGTTACCAAGCAGCGCCTGTTCGACGCGCTGTACAGCTGGGACCACGAGGCCAACCTGTCGGTGATCGAAGTGCATGTCAGCCGCCTGCGCCGCAAACTGGAACAGACCCACGCCGGCGTCGGCATCCGCATGCTGCGTGGGCTTGGATACCGGTTGGAGGCCGTGGGTGACTGAGCGCGTGCACAGCCTGCGTGGCCTGCTGCTGAGACGCCTGTGGCTGCCACTGCTGGTACTGCTGTTGTGCAGCGCAGTGGGTTCATTCGCCTTGGCGCGCTTCTACGCCGGCCAGGTCTACGACCGCTGGCTGCTGGATTCGGCGATGTCGTTGTCCGAGCTGGTGACGGTGCAGGACGGCCGCGCGTCCATCGAGATCACCCCGGCGGTGTCGCGCATGTTCACCTGGGACACCGCCGACGAAGTGCATGGCGAGGTGGTCGACGCCGCGGGTGGGCGCCTGTATGGCGACCTGCCCGAGGCATTGCCACGCCCGTCGATGTCCGCCGGCAGCGACGACCCGGTCTACTATGATGCGCGGCTGCGTGGGCAGGCCGTGCGCATGGTCGAAGTGGTGGTCAGCGCCGGGCCGGGTCATGACATCCGGCTGCGCGTGGCCGAGACACTGCGCAAGCGGCACCGGCTGGAGCGCAAGCTGCTGCTGACCAGCGTTCCGTTCCAGGCTGCGATCCTGGCACTGGCGGCATGGCTGGCCTGGTCCGGTACAGGCGCTGCCGCACGCCATGCCAACCTGGTTGCGCGGAAGCTGGCCAGCCCGCGGCCGGATCCATTGGCGCCGCTGGATCCGGCGCAGGAAGCTCCGCGCGAACTGTGGCCGGCGGTGGAGGCCTACAACGCGCTGCTGCAGCGCCTGGACGCGATGCAGGATGCACAGCGGCGCTTCGTCAGCAATGCCGCGCACCAGCTGCGCACGCCGCTGGCAGCGATGCAGGTGGAGCTTGAGAGTTCATTGCGCCAGCACGATCCGCACGCCCAGCAACTGGCGCTGTCCGGCACGCTGGCCGGGCTGGCGCGGCTGCAGCACCTGGTCAACCAGCTGCTGATGCTCAGCCGATCGGAAGATCCACAGGGCAGCGCACTGCCGCTGCAGCCGCTGGATCTGGCCGCGTTGGCACGGGGCGTGGTCGAGCGCTACGCCGACCGTGCATTGGCGGCGGGCGTGGACCTGGGTTACGACGGACCCGACGATGGCGTGCAGGTACAAGGCGATCCGCAGCTGTTGCGCGAGGCACTGGGCAACCTGCTGGACAACGCGCTGCGCTACGGCGCCGTGCCCGGCGTGATCACCCTGGGACTACAGCGGGATGCCGAGGGCGTGCAGGTGTGGGTGGACGATGACGGTACAGGCATCGCCGAAGCCGAACGCGCGCGCGTCACGGAACGCTTCTACCGGGCGAGCAGCGAGGGCGACGGCTGCGGGCTGGGGCTGGCGATCGTGGCCGAGATCGCGCAGCGGCATGGCGCGACCTTGATGATTGATACCGCCCCGATCGGCGGTGCGCGGGTGGGGTTGCGGTTCCGATGAGCGCTGTTGAACCGCCCTTGTAGAGCCGAGCCCATGCTCGGCTGCTCCTGGCACGATGCCTGGGCCGAGCATGGGCTCGGCTCTACAGGTTCCTGGTCACCCGTGAAGCGTGCCGACCAAGGTCGGCACCTACCGAGTGCGCGTCATCGGCTCATCGAATAGGGCGCCTGCGCGCCCTGCCCCGGCCAATCCTTGTTCGGCTCGGCCTGCATGGTGAAACGCAGCTCGCCACCTGCCAGGATCTCGTCATGGCGCAGGAAGGTGCGCTGCAGCGGCTTGCCGTTGAGGCTCACGTTGCCGACGTAGGTGTGCCTGTCATCCAGCCCATCGGCCACGATGGTGAACGCCTTGCCGTTCGGCAGGCGCATCGCGGTCTTCGGCAGGAACGGGCGGCCGAGGATGTACTCGCCCGAGCCCGGGGCCACCGGATAGAAGCCCAAGGCGGTGAACACGTACCACGCCGACATCTGGCCGACATCATCGTTGCCGGCCAGCCCATCGGGGCGGTCGGCATACTGGGTGTCCATGATCTGCTTCAACCGCGCCTGGGTGCGCCACGGCTGGCCAGCGTACGAATACAGGTAGGCCACGTGGTGGCTGGGCTCGTTGCCGTGCGCATACCAGCCGATCAGGCCGGTGATGTCTTCCATGTGCTCGAAGATCGATGGATCCACCTTGGCGTTGAACACCTCGTCCAGGCGCGCGAGCAGCTTGTCGCTGCCCCCGTGCGCCGCCGCCAGGCCGGCGACGTCCTGCGGCACGTACCACGAGTACTGCCAGGCGTTGCCCTCGGTGTAGTCGGTGCCATAGCCGCTGGCGCTGGGGTCGAACGGCGTACGGAAGCTCCCATCGCGCTTGCGCGCGCGCATGAAGCCGGTGTCCTTGTCGAACGCATTGCGCCAGTTGGCCGCGCGCTTGTCGAAGGTCGCCGCGACATCGGCCTTGCCCATCGCCTGCGCCATGCGTGCGATGGTCCAGTCATCAAAGGCGTACTCCAGCGTCTTGCTGGCCGCTTCGCCTTCCTCGTCGATCGGCACATATCCCAGCTCACGGTACTGCGCGATGCCATCGTACGGGCCGTAGTTGGCAGTCTCGACCATCGCCTTCAATGCCTTGTCGGCGTCGAAGCCACGAATGCCCTTCACGTAGGCGTCGGCGATCACCGGCACGGCGTGGTACCCGATCATGCACCAGTCTTCCAGGCCATGGAACGACCACACCGGCAGCATGCCGTAGGGGCTGTGCTCGTGGTGGGCCAGCATCGAATTGACGAAGTCGCTGTTGCGTTTCTCCGGCTGCACCAGCGTCAGCAACGGATGCAGCGCGCGGTAGGTGTCCCACAGCGAGAACGTCGAGTAGTTCGTGAAGCCATCCGCCTTGTGCACCGCATTGTCCGGCCCGCGGTACTGGCCATCGGCATCCATGAACAGCGTCGGCCCCAGCAGGGTGTGGTACAGCGCGGTATAGGCACTGCGGCGGGCGTGCTCGGGCGCATCGATATCGAGCACCGACAGCGCCTGCGTCCATTCCTGTTTCGCCTGCGCACGCACGCGATCGAAATCAAAGTCGGCCACTTCCGCGTCGAGGTTGGCAATGGCGCCGGCTTCGCTGACCGGCGAGATCGCGACCTTGACCACCAGCGGTGCATCCAGCTTGCCGAATGCGAAGGTACCGACCAGCTGGCGGCCCTCGACCTGTGCGCGCTGCGCTGGATCCTTCTCGCCCGGCGGCGGGAAGCCCTTGTAGACGATGTCCTGCTCGGTGTTGTGCAGCTCATGCCCGGAAAGCGGCCGCGAGAAACGCATCGCGAAGTACAGCTGGCGACCCGGCGCCCAGCCGCGCGTCTCCCGGAAGCCGGTCACGGTACCATCGGCGCGCACCCGCACCCGCGACCACAGCACCTTGCCCGGGTAGTCGTACATGCTGGTGCGCATGTCCAGCAGCACCTTGGCGTCGGCGCCCCTGGGGAAGGCGTAGCGATGCACGCCCACGCGCGCACTGGTGGTCAGCTCGGCGCGCACCTTGTAGTCGTCCAGGGTGACGGCGTAGTAGCCCGGCTCGGCCTTCTCATCGTCATGGCGGAAGCGAGAGGCATAGCCGCTGCCCGGCTTCTCAGGATCGCCACGCTCCAGGCCGGGACTGCCGGTGAACGGCATCAGCAGGATGTCGCCCAGATCGGAATGGCCAGTGCCGGAAAAATGCGTGTGCGAGAAGCCGACGATGCTGCTGTCGTCGTAGCGGTAGCCGGCTGCCCAGCCATAGGCCTTTTCGCGTGGCTGGATGCGTGTGTCCGGGCTGAGCTGGACCATGCCGAACGGCACCGTGGCACCCGGGTACGTGTGGCCTTCACCACCCGTACCAATGAACGGGTCGACCGAGGCATAGGCCTTGTCGGCGGCGGTTCTGGCGGGCGCGGCCGACGCCAGGCCGGAAGCGAGCATCGCCGTGGCGGCGACAGCGATCAGGAGACGACGGTCCAGCGTGGGCATCGGCATTTGGATCGATTCAGGCGATAGCCGGATCCTAGCACCCGGCCTGTCACGCCGCATGCTGCAGTGCGACTGCCCGGTGGCCCGCACCGGGTTCACTCTTCAACCGTGAAGTGCGCTCTGCAACGACATGAGATCCGCGCTGTCCAACGGCCTTACCACCCGCGCGATCTCCTCTCCATCGCGCAGCAGCACCACCGTCGGCCACAGCTTCACCTTGAACGCTCGCCCCAATGGCCTTCCCTTGCCATCCTCGATCTTCCAATGCGGCAGATCGTTCGCTTCGACAAAGGCCTGCAACGCGGGCTGCGCGGCCTGGCAATGACCACACCAGGGCGCACCGAACTCCAGCGCCTGCCAGCCAGGCTGCGCCGCCACCTCCGCAGAGGTGGGCTCGTTCGCAAGGTGATCACGCATGAACGGCATGAGCGCTACGCCGCCAGTGCCTTCTGGATGTCTTCCAGCGGCGCGTTGGTCAGATCCTTGGCAATATCCCCGAGCAATCGCGCCTGGACCTCTTTATGCAGCAGCGGACGAATGCGACCCAGCGTGGTCGGGTCGGCGATCAACACCAGGTGCGCATAGCGGTTCTTCAAGGCATCTTCGTTGAGCTGTTCGGCCACCTGCTTGGCGAACGTGGCCTCATTGAGCTGCGAGACCGACATGTCCTTCGGCACGGCACCCGCAGGCCCCTGCCCGGATACACCCTGCTCGCTGATGTCCTGCAGGCGCAGTTCGCCTTCCTGCTTCAGGGTCAACTGGTGGTTGCTGCCCACGTTGGTGAACACCCGCGCCGAACCACCGTCGGCTACCACGATCAGGGTTCCCTCGGGAATCGTCCGCGCCATTGCATCCTCCATCAATCCGAAAAGTGGGTGTGCGCTCCACCTTATGCACGCCGATGTCACCAGAGCGGGTACAGGATGTGATCCCGTCATCGCAATCTGCAATCAGCGCTAAATTTGTCCGCCTGCCTGCCGCTATGGCCTCCATCATCGCGAGGAACCTCTGTGTACGCTGGCTCACTGTTCCACGTCTGCTTTGCCACCAGCCTGGCCATTGCCGGCTGTGCCGGTTGCATCCACCAGTTCCTGCAGGGCCAACCGTTCTTCGCCCTGGCCATCATGCTCTCGGTGCTCACCATGATCGGCGCCGCACTGGTCACGCGGAAACTGGCACTGCCGGGCGCCTTGGCGATGGCCTGCACGGTGTTCGGTTTGGTGGCGAAGTCGGCCTGAGCCTTCTGAACAGGCGAGGTGGAACACAGCGTGCAGATCAGCCTGCTTCGCTGCATGCTCACGCCAATGCCGTTATGATGAACGGATGATCGACACGACCCACTACGTGACGGGCGCACCTGTTACGTGGGAAGCACTGCCGACCGGCGCTTCGCTTGCCACGAATGCTCCCGCCCTGCATTTCCATCGCCTCGCGCTGGATCCCGGCGGATGACGCCCGCAGGCGCTCTGCCTGCACCCCTACGCTGATGTGATACCTGGCCGCTGACTGCTCGGCCGCTGTGATCCCGTTTTCGCGTCTCCGCCCCTGCGGCGGTGCTTTGCCGTGCGCGTGGCGTTGCGCCTGCACACATTCCCCGGCCCCCACGCCGCCTTCCGATGCCCCTGCGCCACTTGCGCCTGCATCGCCGTTTCCGATTTCCGGGACACACCACAGCACCCATTCCCCTATTCCATACCTACAAGGGAGCCCCTATGCAGGACACGCCCGATTCCCATGCCCACTTCGGCTGGTTCAAACGCCGCCGCCACCTGAAGGTCGATGAGATCACCGTCGTCGACAAGCCCATGCTCAAGCGCGCCGTGGGCGCCGCCGCACTTGGCAATGCCATGGAGTGGTTCGACTTCGGTGTCTACGGCTATCTGGCCGTCACCATCGGCCAGGTGTTCTTCCCGTCCAGCAACCCCACGGCACAGGTGATCGCCGCCTTCGCCACCTTCACCGTGGCATTCCTGGTGCGTCCACTCGGCGGCCTGGTGTTCGGCCCGCTCGGCGACCGTTATGGGCGCCAGAAAGTGCTGGCGTTCACCATGATCCTGATGGCGCTGGGCACGTTCTCGATCGGCTTGATTCCCTCCTACGAGCGCATCGGCATCTGGGCACCGGTGCTGTTGCTGCTGGCACGTGTGGTGCAGGGGTTCTCCACCGGCGGCGAGTACGGCGGTGCGGCCACCTTCATCGCCGAGTATTCCACCGACCGCAACCGCGGCCTGATGGGCAGCTGGCTGGAGTTCGGCACGCTGGGCGGCTACATCGCCGGCGCCGGAACCGTGACCGCGCTGCACATGCTGTTGAGCAGCGAACAGATGCTGGACTGGGGCTGGCGCATTCCATTCCTGGTGGCCGGGCCGCTGGGCCTGCTCGGCCTGTACATGCGCATGAAACTGGAGGAAACGCCGGCCTTCCGCGCCTTCGCCGAGGAAGCCGAGAAGCGCGAGCACGACCGGCCCGGGCTCGCCGCGCTGTTCCAGATACATGGCCGCCAGTTGCTGGTCTGCATGGGCCTGGTGCTGGTGTTCAACGTGACCGACTACATGCTGCTGACCTACATGCCCAGCTACCTCAGCGTCACCATGGGCTATGCCGAGAGCAAGGGCCTGCTGCTGATCATCATCGTGATGCTGGTGATGATGCCGCTGAACATTGTCGGCGGATTGTTCAGTGACAAGCTTGGCCGTCGCCCGATGATCATCGGTGCCTGCATCGCGCTGCTCGTGCTGGCCCTACCCTGCCTGCTGCTGATCGGCAGCGGCAACGACGGACTGATCTTCCTCGGCCTGATGCTGCTGGGGCTGGCGCTGGTGTGCTTCACCAGCTCGATGCCGTCCACGCTGCCGGCACTGTTCTACACCCCGGTGCGCTACAGCGCGCTGTCGATCGCGTTCAACGTGTCGGTGTCGCTGTTCGGTGGCACCACGCCACTGGTGACCGCGTGGCTGGTGGGGCGCACCGGTGATGCGCTGGTGCCGGCCTACTACCTGATGGGCGCGGCAGTGATCGGCCTGGTCACCATGCTGTTCGTGAAAGAGACCGCTGGCCTGCCGCTGCGCGGTTCACCGCCGGCGGTCGGCAGCGACAAGGAAGCCGCCGCACTGCTGAAGAGCGATGTGCCGGTGACGGTGGACCCGAGCCTGCCGCCACTACCGGAGACTGCGGAGCCTGAGCAGGTAAAGCCGGCCTGAGGCTCGCCGAAGCCGGCGTTGTACGGCCAAGCCCGCGCGCGGCTGCCTTTCGGGGGATCAGCCGAGCGTGGGCTCGGCTCTACAACGTACGCGCCCTCAATCGCGCGCAGCGTTTAACCCCATCGCACGCATCACGATGGGTTTGGCCCAGTCCGGCGTGTGCAGCAGCTCGGCCACCGAGACCGGGTACTGCAGCTGGCCGTGCGCCATCGCCAGCACCGGCAGCGGCTCGACGCAGCCGTCGGCGTCGGCGGGAGCGCTGTTGTCGTAGACATGCAGCTCGGCCAGGTGTGGCAGCAGTTCCAGCAGGTTCTCGCGCGCCGAATCGAAGCGGGCGTGGATCTTCTCCACCGGAATGTCGTGGCCGCCGGCGGCCACCCGCGCTGCAACACGGGCAATGTGCAGGTCCACCGTGGCCAGGCCACAGAACCAGATCGCGACGTGATGGTGCTCGCAGGCCTCGCGCAGCAGGCGCGGAATGGTGTTGCCGCCCAGCGTGGTCTCGAAGGCGAAGTCCGTGCCATCGGCCATGGCCTGGCGCAGGCGGCGGGTGCCTTCCTGCCAGGCCTCGGCATTGGCGTCGGGCAGCGGCCAGCCCGCCTCTACCAGGCGGCGGGTGAACGAATCAGGGTTGAACCAGCCCAGCCCTTCGGCTTCCAGCCAGGTTCCCAGCAGCGAACTCTTGCCGGCGCCGTTGACGCCGGCCAGCACCAGGATCCGCCCCATCGGTCAGAGCGGACGGCCGAGGGTGACCTTGCGGCCGCGGCGGATCGGCTGGCCCAGCACCTTGCCCAGCCCCTCACCGCGCTGCAGGCCAGCCAGAGTCTGGTCGAATTCGCCGCGCAGGCGCAGCAGTTCTTCACTGCGCTCACCGGCATCGCTGCCGGCAGCCTTGGCCAACAGCTCTTGGTAGGTGCGGATATCCACGATCACCGCTTCGGGGTGGTTGTGGTTGGTGATGACCAGCGCCTGCTTCTCACGCACGGTACGCATCAGGCTCGGCCAGCCCCTGGTCTTCACAGACGAGGCCGGGGCCTTCTCAAGTCCAGGCAGATCCAGTGGCAGGGTCATGGCACGGCTCCAGGCAGAAGTGGATAATGGCCACTATACCCAATTTGGCCAAATTGGATATAAATGCCGTTTCACGCGCCGGAGCCGGTCTGTGGCGCATCGGTCTGCAGCAGGCTGTCACGCTCGCGCAGTGGGAAGCGGATCCAGGCATCCAGCCCCTGCGGATCGAAGTGCAGTTCACCACTGCCGGCCAGCTCATAGGGCACGCGCTGCTCGATCAGCGCACGGCCCAGGCCGCGCTGGCGCGGCAGCTACCAGTCTTCCACGGCGGCATGGCGTTCACACCAGTGCAGGCCCAGCCATGGCTGTCCGTCCTGCACCTGCAGGTGCCAGGACACGTCGATCCGGCCATCCTCATGGGTCAGCGCACCATGCCGCAGGGCGTTGGTCGCCAATTCGTGGATCGCCAGGGACAGCACTTCGGCCGCCTTCGGTGGCAGCAGCACATCCTCGCCCTGCAGGCGATAGGCGGCGGTGACCGGCGTCTGCGCTGCGATCTCCTCATCGAGCATGCCACGCAGGCAGACCCCGGCATTGGCGCCACGGGTAAGCAGGCTCTGCGTGCGCGCCAGCGACATCAATCGTCCGCACAACCGTTCAGCGTAATCATCCACACTGCTGACCGACTCACGGGTCCGCCAGGCAATGGCATGGATGGTCGACATGATGTTGCGCACCCGGTGCTGCAGTTCGGCCAGCAGTACCGATTGGCGCTCGGTGGCACGCTTGAGATCGTCGATGTCCACAGCGATGGCGAATACGCCCGTCACCTCGCCGTCTGCATCGCGCAGCGGCGCGGCGGCCACACGGGTCCAGCGCGCGCGCCCGTCGTCATGCTTGAACTGGAACTCCAGCCCGGGCACTACCGTCTCACCGCGCAAGGCCCTGGCTATGGCGAAATCCCTGGGTTCGATGCGCGAGCCGTCGGGGTGCCATCCCTGCCAGCGGTGGTGGTTGGGCAGATCCGTGGACGGCACCTTGCCGGTGGGAAGGTAGGTGCGCATCTGGTCGTTGGAGAGCTGCAGGCACCCCTCGGCATCGACGATGCAGACGCCCACCGGCAGTACCTTGAAGGCCAATGCCAGGCGGCGGTCCGCCTCCCGCCGCTTCTGCTCTTCGCGTTCGCGGGCCGACTGGGCCACATGCGCCGCCGTCGTCTCGAACATGGTGACCAGCACGCCGCTGACGCGCCCCTCTTCGCCACGGATGGGGCTGTAGGTAATGGTGAACCACACATCCTCCAACCGCCCGCGGCGCGCGAGGGGATAGAGTTTGTCCTCGTAAGTGATGGTTTCGCCCTGCCAGACGCGCTGGTAGATCGGCCCGTTGATATGCCACACCTCGGGCCAGCATTCACGGGTCGGCTGGCCGAGTCCGCCGGGATGCTTGTCGGCCAGGATCTCGGCATAGCCATCGTTGTAGAGCTGCACCAGCTGCTCGCCCCACAGCACGATCATCGGGAAACCATGCGCCAGCATCAGGTCGACGGTGGCGCGCAGGTGTGGCGGCCACCGCTCATACGCTCCCAGCGGCGTGGATGACCAGTCATGGCGGGCGATCCGCGCAGCCATGCCATCGTGGCGCCCGTGCGGGTGCGCTGCAGGTGGCATGCCGCCACACAGCTCGGTGGCGCGGATGCCTTCAGGACGGCGCGACATGCCGCGCGATCAGGCGATGCCCGCAGAGACCTGCGGCGTCGCCACCAGCCCGGCCAGCTGCTGCACCAGGGCTTCAATGTGATACGGCTTGGTACAGCGCGGCGCGCTGGCGAAGCGGCTTGGCAGGTTGTCGTCGTAGCCGGAGGTCAGCAGGAACGGGGTGCCGGCCTCGGCCAGCCGGTCGGCCAACGGATAGACCTGTTCGCCGCCCAGATTGATGTCCAGCAGCGCCACATCGATGGGATGGGTATCGACCAGCTGCCCCAACGCCTGCAGGTCACCGGCAGGCCCCACCACCTGTGCGCCTTTCAGCTCCAGATAGTCGACCAGGAACATCGCGATGGCGAATTCATCCTCCGCCACCAGTACACGCAGCCCTTTCAGGCCCTCTGGTTTGTTGCCCGCTTCCAGCACGACCGGCGCTCCTCGACACACGCGGCCCACCTCTGCCGCAACGCCCGCAGGATGCGCGAACCGGGCTACAAGAGCGCGTGATGATGGATGAAGGTCGCGGCCACGGCGCGTTCACCGCGGCATTGCAACGCCGCGTTCAGAAGGCCCGTTCCCACTTCAGGCTGAGCAGGCTGCGGTCGTGGCTGTACAGCCAGCCGACGTTGCTGTCGATGCGCGCGTAGCGCAGGCTCAGGCTGGGTACCAGCCCGGCCACGGCCAAGCGCTCGCTGCGCACGATGGCGATCAGGTTCTGTTCGTCGTCCTGCCTGCGCGCCTCCAGCAACGGACTCCAGGTGTCGTAGTCGCGCTGGCGCAGCGACACGAATACGGTGGCCGTGGTGCCACTCCACTGCCGCGCCGCGCCCAGCCGCAGGCCGCGCTGGCGGTAGCCGTTGGCCGGGTCGGCTGCGCTGCTGTCGGTGACATCCAGCCCGGCGAAGACCGTCCAGCGTGGATTGAGCGCGCGGAACCAGGTGGCGTACAGCGATGCCAGCTCGCCGTCGTAGTTGCTGGCAAGGCCCTGCTGGCGATAGCGCTGGCGCTTCCAGTCAGCCTCCAGCTTGAGCAGGCTGCGTGCATCCAGGGCGTACTGCCATTCCGCGTGCACGCCGCTGCCGCCCTGCAGCGCATGGTTGCCCAGGCCCTGGTAGTCATAGCTGGGGGCGAGCATCACGGTCTGCCGTGCACTACGCCAGCTGTAACCCGCCTGCACGTTGGCATTGAGTTCGTTGTACGCACTGTGCCCGCGCCATGCCTGGCCGAAGGCGAGACCGCGCACGTACAGCCCATGATGCCCGCCGAGCACCCAGCGCCGTTCCAGGCTGGCGTCGTAGTCGAGGCCCGCCGCGCGCTGGGCGTCCGGCAGTTTCCGTTCGATGATGCAGGCGTCGCCCACGCCGAACAGGCAGGTGCGACTGGCCGAACTGCGGTTGATGTTGTCACTCCATGCCGGGCCGGCGGACAACGCGCCTTTCCAACGCTGGCGCGCCTGCAGGGCACTCAGGTAACCGTCCACGCGCGCGCGGACGCCGGCCGTGGCCGGATCATCGGCATTGATGCCTGCAGCGATGGCTGTGAACAGCGCGGCCGCATCGCGATCGCGCTGGTCTTCCGCATAGACACGTGCCAGCTCGAGGCGGGCCGGCAGGAAATCCGGCTGCGCCGCCAGCAGCGCTTCGTACTCCATCGCCGCGCGACGATGGTTGCCGGCCACCCGTGCCAGCGCTCCCTGCGCATGGTGGCGCAGCAGGGGGTCATGCCCAGGCAGTTCGATGTACTCGTCGAGAAACGCAGCGGCGGCCTGCCATTGCTGATGCTGCAGAGACAGGTAGAGAGCCTGGCCCAGATCATCGACGGTGCGCTCCACGCGCAGCGTCTGGCCGTCGATGGTGATGGTTGGCCGCTCCGACTCGGCCTGCTGCAGGCGCTGCTGGTCCTGCTGCTGGTGGCGCAGCTCAGTGCCCTGTTCAAGCACACGACGAAGATCGTCCTGCTGGGCGCGCACCTCGGTGGCAGCCAACAGCAGTACGACAAGGAAGATGGAATGGCGCATGGTCGATCCGTGGTGGTGCATGCAGCGGGCCGAAGCAGGGACTGGCGGATCGCGGCTTGTCCCTGCCCTGCCCCGTCAGGGGCGTGGCGATCAGTTCTTGCTGCCGCCGAAGGCGGTGTCGTACTGGCTGTTGCCGCTGAAGGTGGCGATACCGGCCAGGGTGGCCGCGTTGGCGCCGAAGAACTGGCCCTGGGTGGTGCCGGCAACGCTGCCGTTGGCGGTGGCGGTGCCGGCGAACGAGGCGTTGGCGCTGTTGATGTTGGCGTTGACGTTGATCGACAGGCCGCCACCGCTCAGGCCACCGAGCAGGGTGCCATTGCCGAAGTTGGCGCGGAACGTACCCGACAGCAGGTTGCTGCCATTGAACTTGTTCAGGCCTGCCACGCTGTAGGTGGCCACGCCGGCCGGCAGCGTGGTGCCGGCACGGTCACCGACGAAATAGACCTGGCGGTTGTTGAAGCCACCAGCGGCGCCATCCTTGGACCACTCGCCGAACCACACATCGCCGCTGCCGACCTTGACGAAGTTGAAGTGGCCCATGCCGGAATGGCTGCCCGGGGTACCGGTGATCGGCATGGCCAGTGTGCGTACGGTGACACCATTGACGGTGGTCGGGGCCGAGTAGGCCGCCAGGCCCTGGAAATCGACCGGCTTGGCATTGGACACGGTGCCAACGCCGATACCGGCCTTGCCGGCCGAGTGCGGGCCGCCGTTGACTTCCGACGCACCCACCTTGACGTACAACTGCGCATCGGTCGCCGGGCTGGCAGCGCCGACGATGTCGGCCGCCTGCGCAGTGCCGGCCAGGGCCAGTGCAGCGGCGACGGCCAACAGGGAACTGTTGATCATTTTCATGGTATTGCTCCTTGGGTTGAGGGAACTACGGGTACAACACAAAAAGGAACGGCGGCGGATCAGTTGCGCTGACCGCCGAAGGACGTATCGAACTGGCTGTTGCCGGCAAAGGTTGCGATGCCGGTCACCGCACTGGCACCGGCGCCGAAGAACTGGCCGCTGCTGGTACCGATGATCGAACCATTGGCGATGGCCGAACCGCTGAACGCACCGGTGGCGCGATCCAGCGTGCCGCTCGCGGCGAGCCTGTATCCGGTCCCGACCAGGCCGGCGGTGACGGTGCCGGTATCGAAATTCGCCCGCAGTGCGCCTTCCAGCACGCCGCTGCCATCAAAGCGGTTGATGCCAGCCAAGGTGTAGGTCACGATGCCTGCTGGCAGCGAAGTACCGGCACGGTCACCGACGAAGAACACCTGGCGGTGATTGAAGCCCGCCTGCGCGCCGCTGGATGACCATTCACCGAACCAGACATCTGCATTACCCACCTGCACGAAGCTGAAGTGGCCCACGCCAGCGGTGGCGAACGGCAGGCCTGCGTCCGGGTCCAGCGTGCGGACCGTGGTTGCGCCACGCACCACCGTGGTGGCGTAGGGCACAAGGCCGGCGACGTCCACTCGCGCCGCGTTGGCATACGGCCCCAACGAAATGCCTGCGCGACCGGAACGGTGCGGACCGGCATTGAGTGTCGATTCGCCTGCGTTGATGTAATGGACGCCGTCCTGGGCCGGGCTCTGCCCGCCAGCGATGTCGGCAGCCATGACCGGCATGGAAGCCAGCAGGCCGATCGAAAGTACAAGGGTGCGGGGCTGTTTCACGGTTAATTCTCCCTGTCGAATGCGGACTCAGAAGCGTGCGGTGATGCCAAGCTTGATCGTGCGGCCCGGTGCTGGAAGCGTTGAGCGTGTTGCCGGGTCGACGTAATAGCGGTTGCCGAGATTGCTGCCGACCAGCTCGACGCTGGCGTGCTGGTTGAAACGCCAGCGGGCGTAGGCATCCACCGTGGTGATGTTTCCCCAGGTGAAGGGCACGTTCTGCCAGAGCAGGCTGCTGCCCCCGGCGATCAGGCAGTCGCGGTAGGCCTGCAGGTCCGGATTGTCGTGCCGCTGGTAGTGCACGATGCGGCTGCCCAGCTCCAGGCGCTCATCGAACAGACGGGTGCCGAGTGACCAGTTCACCGACAGCTTCGGCGTGGCCTGGGTCAGCAGATAGCCGCTGACGAAGCCATCCTGGACGCAGTTGGGCACCCGCCCCTGGTCCGCATCCAGCCATACCGCCGAGCTTTCGTCGCAGACTTCGTTTTCAAGGATGCGGCTGATGCCCAGATCGGTGAAGAAGCGCCGGTTGTCGAAGCGCGCCTGCAGCTCGATGCCGCGGATGGTCTGCTTGTCGATGTTGTCGAACATGAAGTACGCATCACGCTCGATGACATTGCGGGTCTTGTGCACGTAATAGGCCAGCTTGACGTCGGCATCGGCGGTGTTGCCGAACAGCCCGGAAAGGTTGTGCACGTACCCCAGCTCGTAGTTGTAGGCATGCTCCGGCTTGAGTGGATACAGCGGATTGAGGCTGCTGGAGAACGCAATGGTGCTTTCGAACATGCTGGGGAAGCGCACCGCCTCGCTGTAGCGCAGATAGGCACGAGCGGCCGGCGAGAAACGCACCGTCGCCGAGAACGTCGGCAACCAGGCGTGATCGCGGTGCCGTTCGTTGCGCCCGGCCACCGACTGCATCGCCCCGCCCCCGATCCTGCAGCGGATGTCGGTGCCGAGGACCATCGGCAGCAGCCCGGGGATGGCGGCGACCTGGCCGTTGATGCAGGGATTGGTGGCTCGGCTGTAGTTGCCGTTTGCATCGGGCAACCAGGGAATGCCGTGCTGGACCTCCCTGGGTGTCTCGTACTTGCGCAGCAGGTCGGCCAGCGACTGATCGACGATCCAGCCCATGCCGATGCTGTCCCAGAATTCCCGCTCACTCTCGAGTGCGTCGATCTCGCCCTGCAGGCTGTCCGGCCGCGGCGGCAGTTCATTCACCCGGTACTGCGCTTCGCGCGGCACGATCGAGGTCGTCTGCAGTTCCGGGTGGGCCTGCAGGAAGTCGTCGAACGCCCAGTAACGGCTGTAGCGCACGCCGGCATTGAGGGTCAGGAAGTCGACCGGACGCCATTCCAGCGTGAGGTAGCCCTCGCCCTCCTGGCGACGGCCGGCACGCGGGTACATGCGCCAGCCGTCGGACGGGCCGAAATACGGGTCGCGCGAGCCGAGCTTTTCGTATTGCCAGTTGCCACCCACGGTCAGGTCCAGGGTCGAATGCAGCGCGAAGCGGTTGCTCAGGGTCAGGCCGGTGCGGTCGTTGCGCGCATTGGCCAACGCGGTGTTGCGCAGGATCGGGCTGGCGTCCGGGTTCCATGCCGGGTTGCCTGGCGCGAAGTTCGGGAAGCCGCCTGCAGTGTAGGTATCGCTGTCTGTCTCCGTGCGCCACAGGTTGACGTAGAGGTCCAGCCAGCGGCTGCCGGCCGGCTGGAAGCGGTACTCCAGGTTCCAGGCATCGGACGCAACCCGGCTGAGCGGCCACTGGATGCGCCCATAGTCCGGCGCGGACAGGATGCGCGATGGCATGATCTCGCCGTAGTGCGACAGCGTGCGCCGCCAGGTCGCCTTCAACTGCTGGTCATCGTTGATCTGCCAGCTGCCCTTGACCAGCCAGGACTCCTGTTCGCTGGAAGTATTGGGCACTTCATCGCCGGGCTTGAAGTAGCGCGCCAGCGTGGTGATGTAGTCGATGCCCTGGTACTCGAACTGCTCGCGCCGGTCCTGGTCGTAGTAGGCGCTGCCCTGGGTCCCGGAGAAGTAGTTGCCGCGCTTGCGCCAGGCGTAGGCGGCCATCAGGTCGACGTTGTCGCCACGCACGCCCAGCGCCAGGCGCCAGGCCTGGTCCTCGCCATCGAGGGGGTTGTTGCCACTGCGCGACTTCACCGGCACCACCAGGGTGCGGTCATCGTAGGGCGAGTTCGGCGAGCCCTGCGGAAACCCCGGCACGGTGCGGTAATCCTCGCCGGTGTGCAGCCGCGGCAGGCGTGGCGCCACCGCATTGCTGCTGCCTTCGATCTTCAGCTCCCCGCCGAAGCGCTCACCCGCTTCCACGATGTCATCGACGTCGATGGTCTTGATCACCAGCGCGCCACCGATCCCGCTGTGCACATTGCGCACCAGCCCTGGCCCCTTGATGACCTGGATGCCACCCATCAGGTTGGGATCGATGTAATTGCGGTTGCTGACGCCGTTGTAGCCGCGCCAGACCGTGAGCGCCTGCTCACTACCGTCGATGCTGACCGGCACCCGCCCCGGCCCCTGGATGCCACGGATGTTGATGTCCAGCGCGCCGCTGTTGCGCGCATCGCCACTGAACACACCGACCAGATCCTTGACCACGTCGGCCGGGTTGGAGCCGCGGTAGCGCTCCACCCGGTCGCGCCCCGAATACGCCGTGGTCAGGTCCAGCGCGAACACATCATCGTAGCCGCGCCGATCACGCGCCTCGCCCCGTTCCGACTGCAGGCGACCGGCCACGTCCAGAGTCTCGGTTACCCGCACCCCTTCCCCTTCACCCGCCTCCACTGCGGCCCGCAGGCTCCAAGTGCCGTCCATGCCGCGCTGTGCGCGCACGCCACTCCCGCGCAACAGCTGCTGCAGCGCCTGCATCTGGCTGTACTCGCCTTTCACCGCACTGGAGCGGCGGCCCTCCACCAGGTCACTGCGGAACACCACCTGCACATCAGCCTGGCGGCCAAAGGCACGCACAGCGTCGGCCAGGGGCTGTTCCGGAATCGTGTACTGGCGCAACGGCGCGACGACCGCCGGTTGCGCCTGCACGCCCGGCGCCCAGGCCAGCGGCAGCAATGCAGTGGAGATGGCCAGGGCCAGGGCGGTGACGCGACGATGACAGGCGGATGCCGTGGACGGCATGGACAGGAACTCCTCAAGCGTGGCGGAACCACGGGCACATCCGGTGCCGGTGGCATGTCTGGCTTGAGGAGAAACGGTGTTTCGCTCTGGCTATACCTCTATAGACAGCGCGATGTGGCGATTGCCCACGGTTTTTTCATGTTTTTTTTATGCGACCGGTTCATCCGGGCATTGCGCGAGCCTCACCACACCACCAGCGCGCCGCCGGGCAAGCGCTGCACACGCAGTCCTGCCTGCGCGGCCACCGCATTGATGGCGGTCTCCGATTGCTGCAGGTGGAACAGGCCACTGACCCGTAAGTCCGCGCCCTGCCCGCCCAGTACCCAGACCGGTGCACGACGGTAGCGCGCCAGGTCGGCGATGGCCTGCGCGGCCGGCTGATCGTCGATCACTACCTCGCCACGCCGCCACGGCGCCATCGTCTCGAGATCTTCCAGCTGCACCGGCCGCAGCCAGCGACCGTCACGGAACACCCGTGCCTGCCCGGCATGCAGGCGCTGCACGCTGCCATCGCCTGGGCGAACATCGACCACGCCCTCGCTGACCTGGGTCACGACCGTGGTGTCCCGCATCGACAGGCTGAAGGCGGTGCCGATGTCACGGATCTGGCCACCGCCGGCCTCGACCTGGAACGGTCGCTGTTCATGCACCACCTGGAACCAGGCCTGGCCGCGCAGCAGGCGCAGGTGCCGCCGCTGACCATCGAACTCAACCGCCAATGCGGTGCCCGCATCGAGTGCGGCGGTGCTGCCGTCCTCCAGCTGCACCACGCGCGGTGCATCGCTGCTGCGCAGGTCACTGCGCGCCAGCAGCAACGCCTGCGGTGCGGCCGCGACCACCAGTACCACGGCGGCGGCACTGGCCAACAGCCACGGCAGGCGGCGGCGCGGTGCGATCGGGCGCAACCCTTCGCGATCAGCCGTCAGCACAGGCAGCGCGGCCAGCACCTCCGGCCCGGCGGCATCCAAGCCTTGCCAGAAGGCCTGCTGCTGGCGCCAGGCCAGCGCATGGCAAGGGTCGGCCTGCAGCCAGCGCTGCAGGGTTCGTTGCTGGCGTTCCGGCAGCGGGCCTGCACTGCACCGGATCACCCAGCGCAACGCCTGCCTGGCCTGACGCGGCGAGGGTTCGGACGTGTTCATGGTTGTGGCCTGCCGCACCACGAACGGGTGCGCCTTCCTGTTGTGACAACGGCGGGCGCGATCTGCCCACGGCAATCGCAGCTCATCACTGCACTCCCTGCTGATGCTGCTGGATCAACAGCGCCGCGCGCAGCACATTCTTGCCGACCAGGCTCTTGGAAATACCCAGCCTGGCGGCGATCTCGCGCTCGCTCAGGCCCAGGTAGCGGTTGAGCACGAAGCACTCACGCACCTGGGCCGGCAGCGCGAGGATGGTCTGGGTGATCTCGCGCAGCTGCGCCTGGTCCAGCGCCTGCGCCTCGCCATCGCGGCTGGCCTCGGCCATGTCGAGGGCGTACTCGGCCATCGCACGCCGCTCGCGGGCGTCGGACTGGCTGCGGTTGAGCGCGTGGTGGTAGGCCATCCGGTACAGATAGCCGCGCGGCTCGAGGATGGGCGGATCGCCGGGCACGCTGCTGGCCTTCAGGTACAGGTTCTGCAGGGTGTCCTCGGTACTGGCCGGGTCGAGATAGCGCGCGATGAAGCGAGACAACGCACGGCGCTCGCGGATCAGCAACTCGACCAGCGCCAGGGCATTGGGAGACATAGGTGCCAAGGCCGGACCGGGGAATGATGGGCGTGATGGCGACGGTCCGGACGTGGATTGTGGGCTGCGCGGCCGCAGGCGGCAAGCCGCCGCCGCCCACATCATCCATGCAGGGCAGATCCGAGCATGGCTCGACGCCACAGTGGGATTGGCCGAACATGACTCGGCCCTACAGACAACAGGAGATCCCGATGGCCTACGCACGCATTGTTTCGACCGCCGACAACTACCTGCACCACATCAGCAATGGCAGCTTCGATGTGGATGCGGACGAGCCCGCCTCGCTGGGCGGCCAGGGCAGGGGTTTCGCACCGTTCGACCTGTACCTGGCCTCGCTGGCGGCATGCACCGCCATCACCCTGCGCATGTACGCGCAGCGCAAGGGCTGGGAGCTGGGCGAATTCCATGCCGAGCTGCGCTCGGAACGTGACGCGGATGGACGCTTCCACGTGCACCGCGTGCTGCATGCCAGCGCCGAGCTGAGCGATGCGCAGTGGCAGCGGTTGCTGGAGGTGGTGGAAAAGACCCCGGTGACCCTGGTGATGCGCGAAGGTGCACGCATCTCCAGTGAGCGTGGGGCTGCAGCGTAACCCCATCCACGCATGGCGTGGATCTCCTGTAGAGCCGAGCCCATGCTCGGCTCCGCAGCATGCAGCCGAGCGTGGGCTCGGCTCTACATTCCGCTCAGCGCCGTGAATGCAGCACGGTGCGCTGGCGCATCGCGTTGAATTCCTGCTCCACCTGCTGGATATCCTCGGCCTGGAACCCGGCCGCGTCCAACAGCTGGTCGGCGGCGGCCGCCGCCAGCGGATCGTCGTCACGCTGGCGCCAGCAGCGCGCCGGCAGGAAGTAACCCACTTCGCTGCGCCCGCGCATGATCACCACCGGCCGGCCTGCATACAGCAGGAACTCCGCCAAGTGCTGGCGTAGCCCCTCCACCGAGACATAGGCCGGGCCGATGCCCAGCGATCGACTGGACGGTTCGGAACTTTCAAACAGCTTGCGACGGCTCATCCACTCCTCCTTATGTGCAACGCGTGGTCTCCTTTCCCTAGACGGGCGCATCACTGCGCCCCCGCCACGCACTACGTGATCCACATCACGCCGTCACTCAGAACCCGGAATTGAACTCCAGCTGGAACACGTCGATAGACAGTGGAGCACCGGACACTTCCTTGGCCGCCATCCACTTGCCGCTGATCCAGCTGCGCGCATCCAGCGCGTAGGCGCCGCCCACGTAGTAGCCACGGGCGTTGGTGCCGCCGAGGTGGAAGTTCGGGTCGTTGTACGCGTCCGGCAGCGCATCGGCCTCGATATGCTTGTAGCCCAGCAGCGCCTGCCACTGGCCCTTCTCCTTCAGGTCAGTGGCGCCGAAGGTGGCCTGCACCATCCAGGCGGTGTCGCCACTGCGGAAGGTATCGATGCTGGCGGCGCCACCGGCACCGTAGTTGTTGACGATGCCGTTGTTGGCGCGGCTGAACATGGCCTGCTTGTCGTAGGCCAGGTTGCGGATGTAGTCGCCATCCAGGCGCAGGCCGATGCCCTGGGCCAGCTGCGTATCCCAGCGCAGGTTGAGCGTGGCCAGGCGGAATGCCGAGGCCAGGCCGACATACTGCGGGGTCGGCGTGTTGGCCGGGTCCAGCGGATTGCGCGCGATGTCGCGGATCAGCATCAGGGTATTGCCCTTCTGCATGAACGCTGGGCGCGACCAGTCGGTATCGCAGCCCACCGCGCCCGCATATAGCGCGCACGGCGAGGACAGGCGGCCGCTGATGTTCTTGAAATCGTAGTAGCCCAGTGCGGCACGCAGCGCATTGTCGTCGTTGAAGCGCCAGTTCATGCCGACCTGTGCACCGGACAGCCACTTGTTCTCGTTCGGGGTCTTGACCCGGCTCTGGCTGGGCGAGCTGTCGGAGGTGTACTCCAGCGGTACCACCGCAAGGTTGCCGAACAGCTCGAGATCTCCCCCGTTGAAGTCGTGTTTCAGGTTGGCGGCCAGGCCGTCGAAGTTCAGGTCGTTGGAGAACAGCGTATCGCTGGTCCAGAACGGATTGCCGAAGCGGCCGCCGCGCACCGTCACCCAATCGGCCGGGCTGTAGGCCAGCCAGGCCTGGTCCAGCCACACGTCCTTCTTGCTCAGGCCACCACCCAGCTGTTCGGTGGTTGACACCGGGCCATTGCTGCTGCCGCTGGCCAGGCGCACGCCGGCCGTGGTGTGCTGGCCGATGGTCGCCTCGATGCCCAGGCGAGCGCGGATGCGCCACAGGTTGCGGCGGTCCTGGCGGGTGTTCAGCAGCGGCGGCAGCTGCAGGTTGGTGTTGGTGTTGGTGTCGAAGCCGTTGCCGGAATTGATCGACGACCAGTTGCTCACGATGTCGCTGTTGCGTTCGGAGAAGAAGCGCGACTCGCTGCGCACGCGCATGTCACCGGTGACCTTGATGCGCTTGGTCCACTCAGCCACTTCGTTCGGTGCCGCCCAGCCCTCGGACCTGGCCTGCGCCATCACGTCCTGGCGTACTTCGTCACGAATGCCGTCGCGCACGCTCTGCGGCACGTAGGGCACGCGCACGTCGCCGGCCTCCAGGGCCACGCCACCGCTGGCGGCCGAAGGTGCGGTGGTCGTAGTGCGCGACGCGGCCGCTGCTTCAGCCTCGGCCTGCACCAGCAATGCCTGGCCGTCTTCGGGCTTCAGCGCGCCACTGGCGATCAGGCCCTTGATCAGCTTGACCATGGTGGTTTCTGCGGCCATCGCACCGGCCGGGGCGGCCAGGCTGAGCAGCACGGCGCAGCACAGCAGCGCCCGTCTGGCCGGGCGCGAGCAGCGGGAGTCGGTTCGTGCGCGGACGTGGTCGTTCATCACGGTTCTCATCGAAAGAAGGGAAATCACGGAGGTCGGGAATCAGGCCCCGGGCCGGCGGCCCTGGATCAGCACGCGGGCGGGGAAATCGAGCGACGGCGGCGGTGCCTGGTCGACCTTGCCGATGCGTCGCAGCGCATCGAGCACGGCCGCGTCGGCCTCCTCGTTGCCACTGCCGCGCACCAGCTCGACCTTTTCCAGGCGGCCATCGTTGGACAGCCACACATTCACCTGCAGCTGGAACGCCAGGCGCTTGACCTTGTCGTCGCGCGAGATCGCCTGCTGCATCAGGTATCCGAGGTAGCGCCCGTAGGTGGCATTGCCGGCACCACCGCGGCCGACGCCGGACGAGCCGCCGCCACTGCCGGACTGGATACCGAAGTTGTCACCGCCGGCCTGCGCATCAGCATTCATCGTCACCGGGTCGGCGTTGTCCGGCGTTGGCGTTGGCTCTTCAGCCGGCGTTGGTGGATCCAGAGGTTCCGGCTCTGGCATCGCTTCTTCCGGCGGCGTCTCCGGCTCCGGTGGCTTTTCCGGCGGCGGTGGCGGCGGCGGAGGGGGGGGCGGCAATGCCAGCATCGGCGGCTGCACCACCGGCCGGCGGGTGCTGGCGGTGTCCTTGAACAGCATCCACCACACGGCGATGCCGAGCACCAGCAAGGCGGCCAGTACCAGTGCAATGGTCACCAGCAACTGGCGACCGCGCATGCCGGGCTCCGGCCGAGGGGATTGATGGGCCGTCATGCCTCAGCCCTGCGCCTTGCCGGTGACCAGCCCGACCTGGGCCAGCTCCAGCCGCCGCAGCAGGTCCAGCACCTCGACCACACGGGCGTACTGCACCTGCGCATCACCGCGCACGATCACCGGGAAATCCGGCGTGGTCGCGCGCTCGGTGCGCAGGCGGTCTTCCAGCTCGGCCATCGTCACCGGGTATGCATCCAGGAACACCTGGCCACTGGGGTCAATGGTGATCGCCTTGGTCTTCGCCTTTTCCAGCGCCACGCTGTTGCTGGCCTTCGGCAGGTTCACCTCGATGCCGGGGATGGAGGCGTTGCTGGTCAGGATGAAGATCACCAGCACCACCAGCAGCACGTCGACGAAGGGCGTTACGTTGATGCCCTTCTCGCGCTTCTTGATGCCGAACTTCGCCTTCTGGCCCATGGCGCGCCCCTCAGCCCTGGACCGCGGCCGGGCCGCGCCCGTCCTGCTCTTCGGCCAGGCGCGCGGCGAACTCGTCGATGAACACCGCCATGTCGGCGCCGATCGCCTCGGCACGTGCACCCAGGTAGTTGTAGCCGAACAGCGCCGGAATCGCGACGCCGAGGCCGGCTGCGGTACACAGCAGCGCCGCGGCCATGCCCGGTGCCACCGAATTGATGTCCACCGCGCCGGCCATCGCCGCCACCACGAACACCAGCATGATGCCGATCACGGTACCGAACAGGCCCACGTACGGCGCGCCTTCGATGGTGGTCGACAGCCAGTTCATGCGCCGTGCCATCGCTTCCTGCTCGCGCACCATCACCGCATCCATCGAGGCGCGGATCGCGGCGATGGTGGCGCCACTGAGGTAACCGCTGTTGCCATCGCGCTGGTGGCGCTGCTGCATTTCATCGATGGCCACCTGGTAGATGCGCCACAGCGAACCGTCGTGCATCGCGGTGGGTGCCTTGCCCTGGCGGTCCATGTCGGACAGGGTGCGCAGCGGCACACCGGACAGCTTGCCGAAGCTCTCGGTGAACACTGCATTGGCCTTGCTGGTACGGCCGAAGTGCCGCCCCTTGGCAATCATGATCGCCCACGACAGCAGCATCATCAGGCCGAGGATAGCGACCACCACCCAGGCGTCGAACGGCATCGCCTTGAGGATGAAGGCGAAGTGGCTCTGCCCGGCGGACTGCTCGTCGGCACCGTAGCTGATCAGGCGCGAGTCGGCGCCCTGTGCGGTGGCATCGGCCAGCAGCAGTGCCGCCGGTCGTGCCACGCGCGAGATACGCAGCTCATCCAGTGCGCCCTCGAAATTGGCAAGCGGCTGCACCGCGCCCGGCGCATCAGCGCCCACCACCGGCGCGGTGGTCAGCGCCGGCAGCTCGCCGCTCAGCTGGGCGACCACGCGACCATTGAGGTACAACTGCAGTGCGCCCTTCTCCGCAGTCAGCGCCACATGCGCCCACTGCCCTTCCGGAATCGGCTGCGCCGGCGTGCTGCGCTGGCCATTGAGCTGCACGAACGGCACCCGGTTTTCGATGCCCAGCACCAGTTCGGAAGCACCGTCGCGACGGGCGTAGATCGCCTGTGCAGCGTTGTTGCTGCCTGGCTTGATCCAGGCCGAAACAGTGAGCGGCGCGCCCGCCTCCTGCGCAAGCGATGCGCTGGCCGGCAGCGGCAGCGGGGCTGCACCCAACTGAACGCCGCGGCCGATCACCGAGCCTTCCGATGGCGGCACCACGGCACCGGCATTGTTGCCATAAGCGGTGGTGTCGCGTGCCGGCGCATTGGCCTCGGCGAAGTGGTAGACCAGCGTGTAGTCCGGGTCGAACACCTGCTGGCCATTGCCGCTGGCCGGGGCCTTCTCGTTGCCGTAGTACATCCAGATCGTCTGCGGTGCTGCGGCGCTGACCGCCGGTACGTCCACCCAGACCAGGGCCAGGCCCAGCTTGGGATCGAACTGTTCGATCTGGTGGGCCAGCACGGTGCGGCCATCACCCGAGACGAAGCGCAGGTCGTTGCCCGCGTCCTGGGTGCCGTCGAAACCGAAGTTGCCGGTATGCAGGCGCAGCAGCAGCGGCGTGCGACCCGGGTCACCGGCCAGGCCCGCGCCCTGCGGGCCGGCGTCGACGGTGATCGGCTTGCGGTATTTCCATTCGGCCTGCCACCAATTGGCATCGGCCGCAGCGACCGGCAGCGCAACCAGCGCGGCCAGCAGCAACAACACTCGGGAAAGCAAACGGTCCATGCGAAGGGTCTCCGGAGAACGCATGTTCAAGGGAAGGGTCAGTAACTGGTGCTGATGTTGAAATGCAGGCGCGGGTCGTCCTTGCGCGTGACCGGGCCATCGGCATAAGGCCAGGCGTAGTCCAGGCGCAGTTGCAGGTGTTCGCCGAGGCGCATCTGCGCGCCCAGGCCGACCGAGGCCAGGTTGTACTTGTCGCGCTGTTCGGGCAGCGGCTGGCGCAGGCGCAGGTAGGCCGCATCTGCAAAGCTGTAGACGCGCAGATCAGTGCCGCTCCACAGCGACCACGCCGGGGTGCGCCATTCCAGGCTGGCCAGGCCGCCGTAGTCGCCGATCGCCTCGGCCGACAGATAGCCGCGCACGGTGTACATGCCACCGGCGGCAAACTGCTCGGCCGACACCAGCGGCGCGTCGGTTACCTGCAGCGAGCCACGTGCGTACCATTGCCAGTCATTGCCGAAGGTGTGGGTGTTGGCCACGTCGGCCTTGAAGGCCACGAAGCTCGGGTCGGCCCAATAGCGCTTCTGGCCGAAGGCGGTGGCGTCGCTGCCGTAGCCGAACAGGCGGCGGGTGCCGGCAACCAGCTGTGTGTTGATGCTCAGCTGATCCTGCTCGCCCTGGCGCACGCCCACGAAGGCCAGCGTGATAGGCGCGTACTTCAGCGGCGTCTTCAGGCTGTCCTTGCCCATCTGGGTATCTTCCTCGGTGTCCTTGAAATCCACACCAAGGCTGAGCTGGCGCCACCACTGACTGCTGCCCGCCAGGCGGTAATTCAGCTTGACACCGATTGAATGGCCATTGCCGATCACATTGGTACCGCTGCCGGCGCCGCCCTGCCCACCTGCGTTCAGCACACGGCTGTCGGACTTGTAGCCAGACGCTTCCAGGCTCCATGGGGTACCTTCAAACGGCATCGTGTACGAGGCCGAGAACACCTTGGCCTGTTTGGTGTCTTCCGGTGCCAGATACACGCCGATGTTGGCGCTGTGCCCGCGCTTCCACAGGTTGTCGTAGGCCAGCGATGCACTCAGGCGCAGCTTCTCGGTGTCGGCGCTGTGGTCATTGTTGAGTGACGCGCTGGCACGCCACGGCGACTTTTCTTCGACCTGCAGGTCCACATCCATCGTGCCCGGCACCTGGCCTTCGCGCACCAGCGGCATCACCTGGCGACGCCCGCCCTCATTCAGCGCGGTCAGTTCTTTCTGGGCCTGGTCGAAGTCCGGCACCTTGCCTTCCGCCAGCGCTGGTACGCGTTCGCGGATGCGCTCGGGCGATTCGTGCTTCGTTCCCACGACCCGCAGCTGGCCGATCGGTGTCTGCTGTACCTTCAGCAGCACTACGCCACCACTGACCTGCTGCTCGGGAAGCTCCACGTAGACCGACTGGTAGCCCGCCTGCTGGTACAGCGCATTGACTGCATCGCGTGCCTTCTCGACATCGGCCAGGGTCTTTCCCGGGCCGAGGAAGGGCTCGACCGCGCGCTCGATCTGGCGCGGATCGAGCACGGTATTGCCGCGCACGATGTATTCATTGATGTTCACGCTGGGCGCAGGCGCTGCCTCCTGCGCGAACAACGGCAGCGGCATCGCGGCCAGGGCCAGCACCAGGGGATGCAGGCGCAAGGGAAGGCGGACGGCTCGGCACGGAACAGGAGTCATCGAAGGCATCGCGTCGTATCGAAGGTAATGGCCATGGAGCGGCGCGTGGGTCTACCAACAGGACGTGCACGTCGCGTCAAAACCGCCAACAGTTTTATGACAGCACTGTCATCTTTTGACAGCGCCGCAACGCACGCAGGCGGACCCTGCCTTCGCCACACGTCTTCATTGCAGAACGTCGATTGCTGCGGGAGATTCGAGATGCGTGAATCATTGATGGTGGAACTGCGTGCCGCCCTCACCCTTGCGTTGCTGGTGTTGGCCCCGCTTCGCGCCGACGAGGCGAAGAAGCAGGAAGGCGCCGCGCCCTGTATCGAAGTACAGGTCAATGGCGAGCGTATTCCGGCCTGGGACTGCCTGCAGCGCAAACTTGCGCCGGCATCGAAAACGGCGAAATCACCGGCGCTGCCGGAGGCCGAACGCCTGATGCGGCAGCCCGGCAACCAACTGATGCAGTACAACCTGGAAGGCACACGACAGCGCATGGGCGATGCCTTTGGTCGTTCGGTGGTACCGCAGCGTCCGGCTCGCTGAGCCAGCGCCTTTGTAGAGCCGAGCCCATGCTCGGCTGTCTTTGCATTCATCGGCGATGCCGCGCAGGAGCTGCCGAGCGTAGGCTCGGCTCTACAGTGCGGCCGGCACGATGCCATCGGTCGGCACCGGCGGCAGCTCAGGCACCGGCAGGCTGCGCGATTGCCCGGCCTGGTTCAGTTCCACCGCGCTGGCACTGATGCTGGCCAGCACCGTGCAAGGTCCGAGCCGTTGGCCGGGCGCATACGCTTCCGCCGGGCGTCCATCCACCGAGAGCAGGGCCAATGGCGCATGGTCACCGGCCATCACGCCCAGCACCACCACCTCGGTCTGCACTGCACCGGGGGACAGCAGCCGCACCAGCGGCAGGCTAGCCACTGCATCGAACATCGGCCGTACCGGCGCCACGGCCTTCGCCTCGCTGGCCGCGGCCGCTGGCGCCACGGCAGACAGGGTGACACCCCAATAGGCCACCACGGCCAGCAGCAGCGTCGCCGCCAGCAGGGTCAGTATGCGATTGCGATCCCAGCGCCTGCCATCCATGTTCCGCACCACCGCCACGTTCGTGTCCGCCCACGCTAGCAGCTGTGGCTGACGCTTTTGTTTCATCATGCCGGCCTACGCTGGCAGGTATCGACCCGGACAGGAGGCAACGTCGATGCAGCGCGTGCCGCGTGGTTTCACCCTGCTGGAACTGATGGTGGTGCTGGTGATCATCGGCATCTGCACGGCCGGAATCGGGCTGGGCCTGGGCAGCCTGCTCGACCCGGGCCGGCAGCTGCGGCAGGAAGCCGAGCGGTTGGCGCAGCGCCTGCAGGTGGCGCGCGATGAGGCGCGCATCGATGGCCGCCCCCTGCGTTGGGAGGCCGACGCCAACGGCTATCGTTTCAGCCGCCGCGAAGGCAGCGGTTGGGTGACCGTTGAACACGATGATCTGCTGCGTCCGCAGAAGTGGCAGGCAACGGGCATTGCGGTGCAGCCCGCCAACCCCATTGAGCTGAGCCCGGAGTGGATCGGTATCGCCTGGGAGCTTGGATTGTCGCTGGAGGGTCGCAAACTGCGCCTTCGTGATGATGGCAGCGGACAGTTGCAGGTCGTGCAATGAAGCAGGCGGCGCGCGGATTCACCCTGATCGAAGTGCTGATCGCATTGGCGATCGTATCGATTGCACTGGCGGCGGTGATGCGCTCGGTGGCAGTGGCGACCGACGATCAGTCACGGCTGCGTGATCGTCGCCTGGCACTGTTGTGTGCGCAGGATCGCTGGCAGGAACTGCGCCTGAGCGGACAGGCACCGCAGGATGCCCGGCAACGCTGTGTGCAGGGGCGCAGCAGCTTCCTGGTGCTTCAGCATCTGGGCACGGGCAACGATGGCCAGCCGCAGCTGGAACTGAGTGTGGTTGCCGAGGACGCTCCTCGGCAGTCGCTGGCGCGGATGCAGTTGCCATGGACGGCGGCGCAATGAGGCGCGCCGTCCGCGGCTTCACCCTGATCGAGGTGATGATTGCGATCACCATCATGGGCGTACTGGCACTGATCTGCTGGCGGGCGCTCGACAGCGTGGCCAACAGCGACCAGCGCCTGCGCCAGGCCGATGCCGAGACCACGACGACGCTGCGCGTGCTGCAGCAGTTCCAGCGTGATATCGAAATGCGCGCAGACGATGCGTTGATGAATGGTGCCGTGCGGCCGGCCGATCAACCGCAGCGGCTGCTGCCGCCTTCGCTGGTGAGCGAGCGGCATCCGGATGGGAGCTTCGCGCTGGAGATCACCCGCAGTGTCGGCAGCGATGGGCTGCGCTGGCAGCGGGTGCGCTGGTGGCGGCAGGGAAGTACGCTTTGGCGGGCCAGCGGCGCAGCGACGGATCGGTATCCCCTGCCGGCGCCGGATCTGTCGAAGGGCATTGCCGTGGCGCGCGAGGTACAGCGGTTCGAGGTGCGGGCCTGGCAGCCAGGAACGGGATGGGCCGTGTTGCCGAGCGAAGGCGAGGTAATGCCGGCCACCGGACTTGAACTGCGGTTGGGCCTGCGCGATGGGCGTGGGCCGCTGAGTTACCGGCGGGTGCTGGAGCTTTAGGATTCTTCCCAGGCAAGGCATCCACGCACGGCGTGGATCTACGGTGGGTGCCGACCGTGCCTTGGTGGGTGCCGACCGTTGGTCGGCATTGTTGTTGGCTCCGGAATCCGCGCATTGCATGGATCCCCCCGCCTGCCGCCGGGCACTCTCCTGCACCCGGCGGCGTTGTGTCGGTGGTCCTCACCGCTGATGGCCGCTCCCTGCCCTCCGTGCCGTCCTGGCTGGGGCCGCCACCGCTCCGTGGCGGCTGGCCCGATGCTGTCCGTTCTTCCGGCCCGATCGCATCCACGCAAGGCGTGGATCTACCTTGGTGCCGACCGTTGGTCGGCACGCTTGCAAGAGGCCTACCGGCGCTGCGTTCCCTCGTCGCGACTTGCCTGCGGGAACTGGAAGGCACTGTTGGCGTCATAGCCAGCGTTGGCAGTATTGCCACGCGCCGGCGGGTTGATGCTGCTGGTGCCGCTGCCGAAGCCGAGGATCTGCACACTGATCACCGAAGGCTGGTTGCGCCGCGCATCATCCTGGCTCTTGCGCATCACATCCTGTGCCGCTTGGCTGGCGCTGTTGGCTGCTGCACTGGCCGAGGCCAGCGCGTTGACGTTCACCGTGGCCAGCACGGGCAGGCCCTTGCTTTCACCCTGTACCTGGATGTTGGCGGCATTGAGCACCTGCAGCGCGGCCAGGTTGATGTTGCCCGAGACGCGGATGCCAGCCTCGCCCGCATCGATGGTGCCCAGCGGCGCGATCAGGTCGACGTCGCCCGGTCGTACTTCGGCAATGGGGTTCAACGTTGCGATACCTGCACCACTGGCCGGGGCCTGCGGCGACAGGATCACGTTGCCCCAGCCGTCATAGACGCGACGCGGTGGCGTGTACAACAACGTGGTCTGCGAACCACGACCGGCGTTGATGTCACCCTGCTCCGACCAGGCCAGGATGTCTCCGCCGAACGTTGTCATCACCCGAGACAGCCCCAGCAGAACGCTGTCCTGGCTGAACAGACGGATGTCACCCTGCCCCTGGGTCACCAGCCCGGCACTGGCCGGCGGCACCACGCCCTGCACACCCACCACGATCTGTCCGCCCGGCGCCATCAGCTCGATGTTGCCGCCGGCTTCGGTACGCACGCCGGAGCCCCCGTACATCAGGATGTCGCCGGTGCGCTGGATCGTCGCCCCCGTCGCATCCTTGTCCGGCATCAGCGTGGCGATGGCCTCGCGGCCGCGCAGGTAAGAACCGAAACGCGGACCTTCGGCATCGGTGTACTCGCGGCCACCTTCACGCAGTTCGGCGTAGTAGACCTGGCGCAGGAAGATGCGCTGCTGTTCCTTCGGCAGCCGGTCGAATGCTGCCAGGGCCTCGGCGCCATCAACCGCCAGACCGAAGCGCTGCTGCAGCCACTCCCTCAACTCCTTGTCGTAGATCTTCACCGCCTTGCCCGGCTGCGCAGCCAACGACTGCGAGGAATCGGCGAGGTTGGCCGGATCCAGGTAGTGCGTGCGCAGTGCATCGAAATCAATGCCCTGGTTGCCGGCAGTCACTGCGATGCTGGCGCCGGGACGGGCATCGCCTTGCACGACGCCGCCCAGGCTCACGATGCTTCCGGCCTCTTCCTGGCGCAGCTGCCGGCCCGCACTCACTTCGACGTTGCCGGGGCCGGCAACCGTCAGGTTGCTGCGGATGATGTCCCGGCCCGCTTCGATCCCGCTGATATCGGTACCGCTGGTGTTGAGCGCGGTGACATCCGCGCCGATCACATCGCGACCGGCGCGCAGCTGTACCGCCGAGCCCGCTTCGTACCAGTCGAATACGGTACGCGCGCCGTTCTCGGCATTGCGCGACAGTTGCCGCCTGTCGCCGCTTCCCAGCCCGATGATATCGCCGGCCACTGCATAGAACCGGCTGGCCACGGTCGGTGTGGTTGGCAACAGCACGCCGAGCGCGGTATTGGGACCGAAGGCAAAGTACGGCAGCGTAGTGCCAGGACTGGCGCCGTTCCCGTCCGCGGGTACATTGCTGCGCACGGTTCCCGCGTTTCCGGGGCCTTGCGCGATGAAGCCGGGATTGAATGGCCCGGGGACACGGGCATCACTGCTTGAGCGCACAATCTGAGTGGCCCGGTCGGTAGCCAGGATCGATCCTCCCGCCAATACCTCCAGCCGACCCGACGCCGAGGGCGCCAGCACGATGACGTCCTGGGCATCGGGCACGCTGCCACTGCGCAGACTGGCGAGATTGATGTTCCCGGAGGCCGCGATGGCCGTGAACCGGGAGGGATACAACCAGTAGTTGAGATAGGCATCGCCATTGCTGGGGTTGATCCTGATCACCTCCCTACCCTGGTTGCTGCCGGTCGTGTGCTGCGTGCCAACCAGGCCCGGCGAGAGATTTCCGCCTGCGGAGAACAGGTCGAGCGCGGTGCGCGGCGTCCACAGCGAGAACCAGCTTGTGCCCGACGCGTGACCGCCCCCTTCCAGCAGGATATCGTTGAAATTGGCCACGGGAACCCGGCCGGGATCGGCGGCACTACCCAGTACCACATCGCCGCGCGCCTGCACCTGGGCGGTGGAATCGCCCAGCGCCAGCACCGGCCCGGCCATCGCAACGGGTGCGTCGGCCACGAACGGATTGTGCAGGCCCAACGTGCCGTAGCTGCTTTGTATCGCGCTGAGACCGCCGATGCGCGCCGCCTGCAGCAGCGTGCTGCCGCGTAGATTGGTCACGGTGCCGTTGAGATCCAGATCCTGCTGGAAACCTTCGGGCTGCTGCGCGCTTGCGCGCAGGCCGGGGTTGACCGCTCCGCCGCTTCGCAGCGTCAGGTCTCCGCCCCCCGTCAGATGCAATTCACCGTTGCTGACCCGTCCGGTCGACCCGACCGCCGCGACGATCGCGCTGGAATGGGGCGCCGTCAACAATCCCAGAGCATTGCCCATCGGCGCGATCACGCCCGAGTGGCGGCCTGCTTCCAAGGACAGATTACCGCCGCCCAGCGTGCCGAAACCGGTAAAGCCGACCAGGCGAGGCGTCGCATCCAGCTCAGGGCCCACCGTGCTGTAGGTACCGAAATTGATCCACCAGCTGGTTGCGCTCTGCACTACACCAGCAGTCGTGCCCGATCCCTGGCGCCACAACCAGTTGCCCACCGCGGCGCTGGAATGCCCGGCCTGGTCGCGCTGCGGCGTGCCCGCCTCTGCGCGCGCGCTCCAGGTATCACCGGTGATATCGCGGCCCGCTTGCACGTGCAGATTGCCACCCTGGTCGGGATACCACGCCTGGTAAGTGGCGATGGCGGCATCGTAGCGGCCGGACGCCTGGACCGGGCCCAGCAGCGCGGTGTTCCTGGGCACTGGGGCCCGCCCCGGGGTGAACTGCGTGTCACGGCCATCACCCAGCGCCGTCGGCGCACCTGCGGTGTACACACCGAAACCGGACTTCATGCGCACATCCTGCACGGCCAGCAGCGCCAGGTCACCCTTGCCGGTGCGCAGGACGCTCCAGGCCGGTGCACCCAGGCGCTTGCCATAGGTCGTGACTTCAGTCAACGTGCCGCCGCCATAGCAGTAGCCCATCGCCGCGCAGATTTCTTCCTCCGACATGCCCATCTCGGCCCCGAGCTCCGTAGCCGGGCGGCCGACCCACGATTCATCGCCCCACCATGCCAGCGAGCCTTCCTTGTCGACCAGGCGCGGGGCCGGACCGCAGTAGGGTCCGGAATCACAGACATCGCTCTCGGTCATGCCAAGCTCCCGAGCGAGATCCGCTACGGGTTTTCCGACCCACGACTCATCGCCCCATAGATCCAGCGAGCCATCCACGGTGATCACGCGGTCGCCCTTCCATTCCGTCGTCGTGGTCACCGTACCGATGGTGCTGTAGTGGCTGTCGGCCAGCACGATGCTGCCGTCACTCCCCCAGCGCCGGGTACGCGGATCGGCGGCGGTCGTATCAGCACCGGCCACCGCGGTCAGGTCCCACGAGGTGGTGCCTTCGGGCAGCATGGCCGCCAGCGCCCAGTTGCGGCCCTGGCGTCCGCTGGCATCGGCCGCCCGCAGCTTCACCGGTGCATCGCCTGGCAGCTCCACCTTGGTCATCGACGGGATGATCGCACCGGCATGCAGGTTCAGCGCGCCTGAAAGCTTCATCGCCATGGGCAGGGCGACGCCGGCCGGCCACACCTGTGCGGCCAACGGCGCCGGCGTGCGCAGGCGGAAACCGGCACCCAGTCGGGCACCGGACTGCAACGCCAGCGCCTGTGCCAGCACGGTGCCGGCCACCATCACCTGTCCGCTGTCTGTGGTCACTACCGCGCCCAGCACGGTACCGGCCGGCAGCAGCAGCGGCCCGGACAACACCATCTCCGCCGGTAGCACGGTTCCGGCCGGCAGGGTTACCGCCTCGAAGGGCAGCGCATAATTCAGCGTGGCACCGGCGCGGAACTCGGTGCCGCCCTGGAGCTGGACACCCTCGCCCGGCACGATCAGGTCACCGCCAAACGCGGTGTTCGGTGAACCCGTACTGCGTCCTTCCAGCAACACCCAGCCGTCTTCATCGGGATTGGCAGGCGGTGGCGCGAACCCATCGTTGATGCTGCCGTAGACATTGACGTCGCCCTCGGCACGCAGTACCAGCGCGGCCGACTCACCGAAGCCACGGCGCGCAGGATCGGCCCGGTTCGACTGCGGTCCGTAGCGGTAGCCGGACAGATCGATATCACCGGCCACGACCAGATCACCGCGCGGGTTGTCACTGCTGGTTCGCGCCATGATCTGCACACCGGGGCGCAGGCGATAGCTGCCCAGTGCGGAGATGCGCTGCTGCAATCCGGTATTGGCCAGCGCGGCGTTCATCCATTGGCTGTTGTCCGGATCCACCACCGTATCCAACCATTGCTGGTTGATCACCTGCGGACGATGGCCATGCACGTCCGGAGCGCTGGCCAAAGGCGCCGAATCATAGCTGCGGAAGGCGTTGACCTGCACATCGCCGGCACCGGCGATGCGGATGCCGCTGGCCACCTCGATCGCTGCATCGTTGCTGCCCACGCGGGGCACGTTGAGCTTGACGCTGCCGCGTGCGCGGCCGTCGTTCTGGCCCGGCCCGCTACCGGTGGCCACCGACGTGCCGGCGCGCAGGTCCATCGAGGCAGCCGCACCCAGCTGCAGGCTGCCGTTGGCCGAGGTCAGTTCGATCATGGCCCGGTTCGGGCTGTCGATGATCTTGCCGTAGCTGTCCACGCGCAAGGCGCTGCCATGCGCGTCCAACGTGCCATCGATACGCAGCACGTCGCGGGCGGACAGGCGGATGCTGCCGACCTGTTCGCCACTGGCATCAATGCGGCCATTGACCTGCAGGCTGCCGCCATCGACGCTGATATCAACGTTGCGGGCCTTCACCTCATCGCCGATCACCAGGTCGCCTTCGCTCAACTGGAAGGTCCGGCCACCGGTAATACCATCGGCGGTAAGCCGTGTATTGAGCCCGGAGAAGTCCTGCAACTGGCGTGCGCGCACCACCACTTCGCCACCGTCATAGGGCACTTCGGTGCCACCGGCGTCGTAGCGGCCGCTGGCACCGCCAAGCAACGAACCTGCCAGATCGACACGGCCGTCCTGCGGGCCCAGCGCAGCAACGGTCAAGCGGCCGCCGCGGTTGTTGCGGGCGGAAAGATCGATCCGCGACGCCGCGTCGGCAACGATGTCACCTTCGCGGCTCGACAGCGCCACGTCACCGCCCCAGCTGTACTTGTCCACGTCGAACAGGCTGACCTTGCGCCCTGCCATGTCCAGCACTGCATTGCTGCCAAGCACCACGCCCTGGCGTGCGTTGGCCTCGAACCTGCCGGACGCCAACGCCACCCTGCTGTCGATCACAACGCGTTCGGCCGTGATGGACAACTCGGCACCCAACGCATCGCTGCCCGCGGTCGCCGCGGCGCCGCGCAGCTGCACCGTACCGCCATTGCGGATTGCCAGCTGCGCACCGGCATCACCGGTCAGCAGCGGAGTGACGATGTCCAGCGCGCCGCCACTGAACTGCCAGCCGCTGCCTGGCAGATAGTCGCCCTGCTGCTGGAACACATCGAGGCTGCCCTTGCCCGAGAACAGCATGCGGTCCGACGCTGCCAGGGTAACGCCGGCAAAGCCGAGCACCTGGCGACCGGCCGCCACAGACGAGTTGGGGCGGGTGAACGGCGCACGCCCCAGTTCCAGCACCCGTGTATTGATCTCCAGCTGCCCTTGGCCGAGCCGGCCCACCATCGCCTCGCCGGGCGGTTGTGCCAGCTCGCCGCCGGGCAGGTCGGTGCCGGTCAGTGTCCCATCCCAGGCCAGCGTGTCGGCGAAGATGCGCGCGCGGTCGGTGGCGGCAGCATAGCCGTGGATGGCCGGCGCACCCAGCACCAGATTGCGCAGGCTGCTGCGACCGGTCGCGCCATCGCGCGTATCCAGGTCGACACTGCCGAACACGTTGATGGCATCACGCGCGGTCAGGCTGAGCGCCTCCAGTGCGGGAGCGCCGATGGCGGTGTTTCCGCGCAGCAACCGCTGCAGCACCTCCTGGTTCATGGTCATGCCCGTGGGCAGGCCGCCGGCCGCCGACGCCATCGCAATGGCCTCGGTGCTGCCCAGGTTGAGTGCGGACATGCCCAGGCCGAGCTGGCGCGTGCCATAGCTCAGCGAGTCACCCATGTTCAAGGCGCCGTCGGTGACCACGTTGATGCTGCCCGCCGACAGCAATCGGGTCTGCCCACTGCAGTCCGCCTCGCAACCGCCGATGTCGATCGCTACCGGCCCGCCGGCACTTCCGCCCTGTGCACTGAGCGCCGTCAGGCGCTGGTTGGACACGGCAAGCAGGCCGCCCGCGACCAGGTAGGGCGCCGTGGGCTGCGCCACGCTCGACGGGCCCGACTGGGACAGGGTGTCGATCGAAACGCCCTGCTCGACAAGGATACCCCTGCCTCCGAACGCGGCCGACAGCAGCACTTCCTGCGCCGTCAGGTTGACGCCGTTGCGCACCACGATGTGCTGTGCGCCGCCCTCCAGCGCATAGGTGGTTGCATCGCGCCGCAGCGTGCCGCCGATCAGCATCGTTACCGGACGGAATGCATTGAGCGTGGTATCGGAGACGGTAGCGCCGCGCCCGCTGGCGGCATCGGCGCCCTCGCTGGCGATCTCCAGCGTTGCACCATTGGAGACACGCAGATTGACCGAGAGCGTGCCGCCGAGCCCGTCACTGCTGCCGGCGCCAAAGCGGGACAGGCCGAGGAAGGTTGCCGCCGGGGTACCCGACCGTCCTGCGCCTTCACCGAACACCAGGTTGAGGCTCCCGGCATCCACCGTCCGCCAGCGCAGCGCTTCGCCACGCCGCTCGGCCACGCCGTGCACGAACGCGTTGTAGGATGTTTCGTTGTAGCCGGCGTGGCGGCGAACCGCCTCCGCTGGTGTCAGCACCAGGTCGGTGAGCAACGGCGACACCGCCCCGCCCAGGCCCTGCGCGCGGTGCCCGCTGATGCGCCAGGAGCCGGTGCCGGTCGCCACCGGCGAGACGTTGCCCAGCGCGCTCTCGGCACCGATCTCGACGCGGAATGCGCCCTTCTGCAATGCGTAGTTCGCCGGCAGCAACGTGTAGGTTCCCGCCGGGAGTCCAGGCACGCCGTCCGGAATGACGATCTCCTGGCCGACACGGGGATCGACGCTGCCGTCACCGGTCGCCAGCGGTGCCTGCACGTCCGCTCGGCCCGGCACGATTGCGTAGACCGCATTGCCCGCGCGACTGAAGCCATAGCGTGGATTGGCATCCGCCAACGAATGCCGCAGGACATCGACCGAGCCACCGCGCCCGGCGACGAACGCAGCGCCGGTCAACTCACCTCCGCCGGAGACATCCACGATGCTGCCTGCGGCACCGTTGAAGGCGTTGGCGACGATGTCCACACCGATCGGGGCATCGATCGATCCAGGAACCAGCACATCGAACTCGGCGCCGTTCCGGCGCCATGTCACACCGTCCACGGTACCGCCAAACGGAAGCGCCAGGCCGGCGCCACTGATCGAGGTCACGCTGCCACCCAGCAGGTCGACGCGGCTGGCGCGATTGGTGTTTCTTTCACCGCCACCCAGTTGGACGCGGCCCCACGGCGCCTGCACGTTGCCGCCCTGCACCACCGTCGCCGCGACCAGTTCCAGGCGGCCGAATGCCGAATCCGGTGCCGGTTGCGTGGCACTGCCAACGCCGTGGATGCGCAATACAGCTTCCGGGTTCTGCCAGGCAGGCTGTCCCGACGGACCGATGTCCGCAACGCCAGCGACGATGCGCCCGCGCGCCCGGGCCGCCGGGTACAGACGGGCTGCACTGATATCGATCGAACCCGGGGACGACAACGAAGTTTCCTGGGCGCTGCTGGCTCCCGGTGCCAGCAGGCGGATGTCGCCACGGCTGTCCAGGTTGACATGGTCGAAGCCCGCCAGCCAGCTAACGTCGCGCAGGTCGATCAGGTTCGCCTTCACATCGAAACGATGTTGCTTCCCTTCGTCGAACCGCGCCTCGACCGGCCGCAGCGTGCCCTCCCCCGCCGGCTGCCACCAGCGTCCCTGCGCAAGGCGCACGTAGGGCGCGCTCAGCAACAGGCGGCTGCCCTCGCTGTTGCCTTCCGCAAACCCCAGGGCGCGCTCATTCATGCCATGGATGCGCAGGGTCTGGTCCATGCGCAGATTGACATCTCCCTGGGCGCGGAAGTCGCCGAACAGGGCCAGATGATCGAAACCACCGGCCTCGATCTGCTCCACCGACAGTGCCGCATGGCCGTACTCAAGGCGTGCAGGCAGGTCCGCCGTCTGCGCGGCGTGCTGGGTCAGCGAGATCACCCGCGGCGCCAGCACGTCCTTGCCCACTGCCGTTCTGCCGTAGGTGCCGCCCCCAAAGGCAACACCGAGGGTGCCGCCGCGCGCGCCGTCGCCGCCCGCTGCTGCGTCCAGTTCGCCCTGCAGGTACAGCGCATTGCCCGCGCGCAGCACGATGCTGCCGCCATCGCTGTCCACCCGGGTGCGCCCGCTGCCATCAATGTCCAGCAGCGCCGAAGCACCGGACGCGTCCAGCCGCGCACCGCGCTCCACCACCACGAAGGTATCGGGCGGCAGGTGGCGTACGTTGTCCTGGTCTTCCCAGTCCAGCGCCCCCCCGATCTCGATCGTTCCACCCTTGCGCACCTGTCCGCGCAATGTCCGGCGCGCGTCGGGCAGGGAAACGCTATCGCCACTCACGTCAAGCAGTGCGCCTTCGGCGATTGTCCACTGGCGCTCGCGGCGTGCATCGCCGCGTACGCCCGACGGATCGAATGCCTCATCCAGGCGGATGCGGCCGCCGGCCGCCTTCAGGTTGCCGGCCACCTTCAAGTTGCCGGCGCTGAACAGTTCGATCGACTGGCCCGGGTCGACCTCGATCCTGGCGCCCTTGCCAACGCGCAGATCGGCCGTGGACAGCAGATGCCCGGCGCGCAGTGTCAGGCGCGCACCGCCGCGCTGCGACACACGCCCGCTGCTCGGATCGGCCTCATACAGCGACGGCGTCCAGGCCTGCACGCCCAGCTCGCGGGTCAGTGCCTGCTGTGCGCCTTCGGCCAGCCGCAGCGCCGGTCGTTCCACCTGCAGCTGGGTACCTTCTTCAACCGTCAATCCGTTGTGACCGGCGATGTCATAGCCGGCAAACCCACTCCTGAACAGTGCTGGCTGCAGTCGCAGCGACGCCGCCGATGCATCCGTGCCAGGCGCGCCGATGGACACCACACCGCCGGTTGCCAACGTGAAGTTGCCGCTGCCATTGCCGAGCGCGCTGAAGCGTGCGTCCTCGCCGATACGGATCCGTCCGCTGCCGTCAGTGCCAACCTCGGTGCTGGCCGCGAGCAGGCTGACACTGCCACCCTTGCCTACGCGCCCCTTGCCACTGGCATCGATCGCGCCGCCGCCATCGACCAGAATCGCGGCCCGCTCGCCCACATGGATATCGTGGCTGCTGTTGAAGCGCACCTGTCCGCCGTCGATCCACGCCTGTGCGGGACCGCCATCCGGCGCAGCAAGCGCGTTGCCCCAACCGCCGCCAAGATCGATCCGTGCGCCAGCCGCAACATCCACCGCACCACGTCCGGACGTCAGCAATGCCGTGGGCCCGCCAAGCGCCGCAAGCAGATTTCCGGCTTCCACCTGCCCGCCGGCAATCTGCACCGTTCCACCAAAGTTGACGCGGCTTGCGGTGAGTCCAAGCCGGCCGCCCTCCTGCAACCTGAGCGTGCCATCGAGGTCGATACGACCGGCCGATGCGAGGTCCACCTGCCCCCATCGCTGGGCGCTCAGCACCTCACTGTCCAACCACACGGTATTGCGCTGTGCTTCCCCGACTGGCGCCTGCAGCGTCCACGGCCGGGTGTCGGCCTGGAGCGCTCCAATGCGGACATTCGAGTCGAACACCGCGCTGCGCCCGCTGTTGTCGAAACGCCCGAGCCAGAGCTGGGCGTTGCGGGCCGCCGCCGTCTGTGCCTGCGCGTAGCCCTCCTGCTCCTGATCGGGCCGGCGCGTCTGCTGTGCGCCCTGGAAGGCCACCGTATCCACCTGGCCCTGCAGAACGGCCGTGGGCGCCGAGATCAACAGGCGGCCAGCATCGCGTCCCACGGTATAGCCATTGTCGAAACGCTGGGTGGGTGCCACCAGCGGATTGCGGAACGATTCGGTCACCCCCCACCGCTCCTGCTTCACTTCATAGCCCTGGTACAGACCGTCGTACAGCATCTCGGCCGGTGCATCATCAAGCCGGTACAACTGCCCGTCGCGGCCACGCAGCCAGCTCTGCTGCACCACGCCGGACTGCACATCCAGGCTGCCACCGGCCAGATTGATGCGCGAACCGGCGTGGCTGACCACTTCCTTGCCTGCCAGCTGGACGGTGCCGCCCTGCGCCGCCCATTCGCTGATCGAATGCCCCTGATTGTCCAGGTAGCCACCCACTTCCAGCAGGCCGCCGCCGGCATACCAGCGCGTGCCTTCATAACCGCCGGTACCGGCGGCAACTTCGGTCAACTGGCGGCGGTCGATCCACACCTCGCTGCTGATCAGCTTGCCGCTGTCACGGTTGTCCGGCGAATCGCGCAACTCATTGCCCTGCACCTTCACCTTGACGTTGTTGCTTTCCATCGCCACCTGCACACCCACCGCACCGGAGACGTCCACGCGCGCGCCATCATCCAGATAGCTGCGCCGGCTGGCGTCGGCGATCACCTGGCCGCCGGTGGCCACCGCCAGCGAACCGGCCTGGAAGTTCACATCGCCGCCGGAGACGACTTCGATGCGGGATTGCTCACGGCGGTCCTGCAGGCGCGAGAGATTGTCGAAGGTGCCACTGTTGCTGGAACCGCGCAGCTTGTCCTGCTCGGCCGATTCCTTGATGAGCACGTTGCGCTGGCTGTCCAGCGCCGTGCTCTTGCCATCGTCTTCCAGCAGTACTGCCGTGGTCGAGCCGGCGGCCAGGGTCACGCTGCCGGCCGCATCGGACGCCGAGTTCAACAGGTGCACCGTACCGCGCTGGTTCAACGTGGTGGTCGCAACCGCAACGCCGGCCTGCTCGACGGTGCGGCCGGCCAGCGTGACATCGCCTTCGCGCGCCTGGATCAGACCACTGTTGCGAACACTGCCCGCCGTGCTGTCAGCGACGAAGCGCGGGGCAATCTCATTGCCGCGGGTGGTGGACGCGGTGTTCTGGGCGGTTCCCACGCCGCGACGGATCACGAAACTGTCACCGGCGGCCAGCTGGGTCTGTCCCTTGCGGGTTTCAATCTGGCCCGCGTTTTCCACGCTGTGGCCAGCCAGCAGCACATAACCGCCGCCCCGTGTAGCCGTGGTCGGTTCGTACGTGGTGATGCGCGCACCGCGTTCGACCATGACCTTGCCCACGGCGTCGGTCAGCGCCGAGGTGTTCGCGTCGGCACTGTACAGGCCCTGCTCGCGGAACTGCGCATCGCTGATGCGTGCGGCCGCTGCCACCAGATTGCGGACATTGACCTGGCTGTTGTTGCCGAACACCACACCGTTGCGGTTGGCCACGAACACCGTGCCATTGGCCTTCAGCTGGCCAAGGATCTGGCTGGGCCTTGCGGCGGGATCATTGACCCGGTTCAACACGGCCCAGTCGGGGTTCTGCAGGAAATTCAGTGTGGTGTTGCCACCAATGTTGAAGGTTTCCCAGTTCAGGATCGCCTGGTCGGCGGTCTGCTCGATGTTGACCAGCACCCGCCCGTCGGCCGCCTGCGACTGGATCGCGTCGCGCGCATTGATCCAGCCACGCGTCAACGGATTCTCGTCAACCTTCAGGCCATCCTTGCCCAGGCCATCGGCCACTACGAATCCCGCCTCGCGGCGCGCCTGCCGTGCCTGTTCCTGCAGGCGCTGCTGCAGGGCGATGGCCTGCGCGGCCGTACCAAGGTTGTCGATCGACTGCTGCAGCTTCTGCCGTGCCGCATCCTGCTGCTGCGCGGGTAGCTGGAACTGGATCGGCACACCATTGGGCATGCGCCCGCTCTGTGCGGCCGCGCCCTGCGCCGCACCGCGCTCGGCGAACCAGCCGGGGCTGAACGCCTGTTGGGCCTGAGTGGCCGGAGCCACCACGCTGCCGAGGGCCACTGCGACGGCCCAGGCCATCGGGTGGCTGCGCCACAGGGCAGCAGGGAAACGGGCGGTGGGCGAATGCGGGTGCGACATCGGGGACCTCGTCAACCTGATGGGCCGCGCTGGCGGCGGCGTGTACGGATGGGCCTGCGCCAGGCACGCCCTGCACCTCATAGACGGTGGCGGCGGCGTGAAGGCGACAGGCGCATCACTGTCATGCAGCGGACATACGCAGAAGGCGCCGGCATTGCTGCCGGCGCCCTTGTACGTTTCCTGCAACTACCAAAGCAATCGCAGTTACAGCGGACGGCCGATGCCCGAGCAGGTGCTGGGGTTGTTCACGGCCCCGGCGTTGGTGGCGGTCGCAAAGCGGGTGCGGATCGCATCACGCCAGGCCTTGGTCAGCGGGATGAACTTGTGCGCGCGGATGGCGGCGTCGTTCGGGCCCTGCTCCACGCCGTTGATCACCGTGCTGCCGTAGTGGCGGGTCAGGAAGCCGCGGATGTTGGCGCCCACGGTGCCGTTCTTGTAGCACTGGCCGAACACGAAGTTGGTGTAGCCCGCGATCGGGTAGCCCGCGTTCGGGTTGCCGAACACCGGCACCCAGTTGGCCGGGTTCTCAGCGGCGGCATCGGTCGGCGGAGCGACGGTTTCCAAGGTCGCCTGCACGCTCACTTCGTCCGGCGAGAAACCCTTGACCTTGGCGACCTTGGTGGCGTCGGTCAGGCTCGGGATCACGTCCGGGCCGACGTAGCCGATGCGGCCATCGGCAGCGTACACGGCGTTGTACACCGAGGTGCCGCCGGTGGCCGGGGCAGCGACGAAGTTCGACGGAACCGTGGTGAACAGGTTGGCGAAGGTCGACTGCACCGAGAAAGCCGGCACGCCATTGGTCAGCTTCAGCGCGGTACCGGAGACGTCGGCCGGCTTGCAGGCGCTGGTCAGGAAGCGGGCCAGCAGCTCGGTGGTACCGCTGCTCTCGCCACGGTAGACCACCTGGATGGCACCGCTGCGGGCGCTGTCGATGCTCGACCAGCTGGTGATCTTGCCGGAGAAGATGCCGCAGATCTGGGTCACCGACAGGTCAACGGCCGAACCGGCCTTGTTGAACGGAATCGTGACCGAGGTGGCTACCGACGGGATCTGCACCAGGGCGCCGTAGCGGTTGGCATCGCCGGACACGTTGTAGGTGCTGTTGTAGGTGTTCAGCTCGGTGCTGCTCAGCACCGAATCGCTACCGGCGAAGTGCACGGTACCGGTGGTGGAGAACAGCGCCGAGTTGTTTTCCAGGAAGGCCTTCTTGCCGGTACCCGAGCCGGTCACGGCGTAGCTGAAGTTGGCCGGCAGGATGCTGTCAGCCGAACCCTTGTAGAGGTCGGCCGGCAGCGAGGCGCCGCCGCCGGTGACGGCGGTCTGGGCCGAAGCGGCACCGGCAGTGGCCAGCAGCGCGGTAGCAACCAGCGCGGCCAGGGTCTTGTACTTGTTCATGATCTTCTCCTGAAGGGTTTACTGCGAAGGGAAACACCAAGGGAGGAACGGTCACTACACGCCTGCTGCCGCCGAGGGCCTCCCAGCCCACTCTGCGGCGACGTGTCCATGCTGGTCCGCGCCGATGACAGGCCGCTTAAGAAACCTGTGGAAGATCGGAAAAAGGTGTGGAGGATTGTGTGGAGAATCGAAGGCACGCCGTGCTGCGCGCTCGCCGGGCATGGCCCGGCGCTACCCGTGTTGCGCTTTGCGCATCACTGCACCAGCTGGTTCATTTCCATGATCGGCATCAGCACCGCCAGCACGATCGTCAGCACCACGCCGCCCATCACCAGGATCATGGTCGGTTCCAGCAGGGCGGTCAGCGCCATCGCGCGACGCTCGATCTCGCGTGAGATGGTCTGCGCGGCGCGATCCAGCAGCGGCGCCAGCGAACCGGTCTTCTCGCCACTGGCCACCAGATGCACCAGGATCGGCGGATATACCTTCTGCACCTTCAGCGCAGAGCCAAGCGCGGCACCTTCGCGCACGCGCGCGGACACATCATCGGCACAGCGCGCCAGCAACGCGTTGCCGAGGGTCTGCCGCGCAGCTTCCAACGCGCGCAGCAGCGGCACACCGGCATCCAGCAGGATCGCCAGCGTCGAAGCAAAGCGCGCACTATTCACCCCCAGCACGAAGCGCCCGACCATCGGCACCCGCATGAGCATCGCGTCCCAGCGCAGGCGCAGCTCGGGCCGGCGCAGCGCCAGCCGCCACGCCACCACCAGCGCAGCGATGCCCAGCCCTACCCACACGCCCCAGCTGCGCACGAAGGCGCTGGCCGCCAGCATCACCTGGGTCAGCATCGGCAGCGTCTGCCGCGCCTGCACGAACGCGGTCACCACCTGCGGCACCACGTAGCTGAGCAGGAAAATCACGATCGCCACCGATACCAGGCTGATCGCCGCCGGGTAGATGAAGGCGGTCAGCACCTTGGCCTGCAGCGCGTTGCGCTCTTCGATGTAGTCGGCCAGGCGCTCCATCACTCGCGCCAGGTCGCCGGAGTCTTCGCCTGCCCCCACCAGTGCCCGATAAATCGGTGGGAAATCGCGCGGCCGCGCGGTCAATGCCACGGTCAGGCGCTGTCCGGCACGCACGTCGGCGCGTACCGCGGTGAGTGCCTGGGCCACGTGCGGGCGCTCGGCCTGCTCGATCACCGCACTCAATGCGCCTTCCAACGGCAGGCTGGCGGCCAGCAGACTGGCCAGCTGGCGCGTGGCCCAGGCCAGCTCGCTGGCGGACAGCCGCCGAGCGCCCCAGCCACTGCCGGCACTGCGCGCCGCGCTGACCTGCACAGGCGTCAGCCCACGCCCGCGCAACAGCTGGCGCGCACCGCGCGGGCTGTCGGCATCCAGCTGACCCTTCTCGATGCGGCCCTGCGCGTTGGCAGCCTGGTGGTCGAACAGTGCCATGCAGACCTCAGTCGTCGCCGGTGACGCGCAGGATTTCTTCCAGCGTGGTCACCCCGCTGTCGACCCAGCGCTGGCCGTCCTGTCGCAGGGTCCGCATGCCGGCACGCCGTGCCGCCTCTCGTAGCGCAGGCTCGCCCTGCCCTTCATGGATCAACGCGCGCGCGCGGTCGTCCACCACGAACAACTCATGGATGCCGGTGCGTCCGCGATAGCCGCTGTTGGCGCAGGCCGCGCAGCCCACCGCGCGCCATACGGTGCGACCCTCGCCGTCCACCTCGGCACGACGGCACTGCGTGCACAGCCGCCGCACCAGCCGCTGCGCCAGTACGCCGCGCAACGACGAAGCCAGCAGGAACGGCTCCACGCCCATGTCGGCCAGGCGGGTCACCGCCGAGATCGCATCGTTGGTGTGCAGCGAGGCCAGCACGCCATGCCCGGTCAGCGACGACTGCACCGCAATCTGTGCGGTTTCCAGGTCGCGGATCTCACCAATCATGATCGTGTCCGGATCCTGACGAAGAATCGCGCGCAGCGCGGTGCCAAAGCTCATGCCGATGCGCGCGTTGACCTGGATCTGGCCGATGCCGGCGAAGTCGTACTCCACCGGGTCTTCCACGGTGAGGATGTTGCTGGTGCTGCTGTCGAGCTGGCCCAGTGCGGCGTACAGCGACGTGGTCTTGCCGCTGCCGGTCGGCCCGGTGACCAGCACGATGCCGTGCGGCTGCCGGATCAACCCGGTAAACGTGGCCAGGGTGTCATCGGCCATGCCGAGTCGCTGCAGCTGCAGCCGGCCGGCATCCTTCTCCAGCAGGCGCAGCACAGCACGCTCACCATGCCCCGTCGGCACCGTGGAGACACGGATATCCAGTGGCCGGCCGCCCACACGGATCGCGATGCGCCCGTCCTGCGGCAGGCGCTTCTCGGCGATGTCCAGGTGGGCCATGATCTTGATGCGCGACACCAGCGCCGCATGCAGTGCGCGCCGGGGCTGCACCATGTCGCGCAGCGTGCCGTCCACGCGGTAGCGCACCACCGAATGGGTCTCGAACGGCTCGATGTGCAGATCGCTGGCGCCATCGCGTGCAGCCTGTGCCAGCAGCGCATTGATCATGCGGATCACCGGCGCATCGTCCTGCGCATCCAGCAGATCGGTGACCTCCGGCATGTCCTGCATCAGCCGGTCCAGGTCGACTTCGCTTTCGGCGGCACCGACCACGGCAGCGGCATCACCGCCGTCACGGTACTGCTCACCCAGCCGCTGCTGCCAGGTCGCGGCATCCAGTGTCTGGAACGGCAGCGGTCCATGCCGGCGGCGCAGCTCGGCCACGGCCCACGCCGCGGTGTCGGCGGTGCCAAGCAGCACCGGCTCGCCGCCGGCCTCGGACAGCATCACGCCATGGCTGCGCACCCAGGCGTACGGCAGCGGCGCGGCGGCGCTCACGGCCCAATCACCAGTTCCGGCGTGTAGCCCAGCCCACGCAGCTGCTGCAGTGCCGGGTCCAGCGTTGCCGGATCGCGCGGCAATCGCACGCGCAGGCGCTGCCCGCTCTCGCCCGGCGTCGCTTCGGCATAGGCCTGCAAGCCCAGTGCCCGCACCTGCGCCACGCCCTGGCTGGCACGCGCCGGGTCCAGCCCCTGTGCGAACTGCACCAGCTGAGCATCGCCGTCACCGGCCGGATACAGCGCTGCCAGGCTGGTGTTCTGCAACGGCTGGCCCTGGCCATCGCGCGCATTGCCCTGGCCGAGCACAGACAGGTCCTGCGGCGGCAACTGCGGTGCCGACAGCGCCGGCAACGCCCAGCTCTGCACGGGTTGCGCACCGGCCTGCGCATTGCGCATGTAGTCGTAGCGGTCGCGGGTCAAACGCTGGCCGGCGGCGGGGTCACGCACCACGTGCGGGCGCAGGAACACCATCAGGTTGGTCTTGGAGCGCTTGCGCGTATCACTGCGGAACAGCGCCCCCAGCACCGGGATCCTACCCAGGCCCGGCACCGCATCACGGCCATGGCTGACGTTGTCCTCCAGCAGGCCACCGAGCACCATGATCTGGCCATCATCCAGCAGCACACTGGTATCCAGCGCACGCTTGTTGGTGATGATGCCGGCGGCACTGTTGGCACTCTGCGCGTCGATGCTGCTGACTTCCTGGTAGATGTCCAGCTTCACCGTGCCGCCCTCGGAAATCTGCGGGCGCACCCGCAGCTTCAGGCCCACGTCCTCGCGCACGATGGTCTGGAACGGGTTGTTGCTGCCACCACCGCCGTCGGTGACGTAGCGGCCGCTGACGAACGGCACGGTCTGGCCGACCATGATGCTGGCTGCCTCGTTGTCCAGCGTCATCAGGTTCGGCGTGGACAGGATGTTGGCGCCGCCCTTGCTCTGCAGCGCGTTGGCCAGCGCTTTCATGTTGAGGATCTGGCCGACACCGGGCAGGTTGATGGTGCCGTCGATCACGCCGATCTTCAGGCCATCCTTGGGCAGCACGTCCAGCGTGGTACGCGCGCCGGTATTGAGCCCGCTGCCGCCGGTGGCACCACCGAAGTGGGTGCCACCAAAGGTGCGTCCATTGCCCAGCATCCACTGCACGCCCAGCTCAGCCGCGTCGGTCTGGTTGACCTCCACGATCAGGCTTTCCACCAGCACCTGTGCACGGCGCTGGTCGAGCTGGTCGATCACACGCCGCAGGTTGCGGTACACCGGCTCCGGTGCCGAGATCAGCAGGGTATTGGTGGCCACGTCCGCCTGCACCGAGATGCCGTTCTGGCTGAAGCCGGTGCTTCCCGCATCGATCGGGTCACGGCGGCTCGGGTCCAGGCGCTGCGATTCCAGCGCATTGCCTCCGGTCTTGGCCTGCTGCGGCTGCGACGGCTGCGTTGGCGGGGAACGATTGGCGTCACCCGGCAGTGGCGTGATGCCTTCATTGCTGCCCATCGCTGGTGCATCGCTCTGCCCGGCCACCACGCCACGCAGCACACCGGCCAGCTGGTTGGCCTGGGCATTGCGCAGGTAGACCACATGCAGGTTGCCGGACTCGTCCTGCGCGCGGTCCAGCTTCTCCACCAGCTGACGCGCCAGGCGGGTGCGCCCGGGGCTGCTGGAACGCAGCAGCACGCTGTTGCTGCGCGGGTCAGCCATCACCACCACCTTCTGGGTGGGCTCGGCGCCCTGCGCATCCAGCAGCGGCGCGACCATCGCCGCGACGTCAACGGCAATCCCCTGCTGCAGCTTCACCACATCGGTATCCATGCCGGCCGGTGTATCGACGCTTGCGATCACCCGTGCGATGCGCTCCAGGTTGTCGGCGTAGTCAGTGATCACCAGGGTGTTGTTGCCCGGATTGGCGGTGATCGGATTGTCCGGACTGATCATCGGCCGCAGCACCGCCACCAGCGCGGCTGCGTTCTCGTAGCGCAGCGCGAAGGTGCGGGTGGTCACCTCACCGCCGGCACCACCAGTGCCGACGCGTCCTCCCAACAGCTTGGCATCGGCCTGCGGCACCACCCGGCTGACGCCGCCGTTCTCTACCACGGCGAAGCCACGCATGCGCAGTGCGCCCAGCAGCAACTGGTAGGCCTGGGTACGGCTGACCGGGCCATCGGAAACCACTGTCATCTTGCCGGTCACCCGTGGGTCGACCAGGAACTGGCGGCCGGTGAAGCGTGCGGCCATGCGCAACACGCCACCGATATCGGTGTCGACCAGGTTCAACTGCACCGGCTCATCGCGGGCGTCCTGCGCCAGCACCGACGCCGGTGCGTGGGCCATGCACACGATCAAGGCCAGTGCGGTACTGCAGGCAAGGCTGCGCATCGCCCTCATGGATGGGCACCCACGTTGAGCGCCATCACGATGTTTCCGGAAATCCGTGCCGCCGGCATGTTCGCATCCCCTGTGCGTGTCAGTTGCAGCTGCTGCAGTTCGATGGCCGGATCGGCCAGCACGGGCAGCAGCCAGTTCCACAGCGCGTCAGCGGGCACCGCGTGCACCTGCAGGTGCCAACGCCCGTCGCGCGCTTCGATATGCAGTCCGTCGGCGAGGCCGGCTGACTTGATTCCATCACGCAACCCGGCCATCGTCGGGCGCTGCCCCTGCGTCTGCTGCTGGCGCTCGCGTGCCTGCAGCAGTGGTGCCAGTACACGCGCCTGTGCCTGCAGCCGCGGCAGCTCGGCCTGCCAGTGCGTGCGCTGCTTCAGCAGCGGCTCCAGCCACAACATCCACAGACCCGCCGCGAGCAGCGCCACCACCATCACCCACAGCATCAGCCGGTCGCGCGGTGGCAGGCGTTGCCAGCGCTGCTGCAGGCCTGCCAGTCCCTCGCCCAGTCGCAAGGTTCGGGTGGTCACTGTCCAGCCCCGTTCACCCGCAGGCGTCCACCGGCTTCGCGCGCCAGCTGCAGGCCCTGCGCCTGCACCGCCTGCTGCCAGCGTTCAAGTCGCTGTGGATCATCGGCCAATGCCTGGGCATCGGCATCCAGCTCCATGTCCAGCTGGCCCGGTTGGTAATGCAGGCTGCGCACCTGCCCCGCCAGCTCCGGGACCGCCTGCAGCGTGCTGGCAACCTGGCGCTGCAGCGGCGGCAATGGCGGCGCCGGCGGTGGCACCGCAAGTGCTCGCCTCGCCTGCAACACCGGGTCCACCACATCGGTGACCTCCGGGAAGCGTGCGCTGAACTGGCGTGCCATGTCCTGTTGCAGGGCCTCGCCCTCACTTCGCCACCGCGAGACCTGCAGCTGCAGACCGAGCGCGGCCAGCAACATCGCCGCCAATGCCAGCCCGATCGCAAGCCGCGGCGCTTTCTGGCTCGCCCCGGGCAGCGGCAATGACCAGCCTGGCAAGGGGCCAGAGGCCTGCCGTTCATGGGGGATGGCGGTGGCCGGCAGGCTGTCCGGCCACGTGGGCGGCACACCATCGATCCACTGCACGGCCTGCATGCCGGCCTGTTGCAGGCGCACTGCCAACGCCTGCATCACCGCACAGGCATCACGTCCGCCATACCATTGAACGAAACCCCGGTCGCGCCCGCTGCGTACCAGCAGGTGCTCGCCGCTGACCTGCAGCGTGGCATGACCGTCCTGCCAGGGCAGCAGCAGCGGCGTCGGATACAGCGCCTGCAACCGCAGTGCACACGAAGCCAGCAGCTGCTGCGCCTGCAGGAGCGCCTGCTGGCCCAGCCAGGCCACAGGAACCGTGCCGTCCGTCGCCTGCACACCGTGGGCCAGCGCTACCTCCTGCAGGTCATCCAGCAGCATCGCCTCCACCTCACCCTGCAGCGCCGACTGCAGACGGCGCCCGGACAACGGTGGCAACTGCAGTTCCAGCAGGATCAGGTCGTTCGGATCGAGGCAGGCATGCACCGCAGCCTGCGGATGGCGCAGGCCCAGCGCCGCCAGCGTGTCGCGGCCGTGAGCCAGCACCTCGCCCTTGTGCAGCTGCGCCCAGTCCACCGCGCTGTCGGCGCGCAGACGCTCAAGCGCCGGCAAGCGCACCCGAAGCTGCACGGTCATGCGCCGATCCTCGTCCACACGCGTTGCACACGCACGCCATCGTCGCGGTACTCGCGCCAGAGCAGCGCGCGAAAATCAACCGCGCTGCCGTCAGCCTGCACCTGGCCGACTGCCAGGAACCACTCGCTATGGATACCCAGGGGAAGCACGGCCATCTGTTCGTTGCTCAGTTGAAGTCGATTGGCGATGTCGCCGCGGTTGAGCAGCCAATGACCGCCGTCGCGCTCACCGAGCAGCGCCTGCAGCCGTGCGGGCTCGACCGCAGGCGTCACCGCCTGCAGAACGCTCAGGTCGCTGGTATTGGCGTTGACCAGGGTCTGCGCCGGCAGCACCACGGTGCGTCGCGCCAGCGCCTGCAGTGCCACCGGATCGGCACCGGCCAGTGCCTGCGCGATCAGTGATTCGCGCGGCAGTGGGGCCTGTGCCTGGATGTCACCGTCGCGCAGGCGCGCCTGGATGTGGTCCGCCGCGGATGCGCAGGCACCCTGGCCCAGCCCCTGTGCAGCACACAACGCGATGAACGCGCGCCGCGCCTCGGGGTCCGGCCTGCCATGTGCCAGCAGGTTGCGCAGGTTGAACATCGACTGCGCATCGACCAGTTGCAGCTGCACCGGCAACGGCGCCTGCAGTTCCAACGGGCGCGCCCAGCGCCCGCTGCGCACCGTGGTCAGCTGTTCCTTTACATCCTCACGCAGCTGCTGCGCCGCACGCTCCAGCGTTGCGTCCACCGCCATGCGCACCTGCGCGCGTAGCTGGTCACCACGCAGCGCACGCAACTGGGCCGACTGCCGGGTCAGCAGTGCCGTGGCAATCACCGCCACCAGTGCCACCACAAGCAGGGCGACGATCACCGCCATGCCACGCTGGCGGGTGCACGAGACCGAACGCGTCCGGGCTGTCATCAGCACGCCTCACAGCTGCCAGGAGCCGATATCCGCGTTTCCGGCGTCGCCACCGGGCTTGCTGTCCGCCCCCAGCGAGAACACATCGACGTCGCCATGGGTTCCGGGAATCTGGTACTGGTACGGATGGCCCCACGGGTCATTGGGCAGGCGATCCAGGTACGGCGTCACCGGCAACCCACCGCTGCCCTGCGGCGGCTTCACCAGCGCCTGCAGGCCCTGCTCGGCACTGGGATAGCGACCGTTGTCCAGCTTGAACAGCTTCAAGGCCTGCATCAATGCGGCGATGTCCTGGCGCGCCGCCACCACGCGTGCCTGGTCGGGACGGTCCATCAACCGCGGCACGATCAGCGCGGCGAGGATGCCGATGATCACCACCACCACCATGATCTCGATCAGGCTGAAACCCTTCTGCCGAGCTTTGCGACCACGAACCTGCCTTGCCATTGTTCCGCCCTCGTCATCCTGGAAGAGACCGCTGCGCCATGGTCAGCGGTGCATGTGTCAGTACGATAAACATCCGCCGGCAATTCGCTGCGCGTGTGCCCGTGCGGGCGAACCACGCGCAGCCGGTGCACATGCAGACTCGAACAGATGCCGGGGTACGCTGGCCAGCGCATCGTCGATGCAGCCGCGCAGCAACGGATGCGCGCAGGCCTGCAGCAGCCGCACGCACTGCATCGGAGACCACGCTGTTCCATGATCGAGGCCGATGAACATCCGATAGGCCTGGTGATAGCGCAGGTCGTCGTACACGCGCTGGGCACTATTCAGATCGCGCATGACCACCAGCAGGGCCGCGCGTTGCAGCAGCCGCGCATCGCCTGCATCAAGCGGCAGCGGGCTCATGGCCGCTTCGGGCCAGGGCCGCAGCTGCAGATCGATGGCTTTTCGCAGCGCCACCAGTGGGTGCGCACTACCATCCAGTGCCGCCCAGCGCGCCGCATCTGCCCAGGCATCACTGGACAGCACCCAGACCCAGGAGTGCCCATAGCGCTGCACGTTCAATGGCGTATGCCGCGCCTGCTCCAGTGACTGGCTCAGGTGACGATCCAGCTCCAGCATGCTGATCCTGCGACTGTCTGCCATCGGCGCCGCCCGTGCTCCGCGACGCGTGGTGCGCCGTACTCTGGAGAAGACGTCAGCAAGGCAGGTGAAGCGACAGCGCACATGCAGCTCTGTGCGCTGCGTGGCGCTTCATCGCCAACGTCATCGCAGCGTCATCTGCCTGCAGGCTTCGCGCTCCAGTCGCGGTGCGTCGCCCCCGCAACGGCGCGCCAGTATCGCCACATCGCTGCGCGCGGCGAACGCGGCCAGCGCATCGGTCATCTCCGCGTCATCGCACCATGACCCCATCGCAACGCGCAGCGCCGGCAATTGCCAGCTGTCCATCACACCGTGGGTACCGGCCACGAACCAGTGCCACAGCCGATGGTGCAGCACCTGCTCATGCAGCTGCGCCAGATCCCCGATGCCATGCATGTCCATCAGCAACAGCGCACGAGCAAGCGCTGCAGGCGGCAACGCACCGGTTTCAGCCAGTGGCAACACCTGCTGCTGCAGGCGCAACAGCATCGCCAGCGGGTGCGACTGCGGATCGAAGTCCAGCAGCACCGCCTGTCGCTGCCACTGCGCATCGGACACCACGCACACCCATGGCGAGCCATAGCGATGCACCATCAACGGCCGTCGCTGCGTGGTTTCCAGCAACGCCGACAGATTGCGACGCAGATCTAGCACGCCGATGGTCTCGTTGCGCATCCTTGGCTTCTCCTTGCTTGCAACAGCCCTGCGCGGTGCGCACGGCCAGCGTCTTCATCTATCCAAGGACGGCAATGCCACCCGGAAAGCGACGCAGATCCAGCGACATCGTCAGTCGCAGCTGCTCCAGCGCCGCATCCGGATCATCGATGCGGAAGCGGCCGCTGACCGGGGCGCGCGCCAATGCCGATTCGCCCAGCAGTACCTTGCCGCGGCGGTAACGGTTGATCTCCTCCACCACCTCACGCAGCGGTGCGCGGCGGAACACCAGCATGCCCTCCGTCCAGGCACTCACTTCCGACGCCACGGCCTCGGCCACCACACCACCGAGGCGCTCGTCGTACCGGGTCTGCTGGCCCGCCTGCAGCCGCAGCCGGCCCTGCGGATGCTCGATGCGGGCACTGCCCTGCAGGCAGGTCACCCGCACCTGGCCCTGGGTGTTGCGTACGTCCAGGCGCACCGCGCCCTCATCGGCAATCACGCAGCCCGGGCCCGCGAACAACGCCAGGCGCAGACCGGCCTGGGTCTCGATCGCGGCCTGGCCCTGCACCAGCTCGAAGCCTTCGCCCTGCGTGTGCGCGCGGCGGCGCAGGCTGCTCTGCGTATCCAGTTCGATCTTCAGTTGCGGCGAGGGCGCGATCTGCAGTCGCTCACCGGTGCCGGTATGGAAATCGGCTGCCATGGCTGTCACCGAGGGCCACAGGCCCATCGGCGGGCGGATGGCCGCCACCACCACCAGACTGGCCGGGGCGGCAATCGCGGCGCCCAAGAAGGCGCGTCGGCTCCAGCGCTGGGCCGGCGTCGGCGCGACCGGTTGACGCGCGGCGGCGGGCAGCTGCTCGCCGGCCAGCCGCACCTGCTCCCACTGCCGGCGCGCACGTCCGAACGCTTCACGATGACGCGGGTCGGACTCGCACCACGCGCGGAACCGGCGCCCGTCGGCGGCGGTCGCCTCGCCCGAGGTCAGCCGCACCACCCACGCGTGCGCCTGACGCTCGACGGCATCCAGCGGGCGTTGCGGGCGATCGTCAGGATCCATGGGGGCTCATGCCGGACCCGCACGCTGCGGGGTTCTGCTCGGCGTCAAAGTGTAGACGGATGCCGCCGTTCAGAACCGCACCTGGCGCCCCGTTCCGCTGCGCTCGGCCAGATAGTCCTGGGCGGCCTTCAGCTCACGCTGCACCAGCCGCAGCGACACACCGAGGTGATCGGCGACATCGCGCTGCTGCAGGCCGTCGACACGGATCGCCAGCAGGATGCGGCGACGGCGCTCGGGCATGCGCTGCAGCAGGCCGACCATGTCTTCCAGCGCGAAGTCCAGTTCAGCCGCCTGCGCCGGGCCGGGTGCAGGGTCGGCCATGTCCATCAGCGTATCCACCTCCTCCAGGCTCAGCAGGCGGTGGTCAGCACGTTGGCGGTCGATCACGGTATTCATTGCCATGCGCAGCAGATAGGCCGCAGGGTTCTGCACGGCATCCAGGCGGTCACGCCGCGCGCTCAGGCGCATCCACGTGTCCTGCAGCGCGTCGCCGGCCAGCTCCTCCGAGCCCAGCTTGCGCACCAGCCGGCGCTTAAGCTCATCGTAGGCACCCAGAAGGTGGTCCATCAGGTCAACTGCCCCAGCCGTACCGTTGCTCATGTTCGAATCCTTGAAGTCATGGAAGGGGCGCGCGCCCGCCACAGTCGTGGTCGGTGCCGGAAGGTCGGATCTGCAGCGTTACCGGCTGCGGCAGCGCAGCGGCATCGGGTGCCAGCACCAAGTGCTGCAGCGCCTGCAGCAGGCGCGCATCGCGGCGCTCGCTGCCACTGCCTGACAGCAGCTCGGGCGCATGCACCTGGCCCTCGCTGTCGACACGGAAACGCAGCGTCGCGGCATAGCGGCCGGGAGCGATCTCCGGGTCGTCACAGAACACCGCACGCAGCCGCTGCTGCAGCCCACCATAGCGACGTCGACGTTCCGCATCGGCGAGTTCCGCGCCGACACCGGGTTCGGCAGCCAAGGGCGTGTTCCGGCGCAGCACCACACGCTGTTTGCCGATCACCTCGGCCTCGACGCCGGAGTCCTGCAGCAGCGCCTGCAGGGCGGGCAGCGGCGGCAGGCTGGCGCGCAGCGCACGGCTGCTGCGGCCCGCGGCCAGATCGCCCGGGTACATCACGGACCACCCACTGATGACGCTGAAGCGCTCGACCGCCTGTTCCAGTGGCTGCGCAGGGATGTCGTAGGCATGAACACCGTCCTGCCCGGCAGCGGCAAAGGACAGCAGCAGCCATGCCGCGATGGCCACCTTCCAAGTTCTGACCGCATGGTGTCCATTCAGCCCCCTGACGTAGAACACATGACCCTCGGCAGCGACAGCAGCTGCAGTGGACGCGCGCCAAGACCGGAACCCCGGCCCGCGCGCGACCCGCAAGCGGGCTCAAACCGTACCGGGGTCACATGTCATTGCGATGACCGCCGCCTACAGCCGACCTGAAGCCGGTCACCCATCAGGAATCAATAAATCGAACAGACCACCTCATCCACGCCTGGGGTCAGAGCCCGTTGCGCAGCAACGGGATCCGACCCCGTGCCGACCCAGACGTGTCGACCAAGGTCGACACCCACCAAGAGCAGCTCATGCCGCTCCGGCAGATCGTGGAAATCTGTCGAAGGCGGGGTGGGTCCGGTTGCGGGGGCGTGAGCCGCATGTATGCGGCGACCGAGCTTACATGGACGTACTTGCAGCGTCCCCCGCAACCGGACCAACCCCGCCATCCCTCAGCAGGCCCGCTGTTGCTGTTGCTGTTGAGGTTGCCGGCCAGCGGCCGGCACTACCCGCGGGTGCCGGGTGCAACCCGGCCGCAAACCCCATCCCTCAAAGCGGCAGCTGGGTCGTCTGCTTGATCCGCTGCATCGGAATCTCCGTCTTGGTGTTCTGCACCCCGGCGATCCGGTTCAGATGCTGCATCTGGAACTGCCGGTAGGCATCAAGGTCCGCCACCGCCACCCGCAGCAGGAAATCGCAGTCACCGGCCATCAGATGGCATTCCAGCACTTCCGGGAACGACTTGATGCTGTTGATGAAGTGATTGGTGGTGTCCTCGTCCTGCCCCCGCAGCCACACCCGCACGAACACCGTGAAGCCACGGCCCACCTTGGCCTCGTTCAACAAGGCCACATAGCGGTCGATGTAGCCGCCCTCCTCCAGCAACCGCACCCGGCGCAGACAGGCCGACGGCGACAGCCCGACCAGGCGAGCCAGCTCCAGGTTCTGCAGGCGACCGTCGCGCTGCAGGGCGTCGAGGATGCGCCGATCGAGGTTGTCGAGCTGGTACTGCATGGAATTTCACCCGTTTCGCTTCTGGCCGCATGACATATCAATCATCCAGAATCAAGTGGCATCAACGCAACCCGATTTCGTGATTGGACCGCTAGCATGGGCCACCCCCACCTTGTTGTGCCGTTCCATGGACGCCCGTACCACCCTCCCCCCGCCCGCCACCTGCGATACCGCCCCGCGTGCCGAATTCCTGCGCGGCCTGCGCGCCGCCGTGCCGGTGATGATCGGCTTCATTCCGTTTGCCCTGGTGCTCGGTGCGCAGGCGGCCCAGAAGGGCCTGAGCGCACTGGAAGTACCGCTGATGACCGGTCTCAACTTCGCTGGCGGCTCGGAGTTCGCCGCCGTCGAACTGTGGACCTCGCCACCGCACATCGCGCTGATCGTGGCCATCACCGCCCTGGTCAACAGCCGCCACCTGCTGATGGGCGCCAGCCTGGCCCCGCTGCTCCAGCACCTGCCGCGCCGACGCGTGCTGCCGGCCCTGTTCTTCATGTGCGACGAAAGCTGGGCGATGGGCGTGGCCGATGCGCGCCGGCGCGCGCTTGGCTTCAGCCTGGCCTACTACCTGGGCGTGTCGGCAGGCCTGTACACGGTCTGGGTGGCCTGCACCGCACTCGGCGCGATCATCGGGCCGCTGTTGGGCGACATCCACGCCTATGGTTTCGACATGGCCTTCCCCGCCGTGTTCCTGGTGCTGCTGCGCGGCATGTGGCAGGGCATGAAGGCGGCGCGGCCGTGGCTGGTCAGCCTGGTCGTGGCCGCCGCCACTTATCTGCTGGTCCCGGGCGCGTGGTACGTGGCCAGCGGCGCACTGGCCGGCCTGGCCGCAGCTTGGCTGCTGGCGGAGGACGCAGCATGATCTTCAATGGCCTGATCCACTGGACCTCGGTACTGACCATCGTGCTGATGGCCGCTGCCACCTACCTGACCCGCATCGTCGGCTTCCTGGCGTTGCGCAACCGCACCCTGAGCAAACGTGCGGTAACGGTGATGGAAGCCGCGCCGGGCTGCGTGCTGATCTCGGTGATCGCCCCGGACTTCGTTGCCGACAAACCCGCCGACCTGGCCGCGCTGGCCATTACCCTGCTGGCCGCCACGCGGCTGTCGATGCTCCCGACCGTGCTGATCGGCGTGGTCTCGGCGGGTGTGTTGCGCTATCTGATGGGGTAGCTACCGGTACGCCGGGCAACGCCCGGCGCACCGTAGTGGCGCAGCAGTGCAATCACGCGCTGCTGCTTGCCGCCAGCAGGCACAGGCTGCGCGCCGGCAGCGTCCAGGCGCCTTCCTCATCCGGCTCCAACGGCGTTTCGTCGGTCTGCAGGAGTACGCGCCGGAACGACAGGGCGTCATCTGACACGCAGAACCGCTGCGGCTGCTCCCCGGCGTTCAACAGCAGGGCCAGGCTGACATGCCGTCCGGGCTCGCGCAGGCCGCTGTCGGGGCTGCGGCCGTCCAGCACGATCAGCAGCGCACGCAGCCCTGCGTCATGCCAGTCCGCTTCCTCCATGCTGCGACCGTCAGGATGCCGCCAGTCGATATCGCGCAGGCCCAGCGCCTCATCGTACTCGCCGCGCAGGAACCGGTTCCGGCGCAGCAGGCCGTAGCGCCGGCGCAGTGACAGCGCCCGCCGCACGAACGCCACCTGCGCCTGTGCAGCCGGCAATGCTGCGCGCTCCCAGTCGATCCAGCTCAGTGGATTGTCCTGGCAGTAGGCGTTGTTGTTGCCCTGCTGCGAATGGCCGAACTCATCGCCTGCCAGCAGCATCGGCGTCCCCTGCGCCAGCAGCAGCGTGGCCAGCAGGTTGCGCATCTGCCGCGCACGCAACGAAAGGATCGCCGCATCATCGGTGTCTCCCTCCACGCCGTGGTTGCTGGAAAGGTTGTGCGAGTGGCCGTCACGGTTGTCCTCGCCGTTGGCCTCGTTGTGGCGATCGTTGTAGCTGACCAGATCGTGCAGGGTGAATCCATCATGCGCGGTCACCAGATTGATGCTGGCCGACGGTCGCCTGCCGTGGTGTTCGAACAGGTCGGCCGAGCCGGTGAAGCGCGTGGCAAACTCCGCCAGCTGCCCGCCATCGCCACGCCACAGCGCGCGCACCGTGTCGCGAAAGCGGTCGTTCCATTCGGCCCAGCCCGGCGGAAACTGGCCCAGCTGGTAGCCGCCCGGGCCGATGTCCCATGGCTCGGCAATCAGCTTCACCTGGCTCAGGATCGGGTCCTGGCGTACCGCATCGAGGAAGCTGCCCGAGGCGTCGAAGCCATGCCGTTCGCGGCCGAGGATGGTTGCCAGGTCGAAGCGGAACCCATCCACCCGCATCTCGGTCACCCAGTAGCGCAGAGAGTCCATGACCATGCGCAGCGCACCGGCATTGGTCAGGTCGAACGTATTTCCGGTGCCGGTATCGTTGATGTAGTAGCGGCGATCATCGGCCAGGCGGTAGTAGCTGGCGTTGTCGATGCCCTTGAAGGACAGCGTAGGGCCTAGCTCATTGCCTTCGGCGGTGTGGTTGTAGACCACGTCCAGGATCACTTCGATGCCGGCATTGTGCAGCCGCGCGACCATCTGCTTGAACTCGGCCACGATGCCCAGCGACAGGTAGCGAGGCTGCGGCGCGAAGAAGCCGATGGTGTTGTACCCCCAGTAATTGCGCAGCCCGCGCTCGAGCAGCTGCTGGTCATCGACGTATGCGTGCACGGGTAGCAGTTCGATGGCGGTCACGCCCAGATGGCTGAGGTGGTCGACCACTGCGTCATGGCGCAGGGCAGAGAAGGTGCCACGCTCGGCCTGCGGGACATCGGGATGCTGCATGGTCAGCCCGCGCACATGCGCTTCGTAGATCACGGTCCGGTCCCAGGGCGTGGCAGGTGCACGCTCGACACCCCAGCTGAAGGCCGGGTCGATCACGGCGCAGCGCGGCATGTAGGCGGCGCTGTCGCGACGGTCGAAGCTGAGGTCGCCATCGCGGTGGCCCAGGGTGTAGCCGAACAGGTGGGGGGCCCACTTCAGTTCGCCGACAATCTGCTTGGCGTAAGGGTCCAGCAGCAGCTTGTTGGGATTGAAGCGATGGCCTTCCTCCGGAGCATAGGGACCATGCACCCGGTAGCCATAGCGCTGGCCGGGCCGCACGTCCGGCAGGTAACCATGCCAGATCTCGTTGGTGTACTCGGGCAGCGCGATGCGTTCCACTTCGCGGTTGCGTCCATCGAACAGGCAGAGTTCCACCCGTGTGGCATGCCGCGAGTACAGTGCGAAGTTCACACCCAACCCGTCCCAGGTCGCCCCCAGCGGGAAGGGCCGGCCTTCGCGCACGCGCGAGGTCTGCGTCCACTTACGGCTGGCCATCGGCTCCCTCCTCGTCGCGCGCGGCGGCAATCTCGGCTTCCACCAGCCGCTCGGCCATGTGCCAGTGCCGTTGCTGCTGGTCGTCCGGGCGCCCTTCTGCCTCCCATATCTGGTGGGCAAGTGCCTCAATCCGCTGCCGTCGTTCCCTGCTGTCCATCCCTACCTGTCTCCTCGTTGATCCATATCGCCAACGGGCTGCCAGCCAGAAGCCCGGCCACGTCCGCGGTTGCGTTGAAATGTTCGATGCGCCCGTCCAGGACATTGCGCATGGGGCCTGCCGGCAGCCCACGCAGCGTCACGCCGCTGCCGACGTCGCGCGGAATGTGCAGGCTGGGCCCCGGCATGGTGGTGGGCGAACTTCGCCGTACGACCACCACCAGCACCTGCGCCTGATGCCTGCGCGTGAACGCCAGCCACGGCGAGCGCGCAGGCGCCGACAGCGGCTGCAGCGCGCCGTGCAGGAAAAGATGCGGGTGCCTGCGGCGGCAATCGAGCAACTGCCGGAGCAGGAATGCCTTGATCCCACCGTCCCGCCAGTCATCCAGCAGCGCGGGCCACCCGCGCGCATCACGCAGCCACGCGTGCCGCGCCGGATAGTCCACCGCGCGCCGGTTGTCCGGGTCCACCAGGCTCAGGTCCCAGCCTTCGCCGCCCTGGTAGAGGTCGGGCACGCCGGGCAGGCAGTGCTGCAGGCACAGCTGTGCCAGGCCGTTGCAGGCGCCCGCCGGCGCAATGCGCGCCACGAACGTCGCCAGCGCCTCCCGCACCGGCTGCAATGGCGCTCCATCCAGCAGCGCGTGCAGCCACTGCGCGGCGGCCTCCTCCACGGCCACGTTGGGATCGGACCAGCTGCTGACCCGTTTACCCTCGCGCAATGCCTTGGTCAGCCATTGCACCATCCTCGATGCGAAGTCGGCGCCGGGGGTACCGTGCATCGGCCACGCGGCGACGAGCGCCTGCCATAGCGCATAGGTCTCGGCACCCGGCAACGGCATCGGCGCGCCGGCGTGGGTCGCCATCCGGCTCCAGCGCCGCACCGCGTCCCGCCACTCGACCGTGCAGGTACTGAGAACCGCCAGCCGTGCCCGGCTGTCGGCCCCGCGCTTGTGATCGTGGGTCGCCAGCGCAAGCAGCGCCCTGGGATGGCGCCGCAGGCGCCCGGCTGCATGTTCCAGCAGCTCGCGCCCCTCCATGCCCAGCCGCTGTGGATCACTGCCGACTTCGTTGCGCGACAGCAGCCTGAAATAGCGATAGAACCCGGTATCTTCCACCGACTTGGCATTCAGCGGCGCGGCCAGCTGCCCGAACCGTACGCGCAGCTCGGTTTCAGCCGGCGCCTGGCCGGGAAGTGCCTGCAACAGCAGATCCAGCGCGGCGCGTGCGGCACCGTCCAGCGCCTCGCGCGCAGCACCGGCAGCGTCCACCAGCGCCTTTCGTTCACCCGCCCACTGCAGCGAATAGGGCCGGTAGGTGCGGTAATGCCGCAGCAATGAAGCCAATGCGCGCGCCAGCGCAGCCAGTCCGATATCGGCCTCGGCCAGCCGGGGCTGCAGGACCTGCTGCGCACTGCGCAGCAGCCGCTGGAAGTCTGCGTGAAGGCCTTGGCGCAAGATCATGCCGCGAGCGTCCTGCTGAATCCGGTCAAAGCTGCGCGGGTCACCGCCCAGTGCCTGCCACGTGCGCGAGAGCGCGGGCGCAGCCGCCGGATCGTGCAGCCACGCCCCGGTCTGGTCCATGAAGTCATAGCCGGTGGTGCCCTCGCAGGCCCAGCCGTCGGGCAGCTGCTCGCCCTCGGCCAGTATCTTCTCCACATGCAGGCTCACCGCCTGCGGATCACGGTCGCCGGCCGCGCACGCCGTCCTGATCGATTCACGCAGGCGCTGCAGGTAGGCGCCCGGACGCGACAGGCCATCCACATGGTCGACGCGCAGGCCGTCCACCCATCCCTCGCGTACCAACCGCAGCGGCAGCGCATGCACCGCCTCGAACACGTCGTCGCGCTCCACCCGCAGCGCGGCCAGTTCGTTGATATCGAAAAAGCGCCGGTAATTCACCTGATCGCCCGCCGTGCGCCACCAGGCCAGCCGGTAGTGCTGCCGCTGCAGCAGGGTATGCAGCCGTTCAACGCTGCGGTTGCAGCGCTCGGCCCACGCCGGCCACTGCGCGGGGTCCAGTGGATGGCTGCGCGGCGACAACGGCAACGCCAGCCCATGGTGGCGCAGCACGGGCCGCGCCTTGTCCACCACCACGCGCACGACGCCATCGCGCACCGCGTCGTGCAACGGCCGGTCCAGCACAGGCAGCCACAGCCGGCCCTCGCAGCCCGGCGCCTCCCAGTCGATGTCAAACCAGTCTGCGTGCGGGCTCCGACGCCCGTGCATCAGCACATCGCTCCACCAATGGCTGTGCGGGGAAGCCGCCAGATGGTTGGGTACGATGTCCAGGATCAGGCCCATGCCGTGCGCCCGCGTCGCCGTGGCCAGTTGCCGGAAGGCTTCTTCGCCGCCCAGTTCCGGATTGATGCGGGCCGGGTCGATGCCATCGTAGCCATGCGTAGACCCGGGCAGCGCGGCGGCGACAGGCGACAGGTAAAGGTGGCTGACGCCCAGCGCGGCGTAATACGGCACCTGCGCCGCGGCGGCCCCGAGGTCGAAGCCTGCATGCAATTGCAGGCGCACGGTGGCACGCAACGGAGTCATCGCTGCTCCTTCCTCCGCGTGGCGCTGAACCGGGCAATACGCGCGTCGGCCGCGTCCTGGTCCCACGCAAGCGGCAGCCGTCGGCGCCAATTGGGATGGCCGTCGACGGTGCCCGGCAGGTTAACCTGCGCGCGACTGCCCAGGGCGTCTTCCAGCGGGAGCAGCGCCAGCCGTGACGATGCGTGCGCGACCAGCGACAGCGCACGCGCTTCAAGCGTGGCCCCCTCGCCCCGGGCGACTGCGGACAGCGCCTGGACCTCTCTGGAGCGCGCGTGCAGCGCCGACGGAAGCCTGCTCAGCTCACCCAGGCGGGCACGCCAGCGCAGGTCGCGCCCGTGCAGCCAGCCGGACAGCGGTGGCAGATCATGGGTGGAGGGCATAGCCACCGCATCGCGGCGCCACCGTGGCGCCGGCAGGAAGCGCTCACCGTTGCGGGCGAACGGCAGCACCTCGATGCCCAGGACGCCGCGGGCTGCCAGCCGCTGGCGAACGCCCGGCGGCACCACGCCCAGGTCTTCACCAATCAGCACGCAGCGATGCCGCCACGATTCCAGCACCAGCAGGTTGATCAGATCATCGAACGGATAGCGCAGGTAAACGCCCTGCCCGGCGCCCGCCCCGCGGGGAAGCACCCACAGGCGCTGCAGGCCAAGGATATGGTCGATGCGCAGCCCGCCACGGCCGGCCATCACAGCGCGCAGCACGCGGATGAACGGCTCAAAGCCCTCGCGCTGCAGGGCGAAGGGTGACCAGCTGGTGATACCCCAGGCCTGGCCCAGCGGATTGAACGCATCCGGCGGCGCGCCCAGTTCAAGGCCCTGCAGCAGTTGGTCGCCGCCGGTCCGCGCCTCGACGCCCTGCGGTGCGCAACCCACCGCCAGATCCGCGATCAGCCCGATCGACGCGCCGTCGTTGCGCAATCCCGCCTGCACCTGCGCCCAGCCCTGCCGCGCCAACCATTGCGCAAACGCATGGTCGTCGGCGCTTCCAGTGAACCGGTCGGCGGCGCGCTGGCAATAGCGCAGCAGGGGTTCGCCTTGCGCATCGCGCCACGTCTGCATCTGTTCGCACTGTGCCGGCGCCTGCTGCCGCAGCCACTGGTGCACCTGGCGCAGCCAGCGCCACTTCAACGCCGCCGAGTGCGGCCAGTCGATGCGGCGCGCTGCGGTGGCGGCTGCAACTGCCGTCGCCAGTGCTTGGTCTTCAGCCAGCACGGCGTCGGCTGCCTCCGGCAGTACCTGCGGCAGGGACACCTGCAGTGGATCGAGCCAGTGCCGGTCGCTGGGCGAATAGGGGCTGTAGCCTGGCCCAGGTGGCAAGCCGGCATGCAGCGGGCTCAACGCCACTGCATCGCCGCCGTAACGGTGCAGCAGTTCGCTCCATCGTGCACAGCCGGCGCTGTCACCGATGCCAGCGTCGCAAGAGGCGCGAAGGCTGTAGACCTGCGCCGACAGGCCCCAGCCGCGCAGCGTGCCCTGCGGCCACCAGGCACGTTGTGGCGCCACCGCAACCGCCTGTTGCCGGTCGCCCCGGCGCCACTGCCAGTAACCCGGCTGGTCCGGCACGCGCCAGCGCCCTTGCGCATCGGCGCGTGCCGGCAGCACTGCGCCATGCTCATCCACCCAGCACGCTGCGCCGGCTGCGTCCGGCATCGCCAGCAGCTGTCCACAGCAGGCCGTGCGCAGGCCACCGTGCTCGGGCGCTGCATCGCCCTGCAGCCCCTCCAGCACCGCGCGCAGCACGTCCGGTGCGACCTCGCGCTCGACACCGGCCACGTCGGTCCAGCGAACCAGCAGGCCCGCGCGCCGTGCCGCCTCCAGAACCGCCGCATCGGTACTCATGCGGCAACCCAACAGGCAAGCACGCCGCCGCCTGCGGGCAGCAACGTGGCAGCGTCCGGCCCTACAACGTGCTCCCCGGCCGGCATCGCATGCACCACCGGCGACGGGCCGACATTGACCGCGATCCACCACTGGCCCGACGGCAGCTGCCAGCCCGCCTGCACCGCGCCTTCGCCCAGCACGCGCGCACCCAACGACCGCGCCTGCAGCAACCCGGGCTGCAGATAGCGCCTGCGCAGTGCCAGAAACCCGCTCGTGCAGCGCAGCCAGTCCTGCGACCAGTGATCATCGCCGGGCGGCGACGTGTAGGACGCCTGCAGGGTGGCCGGGTCGTTCGGGTCGGGAATACGCGCGCGCGCGGCGGCGTCGGCAAAGGCGCTGAAACCAGCGAACTCGCGGCGACGCCCTTCGCGCACCGCCTCGTCCAGCGGCGGCGCGTAGTCGGTGAAGAACAGGAACGGCGATTGCGCCTGCCACGGTTCGCCCATGAACAGCAGCGGGATCATCGGCGTCAGCAGGGTCAACGCCAGCGCCGCACGCAGCCGCGCAGGATCGGTCAGCATCGACAGGCGCTCGCCGAGAGCGCGGTTGCCTACCTGATCGTGGTTCTGCGCGAATACCACAAAACGCGCGGGCGACAGGTCGGCGCTGGGTTCGCCGCGGGGATCGCCGCGCAGGTCCGGTTCACCCTGCCAGGCGAATCCTTCGGCCAGGCAGCGCGCCAGCAGTGCTTCGGCGCGACCGGCATAGGCCGCGTAATAGCCCTCCTGCTCGCCGGTCAGCATCACGTGCAGCGCATTGTGGAAGTCATCGTTCCACTGCCCCTGGTAGGCGCCGCGCAGCCACCGCGCCTGGTTGCGCTCGTTCTCCAGCACCAGGTGCGCGTGCGGGGCCACCGCACGTACCTCATCGGCCAGCTGCTGGAGGAAACGGTTATCGTCAATGGCGTGCACCGCGTCCAGGCGCAGGCCATCGAAGCCGTAGTCGCGCAACCACATCAGCGCGTTGTCGATGAAAAAGCGCCGCACCCAGGGCTGGCGGAAGTCGATGGCCTCGCCCCACGGCGTGCTGCGGTCGTCACGGAAGAACCCGCGCGCGTAGTCGCGCAAGTGGTTGCCCTGTGGTCCGAAGTGGTTGTAGACCACATCCAGCAGCACCGACAGCCCTGCATCGTGCGCCGCTTCGATGAAGGCCCTCAGCGCTGCCGGCCCGCCATAGGCATGGGCCGGCGCATACGGGAACACGCCGTCGTAGCCCCAGTTGCGCTGGCCGGGAAACTGCGCGACCGGCATCAGTTCAATGGCGGTGATGCCCAGCGCGGCCAGCATCGGCAGCTGCGCGGTCAACGCCGCGAAGCCGCCGCCGGCCTCGATGTGTGCTTCATAGATCACCAGATCCTGCCAGGCATGCCCGCGCCAAGCGGGTTGCGTCATGGCCGTGTCCAGCACCACCGCGCTGTCTCCGTCGATGCCGTCCGGCTGCCAGCGCGAGGCCGGGTCGGGCACGTCCTGACCGGAAGGAAGGCGAAAACGGTAGCGGTCGCCATGCGATGCCGGTGTCCGCAGCCAGTGGCAGCCGTCCGGGTCACATTGCATCGGCTGTTGCGTGCCGCGCAGGCACAGCGCCATCGTCCTTGCGTCCGGTGCCCACACGCGGAACTCCACCCCGTCACCGGCCACCGGCCAAGCGCCCAGGCGCGGGGCCATTGTGGTCATGCATCAACCTGCAGGTACAGCGTGGAAAGCGGCGGCAGCGTGAGCCGCAGCGACTGCGCGTGGCCGTGCATCGGCCTCGGCTCGGTATGCACTGCACCGAGGTTTCCCGCATTGCCGCCACCGTAATACGCGCTGTCGGTGTTGAGCCGTTCGCTCCAACGCCCCGGGTGCGGCACGCCGACCCGGTAGCCGTCGCGACGTACCGGAGTGAAGTTGCTCACCACCAGCAGGGTGCGGCCGCTACCGGCCGGATCCCGGCGGATGAACGCGTAAACGCTGTTGCGGCTGTCGTCGGCCACGCTCCAATCGAAACCGCGTTCGTCGCGCTCGTCGCGATGCAACGCGGGTTCGGCGCGGAGCACGCTGTTGAGGTCTCGCACCAGGCGCGACAGGCCCTGGCCCTCACTGCTGGCCGCCTGTGCCCAGTCCAGTACCGCATCGTGCGACCACTCGTGGCCCTGGCCGAACTCGCCGCCCATGAACAGCAGTTTGCTGCCCGGGTGCGCCCACATGAAACCGTAGTACGCGCGGAGCTGGGCCAGCCGCTGCGCCGGCTCGCCCGTCATCTTGGCCAGCAGCGCTCCCTTGCCATGCACCACCTCGTCATGCGACAGCGGCAACACGAACCGTTCGGAGAAGGCGTAGACCAGGCCGAAGCTGATCTCGCTGTGGTGATGCTGGCGATGGACCGGATCGCGCCCCAGGTACTGCAGGGTGTCGTGCATCCAGCCCATGTTCCATTTGTGGGTGAAGCCAAGCCCGCCCTCCTCCACCGGCGCGGTCACCCCCGGCCACGCGGTGGATTCCTCGGCGATCACCAGCACATCCGGGAAACGCTCACGCAGCGCCTGGTTCATCCGCCGCAGGAACGCGACCGCCTGCAGGTTCTCGCGCCCGCCCTGCTCGTTGGGTATCCACTCCCCCTCGGCACGGCTGTAATCCCGGTACAGCATCGACGCCACAGCATCCACGCGCAGACCGTCGATATGGAACCGCTCCACCCACTCCAAGGCACTGCCGATCAGGTAGGCAGCCACTTCGTTGCGGCCGTAGTTGTAGATCAGCGTGTCCCAGTCGGCGTGCACCCCTTCGCGCGGGTCGGCATGCTCGTACAGCGCGGTGCCATCGAACCCGGCCAGGCCATGCGCATCGTTCGGGAAGTGCGCGCTCACCCAGTCCACGATCACCCCTACGCCGGCCTGGTGGCAGCGGTCCACGAAGCGCACGAAGGCCTGCGGCGTGCCATGGCGCGCCGTCGGCGCGTAGATGCCCAGCGGCTGATAGCCCCAGGAACCGCCAAAGGGATGCTCGCTGACCGGCAGCAGCTCGATGTGGGTAAAGCCGAGTCCGGCCACGTACGGAATCAACCGGTCGGCCAGGGCGTCCCAGTCCAGCGGCGCACCCTCGTCGCTGCGCTGCCAGGAGCCAGCATGTACTTCGTAGATGGACAGCGGTGCGCAGGTTCCGGCCTGGCGTCGGGCCGCCAACCATGCGTCATCGTGCCACTGCGTCGGCGCCGCCGAAGGCACCCGCGAAGCGGTGGCCGGTGGCAGCTCGGCCCAGCGCGCCATCGGATCGAACTTGTCGGGCATCACCCGGCCGTCGGCGCCGACGATGCGGAATTTGTAGCGGGCACCGGCCTGCACGCCCGGCAGGAACAGTTCCCACACGCCGGCGGTGTGACGCAGCCGCATCGGATGGCGTCGGCCATCCCATCCATTGAAATCGCCAACCACCGCGACCCGCTGGGCATTGGGTGCCCACACCGCGAAGCGCACGCCCGCGATGCCCTGCACCTGCATCGGCACCGCCCCCAGCTGCCGCGCCGCATCGGCATCACCGGCATGGAACCGCTGCAGCAGTGCTTCGTCCAACAGTGGACCGAACGCATAGGCATCATGCACCTGCTCCACGCCCTGTTCGAAATGCAGGGCAAGCAGCGGTATCGCCGCGTCACCGGCCGCGCCCTCGAACAGGCCGGGCAACGGGCCAGGAGACAGGTCCCAGCGTTGCCCATCGTCTGCAATCACCTCGACGCGCTGCGCGTGCGGCACCAGCACGCGCAGCTGGCGTCCGCCTTCTGGCTGGCGATGCGGGCCCAGCCAGGCAAATGCATCGGCCGGGCGCGCGTGGACGAGGTCCTGCAGCGCCGGGGCGATACGCTGATCCAATCCCGTCTCCGTGATCGCTTCATCCTCCAGGGCGGCCAGATGCAGGCTGTCGTGGCTCATGCGGCCACCTGGCAGGTCTGCTGGTACAGGGCCAGATACGCGCGACCGGCCGCATCCCAGCCACCCGGCCGCAGCATGGCGGCGCGGCGCATGGCCTGCAGCAGGCCGGGCAGGCGGAAGGTGCGCATCGCCCGTTCCACGCAGCGGCGCAGGCCATCGGCATTGGCACCATGGAACAGGAAACCGGTCACGCCGTCCTCCACCGTATCCACCAGCCCGCCGGTCGCGTGTGCGATGGGCAGGCAGCCGAAGCGCTGCGCGTACATCTGGCTCAGCCCGCAGGGTTCGAAGCGTGAAGGCATCAGCAGGAAATCGGCGCCGGCAAACATCTGGCGGGCCAGCGCTTCCTCGAACCCGATGAAGGCGCCCACCCGCCCCGGGTAGCGGCGGGCCAGCGCCTGCACCTGGGCTTCCACCTGCGGCTCGCCACCGCCGATGATGACCAGCTGGCCGCCGGCCGCCACGATCTGGGGTGCCACGTCGCAGGTAATGTCCAGGCCCTTCTGGTGCACCAGCCGCGAGACCACCGCGAACAGCGGGCCGGTCGACGGCGCCAGGCCGAACGCCTTGCGCACCGCATGCGCGTTGGTTGCGCGCCCGGTCCACTCACCAATGCCGAAGTGGGCCTTGAGATGGATATCGCGGCGCGGGTCCCAGCTGGCGTCGATGCCGTTGACGATTCCACTCAGGTGCCCGCCGGCCGCGCGACGCGCCAACAGATCATGCAGCCCGCAGCCGTCATCCGGGGCGGTGATCTGCTGCGCGTAGCGCAGGCTGACCGTGTTCAGGCGCGTGGCGTTGGTGATCCCGCCCTGCAGGAACGACATCTGCCCGTGGAAGTGCAGTTCATCCAGGTGTTCGGCCGGCACGCCCAGCACGGGTGCAAGCGCGTACGGAAACAGCCCCTGGTAAGCCAGGTTGTGGATCGTCAGCAGGGTCGGCACGGCCGTCCGGTCCCAACGCACGTAGGCGGCCGCCATGGCCACCGGCCAATCATTCAGGTGCAGCAGTTGCGGCGACCAGTCCAGCCCGGCACGCCCGGCCGCAATCTCCGCAGCCGCATGCGAAAGCGTGGCGAATCGAACCGCGTTGTCCTTCCACTCCTGTCCCTGCCCGTCCACGTAGGGCGAGCCCTCACGCTCGTACAGCTCCGCCGACAGCAAGACGTAGATCGGAAGGCCGTCGGCCTGCACCGCCATGCCGATCGTGCACGCTGGCAAGCCGGCCCGCGCGCTGACGTGCCCCACCCGCTGCAGCTGTGGCAGGCGCTGCAGTACCTCCGGGTAGCCGGGCAGCAGCACGCGCGAATCACACGCACCGCGCACCGCACGCGGCAGGGCCGCAGCTACGTCGCCCAGGCCACCGGCCTTGACGAAGTCCGCCATCTCGGTGGCAACGAACAACACCCGCTGCACCAGTTCCGGCAGCTCCAGCGGTTGCGAATGGCCGCGGCGGGTGCCGATCGGCACGGGCGTGACCGGAGCGATCGCAACGGGTGAAGCGGACTGGGTGGCGCGGGCCATGGGGATGATCTCGGATGCTTCAGGCAGACAGACGCCAGCGGCGCCCGGACGGGCGCTGATGCTGGGAAGGAAGTCGACGCAGGACGTGGGGGACGCCAGCGAGAGGCTCAGGACGACAATATCCCTCCATGCGATCAATCAACCGTGAAGCCATGGCGATTTCTTTGTGACAAGGCGTCATGAGCTCAGTACGCATGAGGTACGCCCGCCAGCCGCCCGTGCCTCTCCTGTAGAGCCGAGCCCACGCTCGGCTGCGGGCAGTCCCGTTGGCGCTCGAGCCGAAAATGGGCTCGGCTTTACAGAGATTCTCCCTGCGACACCCGGTCGCAGGCCTTCGCGCCACGCGCTTGACCAATGTCAAATCGCCCGCCGCCACGCGGGCGTATTCCTATGCAGGACCCGAACACACCGGCGCTGCCGGCCTCTACAAGGACCCCCGCGATGAACTACTCCCCCGACAACGACCAGCTCGTGAATGCCCTGCAGAACGTCATGGTGATCTCCACCACCGACCTGCAGGGCAACATCACCTACGCCAATGACCTGTTCTGCACGCTGACCGGCTTCGCCCGCGAAGAGCTGATCGGCCAGCCGCACAGCATCGTGCGCCATCCGGATGTGCCCAAGGCCGTCTACAAGGACATGTGGGACACCATCAAGGCCGGCAAGACCTGGACCGGGATCGTGCCCAACCTCGGCAAGGGCGGCGTGCTCTACGTGGTCGACACCACCGTGCAGCCGCTGTTCGACGCCGACGGCAACATAACCTCCTACATCAGCATCCGCCGCGTGGTGAACGACCTGATGCAGAACTACGACCTGGTCGAGTTCAGCAAGGAAAAGTTCGACGACTTCTACGAGGCCGCGTGAACGCTCTCCCGACCAGTACGCCCTTCAGCCGCCTGCTGGTGGGTTTCGCGTCCGAGTCGGGCAACGCCCGCGCCCTGGCCCAGCGTCTGGGCGCGGACCTGCAGCCGCATGCGCCGCAGGTGCTTCCGTTCAACGACATCGACGTGGCCAGTCTCGGCCAAGGCGACGTGCTGCTGGCGATTTCCAGCTCGTTCGGCGATGGCGAACCGCCGGCCAATGGCGAGCGGTTCTTCGAAACCCTGAGCCAGACCCCGACGCTGAGCGGCCTGCGCTATGCCGTGTTTGGGCTCGGTGACACCGGCTACCCGAGCTTCTGCGGCTTCACCAAGGCGCTGGATGCCGCGCTGAGCGAGCGCCAGGCGCAGCCGCTGCTGCACCGGGTGGATGCCGACCTGGGCTACGAGCAGTTCTTCCAGCAATGGCAGCCGGTGCTAAGCCAGGTGCTGGGTGGCGACCTCAGCGCTGGCCAAGACCTGCACCTGCAGGTCACCGCCTATGGTGAAGACAACGCCTTTGCCGCGCGCATCCTCGAACGCCGCCGCTTGAACAGCAGCGACCCGGCCGCGTGGCACCTGCAGCTGGACATTGCTGGCAGTGGCATGGTCTATCGCGCGGGTGACACCCTGCACGTGGTGCCGGAGAACGACCCAACCCTGCTGCACGCATTGGCCCGCTGGTACGGCGACACCACGGCCGTGGCCGCCCTGCGCGACCGCGAGCTGCGCCTGCTGAGCAAGAGCGTGCTGCGCGAGCTGGCCCGGCTCGGTGGCAGCGAAACGCTGAAGGGCCTGCTGAAGGTCAGCCAGAAGCGCGAGCTGGACGCCTACCTGCACGGCCTGGACCTGCTGGACGTGCTGCAGGACCACGCCACCCCGGACAGCATGCCGCTGCCCCGGCTGCGTGAACTGCTGTCACCGCGGCTGCCGCGTGCCTATTCAATCGCCTCGCACCCGCGCGACGACCAGCTGAGCCTGTGCGTGCGCGAAGTGCATTACACCCTGCGCGGCCGCGAGCGCTTCGGCACCGCTACCGGCAGCCTGCTGCACGGTGGCGACCACGCCCGTGTGTACTGCCGCTCCAACCCGGGCTTCCATCTGCCCGATACCGGCGAGGCACCGCTGCTGCTGGTCGGTACCGGTACCGGCATTGCACCACTCATGGGACTGATGCAGGAGCTGCAGGCCAACGGCTGCGAACGCGAGGTGCACCTGGTGTTTGGCGAGAAGCACAGCGAGCGCGACTACCTGTACCGCGACCAGCTGCAGGACTGGCATACCCGGGGCGTGCTGGCCGGCCTGCATACCGCGTTCTCGCGCGATGGCGCCGAAAAGGTCTATGTGCAGCATGTGCTGCAGCAGCGCGCCAGCGAGGTGCGCGACGTCCTGGCCCGCGGCGGGCATCTGTACCTGTGCGGCAACAAGAACCACCTGGAGGGTGCGGTGCGCGAGGCCATCGATGCCATCGGTGGTGAAGGACACTGGGACACACTGCGGGGCGAAGGCCGCACGCACTGCGAATTGTATTGATCCTTTGATCCTGTAGAGCCGAGCCCATGCTCGGCCGCTGTTGGCGGTGTCGCGCAGAGCAGCCGAGCATGGGCTCGGCTCTACAGGCGCCGGTCAATCGCCGACGATGCGGCCGTCCACCACGCGCGCCACCTGCTGGCCGAACATGGCCACATCCTGCGGGTCATGGCTGATCAACAGCAACGGGATGCCGGTCCGGTCCAGCACCGTTTCCAGCTCCTGACGCAGGTGCTGGCGCAGGTCATGGTCCAGTGCGGAGAACGGCTCATCCAGCAGCAGCGCCTGCGGCTGCGTCACCAGGGCGCGCGCCAATGCAGTGCGCTGGCGCTGGCCACCGGAGACCTGCGAGGGCAGCAGATCGCCCACCGTGTCGATGCGGAAGGCGTGCAACCACTGCTCCACCGCATCGAAACGCTGGCCGAGCCCCGGATTCAACCAGCCCTTCTGCAGCCCGAACGCCACGTTCTGGCGCACGCTCAGGTGTGGGAACAGCGCGTAGTCCTGGAACACATAGCCCAGCCGGCGGCGCTGCGGCGGCAGATCCACGCCGGTGGCCGCATCGAACAGGGTCTGCCCCTGCACGCGCACATGACCCTGGCCCGGCCGCAGCAGCCCGGCCACCGCCTTCAAGGTCAGGCTCTTGCCGGCGCCCGAGGGCCCGAACAACACCACTTGGCGCTGCGTGCACTGCAGCGATACGTCCAACACGAAATCCTGGCCGGCCGCCTGCAGGCGACGCTGCACCTGCAGGTCAAGCCACATCGCGCAGCTCCCGGCGACGCCCGCCCACCAGCCGCGCGGCCAGCAACAGGATCACGATGCAGACCACCGAGGTCAGGATCACCAGCGCATTGGCCTTGCCGTCCTGGCCGGCCTGCACCGCCTCGTAGATCGCGATCGACAGGGTCTGCGTGCGGCCCGGAATGCTGCCCGCAACCATCAGCGTGGCGCCGAACTCGCCCATCGCGCGCGCAAACGCCAGCAGCAGGCCGGCGAGGATGCCGCGCCAGGCCAGTGGCAGCGTGATGCGGAAGAAAACCGCCGCTTCGGATACACCCAGGGTGCGTGCGGCCTGCTCCAGCTGACCGTCCACTTCCTCGAACGCCGCGCGTGCCGGCTTGAACACCAGCGGCAACGAGGCCACCGCCGCCGCGATCACCGCAGCCTGCCAGGTGAACACCAGGTTGATGCCGAACCACGATTGCAGCCATGCGCCGACTGGGCCGTTGCGACCGATCAGTACCAGCAGGTAGTAGCCCAGCACCGTCGGCGGCAGCACCATCGGCAAGGTCAGCAGCGAATCCAGCAGCTCACGGCCGGGAAATCGCCGCCGCGCCAGCAATGCGCCCAGTGCCACGCCCAGCACCAGATTGATCGCGGTGGCCCAGCCGGCCACCTTCAGCGACAACCCCAGTGCGCTCCAGTCCAGATCCATGCCTCAGGGCTTGCCGAACCCGTGCCTGGCCAGGATCGCCTGGCCTTGCGGCGAACGCACGAAGGCAGCGAAGCGCCTGGCCTCCACCGGCTGCGTACTGGCCTTGGTCACCACCAGCGGATAGGCGATGCGCCCGGGCACCGGAACCGCGAAGGCACGGCGCACCCGGTCGGGCATTGCCTGTGCATCGGTGGCATAGACGAAGCCGGCATCCACTTCACCGCGCGCCACGTAATCCAGCGACTGGCGCACGTTCTGCGTCGTGATGATCCTGCCCTGCACCGACGGCCACAGGCCCGCCGCTTCCAGCGCACCCTTGGCATAGCGGCCGACCGGCACGCTGTCCGGGTTACCCAGTGCGATGCGCTGCACACCGGCACCGGCCAGGTCCTTCAAGGTACGCGGCGAGGCCTTGGCCTGCGGTGGCACCACCACCCACAGCGCATTCACCGCGAACACCTCGCGGGTACCGGCCGCCAGCAGGTCCTGCTGCTGGGCCTGGTCCATCGTGGTTTCGTCGGCCGAGGCGAACACATCCACCGGCGCGCCGCGGCTGATCTGCTGCAGCAGCACGCCGGACGCGGCGAAGTTGAAATCCACCTTGGTTCCCGGGTGTGCCTTTTCGTAGGCGGTGCCCAGTTCGCGAAAGCTCTCGGTCAGGCTCGATGCCGCCGACACCGTCAGCTCAGCCGCCCAGGCCGGCACTGCAGCCAGCATTCCCAGCACCAACAGCCCCGCTCGCATCATGGGTCGGCCCCTCGCCTGCCTGATCAGTCCAGTCCGGATTCCCGGGTCACGGCCAGTTCCGCCAGCCGCTCGGGTTGCAGCAACAGCATCTCACGTTGGTTCACCGCAATCACACCCTCGTCGCTCAACCGGCGCAGCACCCGGCTCACCGTCTCCGGCGCCATCCGCAGGTAGTTGGCAATCTCGGTACGGGCCATGCTCAGGTTGAAACGGGTGGCCGAGAAACCGCGCCGGGCATAGCGCTCGGAAAGATCCAGCAGGAACGCCGCCATGCGCTCCTCGGTGCGATGGTTGGCAGCCAGCGTGGCCACCTTGCCGATCTCGGCACTGAGCAGGCTGAACAGCCGTGCCTGCAACCCCGGCATGCGGGTGGCCAGCAGGCTCAATCGCGGGAAGGAAATGCGACACAGATAGACCGTGTCCAGCGCCACGGCATTGCAGGGGAAGCGCGCGCCATGGATGGCATTGAGCCCAATCACCTCACCGGGCAGGCTGAAACCCAGCACCTGCTCGTTGCCCTGGCTGTCATCGACGAAGGTCTTGACCATGCCCGCGCGGACCGCTGCGATCGAATCGAACGGATCGCCCGCACGGAAAATATAGTCTCCGGCCTGGAACGGGCCGACGTGGTCGACCAGCACATGAAGCTCGCCCAGCGCAGTCTTGTCGTAGCCCTGCGACATGCAGGCGTCCGAGAACGCACAGGTACTGCAGAAGTGCAGTGCGTCGCCATCATCGGCGGCGGCGGGGTTGGGTGTGGCCCGGCCGAGACGGCCCTGCGAAGGCGGAATTGAAGACATCGGGGCAAGACTCAAGCGATGGCGGCCGCCGGCCGGAAGCATGCGGCCATCATACGCCACAGCAGGCGCCCTTCTTCGGCCAGGCGCAGTACGCGCGCATCCCACTGCGCCCAGCCGCGTGCCAGCAACGGCGACAACGCGGGCAGCTGTTCGGCAAAACATTCCTCGAACGGTTCATCGTTGCGCCACTCGAAGGCAGCCGCATCGAGGGCGTGGTCACAGGCGATGCTCTGCGCCACTTCGGCCACCAACCGCTCGTCCTCGGACAGGATCAACCCGGCAGACACGCCCATGTGCCCGGCCTGCAGCCGCGCACGCCATTCGCCCAGTTCGTCCTCCAGCCGGTAGAACACCTCGCCGATCTGGCTGCAGGCGGACAGCCCAAGGCCGATGAAATCGCTGCGGTCGCGGCGTGGCACACCGGCAAGATCGCAATGGCGCTGGCCATCGCCCGGACCGTGCGGGTTCGGCAGATCGCCGCGCTGATAGTGATCGCCACCGATCGGTTCATAACCCGCAGCGCGCAGCAGGCGCCAGGCCTGCAGCCAATGGACGGCCGAGGGATGTTCCGGCAGCGCACACGGCGCCGGCAGCAGGATGCGCTCCGGCGCCTCGGCCAGCACCTCGTGCAGCCGTTCAATGAAGCCGGCGTCCTCGCTGCCGGGTACCCGCAACTGGTAGTAGCGCGCGGTGAAGCCCACCTGTCGCGCCTGTGCCAGCAGGGTCGGCCCCGGTGCATCGGCACGATCGATCACGTTCAAGCGGGTGCAGCCCACCGCACGCAGCTGCGCCGGCGCCAGCGCGCTGCCTGCGTCCAGCCGCACCTCCACCTGGGGCCGCGCCACGGTGCGCAGGTGCTGCGGCACCGCATCCAGCAGCTGGCCCAGCTGCGGCGGCGGCAACGTCTCGGCCAGCCCCAGCTGCAGCACCATCGCCACCACTTCACGGTCCTCGGCCAGCGCGTCGGCCTGCAGCCGCAGCGCCAGCAGCAGGGTATCCAGATACGCCTGCGGTGGCGCATCGCGTCCGCCACGGCCGGCCTGGAAGCCGAGCGTCAAGCCACGCGGAATCAGGTGCTCGTTGCTGGCGCGCACGGCGGCGCGCCACCCGCTTTCGCCAAAGCCGGTGCTGAACTGGTCAGCCGGCGGAAACAGCACGTGCCGGGGCTGCCGCAGCAATGCCGCCTGCAGCGCAGTGTCCTCGCTCTCGTCAACGTGGAAGCTCATGGCAGACATCTTCGGGCGTTCCTCTTCGCGTGGCCCTGATTGAAATCAAGCGCGGCGCATCTGATGGTGGCTGCCGGCCAGCGGCCGGCACTACCCCTTCACCCACCATTTGGTAGTGCCGGCCGCTGGCCGGCAAACACCTTCACCCGCCGCGCACCCGCTCGGCGGCGGCCGCATCGATGGCTTCGGGCAGATCGGTTTCGCGGTCGATCTGCGGGAAGTGGCGGCGTTCCATGCGACGGATCGCAAAGTGCATCCACGCCAGTGCAGCCGCCACCAGCACGAACAGCAGCATGAAGCAGCTGCTCCAGATGCCCACCGCGTCATTCAGCGCGCCAAACACGATCGGCAGGATGAAGCCACCCAGGCCACCGATCATGCCGACCACGCCGCCCACCGCACCCACGTGCCTGGGGTAGTACACCGGAATATGCTTGTAGACCGCGGCCTTGCCCAACGACATGAAGAAGCCCAGCACGAACACCAGCACGGTGAACATCACCACCCCGATGGCCAGATGGAAGTGGATCGGGCCATGGATGCCCTTCACCACATACTCGGTATCCGGGTAGGCCAGCAGGAAGGTGCAGATGGCCGACACGCCGAAGGTCCAGTACATCACCCGGCGCGCGCCCATCCGGTCCGACATCCAGCCACCGACCACGCGGAACAGGCTGGCCGGGATCGAATAGCACGCCGCCAACATGCCGGCGTGGCCCACGTCCATGCCATAGGCGCCCACCAGGTAGTGCGGCAGCCACAGCGCCAGCGCCACGAAGCCGCCGAACACGAAGAAGTAGTACAGCGAGAACCGCCAGACCTGGAGGTTCTTCAGCGGCGCCATCTGCTCGGCGAACGGGACCGGCTTCACGCCCTCGCGGCGGCGCTGCTCCAGCGACGGGTCTTCCTTGCTGAAGAGGAAGAACAGCACCGCGGTAACTGCCAGCGCAACGGCCCAGACCTTGGCGACCATGGTCCAGCCGGCCGCCACCATCACCAGCGGCGCCAGCAGCTTGGTCACCGCCGAGCCAATGTTGCCGGCACCGAAGATGCCCAGTGCGGTGCCCTGCTTGCTGGCCGGGAACCACTTCGAGACGTAGGCCACGCCCACCGAGAAGTTACCGCCGGCGATGCCCACGCACAGCGCGGCAATCAGGAACTGGGTGTAGGTCTGTGCGTAGGTCAGCATCCAGGTGGCCACTGCGCCACACAGCATCACCAGCACCATCACCTTGCGGCCACCGAACTGGTCGGACCAGATGCCGAGGAAGACGCGGCTGACCGAGCCGGTCAGCACCGGCGTGGCGATCAACAGGCCGAACTGGGTGTCATTCAATCCGAGCTGTTGACTGATCTGGATACCGATGATCGAAAAGATCATCCACACCGCGAAGCACACGGTGAAGGCGAACGTGCTCAGCCACAGCGCACGTTGCTGCTGCCCGGCACTGGCGGGGGCAAGGGCCTGGTTCATGAATTTTCCTCGTTCAAGGGGGTTCAGCCGATATCCGCTTCGGCTTCGATCTCATCCAGCCCGCGCACCGGGTAGCGCTCCTGCAGCTGCAGCAGGTAGGCCTGCACCTCGCGTTGCCGTACCTGTAGCTCCAGGTAGTCACGCAGCTGCGGCAGCACCGTTTCGAACGGCTGCGGGTGGCCTTGCTCGCGGGCATCGACGCAGACCACGTGGTAGCCCCAGCGCGATTCCACCAGGAAACCGGCCAGGCCCTCGCGCAGGCGGAACACCTGGCGGTCGAACTCCGGCGTGGTCTGCCCACGCTGCAACCAGCCCAGGTCGCCGCCCTCGCTGCTGGATGGGCATCGCGAATGGCGCAGGGCGAAATCGGCGAACAGGTGCGGCGACTCCTTCAGCAGCCCGACCAGTCGCTCGCCCTCGGTGCGTGCGGCAAAGCGCCCGGCCACATCATCGGCCGGCGCAGCCAGCAGGATATGGCGCAGGCGCACGCGGTCGGGGGAGCGGAAGCGCTCCGGGTTCTGCTCGAAGTAGCGCCGGCAGTCTTCATCGGTCGGCACGCGGTCTTCGATCGCATCTTCCAGCAGTTGCTGGATCAGCACTTCCTCGTCGCTTACCCGGTTGCCCTCCGGCGCCTGCAGCCCAAGCCGCTGCGCTTCCAGGCGCAGCAGCTCACGCACCACCAGTGCACGTGCCGCTTCAGCACGTGACTGCTCCGGGCGCATCGCCCGGTGGTGCTGCATCTCGCGGGCGATGTCAGCCTCGCTGATCGCGGTCTCGTCCACGAACAGCCGGCACGGTGCCGGCTGCCCGAGCGAGCGCGGCCCCTGCGCTGCCGCGTCATGGTGGTGCGAATGCGCCTCGGCGGGAACCGGCGCAGCGGAGTCGATCACGGTGATCGGCAGGAATTTCGGCAGGCTGCCCATGGCTTACTCCCGCGGACCGTAGCGCAGCGTGGCCTGGCGGCGGCGCACCACCTGGTAGGGCCTCCACAGGTAGCTGATCGGAATGCTCCACACGTGCACCAGGCGGGTGAACGGCGCGATCAGGAACAGGGTCAGGCCCAGGAAGATATGCATCTTGTAGACCCAGCTGACGCCTTCGATGTAATCAGCAGCACCGGCACGGAAGGTCACGATGTGCTGCGCCCACTCGGCCAGCTGCACCATCACCCCGCCGTCCAGGTGCCCGGACGAGATGCGGATGCTGTACAGGCCCAGGCACAGCTGCGCGAACAGCAGCACCAGTACCAGGGTGTCACCGAAGCTGCCGGTGGCCCGCACGCGCGCGTTGAACAGGCGGCGTACCAGCAGGATGCTGATGCCGATGAAGCACAGTGCGCCGAACACACCACCAACCACCATCGCCAGCATCTGCTTCTGCGAGGAGGTGATGAAGTGCTCGTACACCGCGTGCGGGGTCAGCAGGCCGACCAGATGGCCACCGAGGATGGCCAGGATGCCGATGTGGAAGCAGTTGCTGCCGATCCGCATGCCCTTGTCCGACAGCATCTGGCTGGAGCCGGTTCGCCAGGTGTACATGGCCTTGTCATAGCGGGCCCAGCTGCCGATCAGCAGCACCGCCACGGCGATGTACGGGTAGTACTGGAAGGCGAATTGATGCAGGGAGTAACTCATGGCTGGACCTCTCGATGCGAAGGACGGGCCGGCGAACGCACGGGCGGCTTGCAGTCTTCGGCGGGGGCTTCGGCGCCGAAGCGCACCGCCTCCTCCTCCCACAAGCGATCCATGGCCTCGGCGGTATCGTCGCGGACTTCCTCGCTGGCACGCTGGCGCAGCGCCTGCAGATCGGCCTTGCCGTCACCGGCTTCGACCAGGATCTCGAACAGCACCCGGTGCGGCAGCTCACGCTCGGCGGCACGCGCCGCCAGCATCCCGGCGATATGGCCGATGTGGTGCAGCCACTCGCGGGCCTCGCTGCCGGGGCGATGGGCCAGGAACTCCAACAGCAATGGCAGGTAGTCCGGCAGCTCCCGCGCATCCAGTTCGAAGCCGTTGCGGCGGTAGGTTTCGACCAGGTCGACCATGGCCTGGCCGCGGTCGCGCGACTCGCCATGGATGTGTTCGAACAGCAGCAGGCTCATCGAGCGGCCGCGATCGAAACTGGCCAGCCACGCCGCCTGCGCATCCAGCGCATCGGTGGCCAGCAGCTGCTGCACGAAGCTGCGCAGCTGCTGGCGGCGGGCGGCATTCAACGCCGGGGCGTCGCAGGCGGCGAGCAGTTCCTCGCCGTGCTGCCACAGTTCTTCACGGGGGTAGTCCAGCAGCACCCCGACCAGCTTGAGCACGCTCATCACACCACCTCCTTGCGGCGGTGGTTCGGGCCCTTGTCCACCACGAAGGTGGTGGTCTTGCGCTGGCCGAACAGGTCGGCCGGGCTGTCACCATTGCAGCCGTTGCCGAAGGTGAAGCCGCAGCCGCCGCGCTCGCCGAAGGCGTCGTTGGCGTACTCGCGGTGGCCGGTCGGAATCACGAAACGGTCCTCGTAGTTGGCGATGGCCAAGTAGCGGTACATCTCTTCCACCTGGGCGATGCTCAGCCCGGTCTGTTCCAGCACGGCGGTATCTTCCACGCCGTCCACGTTCTTGGCCCGGCGCCAGGCACGCATCGCCATCAGCCGCTCCAGCGCGCGTACCACCGGCGCCTCGTCACCGGCCGTCAGCAGGTTGGCCAGGTAGCGCATCGGAATGCGCAGCGACGCCACGTCCGGCAGCTCGCCGCTCATGCCCACGCGGCCACGCTCGGCGGCGGACTGGATCGGCGACAGCGGCGGCACGTACCAGACCATCGGCAGCGTGCGGTATTCCGGGTGCAGCGGCAGCGCCAGCTTCCAGTCGATCGCCAGCTTGTACACCGGCGACTGCTTGGCCGACTCCAGCCAGCTGTCCGGGATGCCCTCCTTGCGCGCGGCGGCGATCACCGCCGGATCGTTCGGGTCCAGGAAGATGTCCAGGTGGGCCTGGTACAGGTCCTTCTCGGCCGGCACCGAGGCGGCCTCGGCGATGCGATCGGCGTCGTACAGCATCACGCCCAGGTAGCGGATGCGGCCCACGCAGGTTTCCGAGCACACGGTCGGCTCACCCATCTCGATGCGCGGATAGCAGAAGATGCACTTCTCCGACTTGCCGCTCTTCCAGTTGTAGTAGATCTTCTTGTACGGGCAGGCCGACACGCACATGCGCCAGCCACGGCACTTGTCCTGGTCGATCAGCACGATGCCGTCTTCCTCGCGCTTGTAGATCGCGCCTGATGGGCACGCCGACACGCACGCCGGGTTCAGGCAGTGCTCGCACAGACGCGGAAGGTACATCATGAAGGTCTTCTCGAAGGCGCCGTAGATCTCCTTCTGCACCTGGTCGAAGTTGTAGTCGCGCGAGCGCTTGCTGAACTCCGAACCGAGGATCTCCTCCCAGTTGGGGCCCCACTCGATCTTCTGCATGCGCTCGCCACTGATCAGCGAACGCGGCCGCGCGGTCGGCTGGTGCTGGCTGTCCTTGGCGGTGTGCAGGTTCTGGTAGTCGAAGTCGAACGGCTCGTAGTAATCGTCGATCTGCGGCAGGTCCGGGTTGGCGAAGATCTTGGCCAGCATCCGCCAGCGACCGCCAGCGCGTGGCACCAGCTTGCCGCTGCCGGTACGCACCCAGCCGCCGTTCCACTTCTCCTGGTTCTCCCATTCCTTCGGATAGCCGATGCCCGGCTTGGTTTCAACGTTGTTGAACCAGGCGTACTCGACACCCTCGCGCGAGGTCCAGACGTTCTTGCAGGTGATCGAGCAGGTGTGGCAGCCGATGCACTTGTCCAGGTTCAGCACCATCGCGATCTGTGCACGGACCTTCATCACACCACCTCCTTGGCGGCGGCCGGTACGGCCTCGCCATCTAGCCAATCCACCTTGTCCATCTTGCGCACGATCACGAACTCATCGCGGTTGGTACCGCAGGTGCCGTAGTAGTTGAAGCCATAGGCCAGCTGCGCGTAGCCACCGATCATGTGGGTCGGCTTGAGCACGATGCGGGTCACCGAGTTGTGGATACCACCACGGGTGCCGGAAATCTCCGAGCCCGGCACGTTGATGATGCGTTCCTGGGCGTGGTACATCATCGCCATGCCCGGCATCACGCGCTGGCTGACCACCGCACGGGCGGCGATCGCACCGTTGACGTTGAACAGCTCGATCCAGTCGTTGTCGACGATGCCGGCACTGCGCGCGTCGTCCTCGCTGATCCACACGATCGGGCCGCCACGCGACAGTGTCTGCATGATCAGGTTGTCGCTGTAGGTGCTGTGGATGCCCCACTTCTGGTGCGGGGTGATCCAGTTCAGCACGATCTCCTTGTTGCCGTTCGGGCGCTGGTTCAGCAGCGGCTCCACCGTGCGCGTGTTGACCGGCGGCCGGTAGCTCATGAAGGCCTCGCCGAAGTCGATCATCCACTCGTGGTCCTGGTAGAACTGCTGGCGACCGGTCACCGTGCGCCACGGAATCAGCTCGTGCACGTTGGTGTAGCCGGCGTTGTAGCTGACGTTGTCGTCTTCCAGGCCCGACCAGATCGGAGAGGAAATGATCTTGCGCGGCTGTGCCTGGATGTCACGGAAGCGGATCGCCTCGTGCTCCTTGCCCACGGCCAGGTGGGTGTGCTCGCGCCCGGTGAAGGTGCCCAGCGATTCCCACGCCTTCACTGCCACATGGCCGTTGGTTTCCGGCGCCAGGTGCAGGATCACTTCGGCCGCGTCGATCGCGGTCGAGATGGCCGGGCGGCCCTGGCTTACGCCTTCTTCGTGCACGGTGTGGTTCAACTTGCCGAGGAACTCGACCTCGTGCCTGGTATCCCAGCTCATGCCCTTGCCGCCGTTGCCCTGCTTGTCCAGCAGCGGGCCGAGCGAGGTGAACTTGCGGTACAGGTTCGGGTAGTCACGCTCCACCACCGTCATCGACGGCATGGTCTGGCCCGGAATGGCCTCGCACTCGCCCTTCTTCCAGTCGGCCACGCCGAACGGCATGCCCAGCTCGTTGGGGGTGTCGTGCAGGGTCGGCACCAGCACCAGGTCCTTCTCCACGCCCAGCACGCCCGGCGCCATCTCGCTCACGGTGCGGGCCACCTCCTTGAAGATGTCCCAGTCACTGCGCGATTCCCACGCAGGGTCCACCGCCTTGGACAGCGGGTGGATGAAGGGGTGCATGTCCGAGGTATTGAGATCGTCCTTCTCGTACCAGGTCGCGGTCGGCAGCACGATGTCCGAGTACAGCGCGGTGGTGCACATTCGGAAGTCGAGCGTGACCAGCAGGTCCAGCTTGCCTTCCGGCGCCTCGTCGCGCCACTTCACCTCCTGCGGCTTCACTGCGCCCATTTCGCCCAGGTCCTTGCCCTGCAGCCCGTGGCGCGTACCCAGCAGGTGCCGCAGCATGTACTCATGGCCCTTGCCCGAGGAACCGAGCAGGTTCGAGCGCCAGATGAACATCATGCGCGGGTGGTTCTGGCTGGCGTCCGGGTCGGCGAAGGCGAAGTCCAGCGAGCCGTCCTTGAACTTGCCCAGCGCGTAGTCCGCCGGGGCCACGCCGGCCGCTTCGGCCTCGCGTACCAGCTGCAGCGGGTTGCGGTCGAGCTGCGGGGTGCTCGGCAGCCAGCCCATGCGCACCGCGCGCAGGTTCAGGTCAGCCAGGCTGCCGCCGTACTTGCTGGCATCGGCCAGCGGCGACAGCAGCTCGTCCACCTGCAGCTTCTCGTAGCGCCACTGCCCGGTGTTGAAGTAGAAGAACGAGGTGCCGTTCATGTGGCGCGGCGGCTTGCTCCAGTCCAGCCCGAACGCGAGCGGCTGCCAGCCGGTCTGCGGGCGCAGCTTTTCCTGGCCCACGTAATGCGCCCAGCCGCCACCGGTCTGGCCCACGCAACCGCACATGATCAGCATGTTGATCAGGCCGCGGTAGTTCATGTCGTTGTGGAACCAGTGGTTCATGCCCGCGCCGACGATGATCATCGAACGGCCATGGGTCTTGTCGGCGGTACGCGCGAACTCGCGGGCGATCTCGATCACCTCGGCGCGCGACACGCCGGTGATGCGCTCCTGCCACGCCGGCGTGCCCGGCACCATGTCATCGAAGCTCGATGCCACGTTGCCGCCGCCAAAGCCACGGTCCACGCCGTACTGGGCCAGCAGCAGGTCGTAGACCGTGGCCACCAGCGTCTCGCCGCCGTCGACCGTGACCAGCCGGCGCACCGGAATGTTGCGGTCCAGTACGTCTTCGGCCGGCGCGGCAGTCCAGCCGTCGCTTTCAATGCCACCGAAGTACGGGAAGCTCACCGCCTCGATGCCGTCGTTGGCGTCGGACAAGCTCAGGCGCAGGCGTGTGTCGGCGCCATTGCTGGCCTTCTCTTCGATGTTCCAGCGGCCCTTTTCACCCCAGCGGAAACCGATGGAGCCATTGGGCACCACGATCTGGCCACTGTTCTCGTCGTAGGCCAGGGTCTTCCAGTCCGGGTTGTTGGCTTCACCCAGCCCGCCCAGCTCACTGGCACGCAGGAAGCGGCCCGCCACCAGGCGGCCATCGTCGCGGCGCTCAAGGCGCACCAGCATCGGCATGTCCGAGTACTGGCGGCAGTAGTCCTGGAAATACTGCGAGGGCGAATCGACATGGAACTCGCGCAGGATCACATGGCCGAAGGCAAAGGCCAGCGCCGCGTCGGTGCCCTGCTTGGGGTGCAGCCAGTGGTCGGTCAGCTTGGCCAGCTCGGAATAGTCCGGGCAGATCGCCACCGTCTTGGTGCCGTTGTAGCGCGCCTCGGTGAAGAAGTGCGCATCGGGCGTACGCGTCTGCGGCACGTTCGAACCCCAGGCGATGATGTAGCGGCTGTTGTACCAGTCGGCCGACTCGGGCACGTCGGTCTGCTCGCCCCAGATCTGCGGCGAGGCCGGCGGCAGGTCGCAGTACCAGTCGTAGAAGGACAGGCAGGCGCCACCCAGCAGCGACAGGTATCGCGCACCGGCAGCGTAGGACACCATCGACATCGCCGGAATCGGCGAGAACCCGACCACGCGGTCCGGGCCGTACTGCTTCACCGTGTACAGGTTGGAGGCGGCGATGATCTCGTTGGCCTCTTCCCACTGCAGGCGCACGAAGCCACCCATGCCGCGGCGGGTCTTGTACGAGCGCGCCTTCTCCTTGTCCTCCACGATGCTGGCCCAGGCATCGACCGGGGCCTTGCTCTTGCGGGCTTCGCGCCACAGGCGCAGCAGCGTGCCGCGGATCAGCGGGTACTTCAGCCGGTTGGCGCTGTACAGGTACCAGGAATAGCTGGCGCCACGCGGGCAGCCACGTGGTTCATGGTTGGGCAGGTCCGGGCGCGTGCGCGGGTAATCGGTCTGCTGGGTTTCCCAGGTGACCAGGCCGTTCTTGACGTAGATCTTCCAGCTGCAGGAGCCGGTGCAGTTCACGCCGTGTGTGGAACGTACGATCTTGTCGTACTGCCAGCGGGCGCGGTAACTGCTTTCCCAGTCGCGGCCCTCGCTCTTGGCAAAACCATGGCCATCGGCAAAGGTCTGGGGGTCACGCTTGAAGAACTGCAAGCGATCGAGGAAATAACTCATCGGGGATCTCCCTTTGCGGACATCGGCATCGTGGCTGTGTGTGTCATCTGGCTGCGGTGCGTTTTCATGTCGTCAGCAGGGTGTCTCGGCACCGCGCCGGTAGTACCACCACCAGGTCACGGCCAGGCAGGTGACATAGAAAACAACGAATCCGTACAGCGCCATGTCGGGGCTGCCGGTCAACGTAATGGACGAGCCGTAGCTCTTGGGAATGAAGAAACCGCCGTAGGCACCGATCGCACCGGAGAAACCGACCACCGCGGCCGACTCGATGCTGGCCTGGTGTGCGGCCGTGGCCTTGCCCTCGGCGTTGTCGTTGGCCGACCAGCGCTCATGCAGGGTGCGGGAGATCACCGGGATCATGCGGAAGGTGGTGCCGTTGCCGATGCCACTGAGCACGAACAGCGCCATGAAGCTGAGCAGGAAGCCATGGAAGTTGCCGCCCTGGCCATGGCTGGGCAGGAAGTGCAGCACGCCGAACACCGCCGCGATCATCAGCGCGAACACCCAGAAGGTCAGGCGGGCGCCACCCCAGCGGTCGGCCATGCTGCCGCCCACCGAACGCATCAGCGCGCCCAGCAGCGGGCCGATGAAGGCGTAGGCCAGCGGGTTCACGTCCGGGAACTGGCTCTTCACCAGCATCGGGAAGCCGGCCGAGAAACCGATGTAGGAACCGAAGGTGCCGATGTACAACCAGCACATCAGCCAGTTGTGCTTGCGGCGGAAGATCACCGCCTGCTCGGAGAACGACGAGCGGGCGCTGGTCAGGTCGTTCATGCCGAACCAGGCCGCGATGGCGCACAGCGCGATGGCCGGCACCCAGATGAAGCCGGCGTTCTGCAGGAACAGCGGTGCCCCACCCTCCACCGCGGGCTGCGGTGCACCACCCAGCGCACCGAACACGCCTACGGTGATGACCAGCGGGATCACCGCCTGCGCCACCGACACGCCCACATTGCCCAGGCCGGCGTTCAGGCCCAGCGCCAGGCCCTGCTTCTGCTTGGGGTAGAAGAAGGAGATGTTGGACATCGACGACGAGAAGTTCGCGCCGCCGAAGCCACACAGGATCGCGATGGCCACGAACACCCAGTACGGCGTGGCCGGGTCCTGCACCGCAAAGCCGAGCCAGAGCGTCGGCGCCAGCAGCGACGCGGTGGACAGCGCGGTCCAGCGGCGGCCGCCGAAGATCGGGATCACGAACGAATAGAAGATGCGCAGGGTTGCGCCGGACAGGCTGGGCAGCGCCACCAGCCAGAACAGCTGGTCGGTACTGAAGTTGAAGCCGATCTTCGGCAGGCTGATCGACACCGCCGAGAACAGCACCCAGACCGAGAAGGCCAGCAGCAGCGAGGGGATCGAAATGACCAGGTTGCGGGTGGCAACCCGCTTGCCGGTGCGCTCCCAATAGCCGGGGTCCTCCGGCGTCCAGTCGCTGATGACGCGACCCGGACGGGCAGTGCTGCGGACAACAGGATCGCTACCGACGGTCATACATGGCTCCAAGGCTGTGGAATGACGTGGGTATTGCTTTCAAGTTGTGACCCGTCGTCATGCAGCCATTAGGCCGTGCAGCAACTACGACGGGGTTGATCTGGATCAATCAGGAGCCGGTTTCCACCCTGCCCCTGACAAATGTCAAATCGATGAAGCGGTATTGCGGCGCGTGACTCCGCGCTGGCGCACGCTATCGCGCACGTCTACATCGAACTGCAGCTGAAGCTGGCTGCCATCTTCCAGGGCAATGTCGAATGGCAGGCCATCCCGGCACGGCAGCCGTGCCGCCAAGGCCTCAACTGCCGAGCGCGGCAGTACCAGGCGGCAGAAGGTGCCACCATCGAGCAGTACCGGTTGATCGCCGCCATGCAGCGACACCGCCATGCCCCAGCCCTCGATACCGCCGAAGCGGGTCATGTTCTCGACCGATTCACCGGCCAGCAGGCGCGCCAGTTCGGCCTCATCCAGGCGAAGCCGTACCGATTGGTCCTGCAACTGCACTTTCATGACGCAACATCCTCCCATTGTTCGGGGGTATTGCAGTTGACCAGGCAGGCTTCGTCAACGCTTTCAAGCGCCAGCACGTGCATCTGCAGGCGACGCTGGAACGCCTGTACAGAGCGCGGCCCTTCCGCATCATCCAGCATCGCGGCCAGCACGCTACGAGTGGCATTGTCCACATTCAACAGCATGGGAAAGGGATGCCCGTCAAAGATCGTGCACGCGCCCCGCCCCTCGGCAGCCAGCCGTTGCAGCAGCCGTGGCGCCAGCAACGGCGTATCCACCGCTACCACCCAGGCCGGGCTGTCGGGCATCTGCTGCATCACGCTGTGCAACCCTCCCAGTGGGCCGCAGCGCGCAACCTGATCGGGGATGCCACCGAAGGTCGGATAGTCACCGCTTACCCATACCCGTTCGGCGCCAGCCTGCATCAACAGGCCACGCATGTGTTCCAGCAGCGTGCGGCCCTGCCACGGCAGCAGTGCCTTGTCGCGACCCATCCGGCTGGACAGGCCACCGGCCAGTACGATGCCGTTGATGCTCATCGCAGTAGAGCCACGCCATGCGTGGCTGCGTCGGCATCAATGTTGATGATCATGCGCATGGTCATCGGCATGTCCGGGTTCGCTGTCCACGTGACACAGGCTGCAACCCTCGCTCCACGCGCTGTCGCCGTCCTCGTAATGCTCCTGCTTCCAGATCGGGCACTGGTGCTTGACCACCTCGATCAACTGCCGGCAGGCGCGGAACGCCTCGTCCCGGTGCGGGCTGCCGGCGGCCACCACCACCGCCACATCACCAATGCCCAACCGGCCCTTGGCATGGGCCACATACAGTATCAGCTTCGGGCCAAACGTCGCCTCGACCTCGGCGGCCAACCGCTTGAACTCGTTCAACACCAGCGGCTCGAACAGGTCGTAGGTGATCCCGGTCACCGGCCGGCCGATGTTGACGTCGCGCACCTTGCCGATGAACACATCGATGCCACCGAAGCCCGGATCGGATACCGCCGCGATGCCTTCGGCCGGATCGATCGCCGCCTGCGCGCGGTCCACCACCTTCGCGATGATCTTCTCGCTCATCGCTCAGCCCCCGCTCACCGGGGGCAGGATCGCCACACGGCCATCCTCGGGCAGCGCCTCGTGGTCGCGCAGCACGCGTTGCTGGTCGGCGAACGCCGAATAATCCAGCAGGCCGGCACGGAATCCCGGCCAACGCAGCGGCAGCAGCTCGCGCAGCGCCTGGCGCAGATCGGCCACGGTGCCACCGGCCACATCCACGGCAATCTCGCGGCTGGCATCCAGATCGGAAAATGCACCGAACAACTGCAGATTCACCTGTTTCATCATGACTCCTGGCTCACCAGCTGCACCGGTTCGTGGTGACCCCAGCCCTGCACGCGCACGTAGGTGCCGGCGCTGGCCAGGTCACCCTCAGCCTCCAGCACCACCCAGGCGTTGGCCTGCAGCATGGACATCAAACGGAACGACTCCTGCCCGGCCAGCACGCGCGCACTCAGGCGACCCTGCGCATCCGCTTCCACCCGCGCCCGCGCGTGGAAGCGCAGGCCCGGCGGCGTGCGCACGTCGGCCTGCAGCGGCAACGTCAGCACCGGCTCCGGTGCCAGCCCCAGCAGGCGGCGCAGCACTGGCTCGATGAAGAAGCGCTGGCCCACGGCAGCGGAGACCGGATTGCCCGGCAGGCCGAAATACAGCGCGCCGTTGGGCAGCACTGCAAACAGCAACGGCTTGCCCGGGCGGATTGCCACCTTGTGGAACACGATGCGCGCACCCCGGCCGCGAAGCGCGTCGGGAATGAAATCGTAGCGGCCGGCCGACACCGCGCCTGTGCTGATCAACAGCTGCGCACCCGCTTCCAGCGCTTCATCCAGGACCGCGTTGAACGCCGCCACCTCATCGCCCACCGTGCCCTGCCAGACCACCTCGGCACCGGCGGCCTGCAGGCGGCCGACCAGATACGGCCGGTTGCTGTCACGAATCTGCCCGGATGCCAGCGGCTGCGCCGCCTCGGTCACCAGCTCCTTGCCGGTAGCAATCACCGCCGCCTTTGGCCGCGCCACCACCGCCACCTCGCCCACGCCGATCGCATGCAGCAAGGCGCGCGCGTTGATGTCCAGCACCTGCCCGGCCTGCAGCACGCGCTCGCCGTCGCTCACATCCTCGCCACGCAGGCGCACATTCTGGCCCGGCTTTACCGTGCCCTTCAGGGCAATGCGGGTCGGGCGACCATCCTCGCTGGCGAGGATCTCCACATTCTCGACCGGCACCACCGTATCCAGCCCGACCGGCATGCGCGCACCGGTCATGATTTCCCAGGCACCCTCGCCGCCTTCGGCGCCGGCATCGCCTGCTGCCTGCCAGCCCTGCACAGCGAACTCGGTACCAGCTTCGAACGTCGCGCCGTTGGCGCGCAGCGCGAAGCCGTCCATCGCCGAATTGTCGAACGGCGGCAACGACTGCCCGCTGTGGATGTCACGGGCCACCGTGCGGCCCGCGGCCTCATGCAGCGGCAGATGCTCGGCCGGCAGCGGCGTGGCCGCGTCCAGCAAGTGCTGCAGGGCTTCGCTGTAGGGGATCATGCGTGGCCATCCCCCTCGACCATCGCCAGGGCGTGGCCCAGTACCGGCGCCAGGATGTCCAGGCACTGCGCCGCCGCCTTCGGGCTGCCGGGCAGCGCGAACACCAGCATGTTGCCCAGCTGCACCACCTCGGCGCGGCTCAGCCAGGCCATCGGCGTGTGCTGTGCACTCAGTGCCCGCACCATCTGCGCCAGGCCATGTACCGGCCGCGCGTTTAGGGAACGCAGCGCCTCCGGGGTCAGGTCACGCGGGCCCAGCCCGGTACCACCGGTACACAGGCACAGGCGCACGCCCTCGGCGGCCAAGGCCTGCAGGCGGCCCGCCAATGGCTCGATGCCATCGGGCAACACCTCAGCGGCCACCACCTCGCCGCCCAGCTTTTTCAGGCCGGTCACCAGGGTCGGGCCAGAGATATCCTCATAGGTACCGTCGCTGGCGCGATCGCTCAGCGTGATCACCGCGCAGGCCGCGCCCTCCAGGCCCTTCGGCGCACGCGGCTTGAAACGCGTGCGCTCGGCATCGTCCATGCCGTCGGGGTGCAGCCAGACACCGCGCTTGCCGCCTTCCTTGAACAGCAGGCGGATGCCTTCGATGCGCAGGGCCGGTTCCACCGGCTTGCTCAGGTCGTACAGGGTAAGCAGCGCCGCGTTGACGCCGGCCAGTGCCTCCATCTCCACGCCGGTGCGCGCCTCGCTGGCGCACTCGCACCACACGCGGATCGCCTGCCGTTCCGGTACCGGCGCGCAGAACACCTGCACCAGTTCCAGCGGCAGCGGATGGCACAGCGGCATCAGCATCGAGGCCATCTTGGCGCCCTGCAGGCCGGCAATCTCGGCCATCACCAGCGCATCGCCCTTGGGCAGGCGGCGCTCGACGATCAGCGGATAGGCCACTGGACCGGCATGCAGCTCGCCCACCGCCACCGCACGTCGGCGGGTGATGCGCTTGTTGCGGACATCGGCCATATGGAAGGCCGCATTCAATTCCCCACTCATCGTGTTGCTCATCCTCCGATGGAGGCCAGGTGCGGGGTCAGCCCGGTCTGGCCCTGGTGCAGTCCATGCCCGGCCGCTTTCAGGCCAAGCTGTGTGGTGATGCGTGCCAGCAGTGCGTCATGGTCATCGTCGCTCTGCAGCAGCGGGCGCAGCGGCACGCCGAACTCGCCGAACAGGCACAGCCGCAGGTCGCCCTTGGCGGTCACCCGCAGGCGGTTGCAGCCCTTGCAGAAGTCGCGTGAATACGGGGCGATGATGCCGATGCTGCCGCGATGGTCAGGGTGGCCGAACTCGCGCGCCGGACCGGCATCGGCGGCGCGCGGCCGTTCGTGCCAGCCAGCCGCCAGCAGCTGCTCGATCACCACGTCGGCGCGCAGGTGGTGGCGCTGGAAATAGGCTTCGTTGTCGCCGGTGCGCATCAGTTCGATGAAGCGCACGCTGAAGGGACGATCGCGCAGGTAGTCCATCCACTGCGGCAGCTCGTCGTCGTTCAGGCCACGCAGCAGCACCGCGTTGAGCTTGATCGCCGGCAGGCCCAGCGCCTGCGCCAAGGCCAGGCCCTGTTCGATCTCCGGCAGGCGGTCATGCCCGGTGATGGTCCTGAAGCGTTCGCGCTGCAGGCTGTCCATGCTCACGTTCAGCGCGGTCAGGCCGGCGCGGTGCCACCCCGGCAGGCGCCGCGGCAGCAGCGTGCCGTTGGTGGTGATGGCCACCTTGCGGATGCCCGGCACCGCCGCCACGGTGGCGATGATCTCATCCAGGTCCTTGCGCAGGCTGGGCTCGCCACCCGTCAGGCGGATCTTGCTCATGCCCAGCGCGGCAAACGCACGCACCAGACGCGCGATTTCATCCACCTGCAGGAAGCGCGGGCGGCCATCGGCCTGGTAACCGTTGGGCAGGCAGTAGCTGCAACGGAAGTTGCAGGCTTCGGTCAACGACAGGCGCAGGTACGGAAAGCTGCGTCCGAAACCGTCGGTGAGTTGGCTCATGGCTGGTCCACCTTGTTGCTCCACCGTCTTGCCTGTGCCCGGAACGGCCCGGATACCCTCGCCTGCTGGAACGATTGCCAGAGTACGCGGCCTTCAGTTCCATGGGCATGACTTAAATCAATCGTCTTCGGCCCCGCGCGGCAGGCGTTATGGCAGCATGCGGCTTTCCGTGCAGCGGGCGTGTGACAACCCTCATGATGATGAACGATTTCCAGCAACTGCTGCATGCCGCCGGCCAGCAGGCTGAACCGCAACGCTTGCTGTTCGTATTCGTGCGCGCCGAGCTGCCCGAATCGCCCACCGGTGACCAGCGCGACCGGCATGACCGCCGCGAGGGCGGCACCCTGTCGCCGGTGCTGTGCGTGGACAAGCTGCCGGACGAGGTGCCCAGCTTCCAGGCGCTGGCGGCCGAGTCGACCACCACCGGCATCGACTGGGACCTGGTGTTCGTGGCGGCACTGGATGGCAGAGGTGGTTTCGCACCCAACAGCGACGAAGCCGCGCGCCCGCTGAAGCTGATGGTCAACGCCATCCACGACGGTCAGATCGGCCGCTTCGCCGCCTTCGACCGGGGCGGCGAGCCTGTTCAGTTCTATTGAGCCACCAGCTGCAGGGTCAGAAAGAAGATCACCAGCACAGTGTTCAGCCCCCAGGCCACGGTCAGCCCGCGCGCCGCCACGCCCAGGTTGGGGTTGTGCGCGGCGGGCGCCGCCCGCCAGACCGCCGGGATGATCCAGCCGGTATAGAGCAGCAGCACGGCAAATACCCCCAGCAGCAGCGGGGTGCGCTGGTTGGCCAGGGCCCAGAGGGCCACCGCCCACAGAATATTGCTGGGAATGACGCCCTGCAGCCAGAAAACACTCCAAAGGCGGGAACGGCCCTGAGTGTCGGGGGTTGGGTGCAGCGAAGCGGTCGCGGTCATAAGTCTCCTTCTGTTTAGGAAACGTGCTGAACAAGCCTGCGCTTGGTGGCTGGGAACGTCAAGGAACAACGGAATCGGTAGCGCCGGGCCATGCCCGGCGGAATCCTCCATGTTCATGCGCCGTCGGCTCGCCGGGCGTGGCCCGGCGCTACCGGTCCTGTTATCCCTGTCGCCATCGCCCCTCCCCACCCGCCCCCTTCCTCCTTCCAACCTCGACACCTGTCGCAGATTGCACGGTGCGGGCGGATCACCGCGCCAGCCTGTGCTGGCAGTGCTTAACAGCGTGGGAGAATGCCGAAAGCGTCTCCAATCGAGTGATCTTTGCAACTCTTCTGATTGGCATTGCACAGCGCCACGGGCTCAGATGGCGTGCCACCGGAAAAGGGTGGCCGGGCTTCGAATCCCGTGTTGGCTTTGAGTAAGTGCGCTTGCCAGCCGGCGTCACCATGCGTGGCGCCGGCTGGCAATCCGTCTGCCGGCTATGGCGGGCGGTGCGTTGGGGGCGTTCGCGCCCGCCGGCTTGAGGCCAACCCGGATTCGAACCACGTACCGCCCGCCACCTTTCGGGTGGCGGCTACCGATTGCCCTGCACGGAGCCTCGCCATGAACGAATCGGACTTCCCGCATCTGCACGCCTACCGCAGCACCGCCGGCGACGACGGTTCGCCACAGGCTGCGCCTGCGGTGGACAGGAACACCTTCATTGCCAATCTCCACCGCATCGGCTCCGGTGCGGCGGCCGACGGACAGCCCTGGCCGGAGCGGCATCAACTGCCCGGCCGCTGCCTGGCCCTGGCCGATGCCGATTGCGCGTTGAACGGGTTGCGGGTGGTGCTGGAAATGCTACTGGCGGCGGAACGCACCCGGCAGAACGGCGAACCGGAAGAGTACGTGGGCGACCGGGTGATGGAGGGATTGGTCAAGGCCTGCCAGTCGTTGTGCGCGCAGGCGGTGGGGCGGTTGCAGCCCGAAGGGTGAGCGCGATGCGCAACGCCCTTAAGCGAGGAACGCTTTCAGCAGGCGTCAATGCTCGCTGAAAGCGCCCCTCAGATCGACGCCGATGATCGGTGAGAAGTCCGCCTTCCACAGCTCCAGCTCGAAGAGCTGATCGTGATTGTCCAGGCACAGGGTGACTCTCACCGGCACGCCGTCGGCATCGGCAAGCATCGCCGTGGCAATGTCACTTCCGAAGACCTGGGTCGTGCTGGACAGGAACACTACACCCCCAAATCCGACGACCTCCACGTCCTCCACCTGGGCTAGCGCCAGATCCTTCAACAACCGTTCGGACAGCTCGGTCGCCCCAGGCAGCAGCCTGTGGATGAGGGAGACCTCGTCGGGGGTGAGGAATCTGGGCACGGGATGTCCTTCAGAGCACCGCGCCCGCCATCAGCAGATGCTCGATCCGCCATGTCTTGGCGTAGATGAGAATGACGCTTCCGGTCGAGCGGGTCTCGATACGGAAACACTTCAGGCCGGACAGCGGATAGCCGACCGCTTTCCAACGATCAAGAAGATCAGCAAGTCCCGGCTCGTTATCGTCAACCCTGGCGAACTCAATTCGCTCTTCACCCAGTAAAACTGGCAGAGCGTTCTGCGCGAGCAGACATCCTGTGCAGCATGAGCCGGATAGGAAACAGCCATGACAACGCATCGATGGAGAACTTCTTCCAGCGACAGTAGCGGGAACATACAAAGCAGAGGATCTAAAGCAATCACGACGAGACACGCGCAAACGTCGCCCTGCACATCGAGATGTTCTAGAACCCAAGACAGCGCCACCGCTCCAGCGACGAGCCGCCCCGATAAAGTTCGAGACGCAGCAGGCACTTGGCGGCTGATGGCTACCCGGGAAACACTGGACGATTAACCTTTGGATCAGGCGCCGCCCAGCTTCTTAACATTCTTCTCCTTCACCACGTCCAGCATCGATTTGACCGCCTCAACTCCAAGATTCAGGGCCACTATTAGAGAATCGCAAAGTTTCAGATCATGATCATCCAACGCCGGGACTAGTTCCTTCAGCAACTTCAGCGCTAGATCCGTCTTCCCCAATAGCGCCAATGCAGTTGCATGATTGATATGAGCGTGAGCACCTCTCAAGCCCCGCGTCTCGAGAAATGATGCAAATTCCATCAAGGTCATTGAAGACTTCGCTTCAATAACGTTTCGCAGCTCGATCGATGAAAGAATGCTCTCAACCACATCATCGTCTGCCATTTGATCCCTTCCGATAAACGGCCGATCCGCGATTCGGCTGCTGTAGGAAAGATGCGGCCCAAAGGAGTCAAACAATGGAAATACAAAATTCCATACATAGAGCCCCCTTGGGACGAACTCCAGAACAATTCCTTGTGCCACATAGTCATAGTCACTTCGGAAAAAATATCCGCTTGACCCGCCGATCAGGCCGGACCTTTTCCGCAGAAGGCTGCAAATGTATCGCTTGTTCATCTTATCAACGGCCTTCAGGCTTAAGTTCCACCACGAGAGTTCCCTCGGGGAGATTCTTGACGTACTTATTGTACTGATCCCAGGAGATGTAAGCCCAACCAGTCTTCAGATCGAAGATGGCTTGAGGTGCATCAACTGGGCCGTACACAGCGTCCGCCCGTGAGGACCCCGGGTACCCATACCTAACAACCCTACGGCCAGCGTAGCTCACCTCAGTCGCATACTGAGACGTCGGGCATGTGGTATCCACCAGGCGCTTGAACTCACTATGGATGAGCGTTCCGCGTATCCAAGGCAGTGAGCAACGCCATCCACAGGTGGCGTCGATGGTGGACGCTGCTTGGTTTGCCAGCCTCTGGAGCCGATTTCCGACCGCCTGCAACTCCGGTGAAACAGGTACGGCCTGAGGTATGTATTTTTTATCGGCCAAGCCTAGCGAATCGACACGGCCAGTGGGATCTCCGCTTCCATACGCGAACGAGTTCAGTCCACCCATCAACCCAATCGGATCGCTCTGGGTATACCGCCCCACTGCCGGGTCGTATTCCCTCCGATAGTTGTAGAACAGCCCACTCGCATCCGTCGCCTGCTGCCCGGCGAAGCGCAGCGCCAACTCGAACGCCACACCATCGCCATCCGGATCAAGACTCGGAATCTGGTTGCCGAACACCTCGCTCTTGTTGCTCCACTCCCATATCGAGACATTCCGCACCGGGTCGATCACCACGCGCGGCGTGCCCAGATGATCCGGCTGCACGTAGGCCAGCTCCGGCACGCCGGTAGCCGGCGTGTTGATCAGCGCCACCGGATAGTTGTCCAGCCAGATGGCCTGCTGCTGCGCCTGGCCCGTGGCCGAGTAGTTACCGAGCCACTGCCCGGCCTCGTCGTACAGGGTGATCTGAGCCGCACCACCGGCTGGGGTGCGCAGCACGCGCTCGCCGCGGTGGTTGTAGGCATAACTTTCCAGCACGGCATCGCCCTGCTTCACGGCGTTCATGCGGTTGGCATCGTTGTAGGTGAACGTCTTGCCGCCGATGCTGGTGGTGTTGCCCACCGCGTCATGGTTGCGCGCCTCGCCATCCACGGCGGTCAGCCGGTGGCTGGTTGCGGGATAGGTGTAGCTGGCGGTGCCTGCTGAGGTGGTCAGCGCAGTGCGATTGCCGGTGGCGTCATAGGCATAGGTTTCAATCGGCGTGCCGGTCGCGCCGTCCTGGGTCTGGGTCAGTCGGCCCAGCGTGTCGTAGGCGTACTTGGCCAGCACCGTCGAGCCTGCGCCATTCTTCAGCTCAGTGATCGAGCCGACCGGATCATAGCCATAGCCCAGCGACAGGCCGCCTGCAGCCGGGTCATGCACCGCTTGCGGGCGATAGTCCAGGTCCAGCGGACGCTGCAGCTGGCGGCCATTGCCATAGGTCCAGCCGGTCGCCGGGCCGAAGGCCGCATAGGTCACGTTGTTCACCACGATCTGGCGCGCCTGGCCGGGGCGGGTCAGGCCGATCTGGCTGATGCGGCCCTGGGTATCGCGCACGTAGTCGGCCACGCTGCCGTCGGGGTAGGTCAACGCGGTCAAGCGACCCGTCTTGCTGTAGGCATAGCGCAGGGTGCTGGCCACACCATTGACGGTCTGCACCTTGCGGGTGACCTGGCCGAAGCGGTCATGGCAGTACTGGGTGCTGCCATTGGCGTGCAGCACCTGCCCCAGGCGGCCCTTGGCAAAGCGCTCGTCGGCGGCACAGGCGGCCGGCGCCACGTCATAGCTGTAGCCCACGTCCAGATTGGGGTCCGGGTAGGCGATGCCGATCAGGCGGTTGAGTGCATCGTAGTGATAGGTGGCAGTGATGCCGCGTGCATCGGTGGCCGTCTTGCGGTTGCCGGCGGCGTCCACGGTGAAGCTGCTGGCGCCACTGTCCGGGCTGACCTGCCCGGTCAGGTCACCGAATCCGTTGTAGGCGTAGGTGGTATGCAGGCCCTTCGGGTCAGTGACCTGGGTGACCTGGTCCAGCGCGTTGTACTGGCTGCGGATCTCGGCGGCCACGCCACCCACGTCCTGCAAGGTCTGGGCCAGGCGGTTCAGCGGGTCGTACTGCTGGCTGGTCACGCGCTGCAGGGCGTCGGTCACGGTCTGCGGGTTGCCGTTAGCATCGTAGGCAAAGCCGGTAGCGTGGTTGCCTGCGTCCTTCAGTGCGGTCAGCTGGCCGAGTGTGTTGAACGTCCGTGCGAGGGTACGGCGCAGGGTACCGCCTGCATCGAGCGTGTCTTCCTTGAGGCGATTGCCGGCATTGTCCAGCGTGTAGTGAATCGTGTTGCCCGCGTTGTCCTCGATATCGGTCAAGCGCAGCGCCGCATCGTAGACATAGGAAACGCTGCTGCCGTCGGGCTCGGTGATCTGTTGCACCTGGCCGGTCGGCCAGTAGCTGATCTGGGTGACCCGATTCTCGGCAGTGGTCGCGCCACGTACGGTGACCGAGGTTGGCCAGCCGCGAGCATGGTAGGTGTAGTCGGTGACCACGCCGTTGGCATCCTTGACCGACAACGGCCGTCCGAAAGCGTCGTAGGCCAGAGTCTCGACCGTCTGGCCCAGCGCATTGGTCACGCTGCGCAGGTCGCCCTTGCGATAGGTGCAGGCACCTCCCGTCGCGCACCCTGCATCATCCGCCGAGTAATAGGCATAGGTAACGGCATCGGCCACATCCGTGCGCGGGCCATCCACACTCTTCAGCAGCCCCTCCACCGGGCAGCTGCCTGCCGCTGCCACATCAGCGGCTTCGCAGTACGTGTAGTTGGTGATGCGCGTCTGACCGGAAGCGGTGTCGGTCACGGTGTTGGCCGTCGGCTGGCGTCGGGAATTGAAGGCCGTGCGGGTTTCGCGGCTACCGATCCGGGTGGTCAGTACCGCATTGGTTTCGACGTCGCGCGCCGTGGTCACCACACGCTGCTCGGGAAAGCCGACCGCTTCGGTCACGGTATGGATGCTGACGGCACGACCGCTCACCGGATCGGTGCCCTGCGCATAGGTGTGCTTGGTCTGGATGCCGCGGCGATCGGTGTAGGTATTCAGACGCCGGCGGAAGTCGACACTCTGGTCGTAGTAGGTTCGGCTGACGGTTCCCTGCGAATCCGTCAGGCCGGTCACCTTGCGCGACGGAGCGCTATCGCCTCCGGGTGTCAGGGTGTAGTCGGTTTGCCGCCCCAGCGCGTCGGTCACCACCGCACCGCCATTGGGGCTGTAGGCCAGCGTCACGCCATCGGCACCGCCGGCATGCTGACTGGAGATCACACGACCGATGGAATCGTAGGTGAAGGTGCTGTAGCGGCGACCGTCCTCGGCGGTGATGCCGGTCAGGTGCTGGGGGAAGTCCTGGTTCTCGTAGTGATACGTCCGCACACCACCACCCGCATAGGTCACCGTGGCGACCTGGTTCTGCGGCGTGTAGGTATAAGTGGCGAGCGGAATGCCTTCGACCAGCACCGAACTGATCAGCGCCTCATAGTCGTTGGACTGGTAAACGAACTCTAGCGTGCGGCCACTGCTGTGGGTGACGGCTGCAAGGCGGTCGCTGTCGTCATAGATGTAGGTCAGCGACGTGCCATCCGCGAAGCGCTTGGCGGCAAGACGCCCGTCCGCGCCGAAGGTAGAGATGGAATCGGCCGTGTACAGTGTCCAGTTGCCGTTCTGGACCAGACGATCGCCACTGTCGTCGTCCGCCTCATAGGCTTGCCCGATCTTCTTGAATGCACGCTGGAAACCAGTGCTTTCAATGATGCCCACACTGTCAACGCCATCCAGTGCCAGGTGGGCGCCCAGCGAATGGGTCCAGCCATAACCGAAGCCACCGGATGAGGTGGAGATGCCGGAGTGATAGAAGCGCGTCAGCGCGATCCAGCCCAGATCGAAGTCCGGCGCGATCTCGTACTTCTCGCCCGTTTTGACATCACATGGGTTGCCGACATTGCCGTCGCAGGTACCGCCGTTGGAGGCCGGGTCCTTGTCGGGAATCGGACTCATGTTCGCCGCTGCATCGTTGCGGGACATGGGGCAGCTACCGTTGCCGCCGTCCTTGTCGCACTTCTGCGACTTCGAGGTAATGGTTGCAACGAATTCTTCGCTGACGCAGGCGTTGTGTGTGTTGGACCACTGCGTGAAGGGGATCGGGCAGTTCAAGCGTCGCATGCGAGCAAGCCCTGTCGTTCCTGCGTCGAAGGGCACGCACGGAGACTCCGCCGAATTGCTGCCCAGCATGCCGGTGACCCGGTACTCCCTGACCTCCGAAATTCCGTCCATCCCTGGAGCAGTTGGGCCCCATTCTCCTTCCGGCACAGCAGTTTCCCCAGGACACTGGGGATTGATGTCCTGCAAGTCTGCAATGAGCGCTTCCAGCACTTCCTCTTCGGACAAGAAGCCACCATCACCCGCGCCGTAGTAAGTCCAGTCAGGGTCGGAGGGCTGCGTCTTTCCCATCCAGTAGGTAATCGACGTATTTCCGTTCAAGTCCACGACTTTCGACTTGATCTTGTCGACGTACTGCCAGCCGAACTGGAACTCCGGCGGGAAGGGGCTGGGCGCCGGCAGATTCTTGATGCCGGCCACCGCCGCCTGCTGGGTTTTGTACTGGGTCGCGTCGCCGCCGGGCTGGGAAATACGCCAGGTGATCTTGCTTTCCTGCGCCTGTACAACAGCCGGCGCAATGCAGCCAACGGCAACAATCGCCAGCACGGCACACGAAATGGTCTTCAGTCGTTCCAACATCCCTGTTCTCCTTCCTGGACGAACACAGCGCCGGCGGGAACGAGAACGCGAAGGTGTTCCCCGCGTCATGCTTCGGATCGTCCCTGGTCCGGTATGCGGCAGTGCTACATGCCGCCTTTATCGTTGAAGACGCTTGCACGTTCAAGTGTGGAGCCGCGTAACCGGTCACAGATTCAAGCATCCGTGGCCATTCAGCGGCCTACGCCGGGCTCCCATGACTTCTTCTACAGGGAGTCCGTGTTCATAGCTCACATCACTACCAGCACAATCTGCCGCACGCGCCCTGCTCTTCTCGGGATTCACGCGCGGCTCGCACCGCTACCTGGCAACCGGCCACACCCTCCAGCGCGAGGATCCTGCTGCGGTGGTGGCCGCGATTCCATCGGTCTCCGACACCTCGAAGTAGCCGTTCCAGGCAACGGCTTCCCCCGTTGTTCCCCGCTACTGCCCGCGCAGCCGCACGGCAAAGTACCGCGCCGGGGAAAGGCCAAGCGCCTTCTTGAACATCGTGATGAAGGCCGTCACCGACTCATAGCCCAGCGTCTCGGAAACGCGTTGTACCGGTGCACCCGCGGCGAGTTCACGAATGGCGATGAGCAGATGCAACTGCTGCCGCCAGCGCCCGAAGGACAATCCCGTTTCGCGTTCGATGAGCCGGGTCAACGTCCGCTCGCCCAGGGCGAGGCGCATGGCCCACTGGCTGATGGTGCTGCGGTCTGCCGGATCCGCCGACAGCGCCGCCGCCAGCGCACGCACCTTCGGGTGATGGCTGACCGGCAGCGACAGATGCTCGGCCGGCATCCGTACCAGCTCGTCCAGCAACACCCGCGCCAGCCGGTCGGTGTGGCTGCCATGCGGGTAGTCCAGCGGCGCGTCGGCCAGGTGCAGGATCATCTCGCGCAGCATCGGGGAGATCGCCAGCGTCACGCATTGCATGGGCAGATCGACGATGCCGGGCTCGACGAACAGGTAGCACAGGCGCGCGTTGGCGGTGGCGCGGTTGCTGTGCGGCATGCCACCCGGAATCCAGACGCCACACTGGGGCGGCACGATCCACAACGCATTGGCCACTTCGCAGGTCACCGCCCCATGCAGCGCAAGAATGAGCTGACCCTTTCGATGCTCATGCACCGGAATTTCCGCGTCGTGCTCGGCCACCTGCAGGCGGCTGGCAACCGCCGGGCGATCGGTCTCGTCCGGGTCCAGGTCAAAGCCGGGGAGCGAAATGCGAGCCATTCTCACATTGACCGGTTTTAGCGATTGACTGTCATTGTAGCGAAATTCGCCAGTGCGGCCGATCACTAGCATGAGCCGCATGCACTCCCCCACCCCGTTCCGCCCCTACATGCGCCAGGCATTTGCCCGGTTGAAAAACCCTGCCCTCAGGACCGATCAGGAAGCGCTGCTGTTCTCGCTCAAATGCCTGCTCGCCGCGTCGCTGGGGCTGTATGTCTCTCTGAGGGTCGGCCTGAATCGCCCGTTCTGGGTGATCGGCACGGTCTATCTGGTGTCACAGCCCCTTTCCGGGGCAACGCTCAGCCGCGGCCTGTTCCGCCTGCTCGGTACCGTGGCCGGGGCCGTCGCCACCGTCGTGCTGGTGCCACGTTTCGCCAATGCCCCCCTGGTGCTGAGTGCCGCACTCGCCACGTGGATGGCGCTGTGCCTGTATCTGGCGATGCTCGACCGCACGCCACGTGCCTATGCGTTCCTGCTGGCCGGCTATACCACCAGCCTGATTGGATTTCCTGCGGTGATGGTGCCGGGAGACGTGTTCACCATTGCCATCACACGGGTGCAGGAAATCGCCATCGGCATCCTGGCCGCAACGCTGGTACATGCGCTGGTGCTGCCGCGCCGGGTCTCGATGCGCGTGCACGTACGGGTTGCTGCCGTGCTGGATGATGCGGAACGATGGACACGGGACATGCGCGCCGGTGCATCGGACACGGTACTGGCGACGGACCGCTCGAAAGTGGCCGCCGACCTGCTCGAGCTGCATGTGCTGTCGATCCACCTGCCCTACGACAGCGCCCACGGCGTGGCGCAGGTGCAGATCCTGCGCGCCCTGCACGACCGGATGCTGGACGTCCTGATGCTGTCCAGCGCGGTGGAAGATTCCATCGACCGGCTGCGTTCACCACAGGCCGGCGCGATGGATGCAACGGGCTGGCGCGATCTGCTGCAGGCCGGCCTCGCCGCGCAACAGACCGAGCTCGACCTCGCCCACGCCGACTGCCGCGTGCTGCAGGCGCAACTGCACACTGCCCGTCCCGACTGGCGTCGGCATGTGCCTGCCCGCCTTGCGCGACATGTGCAGGGTGCGGTACTTCACCGGGATCATCGGCTTGCCCTGCGCAGCGCGCTGGGCGCGTTCGCCGGCATCCTGCTGAGCTGCGTTCTGTGGATCGTCACCGGCTGGTCGGAGGGCGCCACGGCGGTATCCATCATCGGCACGGCGTGCGTGCTGTTCGGCACGATCGAAGCGCCGGCACCGCATGTCATGCGCTACCTGGTGGGATCGTGCATCGGCGTGGCCGTCGGCCTGCTCTACGGTCTACTGATCTTCCCCGCGTTGTCCGATATCACCGGCCTGATTGCCGCGCTCGCGCCGGTGCTGCTGCTGTGCGGATCGTTCCTGGCCCGGCCGCCCTTCATCATGGCCGCCCTGGGCGTGGTACTGACCTTCCCGATCATCGCAGGCCTGGGCGCGACCAATTCGGTCAACATCGTCGGCGCACTCAACAACAGCGTTGCGCTGTTCGTGGGTACGACGGTGGCACTGTGCAGCATGCAGCTGTTCCAAACCGCCGACGCGGTCCGCAACCGCGCTCGGCTGGAGCGGTCGATCCGTCGGGACATCGCACGCTACGCCGCCGGACAAGGCGGTGCGAGCCGCGCGTGGCTCAGCCGCATGCTGGATCGAATAGGGCTGCTCGCTCCCAGGCTGCAGGGCCGTTCCAGCGCCGCGCACGACCTGCGGGCATTGTTTGCGGACGTGCGTGCGGCACGTGCATCCAGCCAACTCCGCGCGCTGGAAAAGCGGCTGCACAACCCGCAGGTTCGGACGCTTCATGCGGCGCTGGTCGAACGCATCGCTGCACATTTCGGGGTTCGCGTCCACTCGGCACGCAGTGTCGACATCCATCTTCTGGTACTGCTGGACCGCATGCGCGAGGCAGCTGCGGCCAGCAGCGGGGTCGATCGAGAGCATCTGCTGCACCTGCTCTGCGGGTTGCGCTGCGACCTGCTCGTACCTCCGCTCACCCACCGGCGCTGACCTCATGCTTCCTGATCTTTCGATTGATGGCGTGCTGATTCCCGGCCTGCTTGCGGTGGCCATCGCCGCGCTGGCGCTGTCGGTACTGACCTCACGTTTCCTCGCCAGCCTCGGTCTGTACCGGTTGTTCGCCGCGTGGCCGCTGGTGGGCCTGTCCCTGTTCGTGATCCTGGCGGAGCTGATGATCCGGCTCTCGCCCCTGCTCGAGAAATGAAATGAAAGACCTGCTTGCTGTCATCGGGCGCTGGAGCGCAACGCTGGGCGTGTGTGCGCTTGCCGCCATTGCCGCGCTCTCCCTCTGGAATCGTTACGAAATGCGCCCGTGGACGCGGGATGGGCGGGTGCGCGCCGATGTGGTGCGCGTTGCGTCGGACATGGGGGGGCTGGTCACCCAGGTGCTGGTGCACGACAACCAGCGGGTCAGTGCCGGCCAGCTGCTGCTGGTGCTCGATCAGCCACGCTTCGCCGCCACGCTGGAGAAGGCAGACGCGGCGGTCAGGAGCGCGCGTGCCACGCTGGCGCTGGCCCGCCGCGAATCGGCGCGGGACAACGCACTTGGCAACCTGGTCGCTTCGGAAACCCGCGAACGCAATGCCGCCAAGGTCGATACCGAGCTGGCCGCGCTGGCGCAGGCACGGGCCGAACAGCGCGTTGCCCAGCTCAACGTGCAACGCACCGAGGTGCGCGCAACCACCGATGGCATCATCACCAACCTCGACCTGCACGCGGGCGACTACCTGCAACCCGGTGCGCAGGCACTGGCGCTGATCGACACCGGCAGCCTGCGTATCGAGGGCTACTTCGAGGAAACCAAACTGGCCTGCATCACCGAGGGCGATGCCGCCGTGGCCCGGCTGATGGGCGACAACCACGACGTCCGCGGACACGTGGATACCATCGCCGCCGGCATTGCCGACGATCAGCGCTCAAGCACACACAACCTGCTGCCCGCCGTGGCGCCAACTTATACCTGGGTGAGGCTGGCGCAGCGCATCCCGGTACGCATCCGCATCGATGATGCGCCGTCGGATACCCGCCTGATCGTGGGTCGCACTGCGAGTGTGACCATCACACCCTCGGCACCGGGAGCCTGCAAGTGAGCGTGCGAACACTACGCGGTGGGCTGCTTGCCCTGCTGCTGCCCATGACGGCCTGCGTATCCGGCCCCGACTATCACCTGCCTGCGAATGCGGTCGCGGCCTCCCCCCAGGTGGCGCGGGCGTTCGTCTCGGGCCAGGAGGCATCGTTCAGCCAGGACGCGCCACCAGATCAATGGTGGCACCTGTATGGCGACCCCCGGCTTGACGCCTACGTACGCGAAGCACTGGCGGCCAATACCGACCTGCGCGCCGCCGATGCCAACCTTCGGCGCGCCAGCGCAACCGTGCTGGAGTACCGCGCGCGCGGTGCCGTGCAAGCCGACGTGGATGCATCGGGCACGCTCACCCATACAGGTGGTTACGCCCAAGCGTCGGCCGCGCCGCAGTCGTATGCGCTGGGCCTTCACCTCTCCTATCCACTGGATCTTGCAGGCGGCATCCGCCGCGGCATCGAAGCCGCCAACGCGGACGCCGAGGCCGTCGCTGCGGCACGCGACCAGGTCCGCGTGGTCGTCGCTGCTGCCGTCACGCGTGCCTATCTCCAGGTGTGCACCCGCAATCACACGCTCGCCGCAACCCGGCAGGTGCTGGCGATCCAGCACGCCACGCTGGAGGCAACCCGCCGCCTCGCCGCAGGCGGTCGAGGAACGGACTTCGATGTCAGCCGTGCCGGTGCCGCCGTCAACCGCAGCGCGGCGGGGATACCGCACCTGCTGGCCGAACGTCAGGCCGCACTGTTCGAACTGGCCGCATTGATGGGCAGGGTGCCGGCAGACTATCCGAGGGAGGCGGAAGCATGCCCGCGCCCCCCGGAGCTGGAGCAGGCGCTGCCGGTCGGTGAGGGCTGGCAGCTGCTCCAGCGGCGCCCTGACATACGTGCCGCCGAGCGGAGCCTTGCCGCGGCCACGGCGATGATCGGCGTAGAGACCGCGGAACTTTATCCGCGGGTCACCCTGGGCGCATCCCTGGGCACAGCAGGCACGCGAGGGCAGCTGCTTTCGGCCGACGGTTTCGGGGCGAGCGTCGGGCCGCTGCTCTCATGGCACTGGCCCAACCGCCGCGTGGCCAAGGCCCGCATCGCGGCGGCCGGCGCCAATGTGGATGCCGCTCTTGCTTCCTTTGACGGCATCGTGCTGCAGGCACTGCGCCAGACCGAGACCGCGCTTTCTGCCTGCACGCAGGAGCTTGAACGCGAGCGCAGCCTGGCGCAGGCGCGCGGGGACGCGGCGCGCGCAGCCGGACAGGCACAGCAGCTCTACCGCTTCGGCAGGATCGATTTTCTCGACGTGCTTTCGGCCCAGGCCGCGCTGGCAGATGCGGAGTCCGCACTGGCGGCCTCCCGCGCGGAGCGGGTCGACCGTCAGATGGATGTGTTCCTGTCACTGGGTGGCGGTTGGGCTGCAGGGGCCGTCGCCATTGGTGCGGCCCGCTGACGTCGTCTTCGCAGCAGCAGCCGCTACCCGATCTGTTCATGAAAGCCCTGTCCACATCCGTATTCATTCACACGGCCTGCCCTATATTCGCGCTCACAGCGCCGCATATCGCGGCCATGACGGAGGCATCCCGATGACATCCATACGTCTTCTTGCCATTGCCGTGGGCTCGGCCGCAGCACTCGCCGTAGCGCCCGCCTTCGCCGATCCGCCGCACCACGCCCGCGGCAACGGCCCGCCACCGCATGCGGGCGGCCCGCATAACCGTGATGCGCCGCCGCCGGGCTGGCAGAAGAAGGCCTGGCGACGTGGCGAGCGCCTGCCGTGGGCCGAAGTGGACCGCCGCTACTGGGTAGACGATTACGCGCGCTATGACCTGCGCGAGCCGGGCCGCGACCGGCGTTGGGTGCGCCAGTCCGACAACGAGTACCTGTTGGTGGAGATCGCCACCGGGCTGATCATCGACGCCCTGCATCGCTGAAGCGACCTGCAGCGTCCCACATGGAGCGATTTACCCCGGTGCAGACACCCTACGACCGGGGTCGCTCCGGTCGGGGGTGTTTGCGCCCACCGCGCCCCACCTGCCTCCGCTGCCGCCCGGCATGCATGCCCTCCCGCAGTGCGATATGCCCGACCATCAGCGCCGCGGCAACGAGCCCCATCGCAACCAGTATTTCGAATCCCCGATCACCAAAGAGCAGGCGGATGGAGATCTCCAGTGAGCACAGCCTGCCGCAGCTCAGGCCGTGCTCGTTGAAGCCATAAATGAGCACCATTACGCCCATCAGCCCGCACAACGCCATCAGGGCCAAGCTTGCGATGAAGATGAAAGGTCGATGGATACGCATGCGCTCGTCGCGGTCTTCTACAGTGATGTCAAGCGCGACGTTGCGAGCACGTGATCGGAAGCAGCCAACTCCACCGACCAGGCTTGGGTATCCAGGCCCAGCCGGTTCTCATACCACCATCGCTGCGCACAGCGACCCCGCATCCACTGCTGGCATAGCGGGTAAAGGGAGCACCGGCATGCTCCACCACGTCAGGTTGCCCCAGAACCCGCAGTACCTCGGCCCTGCTCGCCCCGACCGGGACCGAGGCAAGCGCGTGGGAATGCCACGCTGAGATCGCCGAGCAACTGGCAACGTACGCCACGAACAGGCCGGCAAGCCCCTCCATCAGTGTCCTCATTGACAGACCCCCTCCTGCGCCTCGCGCCCGCGCATCATCCGCGCAGACCTTCTTCAACGTCAAACCTCGACAAGCTGGCCTGTTGCAGCGCCCGGCATCCGTGCTAGCGTGCGCCGACCGATGATTCAGGATGAACACAGGGACGCCCGTCGATGGCAGGCAAGCGCCGGAAGGACAGGATCGCGCAGAAGATCGGCCTGTTCATGCAGCAGTACGCGCGCAAGGCGCAGCGCCATACCGAACCCAACGACCGGCCGTACGATCGGAAACTGGAAGCGCGGCTCAAGCGCTTGCCACCGGAAGAACTGGGTAGGCTGCTTTCCGGAGAAGAGGACGACGATGACTAGCCCCGCCGGAATGGCCAGGCGCGCCATCGTCGTGACATTCTGTAGCGCGCTCGGCGCCTGCGGACTGGTGATGGACAGTTCGTTCGACACTCTGTGCGAGGCGCTTGACGCCGACATGGTGAACAAGGGATGGATTCCCGATTGGGTACCCCACGAGGCGACCGGCCTGCGCGAGGTACACGACCTCGACTCGAACACCAGCGCGCTGGCCTTCACCAAGCCCCCTGCGATACCACTGCAGCTGCCTGCGGATTGCCAGGCAACCACATTCAACGACCGCGATCCTGTTGCGTTCAATCGACACTGGTGGCCTGGCGACGCGACGCTCAGCGCGTCGTACCGCGTCTTTCGCTGCGCACCTGAATCCGGAAAATCGGTCTTCGTCGCCATCAACAGGACCGAAGACCGCGTGCTCTTCTGGCGAACCTACGCACGGTGATGCGCCCGCACCGTCGCCCCTCTTCTCAGGAACCCATGATGCCCAACGCGCGTGCACGCTTCGTCGCCCTCGCCCTCTCTTTCGCGGCGTGCCTGCCGGCCTACGCCGCGGAGAACGCCCCCGCCGACATCGAAGCGATCGAACAGGTTGTCGAATCCTTCCGGACCTCGCTGATCAACAAGGACAAGCCGACCTACATGGACCTGTTCTTTTCGGACAAGCCGGAAGACATCGGCTGGCAGTATGTTTCCGAGGACGTGCGCCTGCAGGACATCCGCAAGGCCAAGCCCGATGCGATCAAGGCGCGGCAGATTCCCGCCAACAACTTCATCGCGCTGATCGATGGAGCGGTGGCCTCGCCGAAGCCGAAGGAGGAGAAGTTCTCCAACACGAAGATCGAGACAGACGGCGACGTGGCCTCGGTGTCGTTCGACTACAGCTTCCACGACGATGGGGGGGAGACCAACTGGGGCAAGGAAATGTGGCAGCTGGTCCGCACCGAACAGGGCTGGAAGATCTTTTCGGTGATCTATTCGATCCGCGACTCACGCAGCCCGGCCGATTGAACGTCGCTTGAGGACGCTGAGCGCCGATTGCCGATTGCCGATTGCCGATTGCCGATTGCCGATTGCCGATTGCCGATTGCCGATTGCCGATTGCGATCCATTCAGCCAGGGCATTGGCATCCGGCAAGAGATCGGGCAGAGTTCGGCCACGCGCAAGGACGCACGCCATGACCCGCCTGCTGATCATCGAAGACAACCCCGAGCTGGTTGCCAATCTGTATGCCTTCTTTGAACCGCTGGGCTACGTCCTGGACGACGCCCGCGACGGCGCCAGCGGACTGCGCCGGGCCACACAGCACGACTACGACGCCATCCTGCTGGACCTGATGCTGCCGCGGCTGGACGGCATGACGCTGTGCCAGAAGCTGCGCCAGGAGTTCCAGAACCCGGTACCGATCCTGATGCTGACCGCGCGCGATCCGGTCGAAGACCGCGTGCAGGGCCTGGCCCTGGGCGCGGATGACTACCTGGTCAAACCGTTTTCGCTGACGGAACTGGATGCGCGGATCAAGGCGCTGGTACGACGCGCCCAGGGCCGCCAGGTCCAGAGCGTGCTGGCGTGGAAGGATCTGCAGGTGGACACGCGCTCGCCGCAGGCCTGGCGGCAAGGCCGCCGCATTGCGCTGACACCCACGTCGCACAAGCTGCTGATGTGCCTGGTGCGCGCGGCGCCCGCTGTGGTCCGCAAGCAGGAGATGGAATACCTGGTCTGGGGCGACGAGCCACCGGACAGCGGCGCGCTGCGAACACACATCCATGAGCTGCGCCTGCAGGTGGACCGCAGCTTCGACGCCGCGCTGATCACCACGGTGCACAGCGTCGGCTGGCGCATGCAGGCGTGAGCCCTGCCTCCCTCTACCGCCGCCTGAGCTTGCGTGCCCGCATCACGATCTCGTTCGTGCTGTTGATGGCCGGTGCCATGGGTTTCATCGTTCTGGCCGAACAGGTCGACTACGACCAGGTCCGGGCTGCTGTCGTCGCGCGGACCCAGCACGGTGAAGTGGAAAGGCTGCAGGCCGCGCTGGCTCGTGGCCAACGCCCCGCCCTGCCACCGGGGACCCAGCTGTTCGATGCCCATGACGCGCCTGTCGTGCTGCGCCAGTACGGCCCGGGCCATCACGGCGAAGAGGCGCCCAACGAGTGGCACCTGAGCGTCTTCAACAACGGCGACCAGCGCTACTACCTGCTGCAGGATGCGGCGCACTATGGCTATCTGGAACACCTGATCAACGCCTTTGCGGCACTGGTCATTTCGATCTGCGTGCTCGGCGCCTTCCTGATCGGCCGCAAGGTAGCGACGCACGTCATCGCACCCATCACGCGATTGGCGGACGCGGTGCAGGACGGCCAGAAGCCTTTTCCCTACCAGGACGCGCGCGATGAGATCGGTGTACTCGCCCGCGCCTTCGCCCGACACAGTGACGAGCTCGAACGGTTCCTGCATCGCGAACAGTGCTTCAGCGGCGATGCCAGCCACGAGCTGCGCACGCCGCTGGCCATCATCGGCGGCGCTGCGGAGACGCTCGCCTGCCAGCTTCCGGCCGACAGCCACCTGGTTCCCAGCGCGGAGCGCATCCTGCGCACCACCCAGGAGATGCAGCGCCAGCTGACCTGCCTGCTGCTGCTCTCACGCGCCCCCAGTACCGTGCCGCGCAACAAGGTGGCCCTGCGCCCGCTGATCGAATCCTGCATGGAGCGCTGCCAGCCGTGGATTTCCGGCAAGCCGGTGATCGTTGCGTTTGATGCCCGGCATGACGCCGTGCTGGACACCAACGCAGATCTGGCGCACAGCGTGATCTGGAACCTGCTGCGCAACGCCTGCCAGTACACCGAAAGGGGCGAAGTGAGGATCACCCTCCACGACACCGCACTCACCGTCGCCGACACCGGACCCGGCCTGCCCTCAAGTATCGACCCACAGCAGTTCCAGCGCTTCGTGCCCGGCAGCCCGCACAATGGCGAGGGACTGGGGCTGTCCATCGTGCAGCGCATCGTCGAACACCTGGGCTGGAGGATGACGGTGCACTCCTCGCAGCAGGGATGCCGGTTCAGCCTGGAATGGCCCGCCTGACGGTTTCCTGACACGCGCGTGCACATGCTGGGGATTGCTCACTTCACGGCGGAAACGGCATGCAGCACCCCAAGGACAGCGGCAAGTACCCGCATGGCAAGACCGGCCTGGGCCGCATCTTCCACACCCTGATCCATTCGCGAGACGGATTCATCGCTACCTTTCGTGGCGAGGCTGCTTTTCGCCAGCTGCTGCTCCTGCACGCGCTGTTGATCACTGCAGCGTTCGTACTGGACATCAGCAAGCTCGAACGGGCGCTGGTGCTGGCGGTCTGCTTCATCAGCCTGGTGGTGGAACTGCTCAACTCGGCGATCGAAGCAGTGGTCGATCGCATCTCACTGGAACAGCATCCACTGTCCAAGAACGCCAAGGACATGGGCAGCGCCGCGCAGACCACCGCACTGTTGATGGTGGGCGCGGTGTGGGGCGTGATCCTGCTGGGCTAGTCCGCCCAACCTGACAACTTCCTGATAAAGCGGTTTCGATACTGCGCGCACTCCCGCTCCACGGAACCTGCTCGTGCGTCAACGCCGCCGTTTTCCACGGCCCCATCCGATCGTTCTGGTCTGGGCCACCGCACTGTTCTTCACCACGATTGGAAACATCGCCCTCTGGAAGACGCTGTGGGGGCTGATCGACCTCAACAGCCTGCGCAGCATGCTGTTCCTGGCCAGCTTGCCGGTGGTGCTTTTCTGCCTGTTCAACCTGATGCTGACGCCACTGCTGGCACTGCCGTTCCTGCGCAGGCCGCTGCTGGTGCTGCTCGTTGTCGTCAGCGCCGCCTGCAGCTACTTCATGCTGCACTACAACGTGCTGATCGATCGCAGCATGGTGCAGAACGTGTTCGAGACCAACCAGGCCGAGCTGAACGCCTATCTCTCGCTGCCACTGCTGTTGACCCTGCTGGCGCTGGGCGTGCTGCCTGCTGCCGGGCTGGCCCTGGTGCGCACCACCAGCGGGGCGGGCTCGATACGTTCGTTCCTGGTGTGGCCAGTCAACGTCCTGGTATCCATGATGGTGCTGCTGGCGATCGGCTTTGCGTTCTACAAGGACTATTCGTCATTGCTTCGCAACAACCGCTACATCCGCGACCAGGTGCTGCCGTTGAACGTGGTGCGGCATACCCACGGTTACCTGAAGAGCCTCTACAGCACCCGCCAGCAACCGCTGCGCGCGATTGGCATGGACGCACGGCGCGCGCCGGGCCCGCGCCCGAAGCTGGTGATCCTGGTCGTCGGCGAGACCGCGCGATCACAGAACTTCCAGCTCAACGGCTACCCACGCGCGACCAATCCCCGGCTCTCGCGCAAGGAAGGCGTCATCAGCTTCAATGATGTCTCCTCATGCGGGACCGCCACGGCCATCTCGGTGCCGTGCATGTTCTCGCAGATGACCCGAGGCCAGTACGACGACGTGCGCGCCGCAACCGAGGAGAACGTGCTCGACATCCTGCAGCGCACCGGCATCAGCGTGCTCTGGCGCAACAACAACAACGGCGGCTGCAAGGGCGTGTGCGAACGCGTACCGACCGAGGACATGCCTGCGCTGAAGGTGGCCGGCCAGTGCGTCAACGCCGACGGCACCTGCTACGACGACGTGCTGCTGCACCAGTTGGGCGCACGCATCGATGCCATCAACGGCGACGCCCTGATCGTGCTGCATCAGCTCGGCAGTCATGGGCCGACCTACTTTGAACGGTATCCCGCAGCGTCGCGGGCTTTCAGCCCGACCTGCGACAGCAACCAGATCCAGCATTGCAGCAACGAGGCGCTGGTCAACACCTACGACAACACTCTGGTCCACACCGACCACCTGCTGGGCAAGGCCATCGACCTGCTGCAGGGCTATGCGGACCAGCGTGATGTCGCACTGATCTATGTGTCCGACCATGGCGAGTCGCTGGGCGAACGCGGGATGTACCTGCACGGCACGCCCTACTTCATCGCCCCGCGCGAGCAGACCCAGGTGCCGATGGTGATGTGGTTCTCACCGGAATTCAGCCGCAACGCAGGCCTGGACCTGGCCTGCCTGCACCAGAATGCCCTGCACCGGGCGCACAGCCACGACAACCTCTTCCACTCGCTGCTGGGCCTGTTCGCGGTCAACAGCGGGGTGTACCAGCACGATCTGGATGTGTTCGCAGGTTGCCGCGCGTCGGCTTCGCCGGCTGTGGCCACCTCACCGGCCAAAGAAAGGCGCCGGCTGATGCCGGTCGCTGCCCGGAACGTGGCGCGCTACTGCGCCGCCAGGGCGAAATCCAGGCCCGCACACACCGCCGCCACCTGGGCGTCGTTGCATTCCTGCGGGTTGGTGCGCGGGCTGTCCGGGTAGACCTCGGTGGTGGTGGCAAAGCGCGCGTCGGTGAAGCCGGCGCAGGCGCCGATCGAACGCGATTCACCCCAGACCACGCCCGGCGACTGCAGCGGCAGGCCGACCAGGTTGCCTTCGGCATCGGCCGGGGCGATATGGGTGACCGGGGCCACGGCGGTGATCAATGCCTTCTGGAACTCGGCCTGCGGATCTTCGCTGTTGCCGATCACGTAGAAACCATCCGGAATGGTGTCGCGCTCGAATGGCTTGCCGTCGCGGGCACAACGCGCCGGATCGAACTCGTGCAGGTCGCTGTCGGTGGTCTCGTGCAGGTCCAGGTGCACCAGCAGGTTCGGCTTGCGCTCGGCCACCCAGGCCATCAGGGCGGCGGCTTCCACGATCTGGCCGCCGTCACGGAAGCTGCGGTTGGGGTCGATGGCGTCCGGGTTCCAGCGCTGGATGCGCTCGTAGCCCCACGGGCTGACGCACGGCGCCACGATCAGGTTCAGCCGGCCCAGGTAACGCTCCGCCTGCTGCTCCAGGAACTGCAGGGCACCGTGCACGCCGCTGGTCTCGTAGCCATGCACGCCACCGGTGATCAGCGCGGTCGGCAGCGCCGGGTTCCAGTCGTGGTTGACCACGGCGAACAGCGGGTAATGGTCCGGCGCATAGTCCAGCTGGCCGTACTGGATCACATCGAAGCTGTCGTCCAGGCGCTCGAGCGCGGCCACCACGTCGTCGTGGTAGCTGCGCCGGCGCTGCTGGCGGGCCCGCCACTGTGCGCGTTCCGCGTCGCCCCAGGGCTGTCCGGGGGTGCCGATCGGGTAGAACTGCGCAACGGTCATTGGGGAACTCCAGGGGTCGAACGGGATGGGTGCAGCCGGACATTCTAAGCCTTGTCGCGCCTGCGGGCGCCCCCGCCCCGCCCCGCCTTCATCCAGCCGGGGTCATCTGGTTGTAAAATCAATGGTTTTTGGCCCCTCACCCCTTGATGGCGAACGCAGCGCAGCCGGTCCTGGGTGGACCGGAGTTCCTCCGCCTGCTCGCCCGTCTCAGCGACGGCGCGATGCCGGCCACCAGTCCCGCCCTGACCGATCGCCTCGGCCAGTGGGTGGACTGGAGCCGTGCCGTGGCCCTGTCCGGGGCGCTCGGCGGACGCCTGCCCGAGCCCGGTGAAGCCGCCGAAGCGGTCGAGGATGTACTGGCCGACTGCGCCCAGGCGCACGCCAGCCTGCTCGCCTCGATCAGTGAGGATGCCGAGGCCGAGCGCCTGCTGGACCTGGCCGAAGCTGCCGCCGCACCCAACTTCGCCTCGCTGCGCCAGCGCTACCGGGTACTGCAGCAGGCCATCCAGACCGCCACGGGCCGCCTGCGCGGCCGCCTGCGCGACCAGCTGGTGCAGGTTTCGCCCGAGCTGGCGCGGCTGGCCGAGGTCGATGCGGTGATGGAACAGACCCTCACCCCGCGCGAGCACAGCCTGCTGGCCACTGCGCCGGCCGTGCTCGGCGCCCGATTTGAACGCGTGCACGGCCAGCCCGGCTGGCGCACGGCCTTCCGCCATGACATGCGCACGCTGCTGCTCGCCGAGCTGCAGCTGCGCTTCCACCCGATCGAAGGGCTGCAAGACGCCCTGCGCTCCCACTGACCGGAACACCATGTCCAGAACTGCTTTCCATGTCGTTGTCTTCCTTGTCGGCCTGCTGGCCGTGTGCTGGATCGGCATTGGCTACGTTTCGGTGCATCCGCTGGGTGCAGCGGTGGCGGCGATCATCGCGGCCTGCTACATCGCCGGTGGCGTGGAGCTGTACCGCTACCGCAAGGCCAGCAACGGCCTGCGCGCCGCACTGAACGACCTGTCCAGCGCGAAGGAAAGCCTCGCCCCCTGGCTGGAGCGCGTGCCGGTAGGCCTGCGCAACGCCGTGCGCCTGCGCGTGGAGGGCGAGCGCACCGCCCTGCCCGCACCGGTGCTGACCCCTTACCTGGTCGGCCTGCTGGTGCTGCTGGGCATGCTCGGTACCCTGCTGGGCATGATGGACACGCTGCGTGGCACCGGACTGGCCCTGCAGAGCGCGACCGACATGGCCGCCATCCGCGGCTCGCTGGCCTCGCCGGTGCAGGGCCTGGCGGTGGCATTCGGTACCTCGATCGCCGGTGTGGCCAGCTCGGCCATGCTCGGCCTGCTGGCGGCGCTGCTGCGTCGGGATCGGCTGCAGGCCGTGCAGCAGCTGGACCGGGCCATTGCAGGCGACCTGCATCCCTACTCGCAGGCCTGGCAGCGCGCCGAGTCGCTGCGCCTGCTGCAGGCACAGTCCGCCGCGCTGCCGGCACTGGTCGACCGCCTACAGGCGATGACACAGACCTTTGAACAGCACAGCACGGCCGCCAACGAGCGCCTGCTGGCCGGCCAGGCCGAATTCCTGACCCAGAGCCAGGCGCTGCAGGAGCGTCTGGCGGTCTCGCTGCAGCAGTCGCTGCGCGAAGGCGCCGAAGCCAGCGCCGCCGCCATCGGCGGTGCGCTGCAGCCGATGGCCGAGACCACGCTGGCTGGCCTGGCCCGTCACAGCGAAGCACTGCACGCCCGCGTCGAGCAGGCCGTGCAGCAGCAGCTGGCTGGCCTGAGCGACGGTTTCGAGCGCAGCCGCGTTGCGACCGAAGCCAGCTGGGCCAAGGTCGTGAGTGAACAGAGCCAGGCACAGCAGGCCCTGGTGGACGATCTGCGCCAGCACCTGCAGGCCTTCAGCGATGGCCAGGGCACGCAGGCCGAAGCACTGGTCGCGCGCATCGGCGAGCGCCTGCAGGTCGATGCCAACGGCAACGCCGAGGCCTGGCGCGCCGCCATCGAGCAGCAGCAGGCACTGAACAGCGCGCTGGTCGAGCGCCAGCAGCAGGCGCTGCTGGCGGCCGGCCAGCAGCTGGACGAGCATGCGCAGGCATTGCTGCGGGCACTGGAGCAGCGTCACGACGCCAGCCAGTCGTTGCTGCAGGACCACGAACAGCAGCGCTCGCAGCAGTGGCAGGCCGCCCAGGCTGCCGCCGCAGCTGCGCACGCCGAACTGCAGGCCTGCCTGGACACTCGCGAACAGCAGCGCCAGGCGCGCTGGGACGCGGTCAGCGCCGAACTGCAGCAAGCCCACGCCGCGCTGCATGCGCAGCTGCAGGCCGGCGACGAACAGCGCCTGCAGCGCTGGAGCGATGCCTTGCAGCACGTTTCCACCGACCTGGCCGAGCGCCTGCGGGCCAACGGCGAGCGCCTGGCTGCGCAGCAGCAGCAGGTCTGCGACACGCTGGCGGCGACCGCACAGCAGATCGGCGAGAACGGTCGTGCACAGGCCAGCGCAACGCTGGCCGAAGTCTCCACCCTGCTGCAGACCGCGGCAGCCGCGCCGAAGGCCGCTGCCGACGTCATCAACGAACTGCGCAGCACGCTCTCTGAAAGCCTGGTGCGTGACAACGCAATGCTGGAAGAACGCGGTCGCCTGCTGGCCACCGTGCAGACCCTGCTCGATGCGATCAACCATGCCTCGCACGAACAGCGCACCGCCGTGGACGCGCTGGTTGGCGGATCGGCCGAGCTGCTGGAGCGCGTCGGCAACCGCTTCACCGACCATATCGCCGCCGAGACCGGGAAGCTGGACGGCATCGCCGCAGCGCTCAACGGCAGCGCCGGTGAAGTGGGCCAGTTGGCCAGCACCTTTGGTGAAGCGGTCGCGCAGTTCGGCAGTGCCTCCACCGAGCTTTCCGGCCGCCTGGAACAGATTGGCGGCGCACTGGATGCCTCGCTGGCCCGCAGCGATGAGCAGCTGGCCTACTACGTGGCGCAGGCGCGCGAGGTGGTCGACCTCAGCCTGCTGTCGCAGAAGCAGGTGATGGAAGAACTGCAGCAGCTGGCCACGCGCCGCGGCAAGGCCGGCAGCGCATGAGCGACGAGCTGGAGGTCGATGGCGGCTCACACGCCCCGATCTGGGCCGCCTTCGGCGACCTGATGTCGGTGCTGCTGGGTGCGTTCGTGCTGATCCTGGTGGGTGTGGTCGCGGTGCAGCTGGAGCTGTCGCAGCGGTTGGACCAGGAAGTGAAGCAGCGCCAGGCCGAAGCCAAGCGCCTGCAGACGCTCGAACAGGCACTGGCTGGCCCGCTGGCTGCCGGTCGCGTGACGCTGGTTGACGGCCGCATCGGCATCAGCGGCAGCGTGTTGTTCGCGCTCAACTCCGACCAGCTGCAGCCGGAAGGCCAGGAGCTGCTGCGCAGCCTGGCGGCACCGCTGGCCGCCTATCTGGGCAGTCGCGAAGAAATCCTCATGGTCAGCGGCTTCACCGATGATGCGCCGGTGCGCGAAGGCAACCGCCGCTTCGCCGACAACTGGGAGCTGTCCGCGCAACGTTCGCTGACCGTGACCCGTACCCTGATTGCCGATGGCGTACCGGCTGACGCCGTGTTCGCCGCCGCGTTCGGCAGCGAGCAGCCGGTCAGTTCCAATGCCAATGAGGAAGGACGCGCACGCAACCGTCGCGTGGAGATCGCGCCGATTCCCAAGCCCAAGGCCCCATATGCCAAGTAAGCCGCCCGCACTGGAGGGACTGCGCGCACTGGTGCGCGACCTCGATGCGGGGTCGCGCTCGCTGCCGCATTACCCGCGGGTGCCGATGCTGCAGCAGGTACAGCGCGAGTGGTCGGAACTGCGCAGCGAACTGCAGGTGCGCCGCTCGCTGCGCGCCGAGGCTCCGGCTGACGGCGGCCCGCTGAACTCGGCGGTGCTGGTGCAGCGCATGCTGGACACGATGCAGGCCGCCAGCCCAGGTTACCTGCGCCGTTTCATCGACTACGTGGACACCCTGTCCTGGCTGCAGGCGCTGCAGGACGGTGCCGTGAGCAGTGGTGACACCGCAAAGCCGAAGCGCACGCGCAAGCCGCGCAACGCGGGTTGATCGCACAGTGACGCCGACCTCGTTCGGCGCCCCCGTAGACGCCAACCTTGGTTGGCGTTCCACCAACGACGCCGCGCATGCCAACCAAGGTTGGCATATATCAATGCATGCTCCGGCATGCCACGCGTGTAGCGGTGTCACCAGACAGTCATCTGTCTAGCGCACCATTTTCACGTGGGCCCACGGCGCGTGCAGCGCCTGCAGTCGCATCGCTTGTCTCCCCTTTTCAATTCCATGAGCTCCGCGCCAGCGCGGTGGCTCGTGCCTGCCTGAGTGTCTGCAACATGACGAAGACTTTGTTGGCCGCCGCGCTGTCGATCGCGCTTGCTCCCGCGGCCTGGGCGCAGGATGCTGCCCCGACCTCCCATGGCACGTCCGCCACCGACCTCGATGCGGTTTCGGTGATCGGCAGCGGTGAAGCGCGCCAGGTGCAGCGCATCACCCGCGAGAACCTCGACATCCTGCCGCCGGGTACCAGCCTGCAGAAGACCCTGAACCTGCTGCCGGGCGTCAACGCGCAGTCGGCCGATGCGCTGGGCACCAACGAGCAGTCGATGACCCTCAGCCTGCGTGGCTTCAACTCCACCCGCCTCGGCTACACGCTGGATGGCGTGCCGCTGGGCGATGGCGCGTACAACAACTACAACGGCCTGACCATCAACCGTGCGCTGATCAGCGAGAACATGGCCGGCGCCGAACTGGCCGTCGGTATCGGCAGCCTCGGCACGCCGTCCACCAGCAACCTCGGTGGCACCATCTCGTACACCTCCGACCGCCCGGCCCAGGAACTCGGCGGCCGCGTGGTGCAGACCTTCGGCAGCGATGCCAACCGCCGCACCTTCGTGCGTGTGGACAGCGGCGAGTACAACGGTTTCTCCGGCTATATCTCCGGCATGAATGCCGTCTCCGATCTGTGGAACGACCAGACCGCCTACAACAGATCCACCACCAAGCAGTTCAACGCCAAGGGCGTGTGGAACTTTGGCCGCGGCCAGATCACCGGCTTCGTCGATACCTCGCGCACTACCCAGGCGGACTACTTCTACCTGTCCAAGGACGAGATGTCGCGCGGGCTGGGCTGGGACTGGGGCGGCTATGCGCCGGACTGGAGCAAGGCCGTGGCCAAGGCCTACTGCAATACCGCCAGCTTCAACGCGAAGAAGTGCGACAGCAGCGGCCCGGACAAGGATGCCGACGGTGCGTTCACCGCCGGGCAGATCCTGCGCGATGACAACCTGTACTACCTGGCCGGCGATTTCTTCCTGGCCGATGGTTTCAGCCTGCGTGCCCTGGCCTACCACCACGACGACCGCGGCGAAGGCCACAACTGGAACAGCGGAGCGTGGTCGAACAAGGGCACCGCGCAGGAAATCCCGATCATCTTCCGCAACACGATCTATACCATCGACCGCGATGGCGGCACGCTGTCGTTCGATTGGGAACTGGGCGCGCACCGCATCGAGGGCGGCGTCTGGTACGAGCGCAACACCAGCAGCGCCGAGCGCTACCAGACCGCCGTGGACGGCCCGCGCGACCTGAGTGGCATGAACACCTTGCCCTCCGATGTCGGTGTGTTCGCCCAGCGCACGCGCTGGAAGACCCACCAGTTCTTCCTGAAGGACACCTGGCGCCTGCTCTATGATCGCCTGACACTGGAGTTCGGCGCCAAGAGCCCGCATGCCACCTCCGATGCGCAGGCCCTGCCGGGCGACGCGAAGGCGCCGATCTCGCCGACCTCCAACAACCAGTTCGCCACCGGCTCACTGAAGGCCAGCAAGAACTTCCTGCCCAGCATCGGCGCCAACTTCCGCCTGGCCGAGCATCACGAAGTGTTCGCCAGCTACGCCGAGAACATCGCCATGTTCCAGGGCGGCTTCAAGCTGGGCCCGCAGGCAGTCAGCCAGGCCACCTGGAACGCGCAGGGCAACCTGAAGCCGGAAGAATCCCGCTCGCTGGAGGCCGGCTACCGCTTCGTCACCGATACCCTGCAGGCCTCGGTCGCGGCCTACAGCGTGCGCTTCGACAACCGCCTGCTGCAGTACAACCCCTGCGACTCGCGGCAGCCGGTCGGCCCGACCTGCGGCAACCGCTTCTACAACGTGGGCGGCGTCGACAGCCGTGGTGCCGAGCTGACCGTGCTGTGGACCCCGAACGAGCACTTCAGCTGGTACACCTCGGCCTCGCTGAACCGCTCGACCTATGCGTCGAATTACGTGCAGGCCGGCGTCGAGCAGCAGATCAAGGGCAAGATCCAGACCGATACACCCAAGCAGCTGCTGGCCACCGAGATCACCTGGCGCGACAACGGCTGGTTCGCCAGCCTGCGCGGCAAGTACACCGGCGAACGCTTCTACACCTACACCAACGACCAGGGCTTCGGCGGCTTTACCGTGTTCGATCTGGCCGGTGGCTATGACTTCGGCCAGGTCGGCTTCGCCAAGGGCATGCGCGTGTCGTTCAACGTGACCAACCTGACCAACAAGCGCTATGCCAGCAACCTGGATTCGAGCGTGTTCGCCCCGAGCGACCCGGCCGGCAAACTGTACGTGTTCCATGCCTCGGCACCACGCCAGGTGTTCGGTACGATCGACCTTCGCTTCTGATTGACCGCCCGGAGTCCACCGATGCTCACGACCGCCCTGCTGCTGGCCACTCTCTCCGCCAGCGGATACTCCACTCCGCATGAGGCAACGGGCGCAGCGCCGCGTACCCTGCAGCTGGGCGGTCGCAGCTATGTGGACAAAGGCCTGGTCGCCGCCGGGCGGCTGTCGGCGGGCACGGTGGACTTCCTTGGCGACACGCTGGGATCGTTCTCGTCGCTGGCGGTGCAGCCCGGCACCTGGAAGCGCACTGCCAACGGCTACGAAGGCGTGTTGTGGACCCTGCCCGACCGCGGCCGCAACGATCCCGGGGCTGGCCTGTTCTACGACTACAACGGCCGCGTCGAGCGCATGCAGCTGCGCATCGACGTTTCCCCGGGCAAGCCCGAGCTTGGCACGCTGACGATGGCGCCTGACAAGGGCGTGGTACTGAAGGATTTCAACGGGCAGCCGTTCACCGGTGCCGACCCGGGCGACCACACGGTCACCCAGCGCCAGGTGGTGCTGCCTTCGCCGGCCAGCGGCGCCGGTGCGGGCAAGGTCTCGCTGGATGCTGAGTCACTACAGTTCACCGCAGATGGCCACTTCTATATCGGCGACGAGTACACCGCCAACGTCTACTACTTCGATGCGCAGGGCCAGGTGCAGGGTGTGATCGTGGCACCGCCCGCGATCCGTCCGCAGCGCGACGGCAAGCCGGCGTTCGGTTCGCTGGCGCCACCGCAGACCGGCCGACGCAACAACCAGGGCGTGGAAGGCATGGGCCTGTCACCCGACGGCAGCCGCCTGTTCGTCGCCCTGCAGAGCGCGACGCTGCAGGACAGCGCGCAGGGCAACGCGGCGGGCCGCATCAACACCCGCGTGCTGGTCTACGACGTGACGGCCTCGCCAACGCCACAGCAGCCGATCGGCCATTACGTGATGGCTTTGCCTGCCTACGCGCACGACGGCAAGGGCAAGCTGGACCGAACCGCGGCGCAGAGCGAGCTGCGCGCGCTGGACGCCCATCGCTTTCTGCTGCTGGCCCGCGACGGAAACGGGCTGGGCAAGGACGGCGACGACCCGATCGTCTACAAGTCGGTGCTGCTGGTCGATGTGGCCGATGCCACCAACCTGGCCGAAAGTGCTTATGAAACCGGCACGGCCTCGGTTCTGGCCGACCCGACCGACACCGCGCTGAAGCCGGAGATCATGCCAGCACGCAGCGACGAACTGCTGAACCTGCTGGACCGCCCGCAGTTGGCCCGTGCCGGGCTGGACCTGGACACAAAGCGCGGCCCACATGCCGGACTGCTGTCAGAGAAGTGGGAAGCCATGGACGTGCTGCCGGCGCTGGACCCGCAGCACCCGAACGACGTACTGCTGCTGATCGGCAACGACAACGACTTCATCGCCCGCCACTGCCGCATGCAGGGCCAGGCCTGCGACAGCCCGTACGACAACGACAACCGCGTGCTGGTGTACCGCCTGACCCTGCCTTGAATCGTCGCCGGGCTTGGCCCGCCGCTACCGGATCAACCCGCTGTTTGTTGTAGGGCCGAGCCCATGCTCGGCTGCTTTTCCTTCAGGCATCCGTATCTCTGAAGGAACAGCCGAGCATGGGTTCGGCTCTACAAAAGCTCACCCACGCAGGGTGGCGCCGCCGTCCACATACAGGTCGCTCATCGCCACATGCCCGGCCTGTTCGGAGAGCAGGAACATCACCGAGTGCGCGATGTCCTCCGGGGTGGCCAGCTTGCGCAGCGGAATGCCGGCCTTGTAGGTTTCAAGGTTGCCGGCGATCACCCGCTCGGCACCATGCTCGTCCAGCCACATGCCGGTCTGCATCGGGGTCAGTGTTGAACCCGGGGCAACGATGTTGCAGCGGATGCCCAGCGGCGCCAGTTCCAGCCCGAGGCAGCGAGAAAACATCGTGGCGGCGGCCTTGGAGGCCGCATAGGCCGCCATGCCGTGCCTTGGTACACCGGCCGCATTCGAGCTGACGGTAACGATCGCGCCCTGCCGACGCGGTGACATCACCCGCGCCAACGCCCTTCCGACATGGAACACGCCATCGGCATTGACTGCAAACACCCGGCGCCAGTCGTCGTCGGTGGTCCCGGTGACGCCGCCCACATGCAGTACGCCGGCCACGCTGGCGGCCAGCATGATCGGCCCGATGCTGGACTCGACCTGATCCACCAAGGCGTCCACGGCGGCGCTGTCGGTTACATCGAGTGCGAGCGACTTCACCCGGGTATCGGCCACGCGCGGCGTCTCGCGATCGGTCGCCACCACCGTGCAGCCGGCCTCGGCCAACAGCCGTACCAACGCCTCGCCGATGCCGCCGGATGCACCCGTAACCAACGCCACGCGGCCGTCGAAACCGGTCAACTGCATGTTGCGATCTCCTGTTGCTCATCCCAGTGGCGCAGCCGCGCCGACAACCACGGCGCCAGCTGCGCCACCGCATCGCGGCCGGTCAGTTCGGCGTGCAGGAACGGCAGTTCCAGCGCCTGCACCCTGCGCGCGTGGGTCCGCCACAACGTCGATTGCAGCTGTGGCCGCGCCTGATGATCCCGACCAGCACGGACGTGCACCAGCGTGCCGTCGAACGGTTGATGAATATGTTCGCGGATCAGTCGATTGGTGCCGGTCACCGCGCGCACCACGCCATCGAGCACCACATCCGGCAGGCTGCCGAGTGCACTGCCGCCACGGCGCAGGAACCCCAGAATGCGTTCACGGCTGTCGAGTTCCGGATGCGCATCCGGATCGTGGCCGGCAATCGCCAGCAATGCCCGCAATGCAGCGATGGGATCGGGTTCCGGTTCGGCCCGCCAGCACTCGCTGGGATACGCGTCCAGCAGCACCAGCTCGCCGACGTCGCGGCCGATTTCATGCAGGCGCACCGCCATCGCCTGGGCGAGGATGCCACCTACCGACCACCCCAGCAGATGCACTGGCCCCTTCGGCTGTAGTGCGACCACGCGCTGCACGTAGTCGTTGGCCATCGCCTCGATGCTGCTCGGCAGCGGCTGCCGGGCGTCCAGTGCCGGCGACTGCAGGCCGTACACCGGGCGTGCCGGCTGCAGTGCCCGGGCCAGGGTGCGGTAGTTCCAGGCGATCCCCCCGGCCGGATGCAGCACGAACAGCGGCGTGGGCCCGGCGGCGTCGGTTGCGGCCAATGCGATCACCGGCCCCAGTGCGTGATCGGCCAGCCCGGGAGGCTCGGCAATACGAACCGCCAGCGCGGCCACGGTGGGCTGCGCAAACAAGGCACCCAGACCCAGATCGCAGCGCCAGCGCTGCTCGATCGCCAGCAGCAGGTGCACCGCCGACAGCGAATCACCGCCGAGACTGAAGAAATCTGCATCCACTGCCACCGGCGCCTCACGCCCAAGCGCCTGGGCGAACAACAACGCCAGCTCCTGTTCCAACGGCGTGCGCGGCGCCAAGCCGGCAACTTCAAGTTGCGGTGGCTTCGGCAACGCGTTGCGGTCGAGCTTGCCGTTGGCGGTCACCGGCCAGTGGTCCACGCCGACAAACGCCGAGGGCACCATATAGTCCGGCACGCGCGTGGCCAGGTGGCTGCGCAGCATTACGGCATCGGCAAGCGCGGTTGGCACATAGGCCACCAGCCGGGCATCGCCGGGCGCGTCCTGGCGCAGCAGCACTTCCACGCGCTCCACGCCAGGCAGTTCGCGCAGTGCCGCCTCGATCTCGCCCAGTTCGATGCGCAGGCCGCGCAGTTTCACCTGGTGGTCGCTGCGGCCGAGATACTCGACCGCACCATCGCGGCGCCAGCGTGCTACGTCGCCGGTGCGGTAGATGCGCTCGCCCGTCAGGAAGGGATCGGCAAGGAAGCGCTCGGTGGTCAGATCATCGCGACCGAGATAGCCACGCGCCAGCTGGACGCCACCCAGGTACAGGTCACCGGGCACGCCCACCGGCACCGGCTGCATCCGGGCGTCCAGCACGTACAGGCGGGTGTTCCAGACCGGGAACCCGATCGGCACCGGCCGCGAACGATCCTGCGCCGACGCCGGCCAGTAGCTGACATCCACCGCAGCTTCGGTCGGGCCATACAGGTTGTGCAGCTCGGCGTGCACACGCGCGTGGAAGCGGTCGCGGGACGAAGCATCCAGCGCCTCGCCACTGGTGAACACCCGTCGCAGCTGCAGCCCTTCGGAGGCCGGTGCAGCGAGGAAGGCATCCAACATCGATGGCACGAAATGCGCCGTGGTGATGCCATGCTCGCGGATCAGCCGCGCCAGTTCAGTGGGATCGCGATGCGCGTCCGGCCCGGCGACCACCAGCGTGGCCCCGCACAGCAGCGGCAGGAAGAACTCCCAGACCGAGACGTCGAAGGTGGCCGGGGTCTTCTGCAGCACGCGGTCATCGGCGCGGATGTCGTAGTGCTCGCGCATCCACAGCAGGCGGTTGACGATGGCACGGTGTTCGATGACCACGCCCTTGGGCTCGCCAGTCGAGCCGGAGGTATAGATCACGTAGGCCGCATCGTCAGGTGCCGGATCGGCCCACGGTGCGGCAAAACTCAGCGCAGTCCACTGCTCCGGCGCAAGCACTGGCACGCCGGCCATGCGTGCCGCCACGTCCGCCGCAGCCAGAACGCACACCGGCTGTGCCGAGGCGAGAATACGCGCCAGGCGCTCGTCCGGATGAGCAAGGTCCAACGGCAGGTAGGCGGCTCCGGCACGCAGCACCGCCAGCAGCGCGATCACCAGCTCCAGCGAGCGCGGCAATGCCACCGCCACCACGCTGCCCGGGCCGACATCCATCGCCCGCAGCTGTGCCGCCAGCGCGAAACTGCGCGCTTCCAGCGTTACGTAGTCCAGCGTAGTGTCGCCGAACACCAGCGCTGGAGTGTGCGGATCCCGATCCATGCCCTGCTGCAGCAATTCAACCAGTGTGGTCTCAGGAAGCGCGTGCGCGGTGGCATTGAAACCGTGCAGCACCTGCTGCACCTCGTCGGTCGTCGCCAGAGGTACGGCTGCGATATCGTCAGCCTGCAGTGCCGCCGACACAAAATGCAGCAACCGCGCCGCGTGCGCCTCGACATCCTCGCGACTGTACAGCGCGGGATTGGCCTCGATCTCCAGATCCAGCAGCGCCTGGCCATCGCCACGGAAGCCCAGCGTCAGATCATCCACCGGCCCGGTGCAGAGCACCTCCAGCGTCGCCTGCACGCCCGTCAGCGCCAGCGGCTTGTAGAACGGCTGCACATTCACCAGGGGGCCGTGCAGGCGCTGCTGCGCGCCGACCAGGCCCAAGTCCCGGCGCAGTTGCTCGCCGCGGTAGCGGCCGTGCTTGCGGCCCTGGCTGAGCTGCCGGCCCAGGCTGCGGGTAAAGGTTTCGACGCTGCCCTCGCCGGCGGCCACGCGCAGCGGCAACACATTCATCACCATCGCCGGTACCCGTGCCGACGCATTGCCGAGCCGGCCCATGTAGGGCACGCCCAGCACCACTTCATCGGCCGCGCTTATCCGCCGCAGGTATTCGGCCGACAACGCGGCCAGCACGTCCGGCCAGGGCTGCAACCAACGTACCGATGCCTGCAGCAACTGCTCACGGAATGCCGCATCGAGCGGCTGCACCCAGCGCAGCGCGTCGTCACTGGCCGCGAGCGTACCGGCCAGGCCGACGCCCGCCGGTGCCCCCTGCATGTGCTCGCGCCACCACTGCCCGGCCTGCGTGCGGCGCGGGTCGGCACGATAGGCGGCATCATCGGCCAGCACGCCAGTCAGCCCCGGCAGTGGCTCACCGGTACGACCGGCATACAACGCGCACACGCGATCAGTGAACAGCGCCATGCCGTATCCGTCGGCCGCCAGGTGATGCACGCGCAGGTACCAGACCCAGCGCTGCCCGCCCAGCTCAAGCAGCACCTGCTGACTGATCCGGTCGCGGGTGGGATCGACCGGGCTCAGACGGTCGGCGTGCATCAGGTTGCGTGCCGCAGCGGCGGGATCCGTCTCGGTGGACACATCACGCACCGAAAGCAACGGCACGTGTGCGGGGTCATGCCACTGCAGCGGCTGGCCATCGGCCCCTTCGGCAAAGCGCAGTGCTAAGGCCTGGGCCTCGCCTGCAGCCTGGTCTGCCGCTGCGACGAACGCGGCCACGTCCAGCGGGCCATCGATCCACACCGCGTGCGCGGTATTGAATGACGGGTTGTCCGGTGCCAGCCGCTGTGCGAACCACAGTCCCGCCTGGGCCTCGGTCAATGCCACCGGCGTGGCCAGCGCGGCGGCGTTCATGCGTTCTGCGCGGCCTGCAGCGTCTGCACCACGTTCCACCACTGGCGCAGCGTGGTGTGTTCGGCCAACTGCGAGAACTCCAGCGGCAGGCCGGTGTTGCCCCAGGCCAGGACCAGGCCGAGCATGCGCATCGAATCCAGGTCCAGGTCGATCAGGTTGTCGTCGTCACCGATCTCTGCCGGTGTGCACTCCAGCACGCGCGCCACATCGGCACGCATCCGCTCCAGATCCAGCACCTCACCCGTGGCAGCCATCACAGCACCTCCAGCAGCTGGTCGGTGGTCATCGGCACCCCGCTGGTGCGTGCGATCCAGTGCAGCGCCTGATCGTGATCGGCACGCGAGAAGTCCGCCACCGCGTCAGCGGCGATGAAGGCCTCGATGTCACGCTGGAAGGCCTCGACCACGGTCGCGGTACAGCCGATATGGGCGTACACGCCGGTCACCAGCAGCTGGTCGCGCCCACGTACCCGCATCAGCGTCTCCAGGTTGCTGCGCTGGAAGGCGCTGTAGCGGTGCTTCACCAGCACGTGCTCGCCTGGCTGCGGTGCCAGCGCCTCGATGATCGGTTCGTGGTCGGCGCTGCGGCGCATGCCCGGTCCCCACAGGTCGGCCTGCAGGCCACGGTCACGGCGGTCCTGGTCGCCATGCTGGGCGGTGTAGAACACCGGAATGCCGTGCGCGCGGCAATGAGCCAGCAGCCGTGCGATGTTGTCCACCGCCGGCCGCAAGGGCGTGCTGCCGGCGTCGAATGCCGCCAGGAAGTAGCGCTGCATGTCGTGCACCAGCAAAGCCACACGATCGCGCTGCGGGCGCCACGGGCCACGCGCCTGCGGCAGTTCGGCGGCGGTCGGCAAGGGATAGTCGGTAATACGGGGCAGCGCCATCAGCGCGTTCCTCCTGTCTGTTGCAGATGACGCGCACGCAATTGCGCGCGCAGTTCGCGGCGGCTGATCTTGCCGACCGCAGTGGTATCGAAACTGTCGACGAACACGACCTGGTCGGGCACCTTGAACGCCGCCAGGCCGCGCCCGCGCATCCAGGCCTTCAGTGCCGGGGCCTTGAACGGTTCGCCCTGCGCGATCACGAACGCACAGCTGCGCTCGCCCAGATACTCATCGGGAATGGAGACCACGGCGGCGTCGAACACACCCGGGTGCGCCAGCAGGTGGTCCTCGATCTCCTCAGCGGAGATCTTCTCGCCAGCGCGGTTGATGTGGTCACCCGCACGGCCCTGTACCACCAGATAGCCACCGGGCAGCTGCTGCACACGGTCGCCGGTGCGATAGAAGCCGTCGTCGGTGAACGAGCGCGCATTGGCCACCGCATCGTTGTGGTAGCCACGGATGGTGTACGGGCCACGGGTGAGTAGATGCCCCACCTCGCCCTCGGCCACCGGCTGGTCATGGTCATCGACCACGCGCACTTCATCATCCGGACTGATCGGTCGCCCCTGGCAGGCCACGATCAGTTCTTCCGGATCATCCAGGCGGGTGTAGTTCACCAGCCCTTCGGCCATGCCGAATACCTGCTGCAAGGTACAGCCGAGGCCGTCGATCACCCGCCGCGCGGCTTCCGGCACCAGCTTGGCGCCGCCCACCTGCAGTACCTGCAGGCTGGACAGGTCATGCCTGCTGGTGGCGGCGGCCTGCGCCCACAGCAACGCCAGCGGCGGCACCAGGCCACAGCAGGTCACCCGCTCCCGTGCGATCAGCGGGAAGGCCGCATCCGGTCCGGGGCCGGGGCTGAGCACCACGCGGGCACCGGCGTACAGCGCGCCGAAGAAGCCGGGCGAGCTCATCGGGAAGTTGTGCGCAGCCGGCAGCGCGACCAGGTAGACGCTGTCGCGGTCGATGCCGCAGAGGTCATTGCTGGCGCGGAACGAGTAGATGTAGTCGTCGTGGGTACGCGGAATCAGCTTGGACAGCCCGGTGCTGCCTCCGGAAATCTGCAGGAACGCTACCGATTGCGGGTCCGGATCGACCAGCAGCTGGCTGCGATCGCCCTGCAGCGCCTCCAGCGCGACGAACTCCGCCGCATCGCCGTCGATCACCACATGGCGAACCGCCGGGACCTCGGCCTGCAGCGCCCGCGCCAGCCCGCGGTGATCGAAGCCGTCGTGCACTGCCGTGGTGATGTAGGCACTGGCTTCGGCCTTGCTGGCGAAGTGCACCAGCTCGGTGATGCGGTGCGCCGGCAACGCGTACACCGGGACCAGCCCGGCACGGAACAGGCCACAGACCGTGGTGATGAAGCCTGCCGTGTTGCCCAGCTGCACCAGCACCCGCCCCCCTGGCTGCAGGCCCAGCGCCAACAGGCCGGCGCCGATCCGCCCGGCCTCGTGCCACAGCTGTGCATAGCTCAGGCGGACGTCACCGGCGACCACCGCGATGTCATCGGCATAGCGTTCTGCACGGTCGCGCAGGAACGCCGGGAAGGTCTCGCCACGCCAGTGACCGGCCTCGCGATAGCGCGCCACCAGCGCGTCGGGCCACACCTGCTGCAGTGGCAGGCGGGAGGATTCAACGGAAGCATTCATGCGGCAGGCTCGATGGCGGGCGCGGATTCATGGACACCCAGCGCGTTCAACAGGGCAGCAAACTTCGCTGCGGTTTCAGCCACCTCGGCCTCGGGGCGCGACTCGGCGACGATGCCGGCACCGGCATACAGGCGCAGTTGCGTGCCCTGCAGGCGCGCGCAGCGGATCGCCACGTACCAGTCGCCGTCACCCTGCGCGTCCAACCAACCCACGGCGCCGGCATAGAAGCCACGCGGTACAGGTTCCAGCTCGCGGATGCGCTGCAGCGCCGCCAACCGCGGCGTACCGCAGACCGCCGGCGTGGGATGCAGCTGTGCCAACAGCTCGGCCGCCGATGTCTGCGGATCCTTCAGGGTGGCGTGGATGCGGGTGCCGAGGTGCCACATGCTGGCGGTGGCATGCAGCACCGGGCGCGGCTGTGCATCGATGTGGCTGCAGTACGGTGCCAGGCCTTCGACGATGGCTTCGACCACGTGGCGGTGCTCGTCGTGGTCCTTGGTCGAGGCCAGCAGCGCCTGCGCCGCACGCTCGTCCTCGGCGGCATCGGCACTGCGCCGCGCGGAACCCGCCAACGGATGCGACAACAGTTCGGCGCCGCGCTTGCGCAGCAGCAGCTCCGGCGTCGCACCGACCAGCCATGCCGGTGCCTGGCCCAGCTCCACCGGAAGCGGCACCGCGTAGGTCGCCACCGACGGATCCGCGCCCAGGCGTGCCAGCAGCACGTCCGGAGAAAGCGCCTGGCGGGTGCGTGCCAGCAGGCTGCGCGCCAGCACCACCTTATGCAGGTTCTGCTCGGGCGCACGCAAGGCCTGCACTGCCGCAGCGACTGCAGCGGCATAGTCCTGCGGTACAGGTTCGGCCCGCAGGGCGCCGTCCAGCGGCGGTGCGGCCTGCGGCTGCAGTGCCAGCGCCGGCAGCAGGCGCTCGGGCTGGTACAGCGCATCGTCGGCACGCGGCTCGAACGGCACCGCGCCAACCAGCAGGCCCGGGCCGCCACGCTGCTGGGCAAAGAACTCCGAAACGCGTTCTGCCAACGTCGCCAGTGCACCGGCTGGCAACGTGGCGCGGCAACCGCGGGCGTGCACGTGCTGGCCGGCATGCCGCAGCAGGAACAGCGACGCGTCGTCGGTGCTCTCCTGTGGTGCTGGCGCAGCCTCCGGCCACGCGCCCTGCATCAGGGAATCGTTCATGGGGTCTCCTTCATCCGATGCACTGCGGCCAGCGCGCACAGCAACAGCAGCAGCGCGCCCACCAGCAGGTAAGGCAGGCTTGGCCCGCCGCGATACAACAGCGTGCCGAGCATCGGCCCGGCCACCATGCCCAGCCCTTGCGCGGCCGCCACGGTGCCTGCGGCGGCGCCCTGCTCGTGCGCCTCTACCGCATCGGCGGCCAGCGCCTGGAACGAGGGGAATACGAAGCCCATGCCGAACGCAGCCAGCGCATACGCCGCAGGCAATTGCCAGGCCTGCTGCGCGCCCGCCACCGAAGTGAAGCCGATGCCGGAAATGAGAGCGCCGAGGACGATCCAGCGACGTGGATGCACCTCCAGCTTCATCACCAGCGCCTGCGCCAGGATCAGGCCGACGCCGACCGCTGTGAGTGCAATGCCGGCCATGCGCGCGCCGGTCGCCGCATCCAGACCCAGGCGATCAATTGCGAAGAAGCCGACCGTGACCTGCGCGATAGTCACCGAGACCATGGCGATGAACGCTGCCAGCTGCGGCAGGCACAGGCGCGCGTCGAGGCGGCTCATCGGCGTGCGGCGCTGTGCGGACGCGCCCACCACGGGCGGTGTAGCCGGCAGCCGCCAGGCCAGCAATGCCAGTGCCAGCAACGGCAGCAGCGCGGCCACGTACAGCGCCAGCGACAGATTCGTATAGGCCAGCCAGCCCGCGGCGGCCGGGCCGAGCACCATGCCCAGCGCGTTGGCACTGCCCAGGCGGGCGAGGAATTTTGCACGCTGTCCGGTGGGTGCTTTGTCGGCGATCAGCGCGGCTGCGGTAGGAGGCACAGCCGCGTAGAACAGGCCGATCAGGCCACGCGCGCCGACCAGCACCAGCACTGACACCAGCACCGGCGGCACTGCCTGCAGGGCGACGTCGATGAACACCGCCAGCGCGATGTAGACCACGGTGTAGGCACTCATCGCCAGCATCAGTACGCGCTTGCGTCCGATGCGGTCGCTGAGCTGGCCCCAGGGGCGCGCGGCCAGCATCCACAGCACGCCTGCAGCGGTGACCGATAGCCCGGCATGCCACTCGGACAGGCCAAGCATGCGGACCACCGGGCCGATCACGGCGACGAAGGACATCATCGCCATGGTGCCGATCAGGGCAGCCAACACCAGCGCCGGCAAGCCGGGAACGACGGGACGTGCGTGCATGGAACACCAGCCGTAACAGGAAAGGATTGGCCGGGCGCGTCTGCACGCCCCGCCCGGCACCCGCCCCACTCAGAACCGGATGCCACTCTCAAATGATAACGGCTCGTATTTGCATTTGATACCCATTCTCTTGAATGGGCATGCAACAGTGGGTTCAGCGCATCGCACGGAGGCCCAGCAGGCCACGGCGCTTGAACCACCACTCCAGCGGCAGCGTCACCAGCGGCGGGATTGCCGCCAGCAGCGCCAAGGCACTGGCCCACCACGGCCAGCGCAGGCGCACCGCCGCAAACAGGGTAACCGCCACATAGGCCAGGAAGGCCACGCCGTGCAGGGGCCCGAACAGCTTCACCAGCGCTACGTTGGCCATGGGGCCGTACTTCATCCACATGCCGATGAGCAGGCCGGCCCAGGTCACAGCCTCGATGAAAGCGACCGCGGCGAACAGGCGTCCGGTCGGGTGCATGGGGGAACGTTGGGTCACACGGGGCTCCGGCATCGGGGTATCAAATGCGAATGATACGCAGATGCGAACCCCATGTAGAGTCGAGCCGTGCTCGACCGCTTGAACGTGTCCACCAAGGTGGACACCTACCGGAGCCTATGCGGCAGAACGTGCTCCCCGATCTCGCGCAGTACCGCGTCCATCGGTCGCCCGTTGTCGACCAGGTTGAACGTCACATGCGCCACGCCCTGCGCATGCACGCGCAGCAGGTAATCACGCAGGCCATCGCGGCCGACCTTCAGGCCCAGCGGCAGCGGCTCGGCTGGCGCCTGCGGATCTGCCTGCAGATCCAGAAGCATCGACTGCACGAATGGCTTGCGTGGCCCACCGCGCTGCACCAGTGCCTGTTGCCACAGCCCGATGCGTCCTTCCTGAGCGGCCTCCTCGCGGTGATAGGTGGCCCAGCCTTCGGCCTCGCGCGCGATCCACTGCAGGCTCTGCCGCGCGGTACCCACCACCAGCATCGGAATGCGCGTGGCCGGGGCCGGCAGCACGTCGAAGCCACCGGTCACCTGCAGTACGGCGGTCCGCTCATCGGCCTCCGGTGACAGCGCCGCGCGCAACAATGCCCAGCGTTGACGGAACGTCGCCGCCCTGCCCTCCAGATCCTCGCCGAAGGCGGCGAATTCTTCCGGGCGGTCACCCGAACCCAGACCCAGTACGAAGCGTCCGCCGCTGATCCGGTCCAGGCTCAAGGCCGACTTCGCCACCTGCAGCGGCTGGCGCAACGGCAGCACAATGGCCGCGCTGCCAACCACGATCCGCTCGGTCGCCGCAGCCAGCATGCTCAGCCACAGGAACGGGTCGTCCAACGCGCTCGTTGTCGCGTCCGGACCCTGCGGCACCATCAGCGGCACATCGCGCGTCCACAACGCGGCAAAGCCCAGGTCATCGGCCAGTCGCGCGATACGTCGCGCCTCACGTGGATCGGCCAACCCATGCGACGCCACGGGCGTCATCAGGCCCAGGCTCAGACCCTGCTGCGGAAACAAGGCAGCGTACGCGGGATTGAAATCACTCATGCCGCCAGCTTAGCGTGAAGGCCTGCGGCAACAATGACGCGCCGCCCACCACCGGAAGAACACTGCATGCCGACGATCCGCCCTGCCCACGTCGATGACCTGCCCGCGATCAGCACGGTGTGCCTGGCTGCCTTCACTGCGGCGGTCGCACCTTCGCTCAGCGCGGCCGGCATCGCCACCTTCGGCAGCGTCGCCGCGGCCGAAGCGTTCGGCGCGCGCCTGCACGGCGACAACCACATCCTGGTGGCCGAGCAGGACGGCCGCGTCGTCGGCGTGATCGAACTGAAGGAAGGCCGGCACCTGGCGATGCTGTTCGTCGATCCCGGCTACCAGGGCCAGGGCATCGGCCATGCTTTGTTCGACGCGGTGCTCCCGCAGGTGCGCGAGCCGGTCCTGACCGTGCGCGCCTCACTCAATGCAGTGCCAACCTACCTGCGCTATGGCTTCGTGCTGGACGGCGACGTCGGCGAGTTCAATGGGCTGGTGTATCAGCAGATGGTGCGGGCAGCGGCCTGAAGGCATCCGCCGGCCAATACCCGGCGGGCGTCATGCCCTGCGGCACGCCCGTCATAAGCAAACTGAATCAGCAGGCTCCCCGGCCGTTCCTACAATGGCCTGTCACCCTGCCCTTCGAGATGCTGCCGATGCGCGTCGCGCTTTCTATGTTGCTGCTGGCTTCGGCGCTGAGCGCCTGCACCCCGGCCCCGGTTTCCATCGCCAACTCCGCCGAGGTGCCCGCGCCGGCCAAGGCAATCGCCTGGCGCCAGGGCGATGTCGATGATGCCTTCGCCGAGGCCGCCGACAGCGGCAAGCCGGTGCTGCTGTACTGGGGCGCCGTCTGGTGCCCACCGTGCAACCAGCTCAAGGCGGGCCTGTTCAAGGACCCGGCCTTCATCGCGCTGACCAGCAAATTCGTTCCCGTCTACCTGGATGGCGACGAGGAAGGTGCGCAAGCCTGGGGTGAGCGCTTCGGCGTACGCGGCTATCCGACCCTGATCGTGCTGGACCCACAGCGCAACGAAATCACCCGCGTGGCCGGCGGCAATGATGCAACCGAACTGACCCGGGCACTGACCGTCGCCGCAGGCCGCCGCAGTGCTGTTGCCGCCACCTTGGCCACCGCGTTGGCAACGCCGGACCGACTGGCCGCAGAAGACTGGCAGGTGCTGGGCGACTACGGCTGGGAAGTGGACGCCAACCGCCTGGCCGGCGAGCGCAGCAGCGAGGATGTGCTGCGCCAGTTGTCCAAGGCCGCACCCGACGCTGCCCTGCAGCGCCGCTTCGCTCTGCTGGCCTCGGCAACGGCCGAAAAGCCCGATGCCTCGCCCACCGAAGTACGCGAGCTGCTGCAGGCCGTGCTGGCGCAGCCCGCCGAAGTCCGCCGCAACCGTGAGTTGCTGGGCTATGCAGGCGTGCAGCTGGTCAAGCAGGCCAGTGCCGGGCCGGCCACCAGCAACACGCTGGGACAGCAGCTGCTGGTGGCATTGGAGCGGGCAGACGCCGAGCGCGGCGACCGCGCCGACGACGCATTGTCGCGTGCGTTGACCGAAGTGTCGCTGGCCCGCCTGCAGCAGCCGAAGGGCGCATTGCCCGCGGCCCTGGTTGATCGGGTCAAGCAGCGCGTGGCTGCTGCCGACGCTGCCGCCACCGATGCGCATGCGCGCCAGGCCACGATCAGCAGCGCGGTCTACGCACTACGCCAGGTCGGCGACGACGCAGGCGCCGAGTCGCTGTTGCTGGCGGAACTGAAGCGCAGCGAACAGCCGTACTACTACATGCCCGAGCTGGCCGAACTGGCCGAGCAGCGCGGCGACACCGCCGGTGCGCTGGAGTGGTTGAAGCGTGCCTACGACGGTGCGCAGGGCCCGGCCACCCGCGTGCAGTGGGGCGTGCTGTACGTGGAAGGCCTGCTGAAGCTGGCACCGAACGATGCACCACGCATCGAGCAGGCGACCGCCTCGCTGATCGCCGAGCTGGAGGCACAGCCGTCGGGCTACCACCAGCGCACCCGCCAACGCTTCGAGCGCCTGGCCGGGCAGTTGAAGGCGTGGAGCGGCAAGCACCAGGGCGCGGAGACGCTGGCGCGGTTGCAGCAGCGGATGCAGCAGGCGTGCGGGGAGCAGGTGGATGGCGCCTGCAAGGATTGGTTGAGTTGAGTTGATGAAGGCGCTGGCGGCTGGTTCGCCTGCCGGCGCCTTTGTTGATACCGGTTGTGGCGGGGGGAGGGGCTGGCCGGGACACGCCGTAAACCCATCCTTGGGGGCTCGATGGCGCCATCCATGGCGCCAACGGTCCCGGCCAGCCCCTCCCCCCCGCCACCGGACCGTTTCCTGCGAGCGCGGGCAGCACTTCAGCGCGCCGGTGAGGTTCGAAAAGCGGGTTCTGGTAGTGCCGGCCGCTGGCCGGCAACCCGACCTTGCCGGCATGCCGGCCAGCGGCCGGCACTACCATTTCGCTCGTGCTGTCCTGCAGGAAGAATCAAAGCGATGAACGCGCACGCACCTCAATCCCGCCCCTTGACCTCAACCAATGTTGAGGTGCGATAACAGTCTCCCCACGGCCAGCCCTCTGGCCTTCCCCACGGAGATTGCTTCGATGTCGTACTCGCTTCCCCCGCTCCCCTACGCCTACGACGCCCTTGAGCCGCATTTCGATGCGCGCACGATGGAGATCCACCACAGCAAGCACCACCAGGCCTACGTCAACAACCTCAACGCCGCCATCGAGCAGGCCGGCATCGCCGAGCAGCCGGTCGAGGCGATGATCGCCAACCTCGATGCCGTGCCCGAGGCGCAGCGCGGCGCCATCCGCAACAACGGCGGCGGCCACGCCAACCACAGCCTGTTCTGGACCGTGCTCAGCACCAACGGTGGTGCACCCGATGACGAACTGGCCGCCGCCATCGACCGTGACCTCGGCGGTTTCGATGCTTTCAAGGAGGCCTTCACCAAGGCGGCGCAGACCCGCTTCGGCAGCGGCTGGGCCTGGCTGACCAGCGATCGCGATGGCCGCCTGCAGGTGGAAAGCAGCGCCAACCAGGACAGCCCGCTGATGGGTGCGGCCGTGGGCCTGTCCGGCAACACCCCGATCCTCGCACTGGATGTCTGGGAACACGCCTACTACCTGCACTACCAGAACCGTCGCCCGGACTACATCGGTGCGTTCTTCAACATCATCAACTGGGCCGAGGTCGGCCGGCGCTACCGCCAGGCCAGGGCCTCATGAGCGGCGAGACACTGCCATACGCCGGGCCGTGGGCGGGGGTCTTCCCCTCCCCGGCCCCGGTGCCGTCGGTCGAGATGCCGCCGCGGGCCCTGCGGCGGCTGCTCGGCCACTTTCCTACCGGCGTGGCCATCGTCTGCACCCGCGATGCGCAGGGCAAACCCATCGGCCTGACCATCAATTCGTTCGTGCCGGTGTCATTGCAGCCGCCACTGGTGCTGTGGAACCTGGCGTTGCATGCGCAGAGCCTGTCCACCTTCCAGCGCGCCACCCGCTTTGCGATCAGCGTGCTGGCGGCCGACCAGGAAGCGCTGGCCCGGCGCTTTGCCGATCCGCAGGTCCGCAACCGCTTCGACGGCCTGGCATTGCTGGATGATGACGAGGATGCCCCACCACGCATCGCCGGTGCGGTCGCCCACCTCACCTGTACCCGCCACGCACAGTGGCCGGTGGGTGATCATCTGCTGCTGGCTGGCCGCATCATCGAAGTGCACGAGAACGGCGGCGCGCCGCTGCTGTTCCATCGTGGCCGCTTCCAGCCCGGCCGCACCGAACTGCTGGTGGAGGTGCGCGGATGAACATCGAAGCCCTGGAATGCATGCTTGCCAACGGCAAGGACGGCGCGCTGCTGCGCTTCGGCCTGGGCAAGGGTTGGCTGGATGCGGGCAACCCGGTGCGCGCGGCCACCCATCTGGGCCGGTGCGTGGTGCTTGATCCGCAGTATTCCGCGGCGTGGAAGCTGCTGGGCAAAGCCTGGCTGGCCAGTGGCCAGCCGCAGGCGGCGCGCGAAGCATGGCAGCGCGGCTTGAGCGTGGCCGGCAGTAAGGGCGACCAGCAGGCACGCAAGGAAATGCAGGTGTTCCTGCGTCGCCTGGACCGCGAACAGGCGGCCCTGGCGAAAGCGGGCTGAGTCGATCAGCCCGCGTTGGCCGATGCCGGTGCGGACATGATGTCCGGCATCGGCAGGCGGCGCGGCTTGCTCGGGAACGCGTGACGCAGGATGCGCCAGACCACCTGGCCGAACTGACGCGGCAGCGAGCCGTTGTTGTAGTGCTGGCCGTAGCGGCGGCAGATGTCCTTCACTTCCTTGGCGATGGCCGCATAGCGGTTGGCCGGCAGATCCGGGTAGAAGTGGTGCTCGATCTGGTGGCTGAGGTTGCCCGACAGCACGTTGATCAGGAAGCCACCGCTGATGTTGGACGAACCGCGCAGCTGGCGCAGGTACCAGTGGCCGCGCGATTCATTGCGCAGGCATTCCTTCGGGAAGGTTTCCGACTCTGCGGTGAAGTGGCCGCAGAAGATGATCACGTAGGTCCAGATGTTGCGCAGGCCGTTGGCCACCATGTTGCCCAGCATCACGGTGAGGAAGAACGGGCCGGCCAGCAGCGGGAAGAACACGTAGTCCTTCAGCACCTGGCGAGCCATTTTCCGCGCCACCGGGCGGGTCTGCATCCACATCGCACGGCCACTGATGCGGCCCTTCAGCCAACGGCCCAGTCGCAGGTCCTGCGCGGCCACGCCCCACTGGAACAGCAGCGCGAAGATCGGCGCGATGATCGGCTGCAGCAGGTAGAACGGCTTCCAGCGCTGTTCCGGGAAGATGCGCAGCAGGCCGTAGCCGATGTCATCGTCCATGCCACGCACGTTGGTATAGGTGTGGTGGCGGAAATTGTGGGTCTTGCGCCAGTTGTCGGCGGTGGCAACGATATCCCACTCGTAGGTGTTGCCATTGAGCTTGGGGTCGCCGGTCCAGTCGAACTGGCCGTGCATGACGTTGTGGCCCAGCTCCATGTTCTCCAGGATCTTCGACAACGCCAGCAGCAGCGTGCCGGTGATCGCGGCCGGCCACAGCAGCGGCATCCAGAACAGCGGCGAGAATGCTGCCAGGAACAGCAGGCCACGGCCACCCACGCCGAACCATCGCACGGCGGCAGCCACACGGCGGATGTAGCGGGTATCGGAGGCGCCGAGGCTGCCGATCACACGGTCGCGGATCGCATCGAGTTCCTCACCGAAGGCATGCATCTCGGCGGTGCTCAGGGCACGGTCGGTAGCGCGGGTCATGGCAGGCGTCCTCAGAGATCCAGAGTCAGGTCGGTGGTCGGTGCGCTCACGCAGATCCGCACCGGCTGTGCCGATTCGGACTGCAGGTCGCCGGTGCGAAGGTGGCGGGTGGCGCCACTGACGCGATCACAGGTACAGGTGTTGCAGATGCCCATGCGGCAACCGTGCTTGGGCTTGATGCCATGCGCTTCCAGGCTTTCCAGCAGCGAGCGGCCTCGCGGCACGCTCAGCTGGCGGCCACTGCGCGCAAGCGTCAGCGACACCTCGCCTTCGCTGCTGGCATCGCGCAGTGGCGCCGGCGGGGTGAAGGCTTCGGCCTGGAAGCCAGCCACCTGGTGCGCCAGGCGCTCACGCGCAGCGGCAACGAAGCCATCCGGACCGCAGGCCAACACATGGCGCTGCGCCAGCGGCGTGTCATCGCCGGCCACCTGCAGATCATGGGTATCGATGCGCGCGGCCGGCGCCTCACCCTCGCGGGTGGTCAGCAGATGCACGCGCAGGTTCGGATGGGCCGCGGCCAGCGCCTGCAGTTCATCACGGAACTGCAGATGGGCGGCGGTGCGCTCCCAATAGAACAGGTCCACCGGTGCTGCCAGCGGGCGCTGGCAGGCGTCGCGCAACAGGCTGCGCATCGGCGTGATGCCACTGCCGGCAGCCAGCAGCAGCACCGGCGCCGCGGCCGGCATATGGAACTCGCCGAAGGCGGCATCGAGGCGGAACAGTTCGCCCGGTTGTGCATGGTTTACCAGATGCTGGCTGACCCGGCCGCCATCGATCGCCTTGACGGTGATCGCCAGCTCGCGCCGACCCAGTGCGGTAGGGCTGTAGCTGCGCTGCCACAGGCGCCCCTCAATCTCGACGCCCAGGGTGACGTGCTGGCCGGCGCGCATGCCGGCCCAGTGCCGGTTGGTGCGCAGGACCAGGGTCGCCGCGCCCTCGCCGGCCGGCTCGCGCCGGACCAGTCGGGCCACCGGCTCGCGCAGGGTCCACAGGGGATTGAGCTGGCCCGCCCAGAAATCGAACAGCGACGGCGAGACCCAGCGGTACGGAGAGAACAGGGACGGACGGACGACAGCGCTCATGGGCGCACTATACGGGCGCACATACACCTGTGTATACATGTGTATATTGAACCGGATTGGGTATGATTCAGCCTCGCCCCACCGGAACCCCCATGGCCGCCGCCACCGCCTTGTCGACGCCTGAAGATGCCAACAGCCCGGCCCGCCGTACGGTGAGCCGCGAGGATCTGCTGGCTGCCGCCCTGAAGCTGATCGGGCCACACCGCAGCCTGTCCACGCTCAGCCTGCGCGAAGTGGCACGTGAGGCCGGCATTGCGCCGAACAGCTTCTACCGGCAGTTCCGCGACATGGACGAACTGGCCGTGGCGCTGATCGACGCGGCCGGCCGTTCGCTGCGCACCATCATCGGCGAGGCCCGCCAGCGCGCCACCTCTACCGCCACCAGCGTGGTGCGCGTTTCCGTGGAGACCTTCATGGAACAGCTGCGCGCCGACGACAAGCTGCTGCACGTACTGCTGCGCGAAGGCGCGGTCGGCTCGGACGACTTCAAGCACGCGGTCGAGCGCGAGCTGCACTACTTCGAAGAAGAGCTGCAGCACGACCTGGTGCGCCTGGCCGCACTGGATGGCGCCGTACTGCATGCCCCGGAACTGGTGGCCAAGGCCATCACCCGGCTGGTGTTCGCGATGGGCGCCACCGCCATGGACCTGCCGCCGGAGAAGGATCCGGAACTGGTCGAGCAGATCTCCACGATGATCCGCATGATCATCGTCGGCGCCCGCACCCCCGCCGCGTTCCGTCGCGGCTGACGATCGGCCCCGGGGCTCGGATCCCTTTCCGCCGGAAAGGGCTCTGACCCGTTTCCCTCCCCACAGCGGCCTCCAACCTCCGGCCTGCAGGGCCCGGCCCCAGCGGTCTGCTCAGCCGCCCTCGGCCTTGCGCACGAACGCCTCGAACAGCGCCAGCGTCTGCTCGCTCACATGGTGCTCGATACCCTCCGCATCACGCCGTGCCGTATCAGGGTCCACGCCCAGCGCCAGCAGGAAACGCTCCACGGTCTGGTGCCGCTGGCGGCTGGCATGGGCCAGCGCTTCGCCTTCCGGGGTCAGGAACACGCCGCGGTACGGCCGCTGCACCACCCAGCCATCGCGGGCCAGGCGCCGCAGCATCTTCGCCACGGTGGGTTGGGCCACGCCCAGGCGGGTGGCGATGTCGACCTGGCGGGCCTCGCCGCCGTCGGCCAGCAGGTCCGAGATCAGCTCGACATAGTCCTCCACCAGCTCCATCCGGTGCGCTTCGCGCACTTGCCGGAAGCTCTCGACCTGGCGCTCAGCCTCGATCAAGGGGGTGCTTTTCAGCGATGTCGAATCGTCGGTCTTGCCCACGCCTGCGCCTGTCCTTCCGGTGTACTGCGGTGTCGAAGCTGAATTCTGGACCAGTCACACGACAAAGACGATTGTTTCACATTGCTAATGACTATAGCACGGGCTATATTCGGATCCATGAACACTCTGGCGCCCCGCGACCCTTCGGCCTCCACCCCGGCCAGCCTGGGCGCGCTCAACGCCTCGGTCGCGGTGCCCGAAAAGGGCCACTGGTGGTTCCGCCTGCTGGCCTTCCTTGGCCCGGGCTACATGATCTCGGTCGGCTACATGGACCCGGGCAACTGGGCCACCGACCTCGCCGGTGGTTCGCGCTTCGGCTACCTGCTGCTGTCGGTCATCCTCATCTCCAACCTGATGGCGGTGATCCTGCAGGCGCTGTCGGCACGGCTGGGTATCGCCACCGGCATGGACCTGGCGCAGGCCTGCCGCGCGAGGTACCCGAAGCCGGTGAACCTGGCGCTGTGGGCGCTGTGCGAGGCAGCGATCATCGCCTGCGACCTGGCCGAGGTGATCGGCACCGCGATCGCGCTGAAGCTGCTGTTCGACCTGCCACTGCTCTGGGGCGCGGTCATCACTGCGCTGGATACGCTGCTGGTTCTGCTGCTGATGAACCGCGGCTTCCGTGCGCTGGAAGCCTTCGTGATCGCGCTGCTGATGGTGATCTTCGCCTGCTTCGTAGTGCAGATCGCGATGGCTGCGCCGTCAGTGATGGCGGTGCTGGGCGGCTTCATTCCGCGCGCGCGGGTGGTGACCGATCCGCACGCGCTGTACATCGCGATCGGCATCATCGGTGCCACGGTGATGCCGCACAATCTCTACCTGCATTCGTCCATCGTGCAGACCCGCGCCTACCCGCGTACCGACGAAGGCCGCCGCAGCGCGCTGCGCTGGGCGGTTACCGATAGCACCCTCGCGCTGACCCTGGCACTGTTCATCAACGCCAGCATCCTGATCCTGGCAGCGGCGGTGTTCCATGCCAATGGCCGATTCGACGTGGAAGACATCGAGCAGGCCCACCAGCTGCTGGCGCCAATGCTGGGCGTGGGCGCGGCGGCGACACTGTTTGCGATTGCCTTGCTGGCCTCGGGCCTGAATTCGACAGTGACCGCCACGCTGGCCGGCCAGATCGTGATGGAAGGCTTCCTGCACCTGCGCCTGCCGCCGTGGCTGCGTCGGCTGATCACGCGCGCGCTGGCGATCATTCCGGTGGTGGTGGTGATCCTGCTGTTCGGCGACCAGGGCGCGGTGAAACTGCTGGTGCTGAGCCAGGTGGTGCTGTCGATGCAGCTGCCGTTCGCGATCATTCCCCTGGTTCGGATCGTGACCGACAAGGTGACGATGGGTGCGCTGGTGGCACCGCGCTGGCTCGGCGCGATCGCCTGGGTGATCGCGCTGGTGATCGTGGTGCTGAACGTGAAGCTGCTGGTGGATACCTTCAGCGGAGCCTGACGCCGAAGCACGGACCCTGCCCCGGTAGATCCACGCCATGCGTGGATGCCCTTGTAGAGTCGAGCCATGCTCGACTCATCGCTCACCGCGCGAACGGCAGCCGAGCATGGGCTCGGCTCTACAAAAAGTGAGGCGCGCGAAGTGCTGCCAGGCGTGGCCCGGCGCTACCGATATGACCGTGGTAGATCCACGCCATGCGTGGATGGCTTCTCGCATCGTGCGGAGAGCAGTCGAGCATGCGCTCGGCTCTACAAATGCAGCGCGATCGCGGCCTCGATCTGTTGCGGCGACTGGAACCCGGCGAGGCGCGTGCGTTCATCACCATCACGGAACAGGGACAGCGTCGGCGTCTGCCGCAGCCCCAGTTCCCTGAAGAACGCCTCGCCCAGCACCTCCAGCTGCACGCGCAGCAGCGTGGTGCCCTGCCCCGCGACGCTGTTGGCCACCAGGTGCAGCGACATCTCCAGCATCCGGCACCCCGGGCAGTGGTCCTTGTGAAAATCCACCAGCACCCGCGGGTGCTCGGCCAGCAGCTGCTGGAACTGCTCAGGCGTGGTGGCGTCGATGATCTGCATCCGTGTTGCTCCAGTAGTGGGCCAGGACCGTATCGGTCCAGGCGTCGATGGCTGCGGCGTGACGCTCGCCATGCGGCATCTGCTCGATCTCGAGCGGCGGATAGTCGCTGCGGAAATAGCGGATCAGCCGGTGCACGGCGCCGCAGTAGTACTCCTGCCCCCACTGCGTTTCGCCGGTGCCGAACACCGCCAGCTGCCGTGGCCGCTCGCCGCGCTCGGCGATGCCGGCCACCCATGCCTTCATCTCCGCTGGCGTGCGGCCGGCGTTGTCGGTCCAGCAGCCCAGCAGCACCAGGTCGGCCTCATCGGCCGCCAGCGGCGGTGCCTGGCGCAGGTCGTCGGCCTCCTGCCAGTACACCGCATGACCGGCAACGCGGCAGCGTTCGGCGATCTGCCGGCCGAGTTCGCGGGTGTTGCCGCTCAAGGAGGCGACCACCATCAGGATGCTCAGCACGGCGCCAGGCTCAGAGATCGTCGAAGCCGTTGTCGACGTTGGTCTTCTTGTAACTTGCATTGCGCATCTCGAAGAAGTCGGTCTTGGTCTCGGTGAAGTTGTCGGCGTAGGCCTTGATCCACGGCATCACGTTGTCGGTGGTGTCGCTGTACAGGCGCTCGATGCCGAGCATGCCGGCCATCTTGTTGGCGCGGTACTTCACGTAGCGCACCATCTCGTCCACGTCGATGCCATCGATGCCATCCAGCACCTCCGACGACCACTGCGTCTCAAGCTCGATGGCATGTTCGAATGACTGGTGCACATAGGCGGTCAACTCATTGGTCTGCAGCTCGGGGTTTTCACCGATGATGGCGCGGATCAGCTCGCTGATGAACTTGGTATGGGCCAGCTCGTCGCGATTGATGAAGCTGATGATCTTGCCGGTGCCGTTCATGCGGTTCTGCCGCACCATGTTGTAGAAGTAGGCGAAACCGGAATAGAAGTTGATGCCTTCCAGGATCGAGGACTGGATCAGCGACTTGAGCAGGGTCTCGGCGGTCTTCTCGCGCATGAAGTCGTCATACGCGCCCATGATCGGGGCATTGCGCTTGATGATGGTCGGGTGGGTGCGGGCGATCTCGAAGATGCGGTTCTGGTTCGGCAGGTCGGTGATCGAGGCCAGTACGTAGCTGTAGCTCTCGTTATGGATCACTTCCTGCTGGCCGATGATCGCCGCATTGGCATGCGCGGCCGGGTCGGTGATGTACTCGGCGACGTTGTAGATGAAACGGGTCTGCGGTGAGTCGAGCGTGGCCAGCAGGCCGATGATCGAATCGTAGGCGTTCTTTTCACGTGCGTTGAGCTCGCCGTACTGGCGCGCATCGAGCTTCATGTCGACCTCGTCGGGAATCCAGAAGTTGGTCGACAGCTCCTTGTAGGCCCGATAGAAGGACGGATACGGGATATCGTTCCAGTTGAGGATGCCGCTGGTACGGCCGTTGATGATGCCGGTGCTGCGGTTGGGATGGCGCGGTTCGAGGATCTTGATGCGGTCGAGGGGGGTTGCCATGGTGTTACCTGCAGGGGGTAGCGCCGGGCCATGGCCGGCGGAATGTGCGACGGCCGCGCGATGCGCTCGCCGGGCGTGGCCCGGCGCTACCGTGGATGGTCAACTGGCGCACCACTCGCATTCGCTGATGTCGATGTCGTTGGAGCGCACGTAGTAGGTGGTCTTCAGGCCTTCGCGCCAGGCGCTCAGGTGCAGCTCCAGCAGCGTGCTGGCGCGGATGGTGCTGGGCACGTACAGGTTGAAACTGATCGACTGGTCGACATGGCGCTGGCGGCGGGCGTTCTGGCGCACGCTGGCGAACTGGTCGACCTTGTAGGCACCCTTCTCGTAGTACGGCCAGGTTTCCAGCGACAGGCCCGGCGCCGCCACCGGCCGCCGGAAGTCCTTCTTTTCCTCGTAGTAGAACGCGCTGTAGATCGGGTCGATCGAGGCCGTGGATCCTGCAATCTGCGCGGTGCTCATGTTCGGCGCCACCGCCAGCAGCCAGCCGTTGCGCAGGCCGTGCGTGGCGACCTCGCGGGCCAGGCTGTCCCATGCGGCGCCAGTGTAGTCGCGGTCACGGAAGTAACGCCCGTGGTGCCAATCGCTGCCGGTGAACATCGGATAGCTGCCCTTCTCCTTCGCCAGCTGCGCGCTGGCCTGGATGGTCAGGAAGTTGATGCGCTCGTAGAGACGGTCGGCCAAATCCTCGGCATCCGGTGACTCCCACTGGATCGCCTGCTGCGCCAGCAGGTGGTGCCAACCGAACGTGCCCAGGCCGATGGCGCGGTACTTGCGGTTGGTGATCGTGGCCTGCGGCACCGGCAACGCATTGAGGTCGATCACGTTGTCGAGCATGCGCACCTGGATCGGGATCAGGCGCTCCAGCACATCGGTGGCCAGCAGGTCATCCGGCGCACTGATTGCCCGGCCGAGGTTGATCGAAGACAGGTTGCAGACCACGAAGTCACCGGCGCGGCGCGTGGTGACGATCTGGTCGCCGCTGACGATCTCCTGGATCATCCGCGTCGGGCTCATGTTCTGCAGGATCTCGGTGCACAGGTTGCTGGAATAGATCATGCCCGCGTGCTTGTTCGGGTTCCGGCGGTTGACCTCGTCGCGGTAGAACAGGAACGGATTGCCGGTCTCCAACTGGCTGAGCATGATCCGCTTGAACAGATCGATCGCCTTCACCGTGCGGCGGCTGATGCGCTCGTCGGCCACCAGTTCGGCATAGCGGTCGCGGAAGCTGCCCGCGCCGCGCGTCTCATCGTAGAAGTCCTGCAGGTACCAGCCCTTGGCCTGCTTCACCTCGTGCGGGTCGAACAGGTACCAGTCGGCGCGGCGCTCGACCGCTTCCATGAACAGGTCGGGCACGCACACCGAGGTGAACACATCGTGCGCGCGCAGGCGCTGGTCGCCGTTGTTCAGGCGCAGATCCAGGAAGGCCTCGATATCGCGGTGCCAGATGTCCAGGTACACCGCCACCGCGCCCTTGCGCTGGCCAAGCTGGTCGACCGACACCGCGGTGTTGTTGAGCTGCTTGATCCACGGCACCACGCCGCCGGAGGAATTGGCCACGCCCCGTATCGGCGCGCCGCTGCTGCGCACATAGCCCAGGTAGGCGCCGACGCCGCCACCGTGCTTGGACACGCGGGCGATATCGGTGTTGGAGTCATAGATGCCCTGCAGGCTGTCGTCCACCGTGTCGATGAAGCAGCTGGACAGCTGCCCACCCACCTTGCCGGCATTGGCCAGGGTCGGTGTGGCGACGGTCATGTACAGGTTGGACAGCGCCCAGTACGCCTCGCCGACCAGCTGCATGCGGCGTTCGCGCGGCTTTTCCTCCTGCATCAGGTACAGCGCGATGGTCAGCCAGCGCTCCTGCGGCAGTTCGTAGACCTCGCGGCTGCGGTCGCTGGCCAGATAGCGCGTGGCCAGCAGGTACAGGCCGTTGTAGGCGAACAGGCGGTCGCGCTCCGGGTCGATCATCTCGCCGGCCTGCTGCAGCTCTTCCTTCGAATAGCAGCGCAGGATGTCGTTGCTGTAGATGCCGCGGTCAGCCAGGCTTTCCTGCAGGCCCACATACGAACCGTACTTCAGGCCGACGTCGTAGAAGCGGTTGCGGCTGGCGCGCTTGTACAGGCGGCGCAGGTAGATGCGCGCGGCAAACTGTTCCCACTCGGGTGCAACCAGGTCCACCCGCGATTCGGCCTCGCGGATCAGCAGATCGACCAGGTCGTCGGCGCTGATGCTCGGTTTGCGCTCGACCATCGCCTGCACCACGCGGCGATAGTCGCTCACGTCCAGCTGCGGGAACTCGGCATGCACGGCGTCGATGCTGCGCTGCAGGCGCTCGGCCTCGAACGGCAGGCGGCGGTTGCCGGCCTCCTTGGTGATCCAGGTCGGCACGCGCTCGCCACCGGCGCGCAAGGCGTCGCCGGCGCCGGCCAGATCGGCCACGCGGAAGGTACTGTCGGTCATGGTGGTGGAACTCCAGGCTCGCACGCGCTTTGGCGGTCGATGCCATGGCGGCCCTGAACGCGATACCGGCGCACGGGGCGAACGGGTGGATTGCCAGGGCACGGGAACGTAGGTCGTCGGCATCTGCCTGCGCCTGCGGCCGGTATCCGGGCCGTGGGGGCGACCTGCGTCCGCACGATGGCGGCCGCGTCGACACGGCAAGCCATCAGGGGCGGGCCGCAGGACGTTTGCTGCATGTCCGGCGGCGGCGGCTGACCGGGAGTGACGGCCACAACATAGTGGGGATATCCCGAACCGTCAACACAAGATGCGGTAATCAGCACATGTCGCGACGATCAGTCGCAGGATGCCGTGTTGCAGCTGCGGCGCCTTGTCGACAGCCCCTGCGGCCCCAGTTCGGTACAACATCAACTTTCCCCGGAACACCACCCATGCGCGCTGCCCAGTACCCCTCCTTCGGCAACCCGGCCGACGTCCTTGCCATTGCCGATGCGCCGCTGCCTGAGCCCGGCCCCGGCGAGGTGCGCATCCGTACCGTGCTGGCCTCGATCCACAACCACGATCTGCTGACCGTGCGCGGCCTCTACGGCTACAAGCCGACCCTGCCGGCGATTGGCGGCAGCGAAGCATTGGGCGTGGTCGACGCACTGGGCGACGGCGTCGACGGCCTGCAGATCGGCCAGCGCGTCGCCGCAGCCTCGGTACACGGTACCTGGGCCGAGGCCTTCATCGCGCCGGTACGCATGGTGATTCCGATGCCGGAGGCGATCCCCGACGAAATGGCCGCGCAGCTGATCGCCATGCCGCTGAGCGCGCTGATGCTGCTGGAGTTCCTGCACGTCGAGGCGGGCCAGTGGATCGTGCAGAACACCGCCAACGGCGCGGTGGGCAAGTCGCTGGCGATGCTGGCGCGGGCGCGTGGCGTGCATGTAGCCAACCTGGTGCGCAATGCGGATGCCGTGGCGCAGTTGCAGGCGCTGGGTATCGATCATGTGTTCGACACCTCGGTGGACGGCTGGAAGGATCGCGTGCGTGAAGCGACCGGCGAAGCACAGGCGGCGGCGGCCGTGGATTCCATCGGCGGCGACGCCAGCGGTGACCTGGTCGACCTGCTCGGCCACCACGGCACGCTGGTGTCGTTCGGGGTGATGAGCGGCGAACCGATGCGCATCCCGGCCGGCGGCCTGATCTACAAGGAGGCCACAGTGAAGGGTTTCTGGGGCAGCAAGGTCAGCCAGGCGATGGCCGTGGAGGACAAGCGCCGGCTGGTTGGCGAACTGCTGAAGCGTGCGGCGAGCGGCGAACTGACCTTGCCGGTGGAGCAGATCTTCGCGCTGGACGACATCGCCCAGGCGGCGAAGGCCGGGGCCGGTTCGGGCCGCAACGGCAAGGTGCTGCTGCGGCCTTGATGGGCTGGCATTGCCTTCTGTAGAGCCGAGCCACGCTCGGCTGCTTCCGGTCAGTGCGCGGAGCCGAGCGTAGGCTCGGCTCTACAGCAGCGTGCGCACCAATGCTCTGCACTCCTCGCACCGTTCGTTAAGAACCTGTGATGTATAACTGAATGCGCTTTCGTCATTGGAAGGCGCATGTACCTGCATGCGGTACTGACGGCTCCTCCCCCGTTCGGCGTTGTCGCTTCCATGTACCGCACCACCCTGAACCTGCTTGCCGGCGCGATCGCGCTCGGCCTCACCGCCGGCGCTGCCGGCGCCGCTGAAACCGCCGATGCCGGCAAGGACAGCACCACCCTCGGCACCGTGCTGGTGACCGGCTCCAACATCAAACGCAGCGACACCGCCGGGCCGAACCCGGTGCAGATCGTCAGCCGCGAACAGATCGAGCAGACCGGCCGCTCCACCCTCACCGACGTGCTGCGCAACCTGTCGGCCAATGCCGGCAACAGCTTCGACGAGCAGTACACCGGCAGCTTCGCCGCCGGCTCGGCCTCGATCGGCCTGCGTGGCCTGTCGCCGAAGAACACACTGGTGCTGGTCAACGGCTACCGCGTGTCCAACTTCGGCTTCGCGCTCAATACCCAGGACACCTTCGTCGACCTCAACGCGCTGCCGATCAGCGCGGTGGAACGCATCGAAGTGCTGAAGGACGGCGCCTCGGCGGTGTATGGCTCCGACGCCATCGCCGGTGTCATCAACATCATCCTGCGCAAGAACTTCCAGGGCGTGGAAGTCGGCGGCGGCTTCGGTACCGCCACCCAGGGCGGCCTGGACGAACGCAAAGCCAACCTGCTGGCCGGCTTCGGCGACCTGGAGCAGCAGGGCTGGAACGTGCTGTTCGGGCTGGACCTGCTCAAGCGTGATCGCCTAGACGCCGACCAGCGCGCCTATACCCGCAGCGGCGATTTCCGCGACCAGCCCGGCGGACGCCTGGCCGGCTGGTCCACCGCCGGTGGCAATTGGCTGTCCAACCCGCGCGCGCCGCAACCGTTCGCCAACTGCCCGGATGGCAGTCAGCTGCGTCCCTACAGCGATTTCGGCAGCACCCTGCCCGGCCAGGCCTGCGCCTTCAACGCGCAGCCGTTCAAGACCTTGCAGCCCGGCGCCGAGCGCCTGCAGGCGTCGTTGAGCGCGACCTACCGCTTCAACGACAGCGTCGAAGCCTTCGCCGACGTGCTGTACAGCCACAACAAGGCCGACCAGATCTTCAGTGCGCCGCTGACCGTTGGCCCCGGCCTGCGTGCCTACAACCCGGCTACCGGCACGCTCATCGACGTGCCGGCGGTGCTGCCGGTCGGCCATCCCAACAACCCGGGCAGCACGCCACTGCCGTTCGAGTACACCTTCTTCGATCTCGGCCCGCGCCTGAAGGACAACACGCAGGTGTTCTACCGCGCCCTGGCGGGCGTGCGCGGCAGCGGTGAACGCTGGGACTGGGAAGTGGCGGCGCTGACCTCGCAGAGTGCACAGCGCGAGTACGTGGACAATTTCGTCAACCGCTACGCGTTCGAACAGATCCTGCGCGATGGCAGCTACAACTTCCTCAACCCGTCCAGCACGCCGGGCGCGCTGGATGCACTGCGCCTGCAGACCAAGCGCCCGGGCTGGTACAGGCTGCACGCGTTGAACGTGAAGGCCTCGACCTCGCTGTGGGAGCTGCCGGCCGGTGCGGTCGGCTTCGCCTGGGGCGCCGAGTTCCGCAAGGAGTCGCTGGATGCGCGTACCAGTGCACAGGTGCTGTCGGGCACCGAACTGCGCCCGGCCATCAACGTGGTCAACGGCGAGCGCCAGGTCAGTGCCGCCTATGCCGAACTGAGCGTGCCACTGCACCGCACGTTGGAGCTGCAGGTGGCCGGCCGCGGCGATCACTACGATGACTTCGGCAAGGCGTTCTCGCCGAAGGTGGCGCTGCGCTGGCAGCCGTTGGACAGCCTGCTGCTGCGTGGCTCGTTCTCGCGCGGGTTCCGCGCGCCCTCGTTGCCGGAGATCGCGCCCGGCCAGACCGTCAGCTACGGCTCGGTGATCGATCCACTGGATCCGCTGCAGCCCGGCGGCAGCCGTGGTGTGACCAACATCCGCACCGGCAATCCGGACCTGAAGGCCGAACGCTCGCGCAACTTCAACCTGGGTGCGGTGTGGTCGCCGGATGCCGATACCAGCATCGGCCTGGACTGGTACCGCATCGAGCAGGACAACCTGGTCAAGCCGGACAGCGCGCAGTTCATCGTCGACAACCCGACGCTGTTCCCCGGTCGCGTGCAACGTGATGCGCAGGGACGCATCCAGTTCATCACCAACCAGTACGCCAACCAAGGGGAGTTGACCACTTCGGGGCTGGATCTGGACGCCAGCCGCACCTTCCGTACCGACGGCTGGGGCAACTTCACCGTGGCCGGCAGCTGGACCCACCTGCTCAGTTTCAAGCAGCCGCTGGTAGCCGGCCAGGCACCGTACGAAGGCGCCGGCAACAACCGCCACGGCGCGCTGCCTCGCACCCGCGGCACCACCTCGTTGAACTGGGCGGTGGGCGACTGGAGCAGCACGCTGAGCCTGCAGTACGTGAGCGGCTACGACCAGCGTGTGGCGACGGCGACCAGCAACCCGGGCCTGCGCGACCGCATCAAGCCGTATCACCAGCTGGACCTGTACGTAGCGTACGAAGGGATTGCCAACACCACGCTGTCGCTGTCGGTGCTGAACCTGACCGACAAGGACCCGCCGTTCGACCCGGCCGGTGGATCCAATGGGTTCGACATCAGCCAGTACAACCTGCGCGGGCAGTTCGTCTCGCTGGGCGCTCGTTACAGGTTCTGATTGCCACTGTAGAGCCGAGCCATGCTTGGCTGCTCTTCCGACACCGAGGAGCCGAGCGCGGGCTCGGCTCTACAGGGGGGTGCGGACCAACGGTCCGCACCCACCGCATCAACGGCTCAGGTGCAGGAACTGCAGGTGCCGTTCGTACTGGCTGATGATGTCGTTGATGATCTGCTTTCGGCTGTATCCCACCAGGTCGTAATCCTGGCTGCCTTCGAACAGGTGCACCTCGGCGCGGTAGTAGCGCTGGTTGCGCAGCTGCTGCGCGGCAAACGACGGGGTCAGGTAGCCGCTCAGGATCACCCGGTACAGGAAGTCCTGCTGCTCGCCGTGGTTCACCGTCAACTCCATGTCGCCGGCCTCGAAGCGCGTGGCCACGTCCCAGGCCTGCCCGCGCAGCTGCTCGGCCACCGCCTCCATCGCCGGCTTCACCGTGTCATCCATGAAGCGGTAGACCTGGTCGCGCACCGGGAAGTGCATGGCCTGGCTCAGGCGCTGGCGCCAGCCCCGGTGGTGGCGATCGTCTCCGATCAACGGCGACGGCCGGTACTGCAGCGCGCGCTTGCGGTGCGACTCGTCACTGAAGGCGCGGGTCAGCCCCCACATCATCAACAACAGGATCGCCGAGAACGGCAACGACGCCAGCACCACCGCCGACTTCAGCGCATCGATGCTGCCGGCCAGCAGCAACCCGGCGGTCAGCACCGCGATCACCGTGCCCCAGAACACGCGCAGCCAACGCGGACCATCATCCTCCGGCGCACCGCCGTGCGAGGACAGCGTGGACAACACCACCGCCCCCGAGTCGGCCGAGGTCACGAAGAAGATGAAGCTGACCAGCACTGTCACCGTGATCACCGCGCGGCTCCAGGGGTAGCCGTCCAGCAGCGCATACAGCACGGTCGGTGGATCATCCACCGCCAGCTGCGCCAACTGTTGCTGGCCGTGGTGCAGCACCTGGTCCAGCGCGCTGTTGCCGAAGATCGACAGCCACGCCAGGGTGAAACCCAGCGGGATCAGCAGCACGCCGAACACGAATTCGCGGATGGTGCGGCCGCGCGAGATACGTGCAATGAACAGCCCGACAAAGGGCGCCCAGCCGATCCACCAGGCCCAGTAGAACACCGTCCAGCCGCCCAGCCATTCCGGTCGGCCGCCGTAGGCATACACATCGAAACTCTTGCCGACCACGCTGCCGAGGTAGTCGCCCAGGTTCTGCATCAAGGTGCTGAGCAGGTACTGGGTGGGGCCGGCGCACAGCATGAACAGCACCAGCGCGATCGCCAGCAGCATGTTGATGTTGGCCATCCAGCGCACGCCTTTCTCGACGCCGGACACGGCCACCGCCACCGCCGCGCCCATCATGGCCACCACCAGGATGATCTGCACCAGGTTGGAATGCGGGATGTTGAACAGGTGCGCCAGCCCGGCATTGAGGTGCAGCACCCCGAAGCCCATGTCGGCGCCGATGCCGAACACGGTGGCGACGATGCCCAGCGCGTCCACGGTGTAGCCGATCGGGCCGTTGATGCGCTTGCCAATCAGCGGGTACAGCGCCGAGCGCAGCGCCAGCGGCAGGTTGTGGCGGTAGGCGAAGTAGGCCATCGCCATCGCCGCCAGCGCGAACACACCCCAGCCATGCAGGCCCCAATGCAGGAACAGCAGCTGCATGGCCTGGCGCGCACCGGCCTCGCCCGCGGCCGGATCGCCCTGCGGCGGCTGCAGGTAGTGGGTCAGCGGTTCGGAAACGCAGAAGAAGAACAGCGTGATGCTGATGCCCGCCGCGAACAGCATGCCGGCCCAGGAGAGGTAACTGAACTCCGGTTCGTCATGGTCGGCACCGAGCTTGATGCCACCGTACTTGGACAGCGCCACGCCGACCACGAACACCAGGTACAGGGTCATCGCCAGCAGGTAATACCAGCCGACGTTGAGAGCGGCCCAGTCCTGTGCCTTCAGCAGAAGGCGGCCTGCCCCCAGCGGGAACAGGCTGACGAACAGCGCGAACGCCACGACAACGATCGCCGCGAAGGCGAACACAGGCCGAAGGGTGCGCACCGGGGATTGTTGCGGCTCCAGTACATCCATGGGGCGGCGTTCTCCGGTAGATCAAAGGGTTAGCCGACCGATTGTGGCTGAACCGCAGTGGACAGAGCATGAAGTTGCGGCCTGTGGTCACAGGCCCGGCCCACCATTCCGTGTTATCACGCGCGCGCAGGAGCGTGCCTGCGAGCGCAGCCGCGCGCGGACCGCGTGCATCGCGGCCACGCGCGTCCTGTCCAATCACGACATCACATGGACCGCACACAGCTTGTTGCCATCCGGGTCACGCAGATAGGCCAGGAACACCTGCCGACCGGACATGTTGCGGACGCCGGGGGAATCTTCGATGGCGGTACCACCGTGAGCCACGCCAGCTTCCTGCCAGGCACGCACGGCCTCTGCACTGCCCAGACTGAAACCGATGGTGCCACCGTTGGCATGGCACGCTGGCTGCCCATCGATCGGCGCGGTTACACCGAACATCCGCCCATCCTTGAAGTACAGCAGCCGTCCCTTCTCGTCGAATACGCCCGCACGTGCCCCCATCGCGGCGAACAGGGCGTCGTAGAAGCGACGCGCGGCCTCCATGTCGTTCGTTCCTACGGTGATGTGGCTGAACATGCGGGCACTCCATGTGGAAAACCGCAGTGTCGATGAGCAGGGGCGACTTCGCAAATCGCTGCACAATCGCCGCCCAGCTCGCGACAAGGCGTGCTGCTACTTGGCGGTGCTGAGCAGCAGTACCGCCGCCGTGACCAGGGCGATGCCAACCCAGCCGATCGGCCGCAGGCGGTTGCCGAACAGCAGGCGGCCGCAAGTGGCGGTACCGATCACGCCGATCGCTCCCCACATCGCATAGGCGGTGGCCAGGTCCATGTAGCGCACCGCCTGGCCCAGCAGGGCGAAGGCGATCCAGACCATGACGACCGCGCCGACGGCCCAGCGCCAGCGGCGGAAGCCCTCCGACTTGGCGACCATCATGTTGGCGGCAACGTCGATCAGCGCAGAACAGATCACGAAAAACAGGGCCAGGGTATTCATCAGTGCGCCTCCCCGAGGGTGACACAGACGATGCCGACCACCGCCAGCACGAGGCCGGCCAGCTGCTGCAGCGACAGACTCTCGCCAAACACGGTGAGGCCGACCACGGTCAGCAGGGTCAGGCCCAGGCCTTCCCACACCGCATAGGCGACACCGACCGCGATGCGGCGGACCGACAGGGCCAGGAAGTAATAGGACAGCGCCAACGCGCCGGCCATGATCAGGTAGCCGGTCCAGCCACCATCGCGGGCTGCATGGGCCATGAACGAGGTGCCGACCACTTCGGCAACGATCGCCACGGTCAGGCAGGCCCAGGCGACCAGCGCGCCACGGGCGGGAACAGTACGGGACATGTGAAACTCCTTGCGGGACGCGGACAGGGCCCCGCCCTCAGTAGATCCACGCCATGCGTGGATGCCCCGCAGACAGGGGCGACGGCGGACAGTATCATCGCCTTTTACGGTCGATTCAAAATGGATACCATCGATAGGAGCGATGGATCAATGCCCTATTCCCCTGAATCCCTGCAGGCGTTCGTCGAAGCGGCCGCGCTCGGATCGTTCTCGGCGGCGGCGCGTCGCCTGCGCAAGACCCAATCAACGGTCAGCACCGCCATCGCCCACCTGGAGGCGGACCTGGGCGTCAGCCTGTTCGACCGCAGTGGACGCTACCCGCAGCTGACCGAAGCCGGGCACCAGGTGCTCGTCCATGCCCAGGAAATCCTCGCCGCCGATACCCGCCTGCAGCAGTTGAGCGTGCGGCTGGCCGCCCCGGTCGAAGCGCGGCTGACCGTGGTGTTCTCCGACGTGTATCAGCTCGATCCGGAGCAGCGCGTGTTGCAGCGCTTTGCCGAAGCGTTCCCCGAGATCGAACTGGAATGGCTGGATGCCGAAGGCGAAGACGTGCTGGAACTGGTCGGCAGTGGTCGCGCCGCGCTGGGCCTGCTGCCGCGCCAGGAAAGCTACCCGGATGGTCTGGTGGCACGGCCGTTGGCCCATCACAGCGAACTGTCGGTGTATGTGGCGCGCGACCATGCGCTGGCCGACGCCGGCCGTCGCGCAGCTTCCCAGCTGGCACGGTACCGGCAGGTGCGATTGAGCGCGGAGGTCGACCATGCGCGGGCGGTTACCGGGCTGGCGTGGACCGCCACCGACTACCTGATGGTGATGGAGATGGCCGAGGATGGCATCGGCTGGGCCGAGCTGCCCCGCGCATTGGTGCAGCGCTACGACCGCGGGCAACTGGTGGAACTGACTCTGCCCGGCTGGCCACGACGCATCCACAGCGACCTGCTGTGGCGCCGCGATACGCCGCCGGGGCCAGCGGCGCTGTGGTGGGCCGACGCGTTGGGGTGAACCGAAAAAGGGGACGGAGGGGATTAAGTCGTTTGTGCCGCAAACGACTTAATCCCCTCCGTCCCCTTTTTTCATCAACGATGGGCGAGCGCGTAATCCAGCGCCGCGCACACCGCTGCCACCTGGGCGTCGTTGCACTGCTGCGGGGTCGCCCGCGGGCTGTCCGGGTAGACCTCGGTGGTGGTGGTGTAGGTCGCACCGGTGATGCCGGCACACAGGCCCAGCTTCACCAGCGGATACTCGATCACGCCGTGGGCCACCACCGGCGAACCGATGATCTCGCCCTTGTCGTCGGCCGGCGCGATGTGGGTGACCTTCTCCACCGCGGCGATGACTGCCTGCTGGAACGCCGCCTGCGGGTTCTCGCTGTCGTCCACCAAGTAGAAGCCATCGGGAATCAGGCCCGGCTCGAACGGCTTGCCGTCACGCGCGGCCAGCGCCGGGCGGAACTCGCTCTCGTCGCTGTCGGTGGTTTCGTGCAGGTCGATGTGCAGCACGAACTGGTCCTTGATCGGCGCGATCAGTTCGATGACAGCGGTCGATTCGCGGGCCGGGCCGTCGGCGCGGAAATTGCGGTTCGGGTCGATCGCATCGAAGTTCCAGCGGTTGATGCGCTCGAAGCCCCACGGATTCACGCACGGTGTCACCAGCAGATTGGCCTTGCCGGCGTAGTCGGCGGCGTGCTTTTCGAGGAATTCCAGCGCGCCCATCACGCCGCTGGTCTCATAACCGTGCACGCCACCGGTAACCAGGGCAGCCGGCAGCGCCGGGTTCCAATCGCGGCTGCGCAGGGCGAACAGAGTGTAGGTCTCGCCAGCGTAGTCGAGCTGGCCATAGGCCACCTTGTCGAAGCGCGAAGCCAGCGCCTCGATGCGGGGCAGCACCTCCTCGTCATAGCGACGCAGGCGCTGCTGGCGGCCACGCCACACCTCCCGTTCCGCTGCGCCCCACGGCTGGCCAGGGGTTCCGACGGGGTAGAAGGCAGCTTGGGACATGGCAGATCTCGGCGGTCAGGAAAGCAGTCGCGCACTTTACCACCGGGGCATCGGCATGAACCGGCAGCGCATTCCCTTGCACAACGGAATCAGCAATAATTCTCATTTACGACCTTCCACAGCCTGCACCGATGCCCATCCTCGCCCTGCAACCGGCCCGCCTGCCCCTGGCCGCCGCCCTCGCCCTGTGCCTGCTCCCGACCACCCGTGCCTTCGCCCAGGACGGCGCCACCACGCTGGACAGCATCCAGGTCGCCGGCAGCTGGCTGGGTACCGGCCTGCATGACAGCGTCAAGCGCTTTGCCGGCGCGCGCACCGTGGTCGACCGCCAGCGCATCGAGGCCAGCGGCGCGGCCAGCATCGGCGATGCCATGCGCCGCATCCCCGGCGTGCAGGTCACCGACAACTCCGGCACGGCCGGCAGCTCGGTGTCGCTGAACATCGGCGTGCGCGGCCTCACCGGGCGCTACTCGCCGCGCTCGACCGTACTGTTGGACGGCGTGCCGCTGGCGGTGGCGCCGTATGGCCAGCCACAGCTGTCGTTCGCGCCGACCAGCCTGTCCAACATCGAGTCGATCGACGTGGTGCGCGGCGGCGGCGCGGTGCGCTACGGGCCGCAGAACGTCGGTGGCATCATCAACTTCAGCACCCGCGCCATTCCCACCGAGGCCGGCCTGCACGGCGAAGCCGGCGTCCGCTACACCGCCTACGACCATGGCGGCGGTGACAGCACCCAGTACAACGCCTTCCTCGGCGGTACCGGCGACAATGGCCTGGGCGCGGCCCTGCTGTACTCCGGCCAGGATGGTCGCGGCTGGCGCCGGGGCAGCGATGACCGCTTCAATGATCTCGCGCTGAAGTTCGCCTACGCCATCGACGAACAGCAGGAGCTGCGTGCCAAGCTGTCCTACTACGACGTACGCTCGCTGACGCCGGGCGGCCTGACCCGTGCGCAGTACGAGGCCGATCCGTTCCAGAACACCCGGCCGACCGATTTCTGGAAGGGCCACCGCACCGGCATCGACCTGGGCTACACCAACACGCTGTCGGCCAACAGCGAGTTCGAGGTGCTGGCCTATTACAACGAGAGCACCCGTGCCAGCTCGCTGATCAACGCCGCCAACACCCAGCTGACCGTGCAGCCGCGTGACTACCGCGTGCTCGGCATCGAGCCGCGCTACACCCAGCGCCTGCACTGGGGCGCCAGCGTGCACGACATCACCGCGGGCTACCGCTTCCTGCGCGAACGTGGCAACGACCGCAGCTACACCGTCACCCGCCGCACCGGCGTGGCCAGCGCCACCACCCGCTTCGACAACGCCACCGATGCGCATGCGTTCTACATCGACGACCGCATCGCGATCGGCCAATGGCGGATCACTCCGGGCGTGCGCATGGAATGGATCGACATGGACCGCCGCCAGGCCGTTGGCGCGGCAACCTTCAGCAGCCGCAACGACAAGGCCCTGCCCTCGCTCAACATCGCCTACCTGCTGACCCCGCAGCTGACCGTGTTCGGCAACTACACCACCTCGTTCGGGCCGGTGCAGAACATCCAGCTCAATTCGCAGACGGCCAACAACCCGCTGAACCCGGAAATCGCCAGGACCACCGAGCTGGGCGCGCGCTGGCAGGACGGCGCCCTGCGCGCGGAAGTGACCGTGTTCAAGATGCGCTTCGACAACCAGATCCTGCAGGTGCCGGGAATCACCCCGCCGACCTTCCAGAACATCGGCGCCACCGACCACAAGGGCGTGGAGAGTGCACTGGAGTACCACTTCGCCGAGGACAGTGCGCTGGCCGGGCTGGAGCTGTACGCCAACTACACCTGGACCAAGGCGATCCAGCAGTCCGGTGACAACCGTGGCCTGGACGTGCCCTTCTACTCGCGCGACACCGACAGCATCGGCGCCCGCTACGCGCTGGCCGGCTGGACCTTCAACGTCTCCAGCACCCACCAGAGCGGCCAGTTCTCCGACGCCGCCAACACCTGGGCCGAGAGCGCTGACGCGCGCGTGGGACGCGTGCCGGGCGTACGCCTGTGGAATGCCCAAGTGGCCTGGCAGGTGCCGGGGCCGGGTAACAGCGAGATCGCGCTGGGCGTGAACAACCTGGCCGACAAGCGCTGGTACACCCGCAACGTCGATGGCAACGCAGGCCGCATGGTGGCCGCGCCGCGCACCTTCTACGTAAAGGGCCGCTACCGCTTCTGAGCCGGTAGCCGCCCGATGCGGTGACGGTGGCGCTCACGGTGGCGGCGTATCATGCCGCCACCATGTCTTCGCCCGTTTCGCCATCGCGCCTGCATCTGGCCTTCCAGGGCCTGCGCCTGCGGCTGCGCGGCAGCGACCTGTGGTTCATCGCGCTGGCGCTGCTGGTTGGCCTGATCGCCGGCTACCTGACCCTGCTGCAGTCGGGCATCGCGCGCTGGCTGCAGGGCACGTTGTATGGGCTGGACGACGGCATGCGGCTGAGCTCCCTGCCCTCGCTGACCTGGACCGCGCTACTGGTGCTGCCACTGGGCGGACTGCTGGTCGGCCTGGTCAGCCTGGCGGCGACGCGACTGAAACGGCCACTGCTCGATGCGGTGGAAGCCAATGCGCTGCACGGCGGCCGCATGTCGATGCGCGACAACCTGATCGTGCTGACCCAGACCCTGCTGTCCAACGGCTGCGGCGCGTCGGTCGGCCTTGAGGCTTCGTATACGCAGATGGGCGCGGGCAGCGGCTCGCAGCTGGGCCGGGTGATGCGCCTGCGTCGCAACGACGTGCGCATCCTGGTCGGTGCCGGTGCCGCCGGTGCCATCGCCGCTGCGTTTGGTGCGCCGCTGGCCGGTGCGTTCTACGCCTTCGAGATCGTCATCGGCGCCTACACGCCGGCCGCACTGGCGCCGGTGGCCGTGGCCGCACTGGCCGGTGCGTTCGTGGCCGATCAGGCCGGCATCGAGGCTTACCTGCTGCCCGCCGCTTCGACCATAGACGTACGCGCCGCCGACTACGCCATTTACGGACTGCTGGGCTGCTGCTGCGCGATGGTCGGCATTGTCATCATGCGCCTGATCGCGTCCATTGAAGGGAGGGTCAAGCGCAGCCCGTTGCCACTGTGGGGCCGCCCGGTGGTGGGTGGCCTGCTGCTGATCCCGCTGGCCCTGGCCAGTCCGCAGGTGCTGTCGTCCGGCCATGGCGCGCTGCACCTGGACCTGACCACGCACCTGCCGTTGATCTGGATCGGCGGCCTGCTGACCCTGAAGTGCCTGGCCTCGGGCATCTCGCTCGGCTTCGGCTTCCGTGGCGGCCTGTTCTTCGCCTCGCTGTTCATGGGCACCCTGGTCGGCGCGCTGTTCGCCGGACTGCTGGGCATGGCCACCGGCGTTCCGGTGATCGACGCCACCTCGGCCGCGCTGGCCGGCATGGCCGCGCTGGCTGCTGCCGTCGTTGGCGCGCCGATGACCATGGCCATGCTGGTGCTGGAAGGCACGCACGATTTCCTGCTGACCAGCGTGGTGATGAGCGCGGTACTGGTGTCCAGCACGCTGGTGCGGCAGTGGTTCGGCTACTCGTTCTCGACCTGGCGCATGCACCTGCGCGGCGAGACCATCAAGAGCGCCCGCGACGTGGGCTGGGTGCAGAACCTCAACGCCGGCCGGCTGATGCGCAAGGGCGTGGCCACTACTCCGGCCGATCTCGATGCCGCCGCGTTCCGCCAGCGCTTCCCGCTGGGCTCGGGCAGCCGGGTGATCCTGATCGACAGCGAAGGCCATTACGCAGGCATCGTGCAGATTCCGCGCGTCTACGGCGACGGCGTGAAGCCGGAGACCATGATCGGCGAGCTGGCCGAGAACCGTGACGTGTCACTGTCACCGGCCGCGGACGTGGTCAGCGTGATGCAGCGCTTCGACCAGACCCAGGCCGATGAACTGGCCGTGGTCGCCGCCGACGGCCAGGTCCTGGGCGTGGTCTCTGAAGCCTTCGTCCGCAAGCGCTACGCCGAGGAACTGGACAAGCGCCAGCGCGAACTGATGGGCGAGCGCGTCGAGGACACCGACTGACCCCGCAAAAAGGGGACGGAGGGGATTAAGTCGTTTCTGGCACGCTGACTAACCACGCGTGGCGTGGACCGCTGGAAATCCACGCATGGCGTGGATCTACTGTCACCTCGACCGGGTAGACTCCGGCCATGCGCTTCATTGAGACCTTCCAGGCCGGTCCCTTCGCCGACACCGTGGTCAGCCTGCTGGCCGCCTTCGTGCTGGGCACGCTGATCGGCGCCGAGCGCCAGTACCGGCAACGCACCGCCGGCCTGCGCACCAATGTGCTGGTGGCCGTAGGCGCCGCCGCCTTCGTCGACCTCGGCATGCGCATCGCCGGCAGTGCCGAGGCGGTGCGGGTGATCTCCTACGTGGTCTCCGGCGTCGGCTTCCTCGGCGCGGGCGTGATCATGAAGGAAGGCATGAACGTGCGCGGCCTGAACACCGCCGCCACCCTGTGGTGCTCGGCGGCGGTGGGCAGCTGCACCGGCGCGGACATGTTGGCCGAAGGCGTGCTGCTGACCGTGCTGATCATCGCCGGCAATACCCTGCTGCGGCCGCTGGTGAATGCGATCAACCGCATCCCGATCAACGAAGCCGCTACGGAAGCCACCTACGAGGTGCGCCTGAGCGTGGATGCCGAAGCCGTACCACGGGTGCGTGAGCGGTTGGTCGATGCGCTGGAAGCAGCGCAGTACCCGGTCGGTGATGTGCAGGTGGTCGAGCATGCCGATGCACCAACCGATGTGATCGCGGTGCTGGTCAGTACTGCCGTGAGTGCCGATGAGCTGGACGTGGTGCTGGCGCGGATGGAGCACGTGCCGGGCGTGCTGCATGCCACCTGGGAAGTCAGTACCCGCGATTGATTCCATCCACGCATGGCGTGGATCTACCGAGGTCGTGGTGAAGTAGATCCACGCCATGCGTGGATGCTTCTCTCACCGACCCGCCATGCGCTGCTGCGCACGCAGCAGTTTCTGGAACGAACCGCACTTCCGAGCGTCCTCCGCCTGCGGGCAGGCCGCCGCGCGTTGCAGGTGCCGGCGCACCCGTTGCAGCCGGGTGATCTGCCGCTGCAGCACATCGGCCTGCGCCAGCAGGGCCTCCCGGTCCAGGGAGATGCACCCGCGCTGCAGTGGCAGCGATGCCCCGATCTGCTGCAGCGACAGACCGGCCGCCTGGCCGAGGCCGATCAACGCGAGCCGTTCCAGCACCTGCTCGTCGTACTGCCGGCGCAGGCCGCGACGGCCCAGTGCCTGCAGCAGCCCAAGTTGTTCGTAGTAGCGCAGGGTCGAGGCCGGCACGCCGCTGCGCTTGACCACCTCGCCAATATCCAGTTCGCGCACGGGCTTGACCTCAAGTGACCTTCAAGCGCCAACCTATGGGCAACTACCCACCGAGGCAAGGCCATGGCCAGCACACCCCCCCTTGATCAGAACGCCCTGTGGAACGGCCCTGGCGGCCAGGTCTGGGTTGCGCAGCAGGCCCTTCTCGATGGCCTGTTCCAGCCGATGGCCGACCTGCTCGTGGCCGAACTTCCGGAAACCGTCACGCAACTGCTCGACATCGGCTGCGGTACCGGGGCCAGCCTGCTGGCATCAGCCGCCGCACGCCCGTCGGCGCACTGCACCGGCCTGGACATCTCCGCGCCGATGCTGGCGCTGGCCCGTCAACGCGCCGAGGCGGCAGGGCTGGACGCAGACTTCATCGTCGCCGACGCACAGCAGCATCCGTTGCCCACCGCGCACTTCGACTGGATCCAATCTCGGTTGGGCGTGATGTTCTTCGAAGATACCGAGGCCGCCTTCGTCAACCTGCGCCGCGCGGCGCGACCGGGTGCCGGCCTGCGTTTCCTCGCCTGGCGCGGCGCCGGGGAAAATCCGTTCATGACCACCGCCGAGCACGCCATCGGCGATGCCCTGGATCTTCCGCCCCGCGTACCGGGCGAACCGGGCCAGTTCGCCTTTGCCGACGGCGAGCGCGTGCAGCATCTGCTGCAGGCCGCCGGCTGGAATGACGTGGAGGTTGTTGCGGTAGACCTGCCCTGCTCGCTCGCCCGCGAGGACCTGCCTACCTATGTCGGCCAAGTGGGCCCGTTGGGCCTGGCGTTGCGCACGATGCCGAAGGAACGCGCCGATTCTCTGCTGGCCCGAGCACTGGCCGCATTCGCACCGTTCGTCGAGAACGACCGCGTACGCGTGGATGCCGCCTGCTGGCTGGTCCGCGGCCACGCGTAGAAAAATGGGACGGAGGGGATTAAGTCGCACATGCCCGTGTCGTGCCGGAAACGACTTAATCCCCTCCGTCCCCTTTTGTCGTCTACAGCGCCTCGCCGGCGTCGGCCAGACGAGATTCGATCAACGCATACCACTGCTGCAGCACGTCGATCAGCATGTCCAGCTCCGCATCGGTACGCTGCGCGCGGCCGCTGCGCAGGCAGGCCTGGGCCTCCTGCAGCTGGGCAAGGAACCCGGCCACGGTATCGGCCTGCAGGATCAGGCCTGGCAGGCGCCGCCCGGGAATGCGTACCACGGCATGGTTGCCGAGCTGGCCGTACACGCTGAGTGTGGTTTCCGTCTTCATGGAAAGAGGCAGGAATTGAGCGTTCATCGCGTGCACCGTTAGAAGACCTGAGCCGCAGGCAGGCGTGGACGACGGGGGAGACGTTGCCACGCCTGCCGGCGGTCAGGGGGGACTCGGGACCGGGGCCTGGCCCCGGTGAGGGAATTTCAGCGCGGCTGTGCCACTCCGGCGATCTGCACGCGACGGTTTGGCGCCAGGCAGGCGATCAGCGCGCGCCGATTGCGCTGCTCGCACTGCACGATCGGCTCGGCCGCGCCGCGTCCTTCGGCGCTGATGCTGGCTGCAGGCACGCCGCCCTGCACCAGCGCGCTGCGCACGGCCTCGGCGCGGCGCTGCGACAGGGTCTGGTTGTAGCTGGCACTGCCGATACGGTCGGTGTAGCCGGTCACCCGGATCGACTGCACCTGTGCGGCTTCACGCACCTGCGCCAGGATGCCCTGCACCGCCTGCTGGCCCTCGGCGCTGAGTACAGCGCTGTCGAAGCCGAACAGCGCGTCGGCAGACAGCCGCAGCGGCTGTTCTGGCAGCGGTGCCGGTGCCGGTGCCGGCGGGGCCGGTGGCCGCGGCGGCTCCAGCACGGCCGCGCACGATTCCGGCTTCCAGTACCCCGCCTGGGCAATGCCCTTGCTGTCAAAGCGGACCTGGAACTGGCAGGTGAAGTACTCCGCGCCCTGCGCGGTGCGGAAGTTGAACAGGTAGTTCCACTCGCGCACGCCCCACATGCCTTCATTGAAATGCGGCGTGCCCAGCAGCGTGTACAACTGCCGCTTGCTCATGCCCGGCGCGAAGCGGCGCAGGTCGGCGACGTCCGGATAGATGCCTTCCTTCAACGAGGCCCTGGAGGCCTCCGGGAACTGCACGACGGTGGCTTCGGCAGGACCGTCGGTGGCCGGCGCATGGCTGCGGCAGGCGGCCAGCAGGCCCACCCCCAGGATCAGGCCCAGCGTAGCGGCATGTTGGCCGGCGCGGGCGATACGATGCTGTTTCATGTCATTCCCCCTGTAGACGTTTCCGCGGTACCGGGCCGCGCGTGCGGCCCGGCGGCGGAGATATCACCACTGGATGCCGGCACCGACGGCCACGCCGGCCTCGCCACGGCTGTTGGTCGAACCGCTGAACTTGTAGATCCAGCGGCCGCCTTCGGAGACACCGGAGATGCCCAGCGCCACGCCCGATTCGCCGTTGTAGCTCCCAGCCGCGATCGAGGCCATGCTGCGGCCCGCCTCGCTGGGCTGCGGCAGCGCTGCAGTGGCCATCGCCGAGGCGATACCGGCCGAAGCACGGTTGTCGGTCTTGCGCAGGTCGCGCTCGAAGCCACCCATGCGCTCGTCGGTGTAGGCCTTGGACCAGTCCAGGGTCTGCGCCATCCCCGACTTCAGCTGATCCACGTTGACCGCGTCGGTACCGGCGGTGCCAGCGGCAACGTTGCGCACCGTGGTCGGGCCGCTGCTGGTGCTGCCCAAGGTGACGCTGTTGTAGTTGGTCGCACCGTTCACCGTGGTGTCGTAGCGGATGGTGCCCTGCTGCGAGGCCTGCAGCTGGCGCACGTTGACCGCGTCGGTGGCCTGCGAGCCGTCAGCCACGTTGACCACCTGGCGTTCGGCGCCGCTCGCACCCACCGAGACCGTGTTGGCCCGGTTCGCCACCGAACCCGCACCCAATGCCACCGAGTTGTCGGCCTGCGCCTGTGAACCATTGCCCAGCGCGGTCGAGTTGGTACCGGCGGCGGTGGAGCCTGCACCGCCGGCGGCCGAGTTGGCACCGCTGGCGGACGGGTCGGCCAGGTTGTTGGTGTTGTTGGCGCGGAAGCTGCCGGCCACGTTGGTGATGTTCTGGATCTTCTGGTCGGTGTACTTCTTCGATTCGTCGATGGCGTAGTTCACGCCGTTCTTCAGCTGGCCGACATTGGTCGCGTCGTACGTGTCGGAACCGTCGGCGACATGGGTGATCTTGCGCTCGCTGCCAGTACTGCCGACCGAGACCTCACCGGCCGAGTTGCTGGCGCCGGTCTGGCCGTAGGCACCGGTATAGCCGCTCTGCGCACCGACGCTGGCCACCGAACCGGCACCCAGTGCCACGCTGTTGCCGGCGCTGCTGCTGGCACCGTTGCCGACCGCCACGCTGTTGGCACCGGCTGCACTGGCCTGCGGGCCGACCGCCACCGCTTCCGCACCGGCCGCGGTGGCTGCGGCCGCCGTCGAGTTCACCGCCAGGTAGGCACTGCCACCGCCACCGTTGGTGATGCGCTGGTTGAGGACCTTCAGCGAGCCATCGACGGCAGTGAAGGCGGCGGTGACGTTGTTGTAATCGCCGCTGGTGAAGGTGCCATCGGTGGCGATGCTGGAGATGCTGAACGTCGGCGCGGTCCACGCGTTGGTGGTGCCGTTGTAGGCAGTGGTGCCGCCGAAGTAGTTGGCGATGGTGCTGTGGGTGCTGAACAGCTGGTCGCCGGTGATGGCATCGCTGCTGCCGGCCAGGATGCTGCCGGCGGCCACATTGGTGATCTTCACCGCGCCGCTGCCGGTGCCCGTCAGCGTCACGCTGTTGAGCACGTTGCCGCTGCCGTCGACGTCGTACTTCACTGCCAGCTTGTCGATCTCGCCGGTCTGGTCGGCCACATTGGCCAGTGAATTGCTGACCGCGTCGAAGGCGGTACCGACGTCGTTGTAGTTGCCCTTGGTGATCGTGCCGTTGGCGGCAACGTTGTTGATCGAATAGGTCGGCGCGGTCAGTACGCCGCTGGCGTTGACCGCCGCGCCACCTCCGAGGTGGGTGGCAACGGCCTGGTTGGCCGCAAACAGCTGGGCACCGTTGATGGCCTCGCTGCTGGTGGCACTGACCTGGCCCGGGCCCAGGTTGCGCAGCGTGGTGGCGGTGCCGCTCTGGCCCAGCGTGGCACTGGCGTAGTTGACGCTGCCGTCGCCGTTGAGGTCATAGCGCAGGGCGCCCTGCTCCGAGGCCTGCAGCTGGCCCAGGTTGACCGCATCGGTCGCTGCGGTACCGGCCGCCATGTTGGTGACCTGGCGCTCGGCACCGGCGGCACCGATGGATACGCTGTTGGCACGGTCAGCCAGGCTGCCGGCGCCCACCGCGATGCTGTTGGAGGCGGTGGCGCGGGCATTGGTACCAACCGCGATCGAGTCGGCGCCGGTGGCCACGGCCTCGGTACCGGTCGAGTTCACCCGCAGGTACTTGGTACCGCCGTTGCGGATATCGGTGATCTGCGTGTTGAGGTTGACCAGCGAACCATCCACCGCCGCGAAGGCATCGGTGGCGTTGGTGTACAGGCCCTGGGCGATGGCGCCGGTGGTGGAGATCGTGCTGATCTCGAACAGCGGCGCAGTGAAGGCACCGCTGGCCGGATCGAACGCGGCGCGGCCACCGAAGAAGCTGGCGATGGCGACGTTGGTCGCAGCCAGTTGGCCACCGTTGACTGCTTCCAGGCTGCCCGCGGTGACCGCGCCGCCGGCCAGGTTGCCGATGGTGGTGGTGCCAGTGCCCGCGCCAAGCGTCACCCGACGGTAGTTCGGGTTGCCGGCACCGTCCAGGTCGTAGGTCACCGCAGCTGCCGCCACATCATCGATCAGGCTGATGGCGCCCTTCAACTGGGCCACATTGACCGCATCGGTGTTGACGCTGCCGGCAGCCACGTTGGTGATCTGGCGCTCGCCGCCACCGGCGGTGCCCACCGATACTTCGCCGGCCGAGACCTGCGGTGCAGTGAGGCCATAAGCGCTGTAGCTGGCCTGCGCGCCGCGCAGTGCAGCCGAACGGTAGCCCAGTGCGACCGAGTTCGCCTGGTTGGAGGTGGCTTCAGCACCCAGCAGGGTCTGGCCGTTGGCGGTACCGACGGCACTGTCACCGACGATCACCGAATGGCCCATGCGCGCAGCGTAGTCTGCGGTCGGGACGCCGGTCGGGTTGGTGGGATCGTTCACGCCATCGCCCGGGAAGGCAACGTTGGCATCGACCCTGGGCAGTTCGTGCCGTGCATTGGCGCCGATCACCACTTCCTTCGAACCGTTGGCGAAGGCGCCATCACCCATCAGCACCTGGTAGTCCTGTGCCGCGTTGACGGCCCAGCAGGAGATGTCGGCCAGCGCGATGTCCAGGCACTTCGCCGCCCATTCCGGCGAATCCGTTGGCAGTAGCAGCCCGAGCAGGCCACCCGGATTGCCGTTGTTGATGTTGTAGATGTAACTGTCCGAGGTAACGCCGCCAATGAGCGTCAGGTGCGAGCTGCCGCCGGTGGCGGCGCCGCCGAGGCCATTGAGGGTGCTACCGACCGGCGACAGGTTGACCACCGGCAGGCCCAGCACATTGACCGTCGAGTAGGTCTGCATCACGTTGGCGTTGCTGAGCTTGAGATTGCCGTTGCTCAGGTAGCCGTCGCCGCCGAACAGGCTGCTGGTGGTCGGCCCGATCAGCTGCCCGACATTACCGACCAGGCCGCCGGTGCCGATGATCAGGCCCGCGTTCGGGTCGGCCGGCGCCGGCGCCTTTGGGCTGGTGGGCGGTATGGCCGAGGGTTGGGTCAGGCCGAGGCCGCCGAGCGTGCCACCGACCAGGCCGCCTACGGCACTGCCGAGATTGCCGATGGTGCCGTTGAGGTTGCCGTTGAGCAGGTTGCCTACGGCACTGCCGACATTGCCCAGCGTATCGCCCAGCAGGCCACCCAGGCCGCCGAGGCTGCCACCTGTAGCGCCATTGAGGACACCGCCGACGGTGCTGCCCACTGCACCCGCTGTATTGTTGAGCGTGCCGCCGACGGCACCGCCAACGGCACCGAGGGTGCCAACTGCATCGTTGAGCGCGCCACCGACGGTGCTGCCGACCGAACCGACCGTGCCGTTGAGTGCACCACCCACGGTGCCGCCAACTGCGCCAACCGTACCAACAGCCCCGTTGAGCGCGCCGCCGACGGTGCTGCCGACCGAACCGGCCGTGCCGTTGAGTGCACCACCCACGGTTCCGCCGACTGCACCAACCGTACCAACAGCGCCGTTCACTGCACCACCCACCGCGCTACCAACAGTTCCAACGGTGCCATCGAGCGTGCTGCCCAGTGCTTCGCCTACCGTTCCAACCGTGCCGTGCAAGGCGCCGCCGACCGCACCAACCGTGTTGCCTACGGTGCCATCAAGCACGCCACCTACGGCGCCGCCTGCCGCGCCGACAACGCCGCCCACCAGGCCATCGACGCCCAGCGCGCTGTTCTGCGCCGCCACGGTCGCTTGGCCGGCCAGCTTCAGATTGCGGTCGGCCACGACTTCGTGGCCACCCGGCGCCTGCACGCGCACGTTGCCGGCAACACCAGCATCGAAGGCTGCGGTGATCGCGCGATCATGCGTTTGGCCCGGCAACTCCTCCTTGGCCGGCAGCGTGACCGCCGCCGTCGCCTTGACCTGCCCCTGCCCGTCGATCTGATGGCCCGCCAGCTTCAGCTGCGAATCCACCTTGCCGTCAACGGACGCCTTGAGGCCGGACAGCGAGCCAGCCGGTGCGCCAGCAACAGCGGCGGCCGCCTTGGCACCGGTATCGATCGAGGCCACCTGGGTACCGGCGATGCCAACGCCGGCCTTCGCCTGGGCATCCGCAGCCACACCGAGCGGCGCGTGCGCGGACGGCACAACGTTGGCCGCCAGCGAGGCATCAATCTTCGCCACACTGGACGCTGCGTGCCCCAACCCGGCATTGGCGCGGACATCGGCGGCCAGCGCAGGAACCGCGACCTGCTTCGGCGCAGCGTTCGCCGCCAGCTTCACCTGCACGGTGGCCGGCAGCACGTCCCGCACGATCGGCAGCACGTTCGTACTCAGCTGCAGGCCGACACGCGCATCAGCGCTGATTGCCGGACTGCTCTGGGCCTGGCGCGAGGCTGCGGCCAGCGCCACTTCCGCGTCGACCTTGACCGGCATCGGCTGCGCGTACTTGGCTGCGAGCGCCTGCAGGTCGCGCAGCGACTGATTGGATTCGGTTGCGCCTGCATGCCCGCTGGCCAGCGCACACAACAGGGCAAGAGCCAGGGCAGTCGGCATCAGCAGAGCACTGCGCGGATCGCGGGCGGCGCTGCCGCCGCTGTCGCCAGTGGCCAGTTCCGAGGCCACAACCAGAGCATTGAGCTGGCGGTTCCATACACGCCGGTAGATGCGGTTCATGAGCATTTCCCCCGTAGGCGAACAACTGGAATGTCAGTGGACTTGCCGTAAGGCAGGTGACTGACATTTCAGCGTTTGCAACGGCGGTGGCGCACTTCAATCCGGCACGGCAATCGCGCATTCCGGCAAATCCACGGCCGGAATCGGCAGCCGTCTATGCAGAAGCGGCAGCATGATCGGCAAACGGATGCGCAATTCCGGCACAAATGCCGTGGAAACCCTTGCGGGACCTTGGCTCAGGCCGGCTGGCCGATCTGCGCGGGCGCGCGCATCAGGGTATCGCGCGGCAGTTCGCCGAATACCTTGCGATAATTGTCAGCGAAGCGCGAGAGGTCCCAAAGCCCGCAGCTGAGCGCGATGGCCTTCACCGAGCGGCGGCTGGAATCGGCCATCGACAGGCTCCGGCAGGCGGCACACAGGCGCAGCATGGAGAGGTACCGGTTCGGCGAAGTGCCGAACAGGTCCTCGAATGCATAACGCAGGCCGCGCTCGCTGACGCCAGCGGCATCGCAGATTTCATTCATGTAGATGTTGCGGCGCAGGTTGAGCCGCATGAAATTCTCGGCACGCTGAGCAATCAGATAATGTGTGCGCCGCGCACGGCTGCAGCCCGGGCGGTCGGCGGTACCCGCGCCCAGCAGTGCCTGCACATGCTCATGCAGCAGCCGCTCGGCTTCTTCCGGCTGCAGGCCGGAACCCTGCCCCAGCTGCAGGTGCAGCTGCTGATAATGGCGCGCCAACGGCGCTGCTTCGTTGGCCAGGCTGAACAACGAAAGTGCCTGCCCAGCCGGTGGCGTGCTGCGCAGGGTCAGTTCGGTCAGCTTGCGCTGCACGCGCGCCGCCGGCACCAGCATCAGCGTCATGTGCGTGCCCGGGCTCAGGGTGAACTCGCTGATGCCCTCCGGCATCACGGTCAACGCCATACCCGCCGCAAGCGGTACACCATGGCACCAGCTCAGCGTCTCATCGGTGGCGTGCAGATAGCCGAGCATCGCCCAGTCCGGCGGCAGCATGAAGCGGCCACGGCAATGGAATCCACAGCTGATGCTGCAGAACAACGCCTCCTCGTGCACGCGTGAAGCGAAGGCTGCCCGCGGCCCATTGCCATCGAGCAGAAGCAGTTCAACATCACATACACGAAGCACGCCGCTCAGCGTCGCCAGGTCGATCGACCGCAGGCCGCTGTCGTCGCTGTCTCCTACCGCACCATCGACCATGACAGTGTCGCCCCCCGATTATCCGTCGTGCGATACGGCCCCCACTGCCTGACAGGGCGCGCACCTCTCATGGAATCTCTTCCATCACCGGGATGCGCGCCGCCAACGCACGTACCCCAAAAGAAACGCGAGTACTTGAATACGAGTATGCCCGATAATTCAGCGGGGTAAACATCTGCCCCGCGTTGAATAGGATGGATACAGACGTGAAAATCATGCTGACGTGATTGGCACAGTTCTCGCATTCGACTGAAACCAAAATCACATTATCTGCACGTCGATGAATCGTTGTGCGAGCGAACGGATTTCCGTCACAGAACCCGCGTGAAAAATTAAGGACCGAAGGGATTCTGCCGAATTTGCATATAGGTTCCGGTTGCAGCCGGCCGCCATTCAGGCAAAGTCGATAACACGGTGATCCGGTCTTTGATAATGACCGCACCCAGGGGGACAGCATGACCATGCACGTATCGCTCGACACGTCGACCACCGGCCCCGCGCCGCGCGGTCGCGGTTGTGCGAACGGCGTCCCGCCTGGAAGCGATCACCCTGCTTGAGCACAGCGGGTCCATCCCGCCTTGCCTCCTCCGCCAGGACGTGCGGAGGTCCACGGACGATCCCGGCGGAGCCGGGCCACCGCCCAACAGGTGTCCTGTAGCAGACAGGTAGAGGGAGACAATCGTCATGAACGCATCGATCCGCAAGTTCCTGAAGGAAGAAGATGGTGTCACCGCGCTCGAGTACGGGCTGCTGGCCGCTGTGATTGCGGGAGTGCTGATCGCACTGGGCAGTACGCAGATCCAGACATTCTTCAGCACGCTCTTTGAGAATCTCACCAAGCTTGCCAACAAGGCTTCAGGCAGCACGCCCGCCTGAGCCGCCTCCTGGATTGGATCAGGGACAGCAACTGCTGAGCGTCCACTGACGGGCGACGGAGTGTGCGATGACACTGCTGGGTTTATTGGCCATCGGCGTATGCCTGCGGATCGCGATCAGCGATCTGTACGCCCGGCGGGTGCCCAACGCCTGGCTGCTGTCCGCATGCGCGATCACCGTTGTCGTGCTCATCGCCGGACAGTTCAACGCGCCGCGCCTGCCGTGGGCTTCCCACGTTGCCGGCGCGGCGCTCGGCCTGGTCGCATTGCTGCCGTTCCATGCGTTGCGCTGGATGGGCGCCGGGGATGTCAAGTTCTTTTCCGTGCTGGGATTGATGCTGGGCTGGCAGACACTGCTGCCGATCTGGATCGCGGCCAGCCTCGCAGCGGGCGCACATGCCGCGTTGGTGCTGGCGTCACGCCGGGTGGGTCCAGTACTGCCCATCGGCCTGCAAGCCCAGCTGAACCGGGCCAGTTCGCAGTGGCATTCACACCCGGCGCTGCGCGACATGCAGAACGCCCGCCAGGGACGCCATGGCATTCCCTATGCAGCCTACCTGGCCGTGTCGGCCATCGCCTGGATCCTCATCACTACGTATGGAGGTGTGCCATGAACACCCCCAACCCGCGCCGGCAACGTGGTGCGGCCAGCATCGAGTTTGCCTTGATGCTCATGCTGGGCCTGCTGCCACTGCTGCTGTTTACGTTCTCCGGCGTGATGATCATGGCGGCCCAGCAGACGCTGGCAACCGCTTCGGCCGAGGGTGCGCGCGCATCGCTGCGCTATGGCAGCGCCAATGAACGTCGTACCGCGGCGTGTATTGCGGCGCGCAGCTCGATGCAGTGGCTGCTGAACTTCTCCGGGCAGTCCGTCGACTGCAGCAATGGGGGAAGCAACGCCATCCTGGTTTCCGCGCAGGCGCCCTGCGCCGGACTGGCCAGCGCCCAGTGCATGACCGTGACCGTCAGCTACGACTACGCAAGCCATCCCTTCCTGCCCGGCACCGCCACGCTCTACAAGTGGGTAATGCGGACTCCCATCCGCAGCGTGGCGGTCGCGCAACTCGACCTCGGCAGCGGCAACTGACGATCGCTACAGGAGACGGTTCCATGCTCAAGTTGACCCGCATCGCCGCCGTCGCCCTGATCGGGTTGGCCGTGCTGCTGGCGGTCATCGCCCTGATGATCGGGCGCAGGCAAGCCGCGCCGGCCACGGTTGCCCCGGCCGCGCAGAGCGAAGCCCAGGCAATCACCGTGGTGGAGGCGGTGGCGCGACTGCCGGCCGGCGAACCCATTTCTGCCAATGGACTGCGCCTGGCGCAGCGCAGCGCCCCGATTGCCGGTGCCGCCTCCAGCATTTCCGCCGTGGTGGGAAAGGTGCCGGTGCAGGACATTGCCGAAGGCACGGCAATCAGCAGCAATGCGCTTGCGCAGGGATTCTCGCTGCAGCTGCGCCCCGGAGAGCGCGCACTCGCGGTACCGGTTGACGAGTTGGTGGGTGCCGGCAACCGCATCGTGCCGGGCGATTTTGTCGACGTGTTCCTCAACCTGCGCAACGCCCAACCCAACGCCAGCGGGCCGGCCGATGCAGCACAGACGCGCCTGCTGTTGTCGCGCCTGCGCGTGCTCAGCTATGGCCAGCAGGACATCGCCCTGGCCAACGCTGGCGCTGTCGCCAGCACTGAAGCCGATGCCCGCAACGATCCACGCGCCGCCGACATCACCGGAAGCAGCAGCACCCAGAGCACGGGCAGCGAGACCACCCAGCCGGCACGCAGCGCGGTACTGGCGGTACCGGTGGCCGACGCCAACCGGCTGTTGCTGGGTGCGCAGCAGGGCAAACTGTTCCTGGCCCTGCGCAACCCTGCCGATCCCGGCCAGCCCGACCTGGCGCTGTTCCCGCAGGCACGCGGTGTGATCGATCCGCTGCGGGGGCTGGATGCGGAACAGCAGCTTGCGCTGCAACGGCCGGAGAATCACGCCTACGCCGGCATCGACGGTGATGCATTGGCCGGCCGCAGCAACACGCCGGCCCGCAGCACCCAGGATGCCACGGCACGCACACCCGCACCCCGGCGCAGCGCCCCGCGCGCATCGGGTATCGAAATCATCCGGGGTGACAGCTCCGCCCCCCGTGGTTCCCTTTGACCTGCATCGAGCGCATCCATGACCGAACGTCGCCGCAGTCCACGCCCTTCCCCCCGCCAGCGCTGGCTGGCCCTGCTGCTGGTGCTGCTGGCACCGGCGACGAGCGTGGCCGCCGACGACCTGGTACTGCAGACGCGCGAGCAGCGCCCCTGGCCCCTGCCGGGTGACCTGGAGCGGGTGGCCATTGCCGATCCGGGCGTGGCCGATATCGTGATGCTGCACGGCCAGCGCCAGGCACTGCTGGTCGGCAAGGCACCGGGCACCACCACGCTCCTGCTCTGGCACCGCAAGCAGGCCGAGCCACAGCGCCTGCAGGTGCGGGTACAAAGCGCGGTGCAGGGCGCGGCCGACGCGGGCGCGAACGGACTGGTGTTCACCCAGCAGGACAATCAGGGCCTGCTGCAGGGAAGCACCGACAGTGTGCTGTCGCACATGCAGGAACAGAAGACCGCCGCGATGGCCCTGGGCAAGGACGGACTGCTTGCCGACGCATCGACGGTAAGCAGCGGCGGCGTCGTGCAGGTCGAGGTCAAGGTGGTCGAATTCAACAAGACCGCTCTGAAGCAGATCGGCATCAGCTTCCAGAACCGCAATGGCAGCTTCGCCTACGGATTCGCCCGCCCGGGCGGCCAGCTGCCGGGCAACACCGGCATCCTGCCCGGCATGCAGGAAGGCAACTCCAGCAACGAAGCCGAATCGCCCATTTCTTCGGCGTTCCGCCTGGTGTTCGGCTCGACCAAGGGCCTGTGGAATGCCGACGTCGACCTGCTGCAGAGCAATGGCATGGCGCGCGTGCTGGCCGAACCTACCCTCGTCGCATTGTCCGGCCAGAGCGCCAGCTTCCTTGCCGGCGGCGAGCTGCCAATCCTGGAGCCGCAGGGGCTGGGCACCACCACGATCACCTACAAGCCCTTCGGCATCGGCCTGACCGTGACACCGACGGTACTGGCGCCGAACCGCATCGCCTTGAAAGTCGCGCCGGAAGCCAGCGACCTGGACTACAGCAACGCCATCGCGCTCAATGGCGTGCAGATTCCATCGATCACCACCCGCCGCGCCGACACCACGGTCGAGCTGGGCGATGGCGAGAGCTTCGTGATCGGTGGCCTGGTCAGTTCCAACGTGGTTTCCAGCGTCGGCAAGATTCCGCTGCTGGGTGACCTGCCGGTCATCGGCTCGTTCTTCCGCAACTTCGACTACAAGCGCCAGGACAAGGAGCTGGTGATCATCGTCACGCCACGCCTGGTGAAGCCGCTGGCCCGCAACACCGAACTGCCACTGCCCGGCGACCGCGAAGCCAAGCCGCACATGCCCGAATGGGGCGCTTGGCTGCTGGGTCCAATCAGCCAGGACCCGGTACCCGGCTTCTCACGCTGATTCCATGATGCCTGCGATACCACGCCCATGCCCTACGCCACTGCCCAGCCGCTGCATCCGCAAGGACCGCCGATGAACCTGGTCCTCTACGGAATGGATCGCGAACTGCTGCCCCGGCTGGCGGCCAAACTGCCGCCGACCACCACCCTGCACTGGCAGGACAGCAGCGCCCCGACCTCCGCCCAGGACCTGCACCGCGGGCCGCAGAACCTTGTGCTGCTCGACTTCCGCCCCGAGCATGCCGCCGCCTCCAGCGTGCTGGCGCAGCAACTGCAACAGACAGAACCGGACCTCGCACTGGTTGCCGTCGGTGCCACCAGTGCCGGACAGGTAGAGGGCGTCGTCATCGCACTGCGGGCGGGCCTGCGTGACGTACTGGACCTGGACAGCGACAACGCCGGTGTCGAGGCCGCACTGCGTCGTGCCCTGTCACCACGACCAGCTGCCGCCGCGCAGCACGCGCACAAGGCGCGCCTGATCGTCCTGCTGGGCGTGCGCGCCGGGGTCGGCACCAGTACGATGGCCGCGCACCTTTCGGTGCTGGCACAGCAGACCCGTGCGCTGGCACAGGGCGAGGCAGTGCAGCAGGACGGCCTGCTGATGGAACTGGCCCAGCCTTCGGGTGACCTTGCGCTGTACCTCAACCTGGACAGCCGCTTCCATTACGAAGACGCGCTGCGCAACGCCAGCCGCATCGACGCCACCCTCGCCCGCACGGCCATGGCCCGGCACGATTCCGGGCTGGTGCTGCTGGACCGCGCCAGCGGAAGCGACGCGGTGCCGCCGTCCGATCCGGGTGCGCTGCTGCAGCGCCTGCGCACCGTGTTCGCCAGCGTGCTGTGTGATGCCGGCGGCTGCCCGGTGCGCCAGCTGCCACCGCTGCTGCTGGACCAGGCCGACGAGATCTGGCTGGTCACAGATGCCTCGATCGCCACGCTGGTGTCGCTCGATCAGGCACTGAAGCACCTTGCCGGGCAACGCGAACGCGAGAAGCGGCTGCAGCTGGTGATCAACCGCCACGATGACAGCAGCGGAATGAGCCCGGAGCAGATTGCGCGCCGCTTCGAGGTGACCCTGCTGGCCACGCTTCCCGAGCGCCCCCGCGTGCGCCTGTCAGCGAGCCAGGGCCACCTGCTGCTGCAGGATGCGCCGCGTGACCCCTATCTGCGTGCCCTCGCCCCACTGGTTTCGCGCCTGGACCCGGCCGCTTGCCGGGTGCAGGCGCAGGGCCTGCGGGAAAGACTCTCCCTTGCCCTGGGTGGATCGCAATGGAAGACAAGGTAACCCCTTTCCCGCATGCCGTTGCCCGGCCGGTGCTGCCCGAAAGCACGCCGGGCCATCAGCCGTTCGCGCAGACCGAGCAGTACCAGAAGGTGCTGTCGGCAGCGCATGAGCACCTGCTCAACAGCATCGAGGACGAGCGCATCGACATCGATTCCTGGGCGCCCGACACCATCGCCCGCTGGGTGCAGGTGCAGACGGTGGGCTTCATCCAGGAGTGGCGCATCCCGATCAACGAAGAAGAGATGCAGGTGGTCGCCGACGGCCTGGTCAAGGAGCTGACCGGCTTTGGCCCGCTGGACGACCTGCTGCACGACCCGTCCATCGAAGACATCCTGATCAACGGTTTCAAGGATGTGCATGTTTCCCAGGGTGGCCAGCTCAAGCGGGCCACCCAGCGATTCACCGACGATACGCACCTGCTGCGCATCCTGCGACGTATCCTGGCCCCGCTCGGGCGCCGCCTGGATGACTCCAACCCGATGGTCGATGCGCGTTTGCCCAACGGCGGCCGTCTCAACGCGATCATCTCGCCGCTGGCCGTGGACGGACCGATGGTGTCCATCCGCAAGTTCCGCAAGGATCCATTCACTCCCGATGAACTGCTGGCCAAGGGCACCTTCGACGAACCGATGCACGCCCTGCTGAAGGCGATGGTGCTGGGCCGCTGCAACATCCTGGTATCCGGCGGCACCAGCTCCGGCAAGACCTCGCTGCTGAACGCCCTGGCCAGCTACGTCCCCGCGAACGAGCGCGTGATCACCGTCGAGGACACCGCAGAACTCTCGCTCAACCACCCGCATGTGGTCCGCCTGGAAAGCCGCATCGGTGGCGCCGAAGGCCATGGCGCGGTGAGCATCCGCGATCTGGTCCGCAACAGCCTGCGCATGCGCCCTGATCGCATCGTGGTGGGCGAGGTGCGTGGCGCCGAGGTGCTGGAAATGCTGCAGGCCATGAACACCGGCCACGACGGTTCGATGGCCACCATCCACGCCAATTCACCACGCGACTGCCTGTACCGGATCGAGATGCTTGCTGGATTTGCCGGCTTCCAGGGCAGCGAGGACAGCCTGCGCCGGCAGATCGCCAGTGCCATCGACTTCATCGTGCAGATCTCGCGCCTGGGCAGCGGCCGCCGCGTGCTGGTATCGATCACCGAGATCACCGGTGTCAGCGACAACCTGATCACCACCCAGGAAATGTTCCGCCACGAACTGCAGATCGACGGCAACGGCAAAGAGATCGATCGCTGGGTCGGGCTGGGCTTCCATCCACACTCGCACAAGCTGGAGCCGTTCCGCCAACAGCTGCGCGAATCGCTCTACGGAGACTTCTGAGCATGGGAACCGGCGCGCTGCTGGGCATGTTGAGCATCATCGCGGTGCTGCTGGCGCTGGCAGCCTGGCTGTGGGGCACGGCCAGCAGCCGTGAACAACGCCAGGTTTCAATGCGGCACGCCGAGCAGCAGCTTTCGCGCGGAAGCGCCGCGGGCGGGGCACCCGCCGGGCCATCCGTCACCGCTGCCAACGATCCGGCGCGGCCCGCCAGCACCGGGCGCCGCGTGCTGCCGCTGGATGGCCTGCTGCAGCGCGCAGGGCTGCAGACCGGCTGGAAAATCCCCATCATGCTGCTGGTACCGGGGCTGGTACTGTCGGTGGTAGCGATGGCGCGGCTGGGCACCGCGTGGATGTTTCCGCTGACCCTGCTGCTGTACCTGCTTGGCTGCTGGCTGTGGGTGATGCGGCGGACCACGAAGCTGCGTGCGCAACTGCTGCATCAGCTGCCGGACTTCCTCGACAACCTGGTGCGGCTGACTGCACTGGGCAACAGCCTGCAGGCCGCGTTCCAGGTTGCGTCGATGCAGACCAGCGCGCCGTTGCGCGGGCTGTTGGACACCACGGTGCGCTTTGCGCGCAGCGGCATGGAGTTGGACCGTGCACTCGCGCAGGCCGCGCAACCCTATCGCATGGAGGTGCTGAAGGTGTTGTCGGTGGTGATCGGTGTCAGCGTGCGCATCGGCGGGCGCTCCGACCAGATCCTGCAGCGCATGGGTGATTTCATGCGCGACCTGGAACAGGCGCAGCAGGAGCTTTCGGCGACGACCTCCGAGACACGCATGTCTGCGTGGGTGCTGGGCCTGCTGCCACCGGCCTGCGCGGTGCTGATGGCGATCGCCAGCCCGGACTTCTTCCAGCCGGTGCTGCACGATCCGCTTGGCCACAAGATCCTGCTGCTTGCACTGGGCATGGAGCTTGTCGGCGGCTTCCTGCTGTATCGCCTGGCCAAATCGCTATGAACCCCCGCCCCGCCGGAGACGACCGATGAGCGCCAGCGCCTGGTTCGCCCTCTCCCTGCTCGTGCTGGCTGCCGGCATCGCCCTGCTGGGTATCGGCGGCTGGATACGCAGCGATCGTGAGCAGCGTACAACGGCCACGTTGAAGACCGCCCTGCAGCCGCGCGAGACGTCCCGTGACACCGAACCTGCACGGCACGATTCGCTGGGCTGGCTCGAACGCTTCGGCCGTGCCCTCAGCGGCGGCCGCCTGGAAACGGCATTGCTGGCCAATGAAGATCGGCTGCTGTTGGATCTGGCCGGGTGGAACACCCGTCGCGGTACGGCCATCTACCTCGGCCTGCGCCTGCTGCTGGCCGTGCTGGTGCTGGCACTGGTGCTGACATTCAGCAGCGTCACCGGGCTGGCCAGGATCATGGTGATCATCGGTGCCTTGGCCGCTGGACTGCTGTTGCCCAAATTCGTTCTCTCTTCCTGGGTGAAGCGGCGCCGGCGTGCAGTCGAAACCGAGCTGCCGCTGCTGATCGACCTGCTGCGTCTGCTGCAGGGCGTAGGCTTCAGCATGGACCAGAGCCTGCAGACGCTCGGCGACAAGCTTCGCGATGCATTGCCGGTACTCGGCAGCGAACTTCAGGAGGCCAATGTCGCCTATACCCATGGCCGCACGCGCGCGCAGTCCCTGCGGCGGCTGAGCGAGGTCTATGCCGACGATGACCTGACCAGCCTGATGCAGCTGATCCTGCAGGTGCATGCCCATGGCGGTGCGGTGCAGGAGCCCCTGCGGCAGTTCAGCCTCCGCCTGCGCGAGCAGCGTCGCAACACGTTGAAGGAAAAGGTCGGCAAGCTCTCGGTGAAGATGACCGTGGTGATGATGCTGACCCTGCTGCCAGCGTTGATGCTGGTGCTCGCCGGGCCGGCGCTGGTCGCGCTGGCCACCACCCTGTCCAAGATGGGATCGCCCTGATGCCTGCCCTGCGCACCTCCTGCCTGCTGCTTGCCCTCGCTGCCATCACCAGTGGTTGTGGGTCGACCACGCCGAAGTACCTGCGCGCGCCCAGCCTGGCTGCGCCCGAACCGGCACCGCAGGACAGCCGCAATGCGTACCTGGAGTTGATCGAGCGCATGCAGCAGCAAGGCGCGTGGTATGCCTCGCTCGCCCACGTCGACGCCTTCCGCCAGCGTTACGGCGACCCGCCGGCATTGCGGCTGCTGCAGGCCGATGCGCTGCGAGAGACCGGCCAGGCCGATGCCGCGATCGCACTGTACCGCGCGCTTTCCAGCGGCCCCCAGGCCGCCGCAGCCGCGCATGGGCTCGGCCTGATCGCCGCGCGCCGAGACGACGACGCCGGCAGCGAGCAGGCGCTGGCGCGGGCAACCCAACTGCAACCGTTGAATACCAGCTATCTCGGCGATCTGGGCTATGCGAGGCTGCGCGCCGGGCAGTTCGAGCGCGCGCGCGAACCCTTGGCCAAGGCCCTGGAACTGTCCCCAGGCAATGCCAAGGCCACCGCCAACCTCGCCCTGTGGGCGGTGCTGCGCGGCGACACCGCCACCGCCGAGCGCCTCGCCCAGCAGGCCAACCTCAACAAGGACACCCGGCTCAGCATCCAGCAGCAGGCGGCGCAGATCCGGGCCCGCCTGCAGCAGCGCCAGGCCGCAGCGGCTGCTGCGGCGGTCGTGCCGCCCCCTGTGGGCGCTGTCGACAGCGACGCCACCAACAACCCGCGCGGCGTCACGCGACTGGCGGCGGAACCGCGCCGCGACAGCCGCGACGAACGCGATCCACAGCGCCTGCCGCCCTCGATGCTGGAACGCTTCAGCGCCTCCGACCACCCGAACGGAAACACACCATGACCGCGACGCCCCTGGCCCGACGCCTGCTGCCCGCTCTGATCTGCCTGCTGCCGGCCGCCGCAGTGCAGGCGCAGCAACAGCCGCTCACCGGACAGATGCTTGGCCGCAGCACACCGGCAGCGCCGGCTGCGCAGCCGCTGCAGTCCGAGTCATTGCCTGCCGTGGACCTGGCGGCCCGGCCCGCACCAGTGCCGCAGGCGGCGCCTGCTGCAGTGGACATCACCGACGGCAACGCTGCAACCGCGCGACCCGGCCGCAGCCAGATCGGTGATACCGCGCGCAACCTGTTCCGCCTGCAGGCGTCCGGACAGCAGGCCGGGCAGCACCTGCCGATCCTCGGCGACCAGGCGACGCTGAGCTACGCACGCTACATGAAGAGCTTCGAACACGAGATCCCGGACTTTTTTGAAACCGATGTCGCCAAGTCCAAGGGATCATCCTCATCCGGACGCTGAGGTAGGCCATGAAACGCCCACGCCAGTTCAGTTTCAGCCGCGCACGGGGCGGCATGTCGATCACCATGATGCTGGTCATGCTGGCGTTGCTGGCGATGCTGGGGCTGATCGAGATCGGCTACCTGTTCTGGGCCAAGCGCGATGCGCAGAAAGTTGCTGATCTGGCCGCACTGGCCGGAGCGCAACGACTGGAGCTGTGCACCTCGGACAACAGCGACAACAGCGCTGCGCGGCACAGCGCACTCACCCAGAACACGTTCGAAGGGAGCCTGCAGATCCGCTGCGGCAACTGGAGCGCCAACCGCACCACCGCCAACCGCTTCGTCACCACCATCGATGCCAGCAACCCGCGCAATGCCGTGCAGGTCGTCGCGCAGCGCAGCGTGCTGCCGTTCTTCGGGCAGAACACCACCCTGCCCACCGTCAGCGTGGAGGCCGTGGCCCGCCGTTCCGAACCGACTGCGGTGTTCGCGGTCGGTTCGCAGCTACTGCGCACCAATGGCGACTCGGTACTGTTGTCGACCCTGCGCCTGGTCGGCCTGGATGTGACCAACGCCACGGTGCTGTCCTATGACGGCCTGGCGCAGGCCAACGTCACGCCTTCGGGTCTGTTGAAGGCCCTCGACATCCCGGTGAGCGCCAACCTCAGCGTGGCCGACTTCAACCGCCTGCTGTCGGTCAACAAGGTTTCGCTGGCGCAGCTGGTCGACGCCACCGCCACCGTGGTCGGCCGCGACTCCACGGTGGGCGTGCAGCTGCGCGCCCTGTCCGACCTGGTTGCCACCCAGCTGGACATCAACAAGCTCAACATCGTGCTGGGCAGCCAGTCCGGCGGCGGCGGCCTGTTCGCCGAAGTCGTCTCGCCCGACGGCACGGTCGGCAGTGCACTGGAGTCACAGATCAACGTGCTCAACCTGATCAACACTGCGATCTCCATCGCCAACGATGGCAACGGCGTGGCGGTCAAGGGGCTGGACCTGCTGGGCATCAAGATCCAGGCCGGCGTGGTCGAGCCGCCATCGATCGCCATCGGCGGTGTCGGCAGCCGCGCCTACAACGCGCAGGTAAGGCTGGTGGCAGACGTGGACAGCAACAACCTGTTCGCACTGGGGCCACTTCTGAACCTGCTGGGCACGCGCCTGCACCTGCCGCTGCATGTCGATGTCGCCAACGGAATGGGAACGCTGACCGGAATCCAGTGTGGCGCCAATCCACCCAGGGCCACCATCCAGGTGGATTCGTCGGTCCTGCGGGCCTGCGTCGGCAACGTCGATCCATCGCAGCGTTTCTCGAAGAACAATGTCTGCGACGCGACGCTGAACAACGAACAGCTGCTGAAACTGCTCGGACAACCCCTGATCAACGACAAGATCACGCTGCCGGCCCTGACCAGCTCGCAGAACCTCACCCTGGCCGCTGGCGAAACCGGCTCGACGCGCATCAATCCACTTGCTCTCGGCAACGCAGTATCCGACCTTGTCAATGAGCTGCTGCGCGTGCTGTCGGGCATGCTCAGTTCACCCAAGCAGGGCATGAGTGCCAACGACACGGCCAAGGCCCTGGCCGACCGTTACCTGCAGGCCACCTTCCCGCCGAACACCCGGTATGAGGTGGACAAGTTGATTCCACTGCTGCGCGATGGCGACGCCAGCCGGCAACTGGCCCCGCTCAACAGCTGGACCGTACCCGGAGGCCTGCCCTACGCCTGTGGCCTGCTGAACCTGTCCACCTGCCACAAGGACGGTCCGGTCTGGGATGCGTTCAAGGTGACGGTCACCGGTCAAGGACTGGGCGTGCTCGATGGACTGCTCGGCTCGCTGGTGGGCGGCCTGCTGATCAACCGCTGCGACAGCCTGCTGGGCAACCTGATCGACTACAACGGCTGCGTGCGCAACAACCTGGCCTCGTACATACAGACCGCGCCGGCCGGGTTCCTTGACGGCACCGGCGGCACCGGCGTCACCAACCCCGATGGCACGGTCAGCTGCAGCGGCCTGCTGTGCACGCTGCTGAAGCCGATCCTGTCCGCCTTGCGCCCGGTCCTCAACAGCGTCGGCACCTTGCTGACCAACCTGCTGGCCAGCGTGCTGGGCCTGGAGCTGGGGCGCACCGACGTCAACGTGCAGTCGATCCAGTGCAGCGCCGCACAGCTGGTCTACTGACCCGTGACGGGCGCCCTTGGCGGCGCCCGCGCACATGCTAGACTCCCGGCGGGGAACCACTTTCATCTCAACCCACACTCATCCGTGGATGGTCTAGACATGCGAGAAACTTCAGGGGGCGCGGTCTTCGCCCGGCGCGCGTACGGCGCGGCACTGCTGGCCGTGAGCATGATGCTGGTGGCACCAGCGGCGATGGCTGCCCGTGGCGACCGCGAAGCTGCCGCAGAGCCGGCCGCTCGTAGCGCACCGGTGGTGCGCAATACCGTTGACGAGCTCAAGCAGCTGATGGATGCCCGCCAGCTGACCGAGCTGCGCACCACCTACAACGGCAATTACGGCGCCAGCCTGCTGTTCAACGCCAACACCCTGACCTACTACGTCGCCCTGTTCCAGGAGAAGAATTTCTGGCGGGTGATCAAGACTGACGCCGTCGACAACGCCGAGCGTGTCTACCGTACCTTCGCGCAACAGTCCGAGCAGCTTGCCCAGGTCTACATCGACACCACCCGCCTGGAAGCCGGCAAGCGCTATACCGAGCGCCTGGTGGCCTACAACGAGGAACGCCTGCGCACCCTGCAGCAGGAAATGGAACAGCAGCAGGCGCAGTCGGCCCAGGTCAGCGCGGCCCTGCAGCAGGCCCAGCAGCAGGCAGTCAGCCTGAGCAGCGACGTGCAGAGCACGAACAGCCAGCTGGACGCCCTGCAGCGCCGCATCCAGATCCTGCAGGCCGAACAGGGCAACCCGGAGCTGAGCCTGCCCAAACCGGACAGCGTGCCCTCGCCGGCACCGGCGACAGCCAGCGACGGTCGCTGAGGTCCGGCACCTGGCATCTGCTCTCAACGGCGCCCTTGGGCGCCGTTGTCGTTTCTGGCACCTGGATTCAACGGCACGCGTCATGCACCGCATCATCCAGCTGCCGCCGCTGTACGAAGTCCAGGCGCTTGGCCTGGGCGAGCGCCTTCCCGCGTTGCTGCCGCGCGTGCTCACAGGCGGCGGGATCGGTGCTGATGGGTATCAGAGCGGCCCGCGCACGCCCCTGCTGCACCACACGCGGACGGCTTGAGGCCGGGCTCGCTGGCTTGGCCACGGTCGCACCTGTCGAAGGCGGCTCCGGCGGCACCTCCCAGCGCCATTCCGCACGCCCCTGGCACGGCGTCTGCTGGTAGACAGGATGCGGCCCGTCCACGCATTTGTAGACGTTGGTCCGGGCGTGCGCCGCCGTGGTCAGCAGCAGGCACACCCACAGGCTCCAGAACGCATTCGACATTGCAGGCTCCTCGACAGGGCAGCCGCCATCGTCAATGCCGGAACGGCTTCGTGCTAGAGCGGTATGCGTCACATCCGGCGCAATCCAGCACAGCCGTGCAAGTCGCCGCTCTTGCGCTGCGCTGTACTGCCGGAGGCTCCGGCATCCACGCCGCGGCCGTCCCTCCCTTCCGCCAAGGAAACCACAATGAGCAACTTCATCACCGTCGCCGACGGCGCCCGCATCTTCTTCAAGGATTGGGGTACCGGCCAGCCGATCGTCTTCGCCCACGGCTGGCCGCTGTCGTCCGATGCCTGGGATCCGCAGATGCTGTTCATGGGCCAGAACGGCTTCCGCGTGGTCGCCCATGACCGTCGCAGCCACGGCCGCTCCAGCCAGACCTGGGACGGCAACAACATGGACACCTACGCCGATGACCTGGCTGCAGTGATCGAGACGCTGGACCTGAAGGATGCGATCCTGGTCGGCCATTCGACCGGCGGCGGCGAAGTGGCCCACTACATCGGCCGCCACGGCAGCAAGCGCGTGGCCAAGGTGGTCCTGGTCGGCGCGGTGCCACCGCTGATGCTGAAGACCGATGCCAACCCGGCCGGCACGCCGCTGGAGGTGTTCGACGGCATCCGCAAGGGAACGGGCGGTGACCGCTCGCAGTTCTTCAAGGACCTGACCACACCGTTCTTCGGTGCCAACCGCGATGGCAATACCGTCACCGAGGGCATGCGTGATGCGTTCTGGCTGCAGGGCATGCTCGGTGGCGTCAAGGGCCAGTACGACTGCGTGCACGAATTCTCGGAAGTGGACTACACCGAAGACCTGAAGAAGATCGACGTGCCGGCGCTGGTGGTACACGGCGATGACGACCAGATCGTGCCGTTCGATGCCTCGGCGAAGCTGTCCTCGCAGATCATCAAGGATGCCGAGCTGAAGGTGTACGCCGGCGCGCCGCATGGCCTGACCGTCACCCACGCCGACCAGTTCAACGCCGACCTGCTGGCGTTCGCGCGCAAATGATGTCCCGCGGCGGCGCTGCACCGGCGCTGCCGCTCCTTCGGTAGTGCCGGCCGCTGGCCGGCAACCCGATCATCCATCGTGATCACGCGGAGCCGGCCAGCGGCCGGCTCTGCCACCTGCGGGTCAGATGTCGGTGTGGTGATGCGGCACGGCGGCAGGCAGCGGGTCATGCCCTCCCACGAAGTGACGCACCACGGGGGCGCGCTCGCCGCGATGCAGCTCCCGCAGCACTTCCTGGATGGCCTTGTCATCCGCGGTGATGCGCTCGTGCTGGCGCAGGTGCTCCAGCCACGACGGGGTCACGAAATACTCCAGGTGGATGCCCGGGCTGGCCACGTCCTCGACGACACCCCAGACCACCGCACCGTCGCGGCGACGGATCGTGCCCAGCGCGCGCATCTGCGCCTGGAACTTGGCACGGTCAGCATCGTCGATGCGGTACTCGATGGTAACCAGCACCGGCCCCCGATCATTCGACACCGGCACCGACAGTTCCGGCGCCGGCCAGTGCCCGGCCGGACGCAGGTTCAGATCCTCGGTGCCAGCAATGCGCACGCGCCACACCAGCAATCCGCCGATCACCGCACCTGCGGCAGCCACCAGCAACGCCAGCTCCGGCGACGTACGCTGTGCGAGCGCGCCCCAGCTCAGGCCGCCGGCGGCCATGCCGGCAGAGAACACCATGATGTACAGCGCCAGCGCACGCGCACGTACCCATGCCGGAACCGCAGTCTGCGCAGCGATCTGCAGCGACGACAGCACGGTGATCCACGCAAATCCATTGACCAGCATCACCGCCGGAAGCACGTACCAGCTGCGGGTCAGCGCCAGCCCGACCAGGCTCAGGGCCAGCGACAAGGTCGCCAGCAGTACCAACAGGTCACGATCCAGTTGCGCACGCAGCTTCGGCAGCAGCAGCGCACCGCCCACTGCGCCGATGCCGATGCAGCCCAGCAGCATGCCGTACTGCCCCGCCCCGCCATGCATCTGCCCACGCACCACCACCGGCAACAGCGCGTTCATCGCCGCGGCAAAGAAGAAGAAGCCGACCGACTTGATCAGCACCGCCTGCAGCCGCCCGGCGCGGCTGGCGTAACGCAGGCCCGCCTTCAAGCCGGCACCGAAACCTTCCGGTGGCAGGCTGGACTGCTTGGGATCACGCGTCCAGCCCCACACCACGAACAGCATCGCGGCGAAGGTGATGGCGTTGAAGCCGAATGCCCACACCGCACCCAGCTGCGCCACGATCACGCCACCAATGGCCGGGCCGATCGAGCGCGCGATGTTGATGCCGATCGAGTTCAGCGCCACCGCCGAGGCCAGCATCGGCTGCGGTACCAGCTCGGATACAATGGCGGCCTGCGCGGGCATTGCCATCGCCGCACCACAGCCCATGCAGAAGGTCAGCAGCACCAGCAACTGCGGGGTCAGCAGGTCCATCGCCGTCAACGCGGCCATCGCTGCGGCCACCAGCAGCATCCAGCCCTGGGTCGCCAGCAGGTACTTCCGGCGATCGACAATGTCGGCCAGGGTGCCGGCAGCGAGCGCCAGCAGCACGATCGGCACCGTGGTGGCCGATTGCACCAGGGCCACCATCAACGGCGAACCGGTGCGTTCGGCCATCACCCAGGCGGCGGCTACATCATTGACCCAGGTGCCGATGTTGCTGGCCAGGATTGCCAGCCAGATCGAACGGAACATCTGGATCTTCAGCGGGGACCAGGCGCCTGCGGCCTGTGTGGAGTGTTGCGACGCGGTTGCGTTCACCATTGCCATGCTCCAACGATCGAGGCGAACAGCGTGTCCTGGCCTCCGGCCTGCTTCAGTGCAGGACCGGCGTCGACCCAGGCCAGCTGCAGCTGCCATTGCCAGTGTTTGCTGGCCTGCCAGCGGGTTTCAGATTTGTACTGGGTGCCGATGCGGCGCGCGCCACCGGCGCTCCCCGGCAACGCCAGCAGCGGTGCCGGTGTGGTGTAGACCGCATCGGCACGACGCTGCTTCCACGCCATCTGTACGCCCAGTTCCGTGGTCACCGCATGATGCAGGCGCAGGGTCAGGGTCGGTTGCAGGTCCATCAGGTTGGCCGGGGCCAGCAGGCTGGCCTCGCTGAAGTAGGCCGATTTAGGGAACAGTGCATTGAAGGTTCCCAGGCGGCCGTCATGCAGCTTGCCGTCGCCACTGGCGATATCCGCCTTCAGCCCCAGCCTCGGTTGCAGCGGCCGCTCGGTCCAGCGCCAGCCGGTGTCGGTGGCGAGCGTCCAGGCGCGGACATCCAGCGTGCCGGCAACCGTCTGCAGTTCACCGCCCTGCGCCACCAGCTCGCTGTTCCAGTCCAGCGCACCGAACTGGCCGAACCAACGCGCACCGAGGGTCTCCCGCCGCTCGGTACCGGAGCCCGCCGCAAAGCGCGCGCCTTCACGACGGTAGTCCAGCAGGTACAGATCCCACTGTCCCACGCCCTGCCCGCGTGCCGCGGTGGCATAGGCACCCCACAGGTGCGCACCGTGTTCGCTGCGATCATCAAAGGCACCCGGCCGGTTCTCGACCGGCCGCAGGGCCATCAGGTCAAGCGTGCCGAGCCGCCCCTCCCAGCCCAGGCGCGCACCATCGAAGGCCAGGCGGATGTTCGGCCCATCGCGTACCGACAACAGCCGCGAGCTGCCATAGCCGGCTTCCTGCCGGCCGAGCTGCACATGGAAGCCACCGCGCTGCCAGCGCCAGTACGCCTGCTGCACGTCCAAGGCACCACGGTCGGTGCGGCCCGGGCCGCCTGCCTTGCCATTCTCGGCATGCACGCCCAGCTGCAGTTTTGCCTGCCAGGTGTCCTCCACATAGGTGGCCGACGCCAGTGCGCGCAGCAGGCCATAGCCATCTTCGCTGCCGCCGATACCGAACCGGGTCGGGTCGTAGTACAGGCCACGCAGGCGCAGCGATGCGTCCAGCTGCAGCTCGCCGTTGCCCGCGTCGCTGCAGCGGCCGCCCTCGCAGGCCAGCGCCAGCGAGGGCACGGACAGTAGCGCCAGGCTCAGAACGCGAAGCACGAGCATCCCATCGCGCCCCAGAACCCGGCCAGGTCATCGGTCGGCGCCGCGTGATGCGCGGCATGACCGTGAGCACCATGCGTACTGCAGGCCACACCGTGATGGTGGCGATGGGCAGCGGCTAACCCGGTGGCGGCACCGCCGACGTGGTAGCCACCGAAGCGGTTGACCGGCGACCAGTCCGGCATCGCCGGCGGCAGCTGCGGCACCAGGCCGGCGTAATCCCCGTCGGCGTGCACGATGCGGCCGCCGACCACGGTCAGCAGGCTGGTGATGTCGGCGATCTGCGCGTCGTCAACGCGGAAGAAGTCGGCCGAGAGCAGGATGAAATCAGCCATCTGGCCAGCTTTCAGCGTGCCCTTCACTGCTTCGTCGCCGGAGAACCAGGCGCTGCCCTGGGTCCACAGGCGCAGCGCCTGCTCGCGTTCGAGCAGGTTTTCCTCGCCATACAGGGCCAACCCGCCCACGGTGCGCCCGGTCACCAGCCAGGACAACGCCACCCACGGGTTGTAGCTGGCCACGCGGGTGGCGTCGGTACCGGCGCCGACCGGTACACCTTCGGCCAGCATGCGCTTGACCGGCGGCGTATGCCGCGCAGCCTGTACGCCATAGCGCTCGACGAACGCCTCGCCCTGGTAGGCCATGCGGTGCTGCACGGCGATACCGCCACCCAGCGCACGGATGCGCTCGATGTTGCGTGGGGTGATGGTCTCGGCGTGGTCGATGAACCAGTGCAGGCCATCGAACGGCACCTCGCGGTTGACCTGTTCGTACACATCCAGGATGCGCGTGATGCTCTCGTCGTAGGTGGCGTGGATGCGGAAAGGCCAGCGCTTCTCGACCAGCAGCTTCACCACGTCGTGCAGTTCCGGCTCCAGCTCCGGCGGCAGTTCCGGGCGCGGCTCGTTGAACAGTTCGAAGTCGGCGGCGGAGAACACCAGCATCTCGCCCGCGCCGTTGTGGCGCAGCAGGTCATCGCCCTGGCGCGGCTGCAGGATCTCGCTCCAGCCACGGAAGTCATCCGCCTCCTTCCCCTTGTTCTGGGTGAACAGGTTGTAGGCGATGCGCACCGTCAGCTGGTCATCGCGATGCAGCTGCTCGATGACCTGGTAGTCCTCGGGGTAGTTCTGGAAGCCACCGCCGGCGTCGATCACCGAGGTGATGCCAAGCCGGTTCAGTTCGCGCATGAAATGGCGCGTCGAGTTGGCCTGGTACTCGATCGGCAGGCGCGGGCCCTTGGCCAGCGTCGCATACAGGATCAGCGCATTCGGCTTGGCCAGCAGCAGCCCGGTCGGGTTGCCCAGCGAATCGCGCACGATCTGCCCGCCCGGTGGATCCGGCGTGTCCTTGCTATAGCCGCAGGCGCGCAGCGCGGCGCGGTTGAGCAGCGCGCGGTCATACAGGTGCAGCAGGAACACCGGTGTATCCGGCGCGATGTCGTTGAGCTCCTGCAGGGTCGGCAGGCGCTTCTCGTTGAACTGTGCGGCGGTGAAGCCACCGACCACGCGCACCCACTGCGGTGCCGGGGTGCGGTCGACCTGGGCCTTCAGCATGTCCAGGGCGTCGCCCAGCGAACGCAGGCCGTCCCAGCGCAGCTCCAGGTTGTAGTTCAGGCCACCGCGGATCAGGTGGGTGTGGCTGTCGTTGAGGCCGGGCAGCAGGCGCCGGCCCTGGGCGTCGATCAAGGTCGCTTCATTGCCCCAGCCACGCATGATCTCCTCGTCGCTGCCGACGGCGACGATGCGGCCTTCCTGTACAGCCAGCGCCTGCGCATACGGCTGCTGCGGGTCGAGGGTGGTGATGCGGGCATTGCGGATGACCAGCGTGCTCATGCGACGCTCCTTGGAAGTGGAATCGAGTGCGGCACCGGCGCGACCTGCCAGGCCGAGCGCAACAGCGGCGCCGCTGGCCAGCACCACGTTGCGGCGGCCGTGATCGAGGGGATCGTGACTCATGCGAGGTCTCCCGGAAGGCGATGGACGTCCAGTGCCCAGGTGCCGGGCCCGGCCAGCGCGATGGCCAGCAGTACCGTGGTCCACATCAACGGGTACTCACTGCCACCGCGCATCCAGAACCAGCCCCTGGGCAGGGCCAACAGGACGGTGAAGCCGATGAAAGCAGCCGCTGCAAGCGCGGCAATGCGGGTCTGCCATCCCAGCAGCACGGCCAGCCCGGACAGCACCTGCAGCAGGGCCAACAGCAGCGGCAACGGCGCCACTGCCGGCAGCCCGAAACCGCGCAGCTCGGTGGCGAAGCCGGCCAGCCCCGGTCCGCCGAACCAGCCAAACAGCTTGCCCAGCGCGTGCGGCAGCAGGAAGCCTCCTGCCGCCACGCGCAGCATCAGCAGGGCCAGGTCAAGGCCATGGCCGGCCAGCATGCTCAGTGCCCGCCTTCCTGCGCACCGAACATCCGCTTGGCGTACTGGATGCCGATGCCGTAGCCGCCGGCGTGGTCGCGCGCAATGCCGGTGGTCAGGTCGTAGGTTTCACCCCGTGCCCAGTCGCGCTGCAGTTCGAGCAGGTACTGCACGCTGGTCATCGGCACCGCGCCGGCCTGCACCATGCGGGTGATCGCACGCTCGTGCGCTTCTTCGCTGACATCGCCACAGGCATCGGTGATCACGTGGACCTCGAAGCCCTGCGCCAGCGCCGACAGCGCCGGACCCACGATGCAGACACTGGTCCACAGGCCGGCAAGCACCAGCCGACGCTTGCCGATGCGGTTGATCTCATCGATTACCGGCTGGTCTTCCCAGGTATTCATCGACGTGCGGTCGAACACCGGCTGGCCCGGGAAGATCTGCGGCAGTTCCGGGAACATCGGGCCGGAGAATGACGTCTCGGCCACCGTGGTCAGCACGACCGGTACATTGAACCCCTTGGCCCCCTTGCTGATCAGCGACACGTTGTTGCGCAGCGCGGAGATGTCGATCGTGTGGGTAGCAAATGCCATCTGCGACTGGAAGTCGATCAGCACCAGGGCATGGTCGGTGGGCGACAGCAGGGCCGGGGCGGGTGTGGCGGTGGCATGGGTCATGGATGGACTCCGTTGGAAACACGATCAAGGGGAAGCGACAGGGCGGCATCGCCGGCCCGATACTGGCCGGGGCTGCAGCCGGTCTCCGCGCGGAAGCTGCGGACGAAGTGGCTCTGGTCGAAGAAGCCCAGCTGCTGGGCCAGGCACGCCATCGGCAACTGCGCGCCAGGTAGCAGCTGGCGTGCGCGTTCGATGCGGCGACGGCGCACATAGCGCAGCGGGCTGGCGCCGGTGCCGCTACGGAACAGGCGCACAAGGTGGAAGCGGCTGACGCAGGCGACGGCCGCCAGTTCGGTGACCCGCAGCGGCTGCGACAGATGCTCATCGACATAGCGCAGGGCGCGCTGCAGTGCGGCGGCCTGCTGCGGTGCCAGTGGCGCGGCGGGCGGATCGGGCGGAGTGACGGTGACCATGCGGGGCGCCGCGAGGGGGTGCCCCATGGTGCGTGGCCGTTGCGCGATGCCCTACCCCCGTCGGTCGAGGCCGGCACCTACCCGAATGGGGGAGGCCGACGGCCGAGCAGGCGGCGCCCGAACAGGCACGCATCCAGTGAATAGGCCCCCGGCCCCACAAGCAGCAGCGCCGGCGGCAATGCCACCAGTGGCCAGGGCGCCTGCTGCGCGAACAGGCCCACGGCCGCCGTGAGCGCTGCCAGTGGCGTCAACATACCCAGTGCAAGCATGGCCGCTGCAAGCAGGCACAGCGCCGACCACCCACTGCCCTGAGCATCCGGCGCGCACAGCGCGGCGGTCACGCACAGCCGGAACCACAGCAGGCCGATGCCCGGCCCCCGATCAGGGAACATCACGAACAGGCGCTGCATGGCCAGGTTCCAGGAGGAGATGCCGGCGTGATAGCCGACCGCAGCGGCCACCGCCTACCCCGTTCGGGTCACCCCGGGCTGCCCCGCACCTGCCAGAATGCGCGCCATGCGTGGCCGCCCCTTCCCGTTCCTGCGTTGCCTGCCGACGCTGCTGACGTGCCTGCTGCTGTTGACCGCCCTGCCCGCCCTCGCCGTGCAGCGCCCGCCGGTGGGCGGTGGCCTGCCCGATTACGAACATACCGCCTGGCGTGTCGGCCAGGGCGCCCCAGGCGATATATGGGACATTGCCCAGGACCGTGAGGGCCTCTTGTGGCTGGCTACCGGCTCGGGCCTGTACCGCTTCGATGGCCGTCGCTTCGAACGGCAGGCAGCGCCCGTCGGTAGCCAGTTCCCGTCCACCAACATGGTCACGCTGGCGCATGCCGCCGACGGCGCCCTGTGGATCGGCTACTTCCAGGCCGGCATCAGCCGCTTCGCGCAGGGACGGCTGCACAGCTACGGCCATGAGCAGGGGGTGCCGGTCGGCGTGGTGCCGCGCTTCAGCCAGGATCGCGATGGCCAACTCTGGGCGGCGATCAATGGCGGGCTGCGCCGCTTTGACGGACACCGCTGGCAGCCACTGCCGGCCGCTGCCGGCCTGCCCGAGCACCGTGTGCAGTGGGTGCTGCACGACAGCCGGGGCAGGTTCTGGGTGCTGGCCGGCCTGAAGATCTGGATGCGCGCGGCGGGCCAGACCGCGTTCGAGGACACCGGCATCGCGGTCTCGCAGATGGCGACGCTGGCCGAAAGCCCGCAGGGTGAAGTGTGGCTGGCCGACCGGGTGCGCGGCACCTCGCCACTGGCGAACGCGCAGGGTCTGCTGGCAGACAGCGAACGTGAGGCACGGCGGCTGCCGGAACTGGTCGCTGCGCGCCTGCAGTTCACTGCCGATGGCGCGCTGTGGGCCACGATGAGTCCGCACGGCGGCGTTGCCCACATCACCTTCGCCGGCACCCGGGCCGTTCGCATGGAACGCTTCGATTCGCCGCAAGGACTGACCGCCACATCGGCAGTACCGATCATCGTCGATCGCGAAGGCAATCTCTGGATTGGCACCAATCTCGGCCTCAACCGTTTCCGCGCACGCAGCGTGCACACCCTGGCGGTGGGTCCAAGCGATCCCTACCGCTCGCTGGTACGGGCCAGCGATGGCCGCGTGTATGGCTATGGCGAAGACCTCAAGCCCTACGACCTGCGGCGCACCCTGCTGGATGGCAGCGCCACGCAGCTGCAGGCTGCCGCGCGCCAGGCACCCACGCCGATCTGGCAGTTCGACTGGGTCAACCTCGCGCGCACGGTCGCCGGCCACACCACATTGATCCCGCTGCCGGCGCCGTTCACCGGGCAGCCGCTGCATGCCCTGTTGTTCCCCGATGACGGACAGGCCTGGGTCTGCACCGGCGAACGCGGGGTGCTGCACTACCAGCATGACCAGTGGCAACGTGAAATCCGCCTGCCCGAGCAGGCCTGCTCATCGCTGGCGCTGGATGCGGATGGCCAGCTGCTGCTCGGCTATGCCGATGGCCGCCTGCGCCGCCTGGGTGCGAATGGCACCGAGAGCTTCGACTCCGGGGACGGCCTGTCGGTAGGGCCGATCACCGCGATGCTGCACCACCGGGACCTTCTGCTTGTCGCCGGCGAGGCCGGGCTGGCAGCACGCCTGGGCAATGGCCGTTTCGTTCCGGTGCGCACTGACATGGCCGGCGTACTGGAAGGCATCACCGGCATGGTCACCGATGCACATGGATACCTGTGGCTCAACGGCAGCCGTGGACTGGTTCGCCTGGAAACCGGCCTGCTGCGCCGCGCCGTGCGCAGCGGCCTGCCGGTCATGCCACGCCTGTTCGACGCAGCTGACGGCATGCCGGGCATTGCCCTGCAGAGCGGACCGATCGCCACCGCAACGCTGGCCGACGACGGCCTGCTGTGGTTGGCCACCAACCAGGGCCTGGCCTGGCTGGACACCACCCGCTCGCACGTCAATACGATGGCTCCCAGCGTGCGCATCGGCGAGGTACTGTATGGCAGCGAGCACGCGCCGCTACGCGATGGTCTGCGCCTCCCGGCCGGCACCAGCCAGCTGCAGATCGATTACGTGGCGCTGTCGTTGGCACGTCCGGAGCGCAACCGATACCGCTACCGCCTGTCGGGCGTGGATGACGGCTGGCAGGACGCTGGCAGCAGCACACGTGCGTATTACACCAACCTCGCGCCCGGCAGCTACCGGTTCGAGGTGGAAGCCGCCAACGAGGATGGCATCTGGAGCACCGCACCGGCCAGCCGCAGCTTCCGCATCGCTCCCACCTTCATGCAGACCCTGTGGTTCAAGCTGCTGTGCACCGCCGCCGTGCTTGCACTGCTGGTGCTGGCCGTACGCATCCGCAGCGGCCAGCTGGCAGCCTTGTTACGCGCGCGCCTGCAGGAGCGCAACGGCGAACGCGAACGCATCGCGCGCGACCTGCACGACACCCTGCTGCAGGGTAGCCAGGGCCTGATCCTGCGCCTGCACGCGATCAGCCAGTCAGCGCAGACGCCGGAACCGGTGCGCAGCCAGCTTGAGTCAGCGATGCAGCTGGCCGAGCGCAACCTGGCCGAGGGTCGCGAGCGGGTAAATGCGCTGCGCGAGGCGCCGTTCGCGGGCCGCGACCTCGCTTCGGCGCTGGCCGACGTGCACGCCGAATACGCCGGGCATGGCATCAATCCCCTGCGCCTGACCGTGGAAGGCGCGACGCCACCGCTGCAGGCCGACGCGGCCGAGGAGGTGTTCCTGATCGGGCGCGAGGCCATCCGCAATGCGCTGCGTCATGCCAACGCCAGCGCCATCGAAGTGGAACTTTCCTACGGAACGCGCTGCTTCCTGCTGCACGTGCGCGACGATGGCGTGGGCATCACCCACGAAAATGCCGGCCATGGCCATTGGGGCCTGCAGGGCATGCGTGAGCGCGCCCAGCGCCTCGGCGCGGAACTGCAGCTGTGGACCCGCCCCGGGCTGGGTACCGAAGTCGCGCTGGCAGTTCCGGCCCGGCGGCTGTATCAGCGCCGCCGATCGCGTTGGCATTGGCCCTGGAGTAGAGAAAACCATGACTGAGTCCCCTGCCCCGATCGGCGTGCTGGTGGTCGACGACCACCCGCTGCTGCGTGATGGCCTGGCGGCACTGCTGGGCGCTCATGCCGACCTGCGCCTGCTCGGCGAAGCCGCCGATGGCGAAGAAGCCATCGCACGCTACCAGCAGTTGCAGCCTGACGTCGTGCTGATGGACCTGCAGATGCCCCGCCTGGATGGTGTGGAAGCCATCGTGCGGATCCGCGCGCTGGACCCACGCGCACGCATCATCGTGCTGACCACCTATCGCGGTGACGTACGTGCGGTGAGGGCACTGCAGGCCGGCGCCAGCGCGTATCTGCTGAAGGACATGCTGCGCCACGAACTGGTCGACACGATCCGCATGGTGGCCGGTGGCCGCCGTGCGCCGATTCCTCCAGCGGTGGCCGCCAGCATCGCCGCGCATGTGATCGAAGACCGCCTGTCACCGCGCGAGACCGAGGTACTGCGGCACGTGGCCGGAGGGCTGTCGAACAAGCGCATCGGCGAGCGCATGCAGATTTCGGAGCAGACGGTGAAGGCGCACATGAAAAGCCTGATGGACAAGCTCGGCGTGGGTGATCGCACCCATGCGGTCACCCAGGCGCTGCGGCGCGGCATCATCAGCCTGGACGACAGCGGGCACGATTAGGGGGGGGGGGGGTCGGCAGGGCCTGCAGCCCTGCACCCGCAGTAGTGCCGGCCGCTGGCCGGCAACCTCAACAGCAAAATCAAAAGCGGGCTCTCCGTGGGATGGCGCGGCGGTGTCGGACTGCGGGGACGCTGCAAGTACGTCCCTGTAAGCTTGGCAGCCGCATCCATGCGGCTGACACCCCGCACTCCGACACCGCCCCACCTCTGACAGATTCCGATGGCGGTTGGTAGGTGTCGACCTTGGTCGACACTTCTGTCAGATATCGAAATCAATCAGGGGTCAGATCCGTTTTCCGAAGGAAAACGGATCTGACCCCAAGAGCCATTCCAACAGACCGCAGGAACCTGTCGAAGGCGGGGTGGGTCCGGTTGCGGGGGCGTGAGCGCCATGGGCCCGAGGCATGCCTCGGGCGGGTTGGGCAGGACGCCCAACCCCGGTCTTGCCGTGTGCGCAGGACAGCGCACACGAGCAAGGCGCGACCGAGCCCCCATGGGTGAGGGCGCTTCGCTTGCGAAGCATTGCTTCGCAAGCGCCCGAACGCCCAGCCGCCAGCGGCTGGGCCGGACTGGGGATTCACGGCGTCCCCCGCAACCGGACCCACCCCGCCTCCCTACAGGAACCCCGCTGTTGCTGTTGCTGTTGCTGTTGCCTCCAGCAGGTGCAGGGCTGCAAGCCCTGCCAAACACCCCCCTTACTTCAAGCGCAGCAGCAGGCTGCCGCCCGCACACACCACCGCCAGCCAGGCCACGCCGTGCCACCCCCACTGTGCCAGCGCCAGGCTGCCCAGCGCACCGCCGGCGGCCATGCCGATGAACATGCCGGTGAACAACAGCGCATTGAGCCGGCTGCGTGCCGGCGGTACCAGGCCGTAGACCAGGGTCTGGTGCGCCACCAGCGCCGACTGGAAGCCGAAGTCGAACAGCAGCGCACTCACCACCAGCAACGGCAGCAGCGCGGCGGCCGGCAACCAGGCTTCGGCGAGCAGCAGGCCGAAGCCCAGCAGCGCCACCGCAATCGCCAGCCGTGCCACCGCATGGCACCCCAGTCGATCAGCAAAACGGCCGGCAAACGGCGCGGCCAGTGCACCGGCCGCACCCGCAATACCAAACGCACCCGCCGCCGCACTACCCAGCCCCAGGCGGGCATGCAGCATCAGCGCCAGGGTCGACCAGAACGCGCTGAATCCCACGGCCAGCAGCGACTGGCTGGCCACCGCACGGCGCAGCTGCGGCTGCTCGCGCCACAACGCCAACAACGAACCCAACAACGCCGGATAGCGCAGCGTGCTGGTCGGCGCGAAGCGCGGCAGCGCACGCGCCATCACCGCGCCCATCGCCGCCACCGATACCGCCGCCAGCACGAACTGCGTGCGCCAACCCCACGCTTCAGCCACCACGCCACTGACCACCCGCGACAACAGGATGCCGAGCAGCAGGCCGGTCATCACCCGGCCGACGATCTGGCCGCGCTGCGCGTCCGGCGCCAACACCGCCGCTGCGGGCACGATGTCCTGAGCCAGGGTGGCCGTCAGCCCGACAAGCAGGCTGGCCACCAGCACGCCCGGCAGCTGCCCGGCCATTGCTGCTGCGCCCAGGGCGAGCGCCAGCAGCGCGGACTTCAACAGGATCAGGTGGCGGCGGTCAAAGCGATCGCCCAGCGGTGCCAGCAGCAGGATGCCCAGTGCGTAGCCGAGCTGGGTCAGGGTTGGCACCAGGCCGGCGGCGCGCTCACCTGCGCCGAGGTCCTGGGCGATCAGGCCCAGCATCGGCTGGCTGTAGTAGAGGGAGGCGACCGAGAAGCCGGCACCGGCAGCCATTGCCAGCACCAACGGGGTGGAAGGTACGGTCGCCGGTGCGGCCGCAACAGACAGCGAGGGGGTAGACATGGGGGAGTCCGGATAGGAAGTGGGCGTATCCTGCCTGTATTCGCCAGACGTCTGTAGTAGGCTCTGGCACATATGCTTCATACGCCACATGCATGAATGACCTCGCCACCGGCGCTGATCGCCTGGATCTGCTGCGCACCTTCCTGCGCATCGTCGATGCTGGCAGCCTGTCTGCTGCGGCCCTGCAGCTGGGCACCACCCAGCCGACGGTCAGCCGACGCCTGCAGGCACTGGAGCGGCAGCTCGGCCTGCGCCTGCTGCAGCGCTCCACCCACGGCCTGCAACTGACCGAGGACGGCCTGCGCTGCCAGCGTCATGCACAACGCGTGGTCGACGAATGGGAGTCGCTGCAGGCCGAACTGAACGGCGAACCGGAAACGCTGCGCGGACGCCTGCGGGTGATGGTGCCGCATGCCTTTGGCCAGGCGCAGCTGCTACCGACCATGCTCGCGTTCCTCGCCCAGCACCCACAGCTGAGCCTGGAGTGGATCCTGGAAGATCGTCGCCCGGATTTCATCGCCGAAGGCATCGACTGCGCGGTGCGTGTGGGACCGGTCGACGAACCGCGCATGGTGGCACTGCCGCTGGCCGAAGTGCCGCGCATCGTCGTGGCAGCGCCCTCGCTGGTGGACGTCACGGCGGTCAGTACGCCGGAACAGGCGCAGGCACTGCCATGGATCTCGCTGGTCACCTACTACCGCGAACGCCTGCTGCTGCATGACGCGCAGGGGCGCGCGCATACCCTTTCGATCAGCCCGCGCCTGCTCAGCGACAACCTGTTCGTGGTGCAGCAGGCTGCACGCGCCGGGTTGGGCGCAGCGGTGGTCTCGGCTTGGCTGGTGGCCGACGACCTCGCCCAAGGGCGGCTGGTGCAGCTGCTGCCGGACTGGCAGCCGCCGGCACTGCCGGTGCATGTCGTGTTTCCGGCCGCGCGCCAGCAGCCGCCGCGGCTGCGCGCCTTCATCGGTGCGATGAAGGCCGCACTGCCGCAGCTGCATGGCATGCGGCCGGCACCGCGTTAGGTCATCGGCCGCATCATCCACGCATGGCGTGGATCTACTGCTGATCGCGGGTATGGATGCCCGGACGGCAACCGGTAGATCCACGCCATGCGTTGCGTGGATTCCGCCCCGCCCCACCCTCAATTGGCCTTCGCCGCCTCCGCATTCCACGCCGCGACCTTGGCCCTGGTATCAGCCAACATCCTGTCCAGCGCAGCGCGGTCATACACGTTGCCGCGCAGGATCACGCTGTCGATCTTCTCGGTGGCGGCGATGTCCTGCAGCGGGTTGGCGGTCAGCAGCACCAGATCGGCAGCCTTGCCCTGTGCAACGCCACCGTAGCGGTCCATCTGGCCGAACCAGGCCGGGCCGGAACGGGTGGCGGCCGACAGCGCCTGCGGCGCGCTCAGGCCCTCCTTCACGAACAGCTGCAGCTCCTGGTGCAGGGCGATGCCCGGGAAATTGAACGAATTGAGGAAGCCCGCATCGGTACCGGCGATGATCGTCACGCCGGCCTCCTGCAGCATCGGCAGCACTGCGGCCACCTGGTGGTACTGCGCGTGGCGCGCTTCGATCTGCGCCGGCGTCGCCTTCGCCGCGCGGTCCACGCGCCACTGGTAGGTCGCGCGCAGGCCCGGGCCGATGTAGGCCAGGTACGGGTCGTTGGCGTGGTCATCCTGGTCGAGGAAGTCGAGGATGCGGCCGCCGTTGAGGGTCGGGGTCACGAATACGCCACGCTTGGCGAAATCACGGTAGGCCCGCATTGCGGTGTCACGGTCGAAGCTGGCGTCGAGGCGGCGATTGGCTTCGGCGCGATCGATGCGCCCGGCGCCGAAGTCGGCGGCGATCTGCGCTTCGTCCTTGCTGCCGGCCTTGAATGCGTAGTCCAGATGCTCGATCGAGGCCAGGCCGGCATCGACCGCCTGCTCCACGGTCAGCGCCATTGGAATGTGGCCCGAGGCCTTGAAGCCGGCCTTTCGCGCAGCGCTGGCCGAGTACAGGAACAGTTCCGGCGTCAGCGTGCTGTCGGTGATCTTCACGAAATCGACCTTGTCGTGCTGCAGTCGGGTAATCGCCTTGTCGACGTCGGTCTCGCTGCCCACTTCGATCGTGCCCTTCCACACCGGCTTGATGCCCTCGATCTTCGCGCCGGAACTGAGCAGGCGCGGGCCGAACAGCGTGCCCTTGGCGATTTCGCCACGCCACTGCAGCACCTGCTCGGGCAGATCGCCGGAACAATCACGCACGGTGGTGATGCCGTGCGCGATGTACAGCGGCAGCAGTGCCTTGTTCTCTTCGATCAGCGCCGGGCCACCGCCGAAATGCACGTGCATGTCCCACAGCCCCGGGATCAGGTACTTGCCCTTGGCGTCGATCTGGCGGGCCGCGCTCCATTGGCTGCGCAGCTGCGCATCTGGACCGACGGCGACGATGTCCTCGCCGCGGATCACCACGCTCTGCCCGGCCAGGGTGCTGGCGTGCTCGACATCGACCACGGTGGCATTGCGGATCAGCAGGTCGGCGCGCTCGGCGGCAGAGGCCGACAGCGGTGCTACCGCAAGGAGGATGGCAAGGGACAACGGACGGGAACGGAACATGGACAGCATCCTGATGGGCACGCCCAGCGTGCGGGTGGAAGGGGTTTGCATTCAGCGCACCGCGCCGTGCTGGCGCAGCAGGGTCTCAATTCCGGTATAGCCGCGCTGGCGCGCGTGCGTCAGCGGCGTCACGCCATCGCCGTCGGCAAGCTCCGGGTCGGCACCGGCCTCCAGCAGCAGCTGCACGATCTGCACGTGGCGCGCACCGCCATCGCCGAGCAGGATCGCTTCCAGCAGCGCGGTCCAGTGCAGGCGGTTGACATGGTCCACCGCCACGCCCGCGCGCAACAGCGTACGTACGGTGGCGACGTGGCCACGCTCGGCGGCCGGAATCAGCGCGGTGCCGCCATAGCGGTTGGTGCTGCGCAGATCGGCGCCATGCGCCAGGGTCATCGCCAGGATCTCATCCAGGCCACGCGCACCGGCGTACAGGTAGGCGCTGTCCTGCATCGCGTCCTTGGCATTGACGTCGGCACCGGCTTCGATCAGCTCGCGCGCGGCATCCACGTTGTTGCCGTGCGTGGCCAGCAGCAGCGCGGTGCGGCCCTGGCCATCGCGCGCCTCCAGCGTGGCGCCATCCTCGATCGCCTGTCGCACTGCATCGGCGTCGCCGCGGCTGGCAGCATCCCGCAGGCGCGCGTCTGCGTCGGCCCGGGACGTGGCGGTGCAGGCGGGGGTGACCATGGCCAGCAGGCACAACAGCAGCACGCGCGTGAAGGGCGCAGGCCAGCCAGCGGAATGATGGACGCGCATGACAGTGTCTCCTCGTGTCCGTCGCCACGGAACGCCGTGCGACGGTAGCAACAGCCGCGCATTGCCGGCCCCTGCCCTGCATGGTAGAAGTCGGCCTGGGTATCCAGAAGTGAAATGTTCAAATGCAAGACAGTGCCAAATCGAATAGAACCCTGTTCGAACTGGACCTGCTGCGGGCGCTGGTGATGGTGGCCGACTGCGGCAGTTTCACCACAGCGGCCACGCGCCTGCATTCGACCCAGTCCACGGTCAGCCAGAAGGTGCGGCGGCTGGAGGAACTGGCCGGGCATCGCCTGCTCGAGCGCGGCCACCGCGATGTACACCCCACCGACGCCGGCCACACCCTGCTCGGCTACGCGCGGCGCATGCTCGACCTGAACGAGGAAATGGCACAGGCGCTGGCCGGCGCGACGGTGGAAACCGCGGTCCGCATCGGCGTGCCGGAGGACTTCGTCAACCCGCAGACCACCCGCATGCTGGCCGCCTTCAGCCGCCGCCACCCGCAGGTGAAGCTGGAGATCAGCAGCGGCCTCAGCCGTGACCTGGCGCAGGGCTTCGACCACGGCGAGCTGGACCTGGTGCTGGTCAAACAACGCCGCAACAGCCGCCAGGCGGTGCATTGCCGGCGCGAGCCGATGCACTGGATCGACAGCCTGCGCAGCAGTTGCCTGCAGCAGGACCCACTGCCGCTGGTCACGTTTCCGCCGCGCGGCCTGTACCGCGACGAGATGATCCACGCCGTGGAAGCGCTGGGCCTGCGCTGGCGCATCGCCTTCACCAGCTCATCGCTCAGTGGCATCCAGGGCGCGGTGGCCGATGGCATCGGCATCAGCTTGTTGCCGCGCCGTGCAGTCACCCGCGAGCACCGCATCATCGATGGCGAGCGCGACCTGCCGGTGATCGACAACTACGAGATCGGCCTGCTGCATCGTGCCGACGCCGATGATGCGGTGCGGGCACTGGCCAGCGAGCTGTGGCGGCAGGTACGGCGCGAACCGGACTGACCACAGTAGATCCACGCCATGCGTGGATGCCTTTCGCGCATCACGCATCGAAACATGGTCACTCCGGCCGTACGACGGGCAACAATCGCCTCGTAGAGTGCCTGTTGTTTCCGTGCTCCACGGCGCCCTGGCATGTCCGACCAATTCCCCACCCGTTTCGATCCCCTGCCTGCTGCACTGCAGACCCATCTGCAGCACCAGCGCTCGCTGATCGCCGCGCGCGTGGCCGCCAGCTTCCCGACGCTGCCGGTGCAATGGCCGCTGGCCCCCAGCACATTGCAGCGCGTGGTCGATGCCGAGCTGATCGACCGCGCCGACTGCGATGGCTGGGAAGCACTGGGCGTGGCATTCGGTGACACTCTGGCCCAGCGTGTGCCGGGCCTGACCTGGATGCAGGTGACCGATGCCTGGGGCATCGACGCGGTGCTGCGCTATGCCGACAGCAGCCTGCAGATCGGCGCCAGCACCCTGCTGCTCAAGCGCGTGGAGCAGGGCGAGATCATCGACATCGCCCACCTGCTTGCGTGGCTGGAAGAGTTCGTCGCTACCCGCGCTGACGATTACGCCTGACGGCATATCGGGGTAGATCCACGCCATGCGTGGATGAATGAGACCGCGCGATGGTGCCGTCCACGCCATGACGCGGATCTACAGCCAGCGGCCGTCGACCACCACCCTGCGCTCCACCGGCACCCCGGCCACGGCGGCCGGGCCGTGGTCGGCACGCACGGCCACGAAGGTCGCCGGCCGGCCTTCGGCAATACCATGCTGCGGCAGGCCGATCACCTGCGCGGCATGGGTGGTGACCATGTCCAGCGCCAGCATCAGGTCGGCATCGGTGTAGAAGCCGGAACGGTAGCCCAGCAACATCGCCCGCTGCAGCAGGTCGCCGTTGCCGTAAGGCCACCAGCAGTCGCGGATGTTGTCGTTGCCTGCGAACACGCGCACACCGGCATCATGCAGCGCGCGCAGCGGCGGGAACGGATGATCGCCCGGCGCATTGCTCATGATCGCCACACCCGCCGTGGCCAGTGCTTCGCCCACCTGCAGCGCGCGCGCCAGCGGCACGTCGCCCAGCGAATAGGCATGGCTTACCGCAACCCGCCCCTGCAGGCCGGCGGCCCGCGTCCGCGCTGCAATGCGCAGAAGCTGCGCCAGGCCGGTTTCGCCGGGCTCGTGCAGATGGATGTCCAGCTGCACGCCGTAGCGCTCGGCCAGGCCGAACAGCAGCGCCAATTGGCCTTCGGCATCACCATCGAGCGTGGTCGGGTCGATGCCGCCGAGCACCTCCACGCCCGCAGCAAGCGCCTGCTCCAGTACGGCGGCGGTGCCGGGACAGGAGATCACCCCTGCCTGCGGAAACGCCACCAGCTGGATCCGCATGATGTCGGCGCAGCGCAGCGCCGCCTCGCGCACTGCTTCGAGATGGCCGAGACCGGTGCTGGCGTCGATATCGACATGGCAGCGCATCGCCACGGTACCGAAAGCACTGCATTGGCGGATCAGCGCCTCGGCACGGTCCACCATCGGTGCCGCATCCGCCACCGCCGCCTTCTCCACCGCCAGCCGCTCACGCAGGCTGTTCACCGGCTGGTGCGGGTGCCAACGGTCGCCGACAAAGCTCTTGTCGAGGTGAATGTGGCCGTCGACCAGCCCGGGCAGCACCGCGAAGCCCTGCAGGTCGACGCATTCCGCCCCTTCTGCCGGCGTGGCCTCGTCATTGAGGCCGCTGATGCGGCCATCACGGACATGGAAATGCAGTGGCGCACCGTCGCGGTCGACACCGCCATGGACGAACTGGAGGGTCATCGGGAACTCCCGGAATGCCAAGAATGGCGCCATCGTGCGCCTCGCCGCAGCCATCGACCAACGAAATATCTGGATGGTACGCATTCACCAGAACGATGATTGCCCTGCGACAACCGGTCGCAGCCACGCCGTGCACACCCCTGAACGGGTAACATGGGCGCCTGTTTCCGCTGTGATTCCGCATGGGCCCGTCCGACCGCCACGATCGTCTCCGCCGCTGGCAGGCCGCGTCCCTGCTTGCCGCCGCCCCGATCGCCAGCCTGTCCGCCACTGATGCGGCGGCCGCTGCGCCGCTGCAGTCGCCGCCGGGCCAGCAGCGCATTGCCCCGGCTGCACTGGTCGAGCGCCTGCACCAGCGCGTGCTGTCCGGGCAGAGCGCCACCGCCACGCTGGAACACTGGTGTGCCGAACATGGCCTGGCCGAACAGGCGCGGGTCCGCGCGGTGCGCATACACGGTCACGACAAGCCGGCCCCGGCCGACGTACTGCAGGCACTGGGTGCAGCACCCGGCGCCGAGCTGCGCTATCGCCGGGTGCAGCTGGTCTGCGGCAGCCGCGTGCTGTCCGAGGCCGACAACTGGTACCTGCCCGGCCATCTCAGCCCGGCCATGAACCAGGTGCTGGACAGCACCGACGAACCCTTCGGTCGCGTGGTCGGCCCGCTCGGTTTCCAGCGCCAGACCTTGGCCGACCAGACGTTCTGGCCGCCGCGGGGCGAAGGCGACCGCGGCGTGGTCCTGGAGGTGCGTGCCCTGTTGCGCGACCGCCAGCAGCAGCCTTTCAGCTACGTCATCGAGTCGTACCTGCAGCAGGCACTGCCCTAGGCCGCCGGCGCGCGCCATCACAGCGGATAGGGACACAGCAGAAGGCCCGGCATTGCCGGGCCTTCTGTCTGCCCGCCCGATCAGCGGAACCGGTAGTCCAGCTGCACCCAGTACTGGCGGCCATACGGGTCGTAGTTGCCGACCGGGTAGAACGGCCAGCCGCCACCGTTCCTGTCCGCCGGCGGGCGGCTGTCGCGCAGGTTGTTGACGATCACGCCCACCGACAGGTTCTCGCCGAACTGGCGGAACACGCTGGCGTTGTACGTCATGTACGGCGCGATGCGGCCACTGCCATCGGTCTTCGGCAGCGAGCCGAAGCGGTTGCCGTACAGCGTAGTGGTCCAGTCACCCTGGTTCCAGGTGATGCTGCCGTTGGCCTTGCTGCGCCACTGGTAGTCATCCAGCGAATTGCGGATGTCACGCTCCGGATCATCGGAGAACTGCCGGTACTTGTGCTCCAGCACCACGGTGTAGGCCAGGCGCGTGGTGAACCGCCCATAGTGGCCGGCATCGAAACGCCAGTTGCCCTTCAGGTCCAGGCCGCGCACCGATTCGGAGGCGGCGTTGATCGGGTTGATCAGCACGCGGGTTACCTGGTCCGGCTGCACCGTGGCATTGGACGGGTTGCGGATCACCCGCGACAGCGCGTCCTGGCACAGCGGTGAACCGATATCGCGTGCTTCGCCACCCAACGTGCGGCCCAGGCGGCAATCGGCTTCATCACGAAGAATACGGCTGGTGTCGAGGCTGGTGACCTCATTGTCGATACGGATGTCGTAGTAGTCAGCACTGAAATCCAGCCCGGACAGCGGCGACCAGACCACGCCGAAACCATAGGATTTGGCGGTTTCCGGCTGCAGCTGTGCGTTGGCGCGGTTGCTGTAGTCGATCGACAGGCCGTTGTAATCGCAGTTGTCATACGACTGGCCTGCGGTGCGGCAGCGCCAGTAATCGGTCATGCCCGGGTTGTAACCACGCGTCTCGGTCGCGAACACGTAGTTCATGTCCGGCGCCCGGAAGCTGGTGGCAGCGGTACCACGGATCAGCAGGCTCTCGATCGGGCGGAACTCGACGCCGAAGCTCCAGGTCGCCTTGCCGATGTGCTCACCACCGGCACGGTACTGGTCATAGCGCCCGGCCAGGGTGGTGGTGAGCGACTGCAGCAACGGCAGCTGCAGCTCCACGCCGGCAGCATAGCGGTCGCGCTCGCCACCGGCACCAATACCGGCGCTGGTGTTCCAGAATTCACCGGTGCCCAGTCGCGGGTCCGGTCGATTGCGATAGCCCTGGCTGCCAGCCTCGACCACCGCGGCCAGCGCAGCGTCGCCACCGGGCAGTGCGAACAGCCGGCCGTTGACGCTGGCGCTGAAGGTCTGCAGCCACGCCGCGTTGCGGCTCTCCTGGTAGCCGGACAGGCTCTGGTACTCGTTCGGGCTCAGCGGCTGGAACAGGCGCGCCGGATCCGGCGCATAGACCTCTACGCCATTGCGCACGCCCAGCTTCGGGCCAAGCAGGTATTCGTTGATACCGGCCAGCAGCACCGGGCGGCGGGTGCGGTTCTCGTAACGCGAGCGGCTGTAGACCGCCTCATAGTCCCAGCCACTGTCACCGATCTGGCCACGTGCGCCGACGTTGAACGACCACGAGTTTTCCAGGAAGCGGTTGGCATTGCGCGGCAGGCCGCCGATTTCTTCCGGCGCGAAGCGGCGGTACCAGCTTTCCAGATTGCCGGTGGTCTGGTTGTAGAAGTAGTTGCGCGCCGAGGTCCAGGTCGGCGCACGCGTGTTGTTGTAGATGCGCGCGCTGCCCACGGCGACATCGGCGAACAGATCGGTGGTCTCGTTGACGTGGAAGGTCAGCAGGCCATAGCCATTGAGGTTGCGCTTCTGGGTCTGCACGGTCCAGTAACTGGCTGCGGCCTCATTGCTGCCGCAGTACCAGCCCTGGCGCGGGTTGTTGGCGCGGAACACGCTCCCGCCATAGATGTCCGACGCTGCGTCGCAGCCGTTGACGCCCGGATCGATGTTGCGGCCGGTGGCAGCATTGCGGCGATAGGCGATCGCGGTCGCCTGCGGCGCCTTGCCGGCCGGGTCATCATCCAGCGAATCCATGAAGTCGCGCTGGCGCGCATGGATCGCCTTGCGCACATCGAACTCGAAGCCGAACAGCGCATCCCAACGCTCGCCGGAACTACCCCCGACCACCTGCGCGCGCTGGTTGTCACCACCGCCCTGCTGGGTGCCACCGGCGCGCACGTTCACGTCCACACCCTCAAAGCGGTCTTTGAGAATGATGTTGACCACGCCGGCGATGGCATCGGAGCCATACACCGCCGACGCACCGGCCGCCAGGACCTCGATGCGCTCGATCAGCGCACTGGGAATGTTGGCCAGGTTGACCACGTTCACCGAGCCCTCGTAGGCCAGCGGATAGTCGGCCTGGCGGCGGCCGTTGACCAGCACCAGCGTGCGGTTCGGGCCCAGCCCGCGCAGGTTGATGGTGTTGGCGGCCGGGGTGAAGGTATTGCCGAAGTCCTCGCCCTGCACGTTGCCGGTGTTCTCGGTCAGCGCGCTCAGCGCATCGAAGGCATTGCGGTAGCCCTGCGCGTCGATCTGCTCGCGGCTGATCACCGTCACCGGCGAGGGCCCCTCGACACTGGCGCGCGGAATGCGCGAGCCGGTGACCTTCACTTCCTGCAATGTGGTGGGCGCGCTTTCCTGCGCGAAGGCCGGCAGCGAAACCAGCATCAGGGACGACAGTGCGAGCACCAGCGGACGCGGGCGCAGCGCCTTGGGGGAGGCGGACATGGGCTTCCTGGGGGGAGTTGGGCGGGTGGTAGCGGGAGCGGCCTGTGGGGCACATAACGATCCCGTAACGAAAGTGTCCTGAATGGGTGGTTTCAACGGAAATGACCAGGCCTGATGGCCTTATGCCTGAACCGAATCAGTCCCCCGGCGCCGCTCACCGCATTTTTGCAATGTTTTGAATGGTGCAGGGGGGCGGGCACGGCCATCGTGCCGGGGATGATGATCCCGTATCCCACCCCGCTTCTCCCCCCGTTGCGGCCGGTGCTGCGCCGTCACCTGCTGCAGCTGCAGGCCGCACCGGTCACCCTGCGCCCGTTCCAGCGTACCGACCTGCCGCGCTGGCGCCTGTTCGATGACCGCCGCCGGCGCGGCCGACGCCATCCGGCGGGTATCGACGAGGAAGCCCGCTTCCTGGCCCACATGCACCGTTCGCGGCTGGAGCAGGACAACGATCAGCTGATGCTGGGAGTATTCGATGACGAGCACGGCACAGTACTGGACCAGTTGCATGTCCGCCTGCAGTGCTTGCAGACGCGCTGCGCCGAGCTGCTGTCGCTGCAGCATTGGCACCCGCACGCGGATGCAGCGCTGCGGGCGCTGTGCCCGTTCCTTTTCGAGGATGTGGGCGTGCACCGCCTGTTCGTGATGCTGCCACCGGACTGCAGCAGCCCGTTCGCCACTGCACTGCACGCCTTCGGCTTCGAACAGGAAGGGCTGCTGCGCGACCATCACCTGGATCTGGACGGTTGGCAGGATCGCCAGCTGCTGGCGCTGACCGCGCCGGTCTGGCGCAGCCGCCAGCAGCCCCAGGGTTAGCGGACCCGCTCCAGCGATACGCCTGCGCCGGTCAGCACCGCGCAGGCGTGGTCCTGCAGCTCTTCAGCGCTGGCCTCGTTACCGGTGCCGGGGTCCACACGGGTGGCCAGCAGGATGAAACCCGGGCCACCCTGCACCGGGTCCCGTCCCGCCACCACCAGGCTCCACTGGCCCACGTCGCCCACGCCGGCGAGGTCATAGGCCAGCAGATTGAGCGGATTGGCGGTCAGTTCCGCGCCCGGCAACAGGCGGGCCTGGTACTGATGACCACGCAGCGGCACCGGCAGCGGTGCCCAGCGGCTGCCCAGGGCAGCGGCATGCGCGTCCAACGCCTGCAGCACGTCGGCACGCAGGCAATCCACGTGGATGTGCAGCTGGTGCTGCGAACGGCCGTGCGGCGAGTTCAACGCCAGGCTCGCGACGTTGCGCGGCAGCGGTTGCCGCAAGGCCTGCTCGGTGTGGCTGCGCGCCTGCCAGGCCGCAGCGAAGTAGTTCGGTGCACCGCGCTGGTACAGGCTGCGGCTCTCGATACCGCTGACCTTGTCCAGCGGCATCAGCAGGAACTGGTAGTCGCCGTGCGCGTCCTTGACCAGCACATCGCGACGGTCTGCGGCCGGCTCCACCCGCAGGCAGTCACCCCGCGGCCCTCCAGCGCCACGGCAGTCACGCTCGATCAACCGCCACAGCGCATCGGCATGAGCCGGTGGCGGCGGCGCGCTTGCACAGGCAGACAAGAGCAGAAGGGACGGCAGCAGGAAGGGGCGCAGGGACACGGAAACAACTCACGGAACAGGCACGGCACACAGCGCCGCGCTGCATTCTAGCCAATGCGCTGCTGCAATCAGTAGGTGCCGAACGGCACTTCAACCACGATCGGTGCCCCGCCCTCGCCCGCCTGCAGGCTGTAGCGGTCCAGCGCACCATCGTCATCAGCATGCGGCTGGCGTTGGAAATGCAGCGGATAGCGAATGTCTCCCAGGCGGACGGCGCTGCCGTCGGCCTCCAGCGCGGCACCTTCGGGAATAAGCAGCCCGCCCAGGTCGCTGTAGGCGCCCGGCACGTCGGCGAAGCTGTAGTCGGCCAGTTCGTCCACCCGTTGCATCGCATAGACGTGCGGCACATAGGGACGTACCGGGCTGCGGCCATTGCTCAGGTCGGTCACCCAGGCCTGCGGCAGGTGGTACTGCTCACGCAGCGCGGCCACCCCCAGCGAGGGGCTGGCCACCTGCAGGCAGCACACCGTCCGCTTGCCTTCACGGTCGAGGATAGCGAAACGGTCGCCACGGGTCGCCGCCTGCGGCAGCATGGCAAAGGCCAGATTACGCTGCGCAGGCTCGTAGCCCGCTTCGGTCTGCAGGTTGCGCCAGGCGCCGAACACCGGGGTTTCGACCGCCGCAGGTTCCGGATCGGCAGCGGAGGCGGCAGACGCCACGCCCAGCAACGACAGCGACAGCGACAGCGCCAGCGCCAGCGCCGTCATCGTCTTGTTCTTGCCGCGGAAACTGCCTGACGTCATACCGTACCCAACACCTGCGCCGGAAGGGCCCGGCCTGCCTGCTGGCGTACTGCCAGCCATTGCTCCCACTATGCAATGACCACGCTGTGCCGGCAATGACCGGATCGCTGACGCCTTTCGCACGCCCGGTGCTATCGTTCCCGTCATCTTCCCCTGCGCAGGAGCGCTCGCATGTCCGCATTCCGTCTGTCCCTGTTGCTGCCGGCCTCTGCCCTGCTGCTGTCGGCCTGCGTCAGCACCCCTGGCCCGGAAGTCAAAGGCAGCGGCCGCTGCGACGCCAGCCAGCTGGGCTGGGCGATCGGCCAGCCGGCCAATGAGCCCAACATCCGCCGCCTGTCCCGCGAGAGTGGTGCCGGCCTGGTCAACCCGATCGGCCCCAGCACCATCACCACCAAGGACATCCGCCAGGACCGCCTGCGCGTGTTCGTGGACAAGGACAACGTCATCACCGCCACCCGCTGCGAGTAAGCGCCGCCTCAGTTTTTGTAGAGCCGAGCCCACGCTCGGCTGCTCTGCGGCCGGGCCACGCGAGAACCCGAGTCGAGCATGGCTCGACTCTACACTTCAGGGTTCGGTATAGCCGGCGCAGTCCGGCAGCGCCTGGTCCGGGTGGAACATGCCCTCGCGGAAGTGGAACAACCGCGTATAGGTGCACGCCGGATCCTGCTCGGTGCGCAGGTCTTTCTTCTTCAGCGGCCCCTTGGCCAGCGAATCCTCGAAGCGCGAAACACCGGCCGGGAACCGCGTCGCCACGGTCTGGTAGCGCAGCACCGGCATACCCTCGGCAGCCGTGTCCAGCGCCAGCTTCGCCGAGAAGCCGTATTCGTCGTGGCAGGCACCGGCGCGCTGCCTGATGTCCTGCTCGCTGAAACAGGCGCGGATCATCGCATTGCCCAGCCATGGCACGGTCAGCACGTCGTCGTCCACCTGGATGTCGTTCTGCAGGTGGCGCACGCGTGCCAGCTGCAGCGTGGACGCGTCGGCACCTCCACCGGAGTACATGGTGCTGAACTTGACGATGCCACCCACCAGCACATTCTGGCGGGCGCGCTGCTGCGGGTCGGTCACCGGTTCATCGCTGCCCACGCCAGGGGCCAGCCGCACGATCCATGGCCACAGCGACAGCTCGCTTTCCTGCGGCACGTCGATGCTGACGTGGTAGGTGTGCGGCTTGCCCCGGCCCTGCACCTTCTCAAGCACTTCCAGCACGCTCGGCCGGTCACCCTCCTCGGCAACCGGTTGCACGCGCATGCACCAGTTGCCGTCCCGCGTGCAGTCATAAAGCCCCGACGGTCCAGTCTCACTCGCGATCAGCACCTGTCCCAGCGGCTCCATCACGTTGCCGGCGGCATCGCGCTGCTGCGGCAGGATCGCGGACTGGGCCAGCGCCAGCAGCGGGGTCGCCAGCAATGCAGTGCAGAGAGTGGCGCGGGCGAGAACGGTGGGCATCGAGGAGATTCCTGCTGATGAATCCGGATCGTAGCGCAGGAAAATCGGGAAAACTGCGAGCCAGCCCATTCAACGGACACCCGACTGCCCTCTTCTATCAGAGCATCAATCCAAACTACGCCCCACCAGCACTTCGTAGAATTGCCGGGGGAGCGAAGCCGTCATCAGTTGGCGACTCGAGATTCTCACCATCCCAGCTTGCCTGACTGATCCACTCCACCGCCTTTTCAGCGAACTCAGCGAAAGTGGGAGCGAGAAGGTACTTGATGTCTTCATCCGCACCAAAGGCAATCACCTGTCCTTCACCACCGTCAATGTCGGGATCGAAATCCAATCCCATGTGATTGCCGCCACCATCGTGAGTCAGCGGTATCCAACGCGCATTGGTGTACATCGGCTTCACCACCCCCGCGGGACTCGACCTCATGAACTCCGCGCAGTCCTCGTTCATGCCGTCGGCCTCAATCTCACGCCAACCGTGCCACTGCCGCCTGATCTCCATGGACGAAAGCATTTGACTCCCGAACAGAAGCCCGACCCCATCCTGCCCATCGTGAATCATCAGCAACTGCCTTAGCAGATCTGGCAAAGCGACTCCAAGCTGAGCCTCCAGTTCAACCAACTCGCTTTCGGAGGCTCCCGGCCGCAACTGCATTTCATCCAGACAACTCTTCTCGCGAAGCGACGCTTTGATGAATGCCCATATCTGATCTGCAGTCTGCATTGGTCCTGTATCCCTCCCAGCCAAGACCTCAGCCTAGTGCCAACCCGATCAGTGAGGAATGCAAGAAGTCCGAATTTTCAGATGGTGCGCCGCTAGTGCCCACTACAGTCGCAGCCACCCCACCCCTTGGCCTTCGAGGTCTGGCCGATGCCCGGGTTGAACGTATTGCTCGGGTCCAGCTGCCTGTAGAAGCCCGCCAGCGCAGGCTTGGCAGGGTACAGGTGGCCGACATTGTGCTCGGCCGGATACTCGGCGCCACGCTGGTCCAGCAGCGCCCACATCGCATGCTCGATCGCCATCGGGTCTTCACCTTTGCGCGCGATGTAGTCCTGGTGGAACACGTGGCACAGGAAGTGGCCGTAGTACAGCTTGTGCAGCAGGCGCGCGTCGATATCCGCCGGTAGCTGCTCGAACCAGTCGGCATCGTCACGTCGCAGCGCGATGTCCAGCGCGACGATGTCCTGCACCTGGTCACGATGCACTTCACGGTAACGCACTGCGGCACCGGCCACCGCGAAGCGATGCAGGAACGCCTTGCGCCCCTCCTCCGCCGTGCAGTGGAAATAGCCGCCTTCGTGGCCAGCGAAGAAGCTGCGCAGCCAGGCCTCGGTTTCCGCAGCGTCCTGGGCAGAGACCTTCAGCAACAGGTGATGCTCGTAGCGCTGGCGGAACTCGCCCATGCGCTTGGGCAGGTGCGAGGGCAGCAGGCCCGTCAGCACCTGCATCACACTGTCGGTCACGCCGCGCAGGCCCAACCGCTCGAACCAGCCATCGACACGGCTCTTCAACGCGAACGCGGCGGGCACGCGGGAAGTGCCAAGGCGGTCGATCAGCAGGAAGCTGTCCTTGCCGTAGCGCTCGCCGATATCATAGGCATCGCGGTGGATGTACTCGCCGGCAATCGGCAGGCGCTCGAAGCCAGTCAGCAGCTGGCGCCGGATCGCGGTGAGGCTGTCGGTACGGTTGCTGCCTATATAGAAGACCTCCGCAGCCTCTTTTTCGAAGGTGTCCAGGCGCACCGCGAACACCGCCAGCTTGCCGGCAGATCCCGCTGCCTCGAAGTGGCGGCTGGGGTCGGCATTGAAGCGTGCCGGGGTATCGGCGTCGACCTTGCGCACTTCCTCGGCATAGCGTGGGTCGGAAGCCGCACGGCCGTCGCCATCGCCCACGTCGGCGGCCGTGTAGTCACCGGCCTGCAGGCGCTGCAGGATCTGCTCGGGCGTATCACCCAGCGCGATGCCCAGATGATTGACCAGCTGCAGCTGGCCCTGCGCATCGACCTGCGCATACAGCGCCAGCTCGGTGTAGGCCGGGCCACGGCGCACCAGCGCACCGCCGGAGTTGTTGCAGATGCCGCCCAGCACCGAGGCACCGATGCAGGACGAGCCGATCACCGAATGCGGTTCGCGACCCAGCGGGGCCAGCGTCTGCTCCAGGCGGTCCAGCGTGGCGCCGGGCAGGCACAGCACCTGGCGGCCTTCGTTCAACAACTGGATGCCGGTCAGGCGCAGCGTGCTGACCAGCACGATCGGCCGGCCATAGTCATCGCCGTCCGGGGTCGAGCCGCCGGTCAGGCCGGTGTTGGCCGCCTGCAGGATGATCGCCGCGCCGCCCTGCACCGCTGCCTGCAGCACGTGCCACAGTTCCAGCAAGGTACCCGGACGCACCACCGCCAGTACCGGGCCATCGCCGAAGCGGTAGCCGCGACGGAAGCGGCGCGTGGCCTTGTCACCGGTCAGTACATGGCGACCGCCGACCGTATCGCGCAACTGCGCCAGCACCGCATCGTGGCCACTCATGGCAGGCTGGCCAGCGAATCGCGGCCGATGTCGGCGATGCGGCGCGCGCCGGTCAGCGTCATCGCCACGCGCATTTCCTTGGCGATCAGGTCCAGCAGGTTGGCCACCCCGGCTTCGCCCTGCGCAGCCAGCGCATAGACGAAGGCGCGACCCAGCAGCACGGTGTCAGCACCCAGCGCCAGCATGCGCACCACGTCCAGGCCGGTACGGATGCCCGAATCGGCGAGAATCTTCAGGTCGCCCTGCACCGCATCGGCGATGGCCGGCAACGCACGTGCGGTGGACAGCACGCCGTCCAGCTGGCGGCCACCGTGATTGGAGACCACGATGCCATCCGCACCGAACTTCACCGCATCACGCGCGTCATCCGGGTCGAGGATGCCCTTGATCACCATCGGGCCCTTCCAGAATTCGCGGATCCACTCCAGGTCCTTCCACGAAATGGAGGGATCGAAGTTGCTGCCCAACCAGCCGATGTAATCCTCCAGCCCGGTCGGGTTGCCGCGGTAGGTGGAGATGTTGCCGAGGTCATGCGGGCGGCCGAACAGGCCCACGTCCCACGCCCAGTGCGGATGGGTGATGGCCTGGCCGATACGGCGCAGCGAGGCATTCGGGCCGCTCATGCCCGAGTGTGCATCGCGGTAGCGCGCGCCCGGCACCGGCATGTCCACGGTGAACACCAGCGTGGTCACGCCGGCGGCCTGCGCCCGCTCCAGCGCGTTGCGCATGAAGCCACGGTCGCGCAGCACGTACAGCTGGAACCACATCGGCCGCTGGATGGCCGGTGCCACTTCCTCGATCGGGCACACCGACACCGTGGACAGGGTGAACGGGATGCCGCGGCTGTCGGCCGCGCGCGCCGCCTGTACCTCGCCGCGCCGGGCATACATGCCGGTCAGGCCGACCGGCGCCAGCGCCACCGGCATCGCCAGTCTTTCGCCGAACAGCTCGGTTTCCAAGCTCAGGTCGGACATGTTGCGCAGGATGCGCTGGCGCAGCGCGATGTCGGACAGGTCGGAAACGTTGCGCTTCAGCGTGTGCTCGGCATACGCGCCGCCATCGATGTAGTGGAACAGGAACGGCGGCAGCCGGCGTTGCGCTGCGGCACGGTAATCGGTGGAGGCGGAGATGATCATGGGGTCAACCGTGTGGGGAAGGCAGGCGCGAGGCCCGCGCACGCCGGGCTTCGTTGTCATCGAGGGTGCGCAGCGTGGTGTGCACGAATTCGAGGTGGGCATGCGCGGCGGCGCGCGCGCGTTCGGGGTCGCCCGCCAGCACCGCGTCCATCATCTCGCGGTGCTGGTCGGACAGCGGCGAGAAGGTCCTCGCCGAGGTGTAGAGCTTTTCGCGGCTCTGCGAGATGTTGGTCTGCAGCAGTTCGAACAGTCCGCGCATCACCTGCAGCAGCACCAGGTTGTGCGAGGCCTCGGCGATGGACAGGTGGAAGGCCGCGTCGGCCTCTGCCTCGCCGGTGGGGTCGTCCTTGCCGTGCGCATCCATCATGGTCTGGAAGGCCTGTGCGATGCGCGCGCGGTCCTCGTCGGTGGCCCGCAGCGCCGCATGCCAGGCGGTGGCACCTTCCAGCGCGTGGCGGATCTCCAGCACGTCGAAGCGGTATTCCGGGTCGCCCTGGAACAGCGGCAGGTACGGCGCCAGCGGTTCATCCAGCGCCTGCCGCGCGCGTGCCGCAGGCTCGGCCACGTAGGTGCCGCCACCGACCCGTGCGGTCAACAGACCCTGGCTGGCAAGCTGCGCGATGGCCTCGCGCAGCGCGGTACGCGAGACCCCCAGCTGCACCGCCAGGGTGCGCTCGGCCGGCAGCCGGTCGCCCGGCCGCAGCTGTTGTTCCTGCACCAGGCCGCGCAGCTGCGCAGCCACCTTGTCCGAAATACGTTGCGTGCTCATGGCGCCATTGTGGCCCGAAGCGCGCAGCGGGTGGTTGGCCAGCCGCGCATGCCTCAGGGAATCATCCAGGTCAGCCAGTAAGCCTGGGCCAGGGTGATCAGGCCGACCATCGTGGTGAAGATCAGGCTGTGCTTGACCGTGAAGCGGAACAGGTCCGATTCCTTGCCGGCCAGGCCGACCGCCGCGCAGGCAATGGCGATCGACTGCGGCGAGATCATCTTGCCGGTGACACCACCGGTGGTGTTGGCCGCTACCAGCAGCACGTCGGACACGCCGATCTGCTGTGCGGTGGTGGCCTGCAGTGCCGAGAACAAGGCATTGGACGAGGTGTCCGAGCCGGTCAGGAACACGCCCAGCCAGCCCAGAAACGGTGAGAAGAACGGGAACGCGTCGCCGGTATGCGCCAATGCCAGCGCCAGCGTCGCCGACAGGCCCGAATAGTTGGCGATGAAGGCGAAGGCGAGCACCATGCCGATCGAGTAGATCGGCATGCGCAGCTCACGCACGGTTTCGCCGAAGGTGCGCAGCGCCGAACGGGCCGGCATGCGCAGCGCGATGATCGCGATCACCGCAGCGAGGATGATCGAGGTACCGGTGGCCGAGAACCAGTCGAACCTGTAGACGGCTTCGTAGCTCAACGGTGCATCCACGATCGGCGGCATCTTCTGCACCATCTGGTCCAGGCCCGGCACCGGGATCTTGAGCACCCAGCTTTCCAGCGGGCCACCCGCCGCGAACAGCGACTTGAACGGCTTGATGCTCCACAGCGTGACCATCGCGGTGAGGATCAGGAACGGCGACCACGCCCTGGCGATCTGGCCAACGCTGTAGCGGGGCGCTTCCAGTGCCTGTGCGGCCGCCTCGGCGCTGGTTTCGGTATCGAAGCGGAAGATCCGCACCGGCTTCCAGCGGCGCAGGAACAGGGTCAGGCACACCAGCGACGCCAGCGACGCGGTGATGTCCGGCAGTTCCGGGCCGATGAAGTTGGAGGTCAGGTACTGCGCGATGGCGAACGAGCCCCCCGCAACCAGCACCGCCGGCCACGTTTCCCTGATGCCGCGCCAGCCATCCATGATCGCCATGATCCAGAACAGCACGATGATGGTCAGGAACGGCAGCTGGCGGCCGGCCATCTGGCCGATCTCGAATGCGTCCAGGCCGGTGACCTGCCCTGCCACGATGATCGGAATGCCCATCGCGCCGAACGCTACCGGCGCAGTGTTGACGATCAGGCACAGGCCGGCGGCATACAGCGGCTTGAAGCCCAGCCCGACCAGCAGCGCTGCGGTGATCGCCACCGGCGCACCGAAGCCGGCCGCGCCTTCCAGAAAGGCACCAAACGCGAAACCGACCATCAGCATCTGCAGGCGCTGGTCTTCAGTCACGGACAGGATCGAGGCGCGGATGATGTCGAACTGCCCGGTCTTGACCGAAACTTTGTAGAGGAACACCGCACCGATGATGATCCACGCGATGGGCCACAGGCCGTAGACGAAACCGAAGCCGGCCGCGCCCAGCGCCTGCGGCACCGGCATGCGGTAGAACAGCAGGGCCACGCCGAGTGCGATGGCCACGGTGATCGTGCCGGCCAGCCAGCCCTTCATGCGCAGCACGGCCAGGGCAACGAAGAAGAACGCGATCGGCAGCAGCGCGATCAGGCTCGACAACCACAGGTTGCCGGCGGGGTCGTACAGGTGTTGCCAGGGCTGCATGAAGATTCTCGACTGGGAACGCAGGAGCCCACCGCAAGCGGTGGGTCGCCGTGGCCGTCGATCATTGGTATTACCATTGATGATTCGATCAGACCACTTGTAGCAGATTTAACCGCCACTCCGACGACGAGCCTATTAGACCATAAGGCTAGCCGTCATATTGGTCCGACCATTACAAACTTCATGGTAGGCAACGCGACCTTCCCTACGAAATCCGCTTCTCCAACCGCCGCATCACCGCCAGCACCAGCACGCACAGCACGCTCACGCCGATGGCGATCACGTACTTGCTGATCCCCACCGCAATCCCGATGGCCGCCGCCATGATCAACGAGCTGGCCGTGGTCAGGCCGCTGACCTGGTCCTCGCGTGAGCCGCGCAGGATGGTGCCGGCGGCCACGAAGCCGACGCAGGCCACCACCGCTTCAATCAGGCGTACCGGATCGACCTGCAACAGGTCGCGGTAACGCTCCTGCTGGAAATGTTCGGCCACCGAGTCTCCGAGACCGACGATCAACGCGGCGGCCCCGGCGATCAACATGTGCGTTCGCAGGCCGGCGGCGTGCTTGCCCATTTCCCGCTCGACACCGAGCACACCGCCGAACAGCATCGCTGCGGCTACGCGCAGCAGGATCGAGACATCCTGGGTAAGTTCCATGGGCAGGCTCCGGGAATTTCCCTGAGCGTCGCGTGGAATGCGTGGCATAGAGGTGAAGGCCACCCCACAGTGCGTTCACCCGGTAGCGCCGGGCGATGCCCGGCTACCCCGTAACCCGCGTTCAGCGCATCACTGCGCGAGGTAGCCACCATCGATGGCGTAGTACGTGCCGGTCGCGAACGAGGCATCGTCGCTGGCCAGCCAGGCTACCAACGCGGCCACTTCCTGCGGCGTACCCAGCCGCTTCAACGCGTGCCGCCCTTCCAGCGTGGCGCGCACCTTCGGGTCCATCTTCTCCAGCAGCGGTGTGCTGATGAAGCCCGGCCCCACTGCGTTGACACGGATGCCGTCAGCCGCATGTTCCCACGCTGCGGTCTGGGTCAGCCCGACCACGCCGTGCTTGGCCGCCACGTACGCAGTGGAACCGGCATAGCCCACTTGGCCCAGGATCGAGGCCATGTTGATGATGCTGCCGCCCGTGCCGGCCGCGCGCATGGCCTGGATCTGCGCACGCTGGCACAGGAACACGCTGGTGAGGTTGACATCGATCACGCGCTGCCAGCCATCGATAGGATAGTCACCGCTGGCGGCGGCCGGCCCGCTGATGCCGGCGTTGTTGACCGCCACGTGCAGGCCGTCGAGTTCCTTGATCGTGCGCTGCACCGCTGCCTCCACCGCCGCGTCGTCGGTGACGTCCAGCGCGATGCCGATGGCCTGTGCACCCGCATCCCGCAACTGCGCCACGGTGGCATCGACCGCATCCTGCTTCAGATCCCAGACCGAGATCCGCGCGCCGGACGCCGCCAGGGTCTGCGCCACAGCCAGGCCTATACCGGACACGCCGCCGGTCACGATCGCGGTCTTGCCGGTGAGCTGGTAGTCAATCATCTGCGTTCTCCATCAGTGGGGGTATCGAAGTGGCCTGCAACAGCCAACCGCCCCACCCTACGCGCGCGCCCGTGACGGCCAGGCTGACATCGCATCTTCAGGTGATCGTTCCAGCCATAAGACCTCAACTGAAGTTTATGTATGGAATTACGTACGGATATGCATGCAAAACGCCGGCGTATGTTCGGCGGCATTTTCACTTTGGCCGTAATCGCCAATCGTTTTGACCTTATTGAGGTCAAAAGCGCGCGAATCGCGGCGACAATGGGAAACACTTCCAGTTTCTTCGACACATCCAATTCAACCTGTGTTTGCGCAGAGCGATGTCCCGATATTTCACTTTTGCTGATTACCGCCACTTCGGCGAACGCCATGGCTACGACTACCGGATCGAAGGGAGTGAACTGCGCGACGACCAATGGGCAGGGCGTGGCGACGTCCACGAGCAGTCACTGCGCGGTGGCCTGGGCCTGATCGCCTCGGACGTGCACAACCGGTTCACCTACACGGCCACCGCTGTGCACGGTGCCGGCCTGACCATCCGCCTGATGCTGCAGGGCGAAGTGGATGTCCAGTTTCCTCGTCGCAAGGGGTTCACGCTGCGCGCCGGCACAGGCATGACCACAAGTCACCATGAACCTGTTTCCATGGCCGGTCTGCATCCTGGTGGCAGCCACCTGCGCGGGGTCAGCTTGAGCGTACCGGCCGACCTGGACGTGGACATGCTGCGCCTGCCGGCACTGCAACGGGTCCTTCATTCCCCTCTGCAGTGCCGCCACTGGGCCATTCCGCATGCCTTGCTGCCAACGCTCGCCCAATTGTTCGACAGTCCCTGGCAGGACGACATCGATGCGCTGTGGCGCGAAGGCGTGGCCCTGCAGGTGTTGGCCGTCGGCCTCCAGGCCGAGGATATGCAGACCGAGCATGTCCGCACACTGCGCGCCGGCCAGCGCGAGCGGCTGGAGCGCGTGCGTGCCTACCTGCATGACGACCCCAGCCATGCCCACAGCCTGATCGAACTGGCCCAGCTGGCCTGCATGAGTCCCAGTTCGCTGCGCCGCCACTTCGCACAGCAGTATGGAAGCTCGGTGTTCGACTATCTGCACGAACAGCGCATGCGCCACGCCGAACAGGGCCTGCGCGAGGACGGCTGGACAGTTGAACAGGCCGCTGCGGCCTGTGGTTACCGCCATCCCAGTAACTTCGCTGCGGCGTTCCGCAAGCGTTTCGGACTGGTGCCCAGCCGCTGGCGCACGGGCCCATCGAAGGTGGACTGAAGGCCCGGGCCCTGGCAGGTGTCGACCTTGGTCGACACGCTCCTGCGCCATCGCGGATGCCGGCCAGCGGCCGGCACTACCAACGCCGCCGGGCATGGCCCGGCGCTACCGACACCGCACATCCCTGGGTAGCGCCGGGCCATGCCCGGCGTCACCCTGGCCGCTTCAATACACCGGCAGATCGATGTAGCTCGCCTGTGCCGCGCTGTGCCAGACCCGCTGCGTGGCCTTCTGGTAATCGCCCGGCCTGGCCAGGTAAATATTCGGCACGTAAGTCTGCGGGTTGCGGTCATACAGCGGGAACAGGCTGGACTGCACCTGCACCATCACCCGGTGGCCCTTCTGGAACGTGTGGTTTGCGTTGGGCAGATCGAAGCGATACGGCAGCACCTGGTTGGCGGTCAGAGGCTTCGGATCGGTGAAGCTCTCGCGGTAGCGGCCACGGAAGATCGCCAGCGACACCGGCAACTGGTAGCCCCCCATCTCCGGCGTGGACGCTTCCTGGTCCGGATACACGTCGATCAGCTTCACCACCCAGTCGCTGTCGGTGCCACTGGTCGAAGCCTGCAGGTGAACCACCGGCGCGCCGCCGATGCGCAGCGGCGCGGTCAGCGGTTCGGTGATGAAGGTCAACACGTCCGGGCGCCCATCGACGAAGCGCTGGTCCTTGACCAGCCAGGTGGTCCACATGTCGCGGTCGCCGAAGCGGATCGGGCGCGGCACGAACGGCACCGGCTTGGCCGGGTCGGACACGTATTCCTCGAAGTCGCCCTCGCCCGCCGCCGGTGCCTGGAACGCCAGCTTGCCGCCGGCGCGCAGGAACAGCGGCTTGCTGCTGGCGGCACAGCCCTTGTCGCAGCTGCGCGGCCAACCCTTCAGGCGATCCCAGTGGTTCTCACCGGTGTTGTAGATCAGCACCGGTGGCGTATCGGCCTTCGGCGCGCCATCCACCAGGTACTGGTCGAAGAAGGGCTTGAGCACGTCGCGGCGGAACTGCAGCGCGGTATCGCCGTCGAACTTCAGCGCACCCAGTTCGCTGCCGCTGTAGTTCACCTGGCTGTGTCGCCACGGGCCCATCACTAGGTAATTGCGGTGGTTGCCGCTATCGCGTCCTTCCATCGCCTGGTAGGCGTGGTTGGCACCCCACATGTCCTCCTGGTCCCACAGGCCCTGCAGCCACATGGTCGGCACCTTCAGCGGTGTCTTTGCCATCACCGCGTCCAGCGCCTGGCCCTGCCAGAAGCCGTCGTAGGCCGGATGCTCGACCAGCTTCTTCCACCAGGTCAGCTGGTCCACACCGGTGAAGCGCGCGTAGTCGCCGGCCGAACCGATGCGCAGGAAGGTGCTGTAGTCGTCGTAGCCGAGGCTGGGCAGCGGCGTGCCCTTGCCGCGCTTCTCGGTCTGCATCGCGAAATAGTTGAAGTTGACCTGGCGGAACGCACCGTAGTTGAGCCAGTCGTCGCCCATCCAGCCATCGACCATCGGGCTCTGCGGCGCAGCCACCTTCAGTGCCGGATGCGGGTCGGTCAGCGCCATCACCACGGTGAAGCCCTCGTACGACGAGCCGAGCATGCCGACCTTGCCATTGCTCTCCGGTACGTTCTTCACCAGCCAGTCGATGGTGTCCCAAGCATCGGTGGAGTGGTCCACCTTGGTGTTGTTCAACGGCCCGCGCAGCGGCCGGGTCATCACGTAATCGCCTTCGGAGCCGTACTTGCCGCGGATGTCCTGGAACACGCGGATGTAACCGCCGTCGACGAACACCTCGTCGCCCTGCGGCAGCAGATCGCGCATGCGTGGCGAATGACTGCGGCTGGCGCGGCCAGCGGCATCGTAAGGTGTGCGGGTCAGCAGGATCGGCGCGTTGCGGGCGCCCTTGGGCACCACGATCACCGTATACAGCTTGGTGCCGTCACGCATCGGCACCATCACCACGCGCTTGTCGTAGTCACGACCGACATCAGGGGCAACGAAGGGCTTGCCGCTGATGTCCGGGGTCATCGGCGGGGTATCGGCGGCCAGCACGGTGCTGGACAGGCAAAGGGCAATGGCTACAGCGACGGCACGCACACGCATGGACAACCCCTCCCGGCAGGAAAGCCTCAAGCCTACTCCTGCCCCGGGCCGTGAAGTGTGTGCAGGCTTTGCATTCTGCGGTGGATGCGGGTAGGACTGATGGCACATGTGCCGCTACGTTTGCCGACGACAGGTAGTGCCGGCCGCTGGCCGGCAACTTCATGATCCTGCGGCGCGTTACGACGGTTGCCGGCCAACGGCCGGCACCACCGATCAATCTGCCGTTACCTCATGCAGCGCCAGCCAGCACCAGCGCCCCTGTTCTTGCCTCAGTATCGCCAGCGACTCCCGCCATGCGGATGCGCCACCGTCGATCGAATGACCTTCGCGATAGCGCAGCACCGCCAGCGGTGATATAGCATCCACCGCCTGCACGGCTTCGATGGAAATCTGCAGCCCCGGCCGCGCGCCATGGCCACCCGCGAACAGTGCCTGCACGGCATTACGGTCCAGCCTGCGACCCGCGATGCCGACCATGCTGAAGTCCGCGCAGAAATGCGCCATCAGATCATCCAGCGCATCCGCAGCCACCTCGGCCCGGAACCAGGCCTGCAGTTTGTCGTGCAGGTGGTGGATTTCATGTTCTGCGGTCGTAGCCATCAAGTGTTCTCCGGTTGCGAAAGGGTGATCCTCTGCGGCCGACGCAGCAACGCCATCGGCAACAGCGTCATTGCGGCGGCCAGACCCAGAGCTACGCTGGTGGCGCGTGCTGGCAGCCACTGCATGGCCAGCGCCAGCAACAGCGCAATGGCGGCAGTACCCAGGCAGAAACTGAGCTGACGGTTGAGGTTCCAAAGGGCACTGGCATCGCCCAGCGCTTCACCCTCCACGCCGTGGAAAGCCAGCGTCTGCGCGGTGCTGCTGCACAGGCTGCCGCCGGCGCCCATCAGCGCGAACAGCAGCCCGGCCAACGCGAAGGCCGGCTGTGGCAGCAGCGCCATCAACAGCAGGCCGCTGGCCTGAAGCAGCATGCCCACGCGTAGTACCGTGGCCGGGCCGAAACGGGCCAGCAGGCGTTTGCTGGCAGTAATCGCCACGGCCGAGGCCAGCGCCCAGGGCAGCATCAACGCGCCGATGCGTGCCGCGCTGTAACCGGCCTGGTGCAGCTGCAGGGTACTGACCAGCTGGCTGCCGATGAACACACCGGGCACTGCCAGATAGACCAGCATCGCCAGGCGCAGGCCCCGATGGGACAGCAGCGACCAGCGCAGCAGGGGCTGCGCCTGCTGCCGTGCATACCGCAGGTGGGCCGCCGCCAACAGCATTGCGATCAACAGCAGTACGGCACCGGCGGCCCGATGGCCGGGTTCACCCAGCCAGGTCAACGCCAGCAGCAGCGCGCCCAGCGCCAGCATCGCGGTGGACAGCGCATAGGCCTGCAGGCGCGGCGCACTGCGCGCGCCATCGGCCGGCATCCACGCCAGCACCAGTCCAATCGCCACCACGGCCAGCGGCAGGCTGGCCCAGAGCACGCCGCGCCAGGACAACCACTGCACCAGCAGCCCACCGAGCGCGGGCGCCAGTGCTGGTACCAGCAGCGCAACCAGCAGGATGCGGCGGGTCAGCGCGCCACGCTGGTCGGGCGTGCACTGCCGGTACGCTGCTGCCTGTGCCACCGGAATCAGCAGGCCACCGGCCAGGCCCTGCAGCAGGCGCCAGCCCAGCAGCCAGCCAATACCCGCTGCTGCGCCGGCCAGCGCAGCGGCAACCGCGAACAGCAGCAACGCCACCAGCAGCAGGCGACGCTCACCACAGCGCGCGGCCAGCCAGGGCGCCAGCGGGATCACCACGCTCAGGCCCAGCATGTAGGCGGTGCCCACCCAGGCCAGGGTGCTGATATCGGCGTGCAGCTCCGCTGCCAATACCGGATAGGCCACCGTGGCGATGAACATGTTGACCAGATCCAGAGCGAACACCAGCAGGAAGATCGCCTCATGGCGCAGGCGGGGAGACGGCATCGGCGGCGCTCCAACAGGGAAGCGGCCAGCATGCCGTGCGGGCCTTGTTGGAAAAACACGACAGCAACTGCAACACTGTCAAATCCACTTTGACAATGAATTGCCATGGTCAGCCTCGATCGCTTCGATATCTTCCGCGCCGTGGTCGAGGCCGGCAGCCTGACCGCTGCGGCTGATCGCCTCGGCCTCAGCCGCGCGGTGGTCAGCTTCAACCTGAAGCGGCTGGAGCAGGAGCTGGGCGTGACCCTGCTGTTGCGCAGTACCCGCCACCTGGCCCTGACCGAGGCCGGCGAACAGTTCCTGCAAAACTGCGTGCAGGCACTGGATGCCGCACAGGCAGCCATCGATGCCGCGCGCCGCGACCAGCACCAACTGCAGGGTGTGCTGCGCCTGACCACCACGCCGGAGTACGCCCAGCTACGCTTGATTGCTGCGTTGGAGGCGTTTCGTGCGCGGCACCCGGCCCTGCAGCTGCACCTGTCGACCTCACCGGCACCGGCCGACCTGATTCCCGAGCGGTTCGACCTGGCAATCCGTCTTGGCCGCCTGCCGGATTCGGGCCTGCACGCCAGCGAACTGGAACGCCATCCACTGTGCCCCGTGGCGGCTCCGTCCCTACTGGCACGCCTGCCCTCTGCCGATGCTGCCGACGACCCCGTGCAGCTGGGCGCCCTGCCCCGCCTCGGTTACCCGCGCCTGGCCGACGTGCCGGTGATCGCGCCTGATGGCAGCGGCGCCCTGTTTGCCACCAACCCGGGCAACGCGGTGGTACGCGTGGATGGTGCCAGCAGCCTGCGCGCGTTCGCCCTGGCAGGCGCCGGGGTCACCGTGCTGCCACGCTGGCTGATCGAGGACGACCTGGCCCAGGACCGGCTGCGCCCGGTGCTGCGCCAGCACCGCTTCCCGCAGCAGAGCGTGTACGCGGTCTACCCGCACAGCACGCAGCCCTCGCCGAAGGTGCGGCAGCTGATCGATTTCCTGCGCGGGTGGTTTGGCAGCGCGCCTGTGTGACTTCCGCGCTCGCCGGGCATGGCCCGGCGCTACCCCATCACCACAGCCCTGGTAACGCCGGGCCACGCCCGGCGAGCGCAGCGGTACCCCACAAACAAACACGGCCCCTTCCGGGGCCGTGTCTTCAAGGCATCAGCGCAGCACCTGCTCCACCAGCTGCACGTCCACGCTCTGCAGCGGCTCGGCCGCATTGCGCGACAGCTGCACCTGGTAGGTGCCGCCGTCGATCTTCCACTGGCGGGCCTGCGCATCGTAGTGCGCCAGCGTCTTCGGCTCGGCTTCGATGCGGATGCGGCGCTGTTCGCCCGGCTGCAGGGTCACCTTGTCATAGCCGATCAGGCGGATCGGCGTGGTGCTGCCGGCCGGCAGCTTCAGGTACAGCTGGGCCACGTCGGCACCGGCGCGCTTGCCGGTGTTGCGAATGTCCACGCTGGCGACCAGGCGCGAGCCTTCCACACTCACCTTGAGGTTTTCATAGGCGAACGAGGTGTAGGACAGGCCATGACCGAACGCGAAGGTGGGCTTCAGGCCCTTGGCCGCCATCCACTTGTAACCGACGTTGGCACCTTCGATATCGAAATCGAACACATCACCGAACGGCTTGGCCGGCTTGAAGCCGAGGCCGTCGATGTGCGGGCGCGGCAGCTGCGATTCGTCCACCACCCAGGTCACCGGCAGGCGGCCGGACGGATTGACCTGGCCGGTCAACAGCGCGGCAATGCCTTCGCCACCGCGGATGCCCGGGTACCAGGCCTGCAGCATCGCCGGCACCTGTGCCAGCCATGGCGTGCGCACCGGGCCATTGGTTTCCAGCACCAGCACGGTCTTCGGGTTGGCCTTGGCCACCGCCGAGATCAGCGCGTCCTGGTTGTCCGGCAGCTGCATGTCCGGCAGATCCACCGATTCGGCGGCCCACTGGGTGGCGAACACGATGGCCACATCCGCCTGCGCGGCTGCCTTGGCCGCGGCGGCGACGTTGGTGCCGTCCACGTACTCGATGGTCGCGTCCGGACGCGCTGCGCGCAGCGATTCCAGCGGCGAGGACGGGTGGAAGATCACCGGGCCCGGCCAGGTGGTCGGCAGCACGCCCGGCACCGCATTGGTGCCCTTGGCGGTCACGCCCACCATCGACGAACCACCACCACCGATCACGCCCTTGTCGGCATGGCCGCCAATGATGACGATGCGCTTCACCGTGTCGGCCAGCGGCAGCAGGTTGCCTTCATTGCGCAGCAGCACGCTGCCCTCTTCCACCGTGCGCTGGGCGACGGCGAAGCCGGCCTCGGCATCCACCTTCTGGTGCTGCGGCGGGTTGTCGAAGTTGCCATGCAGGAACATGGTGCGCAGGATGCGCGCGACCATGTCATTCAGGCGCGCCTGCGGCACCACGCCGCCATGCACGGCCAGGCGCAGCGGCTCATCGAAGAACACCGCCGCGTCGAACACTTCACCGGCCGACTGCTGGTCCAGGCCGGCCAGCGCCGCCTTCGAGCCGCTGTGCACGCCGCCCCAGTCGGACATCACGAAGCCGGGGAACTTCCATTCCTGCTTCAGCACCTGGTTCATCAGGTAGCCGTTCTCGCAGCCGTAGGTACCATTGATCTTGTTGTACGAGCACATCGCCACGCCCGGGCGGCCGGCTTCGAGCGCGATCTCGAAGGCCAGCAGGTCCGACTCGTGCATGGCCTGTTCGCCGATGCGCACGTCGTGGAAGTTGCGCCGGGTCTCCATGTCGTTCAGCGCGAAGTGCTTCATCGAGGAGATCACGTGCTGGCTCTGCACGCCCTGGATCAGCGCGCCAACCATCGAGCCGGCCAGCAGCGGATCCTCACCGGCATATTCGAAGTTGCGGCCGTTGCGTGGGTCGCGCTGCAGGTTGACGCTGCCCGACAGCAGGATGTTGAAGCGCTGCTGCCATGCCTCGCGGCCCATGGTCGCGCCGCCGGCGAAGGCGACTTCGCGGTTCCAGCTGGAGGCGGTGGATGGGCCGGACGGCATTGCGGTGGCGAAATCGCCCGGGCGGATGCCGCCCGGATTGGTCACGCCGACACCGGCATCGGCCGACTGCTGCGACGGGATGCCCAGCCGCGGTACGCCCGGCACGAAGCCGGCCGAACCGACCGCACCTTCCGGCAGCGGGCCACCGTCTTTGCCCAGCCCGAAGTAGCTGTGCAGCATCTGGAACTTCTCATCCTCGGTCATCGCCTTCAGCAGCAGCGCAGCGCGCGCATCGGCGTTGAGGGCGGTGTCCATCCATGGCTTTTCGCCGTGCTTGTCGGGGGCATAGGCCAGGGTCAGCAGGGTGGCGCGCAGGGTGCTGCCCTCCATCTTGAACGGTGCGCTGCTGGCGGCCTGGAAGCCGTCGCTGAAATAGCTGGCATCGGCTTCCAGCGCCACACGCGCCGGATCGAAGCCTGCGGCCTTGGCCGATTCACCGGCCACTGCGCCGAGCAGCACCGCCGGGGCGCCCAACCGCGAACGGGTGACCAGCGCCGGCAGCTGCACCGCACCTGCACCGGCATCGGTATAGACCGCCACGGTATGGCGGCCATCGTCCAAGCGCAGGTAGTTCAGGCCTGACTGGTCGGGGCCGGATTCGGCGGCGATCGGCAGCCGGGTCAGCACGGCCTGGCCGCGCTGGGTCTGGCCGTCGTCCTTGCCGGCGGCAACGAAGCGGTATTCATAGCCCAGGCCGTCGGCCAGCACCTGCAGCGGATCGACCTGGCCGATGCCGCGCTGCACCTGGCGCACGCTCACCGCGTCCACCTTCAGGCTCTTCAGTTGCGCCGCCAGGGCCGGCATCGCCTCGGCGTTGGGCGCCTGTTCCAGGGTCAGCACAGTGAACGCGGCGGGGTCGGCCCAGGCCGGAGCGGCCAGTGCGGCAGACAGGGCCAGAGACAGTGCAAGCGGTTTTGTAAACGTTTTCATCGGCAGGCGTAATTCCGTTGCCAAGGCAATCGGTCCAGGGAAAGTGCCGCCGAAGGGTGCAGCGTTCATGCCGCGCAGGGGTTGCCGGGCAACGTCCCGCAGGCCGAAGGGCGGGCCGGTCTGCGCGCGGGACCCTCCTCCCGGCGTGACAACCTGCCTGCCCGGGCCGCGCAGGGCGACCCAATCCTGTGAAGATTGTGCGAGGGCGTTCACACCTGTCAACAGGACCTAAGTCACAGGGGCAACCCGGCCAATGGTTATCAGGCCATCACTGGCGGTCATCAGCAGGCCGCGTGGGGCTGCCGATAATGAGGTGTCACCGGCCCTGGACCCCGCCCATGAACATACACCGCGACTTCGACCATCTCTGGCGCGACCGCTGTGATACCTCCACCCAGCGCAGCCCACGCGTGCTGATCCGGGTATTCGTTGCCCCTGGCGAACTGGAGCGCAGCGTGGCGTTCTACGAGCAGTTGCAGGGTGTGGTGGCCGATGCGGGCTTCCCGTTTCCCGATGCCGGCCTACGCCTGGCGATGGTCGGTGCATTCCTGCTGATCGAAGGTTGCGATGAGGCACTGGCCCCGTTCACTTCGACCACGGGGACACTGCTGGTCGATGACGTTCGGCCCTATCACGACAAACTGGTCGCGGCTGGCGCCGAGATCATCTTCCCGTTGCAGGTGGTACCGACCGGGGCGGCGTTCAACGCGGTGCATCCCGATGGCACGGTGGTCGAGTACGTGCATCACCGGCCCGACCCGCACGGCCGGTGAGGGTGCGCACGGCCGGGCTGCGCCCGGCCCCCGCGGTAGTGCCGGCCGCTGGCCGGCAACCTCAGAAGCAACAGCCGAAGCAAAAGCGGGCTTCCTGTGCGATGGCGGGGTGGGTCCGGTTGCGGGGAACGCCGTGAATCTGTCCCTGGAGGCTCGGTCGCGCCATCCATGGCGCTCACGCCCTCCGCAACCGGACCCACGCCGCCTTCGACAATTCGTCGCAATCTGCAGTAGATCCACGCCATGCGTGGATGCTCTTCGTTTCATTGTCGAATTACTCGATTCCGATGGAGATTCATCCACGCATGGCGTGGATCTACAATCCCGTCATGTCTTCCCCCGCCCTGCCCTGGAACGGCACGTTGCTGCTGGATGCGCACGCCGCCGTACTGCACGGTCATGCCGGTGACAGCGCTTCGCATGCGCACTACGCCCATCAACTGCTGTTGAGCGACGGTACGTCCTGGCACATCGAGATCGATGGCGTGCAGCAGCAGGGCCAACGGCTATGGCTGCCTTCGTTCCAGCCGCACGCGATCCTGTCAGCGCCGGAAGCGGGCTGTACGGTGTTCCTTGAGCCGGCGCATGCCGATCCCGAACAGATCCAGCGGCACCTGCATGCGCTGCCGGGTAACGCGCTGGCGCTGCACGACTGGCTGCCACGGCTGAGCCGCCCGCAACCGCTGGACCGCCGCGTGCAGGCGGCACTGGCCCGTATCGCCCAGCACCTGCCTGGCCCGGTGCCGGCTGCCGACATCGCCAAAGCGGCGCACCTATCGACCAGCCAGCTGCACCGGCGCTTCCAGTCCGAGCTGGCAGTGACCTTGCGCGGCTGGGTGCTGTGGCAACGGCTACGCACTGCGCTCACGCATCATCTGAGCGGTCACAACCTGACCGACAGTGCGCATGCCGCTGGATTCGCCGATCTGGCCCATCTCTCGCGCAGCCTGCGCCGCATGTTCGGCATCGGTGCCGCGCAGCTGCAGGGCCTGCAGCTGCACGCGGCCTGACATGTTCAATCATTCGCGCCTGCGCAGGCCTTCCGGCAACTCCGGCACCTCGCCATGCGGCAGTTCGCGGAACGGCGCCAGCAGCTGCCCCGGATAATCGCGCGGATAGTCCGGTTGGCTGCCGATGCCGAGGTCGCGTTGCTGCAGCCGATAGCCCGGTGCATCGAAGGCGGTCCCCAACAGGTGATCCCATGCGGTCAGGAACAGGCCGAAGTTGACGTCGCCGGCGGTGCCGTAACGCATGTGGTGGAAGCGGTGCAGCGGCGCCCATGCCATCACCCGGCCCAGCACGCCGGGACGCATGTCCACGTTGGAGTGCTGCAGCAGCAGCTGGATGGCAATGGCGAAGGCCAGCACCGCAGCCACCGGCATCGGCAGGCCCAACAGCAGCAGCGGCAGTACGCCACCCACCGCTTCGGCCGCCTGGTGCAGCGGGTGTTTCATCAGCCCGTTGAAGCCGTACATGCGGGTGACGCTGTGGTGCACCGCATGCAGCCGCCACAACCAGCCGATGCGATGGCTGGCGTAGTGCACCAGGGTGATACCGAGATCAGCGCAGACGATGGCCAGCAGCGCCTGTAGCGCGAATGGCCACTGCAGAGGCCAGGCCTGCCATGGAATGATTGCCGCCAGCAGCGGCACCGCCGCGATCGACAGCAGGTTCAGGCTTTCATTGACCAGTGCATGCAGGGCGTCACGCAGGCTGTCGCCGTGGTCGTGATTGAACGCGGGGTCATACGGCCACGCGCGCTCGGCGGCGAACGAAACCGCAATGGCGGCCGCCAGCAAGGCCAGCAGCCACAGCGGGTCACCGTGGCAGTGGCCGATCCAGACGACGGCAGTGGCGACGAATCCAAGCAGGAACAGCGGGGCATACAGGCGGAGCATCCAGTGCTTCATGGGCAACCCGGAAAGTGAGGGGCCTGCATGCTGGCGTGGCGTGTGGATTGCTGGCTTGAACAAACGGCGCAACTCTGCGGGCACCACGCTTCCCACATCCACGCATGGCGTGGATCTACAATGGCGCCCTCATCGCGCCCGGGGCCGGCATGGATTCCTTCAACCTGATGCGTGCCTTCCGTCGCATCGTCGAACGCGGCGGGCTCGCTCGTGCCGCCGAAGACCTGGGCATGTCGCCGGCCGGGCTCAGCAAACAGCTGCGCACGCTGGAAGCGCATCTGGGCGTGGTACTGCTGCAGCGGACCACGCGGCGCATGAGCCTGACCGAGACCGGCCACGCCTATTACCGCGAATGCTGCCGCCTGCTCGACGAACTGGACGCATTGGAACGTGGCATCGCCGAACAGCGTGGCGAGGTGGCCGGGCGCCTGCGTGTCAATGCACCGCAGTCGTTCGCGCTGAGCACGCTGTCGCCGCTGCTGCCCCGCTTCCTGCAGCAGCATCCGCAGCTGTCGCTGGACCTGGTGATGGAAGACCGCCTGCTCGACGCGGTCGGCGAAGGTTTCGATGTGTCGCTGCGGCTGCGTGCCGAGCTGGATGATTCACGCCTGGTGCCGCGCCGGCTGGCGTCGCTGCAGCAGGTGCTGTGCGCGGCCCCGTCCTACCTGCGGCAGCATCCGGCACCGCAGGCAGTGAACGATCTGCAGGCGCACAGCGTGCTGGCTTACAGCCTGTCCGACTCACCGGGCAGCTGGCCGTTGCTCGGTCCTGATGGCCAGGTGACGATCACCCTGCCAGCGCGCGTCACCGTCAACAACAGCCTGCTGCTGCGCGACCTGCTGGTGGCCGGCATGGGCATCGGCGCCCTGCCCTCGTTCCTGGCGGCACCCGCACTGGTCCGTGGCGAACTGCAGCAGGTGCTGCCCGACCACCGCTATCCGCCGCGCTTCGTGCATGCGGTCTACCCCACGTCGCGCCATCTGCAACCCAAGGTGCGTGCCTTCATCGATTTCCTGCACGCCGAGCTGCCCGGCTGCGCTGGCCTGGATTTGTAACCGCCAGCGAAAACTGAGCTGCCCGCGGCGTGCTGTTTCGGCCACGCCGCGCTGCCTACTCTGCCGCCTCCCCTCTCACCGATGGCAGGCAGATGTCTTCCGTTCCTTCCCCCGCCACCGCCGCGCCGGTGGTCGATTTCTTACACGACGTGGTCTGCGGCTGGTGCTTCGTGCTGGCCCCGCGCCTGAAGCAGGTCTCCGCCGAACTCGGCATCCAGGTGCGCCACCGCAGCTTCGTGCTGCAGGACTCGCGCGCACAGATGGTCGAGGTGTTCGGCTCGATGGAGCGCGCCAAGGCGATCATCCTGCGCCACTGGACCGACTGCGCCGCGCATGAAGACACCGCGCGCATCGATATCGAAGGCATGCGCGCGCAGGACTTCGAGTATCCGTCCGGCTGGCTCGGCGCACTGGCCTGCCAGGCTGCCGGCATGCTCGGTGGCAACGACGCCCATGGCGCGATGTTCGATGCCGTGCAGTGGGCGCACCTGCACCAGCACCGCAACATCGGCGACGCCGAAGTCCTGCTGGATATCGCCGAAACGCTGGGCCACCCGCGTGGCGCCTTCGCTGACCACATGCGCAGCGACGCAGTAGCCCGGCGCGTGCAGGCCGACCGTGCCGAAGCCGCGACCCTCGGCATCCGCTCCATTCCCACCGTGATCGGCGGCAACGGCCTGCGCCTGCAGACCCTGCCGCTGCCACACCTGCGCCAAGCCCTGGCGCACCTGGTCGCGGCCTGAGCCGCGCCCCCCCCACCCTGCAAGGAGACTCCCCATGACCCCACGTACCCTGGCCACCGCGCTGGCCCTGCTGCTGGCCGGCACCGCAGCTTCCATCACCGTATCCGCGCACGAACGCGTCCCCTCCGGCCAGCAGGTCGGCACCAGCCCCTGGGGGCCGAAGGACGAGATCGGCCGCCTCAACCTGATCACCGAGGCCTCGCGTGCGGCGATCCTGTCGCGGGTCAGCGGCGGCAAGGCCTATGACCTGGCCACCGAGTACTACGTCGGCATGCCCAGCTGGCAGGATGCCGGCGACCCGCACTACCAGTTCTGGATGACCCACACCCCGCGCGGCACGGTGATGGACGACCCGATGGGCGTGGGCGAGACCATGAACCTCACCCGCAGCTACACCGGCACCGCGTTCTCGATGTACAGCCACACCGGCACCCACATCGATGCGCTGAACCACTTCGGCATCCACGGGAAGATCTGGAACGGCTTCGAGGCCGACAAGCATCTCGGCGATCGTGGCTGGAATGTCACCGGCATCGAGAAGTTCCCGCCGCTGATCGCGCGTGGCGTGCTGATCGACGTGGCCGCCGCCAAGGGCGTGGACATGCTGCCGGACAGCTATCGCGTCACCCGCCAGGACCTGAAGGATGCGCTGGCACGCCAGAAGGTGAAACTGCAGCAGGGCGACGTGGTGCTGATCCGCACCCGGCCGCATGCGCCTGTTCGAACAGCCCAGGGCCTACATGGCCAACCCGCCGGGCATGGGCCTGGATGCGGCACGCTTCCTGGTCGAGGACGGCGGCGCGATGATCGTCGGTGCCGACAACCTCAGCTTCGAGACCTTCCCCTCCGAGGTGTCCGACGACTACGTGCCGCTGCACACCTACCTGCTGGCACAGCAGGGTGCGCCGATCATCGAGCTGGTGGCGCTGGACGAACTGGCCCGCGACAAGGTCTACGAATTCGCCTTCATCGGCGGCCCGCTGAAGATCCGCGGTGGCGATGCCGCGCCCCTGCGCCCGGTGGCGTTGCCGGTCCCCCCGTAACCGCATCCTGTGGGTGCCGACCTTGGCCGGCACTCCTACCCCCTTCAGCAACCTGAAACCCGGCCCTCGGATTTCATTAGTAATTCTACTTACAACGCGAGTAGCATGTCTGGTCTCAGCCCCTGATACCGGCCCGTCGATACTCGCGCCATGCCCGCCGTTTCCGCCCGTTCCTGCCGTTTCCAGCCCACCCGGCGCCTCCCCGGGAGGATCGGCTGATGGGTGCGGTCGTTGCCCTCGACCGGCTGCTGGACGGGCGCCAGCTGTGGCGCGGCCCGGCCCGCCAGGGCCCAGCCAGCGACCATCTGGCCAGCGGCCATCCGGCACTGGATGCACGCCTGCCCGGCGGCGGCTGGCCGGCCAGCGGACTGTGCGAGGTGCTGCAGGCGGCGCCCGGCGTTGGCGAACTGGCGCTGGTATGGCCGGCACTGGCCAGGCTGAGCCAGCGCGACCGCCCGATCGTCCTGGTCGCTCCGCCCTACCGTCCGCATGCCCCGGCCTGGGCCGCCGCCGGGCTGGACCTGGGCCAGTTGCAGATCATCCACGCCGCGCCGAAGCAGGCACTGTGGGCCGCCGAACAGTGCCTGCGCTCTGCGGCCTGCGCGGCGGTACTGTGCTGGCCGCACCAGGCCGACGACCGTTCACTGCGCCGGCTGCAGGTGGCTGCCGACAGCGGCCAGTGCCTGGGCTTCGTGTTCCGCGAGGCGCAGGCCGCGCGCAATCCCTCCCCGGCCAGCCTGCGCCTGCAGCTCGACCACGGCCAGGTGCGGGTGCTGAAGTGCCGTGGCGGGTTGCCGCCGGCGCAGCCGTTGCCGCTGGCCATCGCCCACTGAGGACGCGCCATGCACTGGGCCTGCCTGTTGTTGCCGCAGCTGGCGCTGGACAGCGTGCTGCGCCTGCAGCCGGATCCGCAGCGGCCGCTGGTCCTGCTGCAGGGGCCGGCGCAGCGTCGCGTGCTGCGCGCGGTCAGCCCGTCGGCACGTGCAGCAGGGCTGCGCCCAGGCATGCTGCTTTCGGCTGCGCAGGTACTGGTGCAGGACATGCAGCTGCACGACTACGACCCGAGTGCCGAACAGCACACCCGGCAGCTGCTGGCCAGCTGGGCCTATGCCTACAGCTCGCAGGTCAGCCTCGATTTTCCGCATGCGCTGGTGCTGGAAATCGGTGCCAGCCGCGCCCTGTTCGGTGACTGGCTGACGATCCAGCAGCGCCTGCGCAACGAACTGCACGAACTCGGCTTCCGCCACCGCCTGGTGGCCGCGCCTACCCCACATGCCGCGCGCGTGCTGGCCAACGTCCACGATGGCCTCGGCCTTGATGCGCAGCAGCTGCCGGCGGCGCTGGCGCAGCTGCCCCTGGCACGTTGCGGCCTGCCCAGCGAGGCGGTGACCGTGCTTGGCCGTTCCGGCCTGCGCACGCTGGGGGCGGTGCTCAAGCTGCCGCGCGACAGCCTGGCCCGGCGCTTCGCCCCCGAGGTCCTGCAGCAGCTGGATGCATTGCGCGGGCTGCCCACCGCGCCATTGCGCTACTACCAGCCACCGGACCGTTTCGATGCGCGCATCGAATTCGAATACGAGATCGAATCCAGCCAGGCCCTGCTGTTCCCGCTGCGCCGCCTGCTGCTCGACCTGGCCGCCTTCCTGTGCTCGCGCGATGGCGGCGTGCAGCGCTTCGACCTGCATTTCGAGCATGACCTGTTGCCGGCCAGCGTGCTGACCATCGGCCTGTTGGCGCCCGAGCGCGATCCCACGCTGCTGTTCGAGATCGCACGCAACCGCATGGAAGCGTTCGCCCTGCCGGCCGGCAGCCGCGCACTGCGACTGCAGGCCGAACAGCTGCCGCCGTTCGTACCCGCCGCGCGTGACCTGTTCGATACCCGTCCGGCGCAGGCGATGCCGTGGAACCAGCTGCGTGAGCGCCTGCGCGCGCGGCTCGGCGATGACGCCGTGCAGCCGCTGGCAGTGCAGGCCGACCATCGTCCCGAACGCGCCAGTGGCACCCAGCCACCGGCCAAGCCCCCGTCGTACTGGCCACTGCGCCCTGGCTGGTTGCTGGATGCGCCGCAACCGCTGCGTGATCCGAGGCTGCGCATCGTCACCGGACCGGAGCGGATCGAATCGGGCTGGTGGGACCAGGCCGACGCGCGCCGCGACTACTACGTGGTGGAAACCGCGCATGGCCAGCGCGGCTGGGCTTTCCGTGACCGCAACAATCCACATGCGCCGTGGATGCTGCACGGCTGGTTCGGCTGAGCCGCCATGCACAGCGAACTGCCCGGCTACGCCGAACTGCACTGCCTGTCGGCCTTCAGTTTCCAGCGCGGTGCTTCGATCGCCGAAGAGTTGTTCGCGCGCGCCGCGGGCCAAGGCTACCGCGCGTTGGCGATCACCGACGAATGCTCGCTGGCCGGCATCGTGCGCGCCTGGCAGGCAGCGAAGACACATGGCGTGGCACTGATCGTCGGCGCCGAATTCCAGGTCGAGGACGGGCCGAAGCTGGCCCTGCTGTGCACCGACCAGACCGCCTATGCCGGGCTGTGCCAGTTGATCACGACCTGTCGGCGGCGGGCTGCCAAGGGCGAGTACCGCTGCCTGCGCGACGATCTGCTCGGCCTGCCCGACGGTTTGTTGTGCCTGTGGCTGGACCGGCAGCCATCCGCCACCGATCTCGAGTTGCTGCGCACCGGCTTCGATGATCGGCTGTGGCTGGCGGTGGAACTGCACCGTGAACACGATGACGCACGCCGCCTGCAGCAGCTGCGGGCCTTCGGCGAACGCCACCGCCTGCCCCTGGTCGCCAGTGGCGATGTGCATATGCACGTGCGCCGCCGCCGTGCCCTGCAGGACACACTGACCGCGATCCGCCACCGCTGCAGCGTGGCCGAGGCCGGCTGGCGCCTGTTTCCCAATGGCGAGCGCCACCTGCGCCCGCGTACCGCGCTGGCCCAGCTGTATCCGCCCGAACTGCTGGCTGAAACCCTGCGCATCGCCGAACGCTGCCACTTCACCCTGGAACAGCTGCAGTACACCTATCCGCGTGAGCTGGTGCCCGAAGGACACGATCCGGACAGCTGGCTGCGCGTGCTGGTCGAGCGCGGCATCCAGTGGCGCTGGAAAGGCGGCATCGAAGCGAAGCAACGCACGCAGATCGAGCACGAACTGGCGCTGATCAAGCAGAAGAACTACGCCTCCTACTTCCTCACCGTGCAGGACATCGTGCGCTTTGCGCGCAGCCAGGACATCCTCTGCCAGGGCCGTGGCTCAGCGGCCAACTCAGCGGTGTGCTTCGTGCTGGGCGTGACCGAGATCGACCCGGCACGCAGCAACCTGCTGTTCGAGCGCTTCATTTCCGCCGAGCGCGACGAGCCGCCGGATATCGACATCGACTTCGAGCACGAGCGTCGCGAGGAGGTGCTGCAGTACGTGTTCAAGCGCTACGGCCGCGAGCGCGCCGCACTGACCGCGGTGGCGATCAGCTACCGTGGCCGCAGCGCGATCCGCGACGTGGCCCGCGCACTGGGCCTGCCGATGGACCAGGTCAACGAACTGGGCGCGGCGATGGACCACTGGGGCGGCAACATCCCATTGCCGGAAACCCTGCGCGAGCGCGGTTTCGATCCGGACACGCCGTTGATGCGGCGCCTGCTGGCGCTGACCGCCGAGCTGATCGACTTCCCGCGCCACCTGTCGCAGCATCCGGGCGGTTTCGTCATCTCCGAGCATCCGCTGTCGACCCTGGTGCCGGTGGAGAACGCGGCGATGGCCGATCGCACCGTCATCCAGTGGGACAAGGACGATCTGGATGCCACCGGCCTGATGAAGGTCGACTGCCTGGCGCTGGGCATGCTCACCGCCATCCGCAAATGCCTGGCGATGTTGAAGCAGCACGGCCTGCACGAAGGGCGCATGGACGCCATCCCGCCCAAGGATGCGAAGACCTTCGACATGATCTGCGCCGCCGATACCATCGGCGTGTTCCAGATCGAATCGCGCGCACAGATGGCGATGCTGCCGCGCATGCAGCCGCGCACGTTCTATGACCTGGTGATCGAAGTGGCGATCGTGCGCCCCGGACCGATCCAGGGCGACATGGTGCATCCCTACCTGGAGCGGCGGCGGATCCTGCGCGAACAGGGCCCGGAGGCACTGAACGATCCGGACAATCCGCTCTACCCACCGCAGCTGGAACGCGTGTTCGCGCGTACGCTGGGCGTGCCATTGTTCCAGGAACAGGTGATGCAGCTGGCGGTGGAAGCAGCCGGCTACACGCCTGGCCAGGCCGATGCCCTGCGCCGTTCGATGGCGGCGTGGAAGCGCCGTGGCGGTCTGGAACCGCATCGCGAGAAGCTGCTGGCCGGCATGCTGGAGAACGGCTTCAGCCGCGAATACGGCGAGCACCTGTTCGAGCAGATCAAGGGCTTCGGCGATTACGGCTTCCCGGAAAGCCACGCCGCCAGCTTCGCCCTGCTGACGTATAACAGCTGCTGGCTGAAATGCCATCATCCCGCCGCGTTCACCGCCAGCCTGATCAACAGCCAGCCACTGGGCTTCTACAGCCCCGACCAGCTGCTGCAGGACGCGCGCCGGCATGGCATCCGCGTGCTGCCGGTGGACGTGCGCTACAGCGACTGGGACTGCACCCTGGATTTCAGCAAAGGGCCGGCGGCGATCCGGCTCGGCCTGCGCCTTGTCGATGGCTGCAGCGAAGCGGCCGTGCAGGCCATCATGCGCGAACGTGCGCGTCGTCCGTTCGACGACGTCGGCGACCTGTGCCAGCGTACCGCGCTGGATCGCCGCCAGCAGGGCCTGCTGGCCGACGCCGGTGCGCTGCGTGGGCTCAGCGGCCATCGCCATCGTGCACGCTGGGATATCTCCGGCGTGGAAAACCGGCTGCCGCTGTTCGATCAGACCCGCGCCACCGCCGAAGCGCGCGTGCCGCTGCCCCTGCCCAGCGCCTGGCAGGATATGCAGGCCGATTACCGCAGCACCGGCACCACCCTCGGCCGTCACCCGATCTCGTTCCTGCGCGCGCAGCTGCGTAGCCGTGGCTGCCTGGATGCCGCACAGCTGGCCGGGCACGGCCACGGCCGCCGTGTGCGCATCGCCGGACTGGTGCGCATGCGCCAGCGGCCACAGACCGCCAGCGGGGTGACTTTCCTCACCCTCGAGGACGAGACCGGCATGGTCAACGCCGTGGTCTGGCGGCACCTGGCCGATCGCCAGCACCGGGTGCTGGTCGATACCCAGCTGATGCAGATCGATGGCCGCCTGGAACGCGTCGATGGCGTGCAGCACGTCATCGTGCAGCGCATGCACTGCCTGGATGAACTGCTGCAGGGACTGCGCAGCCACAGCCGCGATTTCCACTGACGATACACAACGTCACACAACGAACTGGCCATTGCCGGTCCGCATCCGCTATCGTCGGCACATCCAAGGAAGGACGACCCGATGCCCCGTGCGCTGCTGCTGACCACCCTGGTGGTCTCGACCCTCGCCCTGCTGGTTTCCGGCTGGACCGCCTGGAGCCTGCATCGCAGCCAATCACCACAGCGCATCATCGAGGCGCGCGGGCTGGTCATCCACGATGCAAGCGGCCAGCCGCGGGTGATCCTCGGCGCACCGGTTCCCGATCCGCTCAGCCAGGGCCGCACCCAGGGGCCGCGTGCCACCGCCCTGTCAGGCCTGATTCTGCTCGGTCCCGATGGTTCCGAACGCGGCGGCTACGGCACCAGCGACCGCGGCGGCGAAGCCCTGCTGACCCTGGACGATGCCAGCGGCACCACTGAAGTATTCAAGGTCGTCGCCAACCCGGACCGCGGCGCCAGCCTGATGGTCAAGCACCAGAACAACACCGGCGCCATGCTCACCTCCTGGCAGGGCAAGCCGGAGCTGATGTTCGTCGATGACAGCGGCCAGTCCTACTACGTGCGCCCCGGCGCCAACGCCGCGCCCTGATCTGCTTGTGTAGCGTCGAGCCATGCTCGACGTTGCTTCGCCTTTGTAGAGCCGAGCCATGCTCGGCTGCTGTTGATAGAAGCAGTCGAACATGGCTCGACGCTACAGAGCGAACACCGCCGCCAGGTCATCCGCCAGCTGCCGCAGCTGCGCTGCCCCCAGCGCAGCGCAGGTGATGCGCAGGCCATGCCCCGGCGCTGCCACCGTGAACACTTCGCCCGCGCGCACATGCCATCCACGCGAAGCCAGGGCCAGCACCTGCGGATGGCTGTCGGCCTGCAACGGCAGCCACAGGTTCAATCCTTCCATCGGCAACGGTGTCGGCAGGCCACGCGCATGCAGCAACTCCTGCAGCGAGCGCAGGCGCTGCTGGTAACGCTCACCTGCCGAAGCGATCTTCGCCCGCTGCGTTGCCGACGACAGCACCGAGGTCGCCGCATCCTGCAGCAGGTGACTGACCCAGCCGGTGCCGGACGCCAATCGCAGCCGCAGCCGCATCGCGGTCTCTTCATCGCAGGCCAGCCAGGCCAGCCGCAGGTCCGGGCCGAGCGGTTTGGACAACGAACGCAGCAGCGCCCAGCGCCGGCCATCCAGCGGCAGCACCGAGTGATAGGCCTGCTGCGAGAGCAGCGCGTAGTGATCGTCGATCAACACCGCCACCTGCGGGTAGGCCGCCAACAACTGCCGCAACGCCCGCGCCCGCTTCGCATCCAGGCTGGCCCCGGTCGGGTTGTGTGCCCGCGGGGTCAGCAACACCGCGCGTGCACCGGCCTCCAGTGCCTGCCGCAGCGAATCGACCTGCATGCCATGCGCGTCCACCGCCACCGGCAACGGCGCGTGGCCCACAGCGTTGAGCACGTTGAGGCTGCCGAGGAAGCACGGATCCTCCACCGCGATGCGATCCCCCGGCAGCAGCCACGCCGACAGCAGGCGTTCGATGCCATCGACCGCGCCATGGGTCAGTTCCAGCGCATAGCCCTCCGGGCAGTCCGCATCCAGCGAGGCGCGTGCCAGCGCCTCCAACCTCGGGTCGACCGTGCCCACGCCATACAGCCGTGGTGCGGCCGGGGCCAGGCGCAGGTTCGGCAGCAGGCGTGGATCCGGGTTGCCACCGGCCAGGTCCTGCAGGGCCAGCCCGGGCGTACTGCCTTCACGCGCCAGCGGCGGCGGCAGGCCACGCACCACCGTGCCGCGGCGGCCCGCCGTGCTGGCCAGGCCCGCCGCATCCAGGCGCTTGTAGGCAGCAGCCACGGTGTTGCGGTTCACTCCCAGCTGCTCGGCCAGTTCACGCACCGGCGGCAACACGCTGCCGGCCGGAAGGCGGCCCTTGCCGATGCCGTCGCGGATGCTGTCGAAGATCGACTCGGCGCTATGCCCGGTGATTTTCATTTTGTCCTATGCCAAAATATATCTTGTCCTGTGCCAGTGTATCCCACCCTGGCCACCCTGCATTGGAGGTGCCCGCATGCCCCTTGCCGCTGCCGACTGGCCCGTCGCCCAGTCCGTTGAACAGATCGCCGCCAACCTGGTCACGGTGCGCCAACGCATCGCCGATGCCTGCGCCCGCGTCGGCCGGGACCCGGCCAGCGTGCGCCTGCTGCCGGTCAGCAAGACCGTCGATGACGCCCGCATCCGCATGGCGGTAGCCGCAGGCTGCCACGAACTGGGCGAGAACAAGGTGCAGGAGGCACAACGCAAGGCTGAAACGATGGCCGACCTGGGCGTGCACTGGTCGGTGATCGGCCATCTGCAGACCAACAAGGCGCGCTACGTGGCGCGCTTTGCCAGCGAGTTCCAGGCGCTGGACAGCCTGCGCGTAGCCGAGGCCCTGCAGCAGCGCCTGCAACTGGAAGACCGCACGCTGGATGTGTTCGTGCAGGTCAACACCTCGGCCGAACCGAGCAAGTACGGCCTGGAACCCGACGCGGTCGAGGCCTTCGTGCAGCAGCTGCCGGCCTTCGACCGCCTGCACGTGCGCGGCCTGATGACCCTGGCCATCTTCACCCCCGATGTCGAGCGCGTGCGCGCCTGCTTCGTGCGCCTGCGCGAACTGCGCGACCAGCTGCAACGCACCGCCCCGCCCGGCCTGGACCTGTCGCAGCTGTCGATGGGCATGTCCGGTGATTTCGAAGTGGCCATCGAGGAAGGTGCCACCGTGGTCCGCGTCGGCCAGGCCATCTTCGGTGCCCGTGCCACCCCGGACAGTTTCTACTGGCCGAACAGCGGAGCACCGGCATGAAGCACGCGGTTGTCCTGCAACACGTTGCCTTTGAAGACCTCGGCACCCTGAAACCGTTGCTGCTGGCGCAGGGCTGGCAGCTGCACGTGCTGCAGGCCGGTGTCGATGTGCTCGATGGCGCCGAAACCGCCGATCTGCTGGTCGTGCTGGGCGGTCCCATCAGTGCCAATGACACAGTGACCTATCCCTTCGTCAACGACAGCATTGCCCTGCTGCAGCGCCGGCTGCAGCGGCAGCGGCCGACCCTGGGCATCTGCCTGGGTGCACAGCTGATGGCGCGGGCACTCGGTGCCAGTGTCGCTCCCAGTGGTGGCAAGGAAATCGGCTTTGCGCCACTGCTGCTGACCGATGAAGGCCAGCGTTCTCCGCTGCAGTCCCTGCAGGGCATTCCGGTACTGCATTGGCATGGTGAAGCGTTCGAACTTCCGGCCGGTGCACGCCGCCTGGCCAGCACGCCGGCCTGCCGTCACCAGGCATTCGCCATCGGCAGCCACGCACTGGCCCTGCAATGCCATCCGGAACTGGACGCCCGCCAGTTCGAGCGTTGGCTGATCGGCCACACGCTGGAGCTGGCCCAGGCCGGCATCGATCCCAACGACCTTCGCGCGCAGGCGCGTCGCTATGGCGCACCACTGGCTGCGGCCGCCACCGCGATGTTCGACCATTGGCTGCAGGACCTGCCGGAGACACCACAATGAACTACCGATTGCAGATCCACCGCGATGGCGCCCACTGGGGTCACTTCGACTGCAGCGGCCCCGATGCCCTGCAACGCATGGACGCCATCGCCGCACAGCTGCCTGCCGATCAGGGCTTCCAGCTGAAACGGCAGAAAGGGGTCAGCGAAGAGCGCATCCTGTCCAGCAATGCCGATGGCCTGCGCGTACTGGCTTCGCAGATCCAGTACCGCGACATCTGACCCGATGGTAGTGCCGGCCGCTGGCCGGCACCCGAATCTTCCGGCCAACGGCCGGCACTACCCTGGCTGTTCGCCCGCGTGCGAAGCTTCACGGATGCTGACCCTGCAACGCGGCAGCCACCACGGACTGCTCATCGCCCCGGGCTGGCCCTCCACCCGCATCCAACTGGAAGAAGAGGTACTGCAACGCCTGCTCGACGCGCAGGCAATGCTGCCTGCCGGGCTGCGCCTGCTGCTCACTCGTGGCTTCGAACCCAGCCACAGCCGTCTCGGCGGCTTCCGCCGCGTGGTGCGACGGCTCGGCATTGCAGTGTTCCGCACCTGCTACCCGCAGCGCCGCGATGAGATCGATGCCATCTTCGGTACCAACGGCCACGACATTGATGGCCGTCATATCGATGTCTCACTGGTACTGCACGGCAAGCGGCTGCGGCTGCTGCCTCTGGGCGTGTTCACCCCACCGCGCTGGCAGGATCGTCGCGTCGCCCATCATGCCGAGGCCGTCGCGCAGGTGAAGCGCAGCCTGCAGCAGTGCGGCTTCGAGCTGCATCACAACGCCACCGAAGCCCTGCAGATCCACTGCGACTATCGTCCGCGCTGACGCTGCGGCGGCCCATGCGTACTGCGCCTCATGCCATGGATGCAAATGATTCTCTTTTGCTGTAAGGTGCAGCTGCTGCCCTTGCCGCCGCGGGCTGTTCCCTTTCCCAGTTGTCGCCCGCCCCGTGTCCACGCCTGTCGAACCGACGGATGTCGCGCAGCTGTGCGCAGCCCATTACCGGCCGCTGCACACCCATGTCCGCCGCAAACTCCCGCAACGCAGCGACGCTGATGACGTCGTCCAGGAAACCTGGCTGCGTGTCGTCAAAGTCGCCACCAGTGGCCTGCTGAGCAATGGCCGCGCCTATCTGTACCGCGTCGCCCACAACCTGATCGCCGATCACTACCGGCAACGCCAGCGCCGTCGCGAAGAGGTGCTGGATGACACGCAGTTGAATGCCATCGCCGATCCTGCGCCGCTGCCCGAGCAGCGACTGCTCGACGCCGAACAACTGCGCCACCTCGACGCGATCATCGCCGCGCTGCCGCCACGCTCGCGCCAGGTGTTCCTGCTGGCCCGTGTGGAACAGTTGGCGCTGGCCGAGATCGGGCGCCAGCTGGGGATCAGCCGGCAGACCGCGCACGGCCATCTGCTGCGCGCCCTGGTCGCGTTGCAGCAGGTGCCGGGCGCATGAGCCAGGAGACCATTGCACGCGAAGCTGCACGCTGGTGGCTGGATGCGCACGACGGCGACCGCGATGAGAACGCGTTCGAGCAATGGTGCCGGGCCGATCCACGCCATGCGGCGCAGTACCTGCACCTGCAGGAGTTGTGGCAGGCCGGTGCGGCGACGCCCAGCCTGCAGCGGCAACAGCAGCGCAGGCAACGCCGTCGCCTGCGCGAAGCCGGCATTGCGGTTCTGTTGCTGTGCGCGCTGGGTCTCTACAGCCGCCATGCCTCGCCACCCGTGGCACAGGTACTGCGTACGGCCGCTGGCGAGATCCGCGAGGAAACTCTTCCGGATGGTTCGCATGTCCTGCTGTCACCTGGCAGCGAAGTGAAGGTGCGCATCGATGGGCAGCGCCGCCAGCTCCAGCTGCAGCGCGGCCAGGCCTGGTTCCAGGTCGCCGCCGATGCCGACCGGCCCTTCCAGGTGCATACCCCACAGGGCACCGTCACTGCACTGGGGACCGCATTCGATCTTGCCGTGCAGGGCAACAGCAGTGTGGTCACCGTTACCGAGCATCGCGTGCGCGTGGACAGCGGCAACGTCAGCATGCTGGCCGACGACGGCGAGCAGCTGCGCTTCGATGGGCAGGCAACAGCCCATGCAACAACGGCTGCCCCCGGAACATTGGCCTGGCGCGAGCGGCGCCTGCACTGGGTCTCGGCCCCGCTGGTCGACGTCACGCAGGGCCTGGACCGCTGGCATGGCGGGCATACGTGGGTCGTCGGCGAGCAGCTGCGCCAGCAGCCGGTCACCCTGCTCGGCAGTGCCGACGGTGCAGCCCGCAATCGCGACCAGCTGGCCACGCAACTGCAGGTGCGTGTGCTGCGCCTCGGCGCGGGCATACAGGTGTGGCTGCCGCCACGCAGGGAGCAGCGTGGTGGACCCTGACATCCGGCCTGCGACGGCGTCTCCCCAGGATGACGACGTTCTGCGTCAGCCCCTGGAGCCCCCGATGCTGTGCCCCCGCCCCATTGTCCTCGCCCTGTCGCTGGCCTGCACCAGCGCCCTTCCGCTGCTGCCCGGCAGTGCCCACGCACAGACCGCCACACGTACCTACGATCTGCCCGCCCAGCCGCTGGCGGCCGCGCTGGACGCCTACAGCCGGCTGACCGGTGTTGATCTGGTGATCGGCGCGGCGCTGCCTGCCGGTCATTCGGCCCCTGCTCTGCGCGGTGACTTCGACGATGCGCAGGCCCTGTCGCGCCTGCTGGCAGGCAGCGGCCTGCGACCGCGCTTCGTCGATGCGCGCCGCGCCGCCCTGGAACCGGCGCCGGCTGAACGCACCGATGGCAGCCGTCGCACCGGCCCGCTGCGGGTGCAGGGCACTACCGCGCACGGCCAGGCACCGGGGGCCGGTGCCAGCCAATATGTATCGGTCACCCACGATGGCTTTGCGCCCTCGGTCGGCAGCGAGCGCGTGGCGATGGCCGAACGCCAGGATGGCAACAGCCTGCTGCGTTCGATGCCCGGCACCCACAGCTTCCATTCGCGCAGCCAGCCGGGCCTGCAGGTCAACATCCGCGGCATGACCGGTGCCGGCCGGGTCAACACCATGATCGACGGTGTCACCCAGACCTTCCGCAACAATGCCGGGCATGGTTCGGGCGGTCCGTTCGCCTATGTCGATCCCTTCCTGCTGGCCGGTGTGGACGTGCAGCGCGGTGCGGTCGCTGGCGGTGACGGCGCTGGTACGCTGGCCGGCAGTGCCAACTTCCGCACCCTGGATATCGACGATCTGCTGAGTGAGGGCCGTGACTGGGGCCTGCGCGCCGGCTATCGCCATGGCAACAACGGCTATGGCAGCGGCCGCACCTTCGCCGGTGCATGGCGCCACAGCGAAGAAGGTGGCGACCGTCAGTTCGGCCTGCTGGCCGCCGCCAGCAGCAGCCGCAGCAGCGAATACGCGACCGCGCGTGGGCAGAAGAACAGCGCCGACCCCGGCAGCCAGCAGCCCAGCAGCTGGCTGCTGAAAGCACGCCTGCAGCCCAGCGACCAGCATCGGCTCGACCTGAGCCACATGCGTTACGAAAACGACTTCTACCACAACTACCCGTGGCAGATTTCCGCGCGCAACCAGCGCGCCAGCTACCAGTACACGCCCTATTCGCCATGGATCGACCTGCGCGCGACCTTCGCGAGCAACAAGACCCGGCTGTTCTATCCGCCGGTGGAAGATTCAAGCTACATCGGCCGCCGCACCCACAGCAGCCTGAGCAGCTGGACCGTCGACAACACCAGTCGCTTCGACATCGGCGCACTGCAGGCGCGCTGGAACACCGGCATCAAGCACCAGTCGGACATCTATGTGGCCGATACGCCCATCCTGCGCGGTGCCAACCCGCAGGGTCGCAGCCAGCTGGACAGCGTGTTCAGCACGCTGGAACTGCAGTACGACATCTACGCGCTGACTGCCGGCCTGCGCCAGGACCGCTTCGGCATCCGTGGCCACATCCCGGTGTGCTCGGATGTACCCGGCCAGTGCGCGGAGATCAATGGCGGCGACATCGACGTGCGGCGCAGCGAGCGCGCACTCAGCCCGAGCCTGGCGGTTTCACTGCAGGCCACTGACTGGCTGCAGCTGTTCGCCGAGGTCTCGCGGACGTCGCGTCCGCCGCGCGTGCAGGAGATGTTCTTCGAGAAGATCCCGCTGGAAGGCATGAGTGATGCCGATGGCGTTGGCGCCAACCCGTTCCTGCGCCGTGAGCGATCGCGCAACCTGCAGTTCGGCGCCAACCTCAGCGCCTCCTCGCTGCTGGTCGACGGCGACCTGGCGCAGCTGCGGGTCACCCGCTTCGACAACCGCATCCGCGACTACATCAAGCCGCAGTACCTGCTGATCGTGCATCCGCCGGAAGTGGAACCGTTCGTGGTGCCGATCGACGGCGATCCGCAACTCACTGCCTGGACCGATGCACTGGACGTGGACGACTTCAGCACCACCACGCGCTGGATGAACCACCCCGGCGTGGTGCGCATGCGCGGTATCGAACTGGAAGCGCATTACGCCAGCGAGCACTACCACACCACGCTCAGCTGGACCCGCTCGCACACCAGTGCGCCGGCCATCGAGTTCGTCAACCTGGAAGACATCACCTCCCTGCCCGACCGCTACTGGACGCTGGACGTGGGCGGCCGCTGGTGGCAGCAGCGCGTGCAGGCCGGCCTGCGCGCCGAGTACTCCGGGCCGACCGAGGAAGGCTACGACTTCTTCCAGACCCGCAAGACCGGCGGCACCGGCGTGCTGCTGGACTTCTACGCGAGCTTCAAGCCCCAGGCCAACACCACGCTGTGGCTGAACATCGAAAACCTGCAGAACAAGGCCTATGACAACAATGCCTCGATCGACAGCATCTTCAGCCCGATCCTGGACCGCGGCAACGGCCGTGGCCGCACCGTTTCGATGGGCGTCAATGTGGCGTTCTAGCCGTCGCTGGCTGCCCGTATGCCTGCTCGCGCTGGCCGCGGTGGCTGGCGCGCAGCCGGTGCCCGGCACAGTGATCGACCTGGCCACTGGCCAGCACCTGGACGAAGCCGCATTCGTGACACGCGCGGCGGACGCCCAGCGGCTGTTGCTGGGTGAACGCCATGATCTCGCCGGAGACCACGCCGCCCAGCGCTGGCTGCTGCAGGCCCTGCAGCGGCAGCGCCCGCAAGGTTCACTGGTGCTGGAAATGATCGCCAGCCAGCGCCAGCCACGCCTGCAGCGGGTGCAGCGCTGGCTGGCCAAGGGCAACCAGGCCGAAGGTGCACGCCTGCGGGAACTGCTGGACTGGGATACGCGCTGGCCGTGGGCCGCGTATGGCGGGCTGGTACGGGAGGCTGCCGATGCAGGCACGCCGTTGTTCGGCGGAAACCTGTCGCGTGCCGAGGTCAACGCGCTGCTGACCTCGACCGAGGGCGTGCGATTCCCGGTGGTCGCTGCCCGCCAGCGCCTGTCGGCGGTGGTGCTGGCCCAGCACGCAGACGCGGCACCGATGCTGGAAGGGATGCTGGCCGTGCAACAGGCCCGCGATACGCGCATGGCGCGGGTGCTGCTCGATGCGCCCGCGCCAGCGCTGCTGGTAGCAGGTCGCTGGCATGTACTGCGCGGTACCGGGGTACCGGGCTACCTGTCACAGGATACGCCTGCGCTGGTGATCGCATTGGCTTCACCGGGTGAAACCGTCGATGCAGCTGATGCCGATCTGCTGTGGGTGCTGGACGATGAGTGAGCGTGGCCAACACTGGCAGGCGATCGCGATCACCGTCGTCCTGCATCTGCTGCCACTGCTGCTGTTGGTGCACTGGGTCGCGATGCCGCCATTGCTGCCGCCGCCCGAGCAGGACGTGCGCATCAGCCTGCGCCTGCTGGCACCGGCCACGCCGCCGCAACCGGTGGAGGAACGCCAGGCCGAGACCCCCAGCCAGGCGCAGCAGGCCCGCGCCTCGCAGCCCACGAAGTCGCCGCCGCCACCCAAGCCTACGGCGGCACGCGAGGGAGAGCTGGCCGCCAGCGAAACGGGTGGGACGGGCCGCCAGCCACTGCCAGTCGCCCCGCCTGCGGCCGCGACCGATGCAAGTCCCGCACCGGCATCGATCACGGCCGCGCCGCCCGCTCCAGACGCGCCACCGGCAGACTTCCAGGCCGGCGCCGCCAGCGACCAGTGGGAAGCCCGCCTGATGGCGCGGCTGGAGCGTTACCGCTACTACCCTGCCGCCGCGCGCTCGCGCCGGCAGCAGGGCACTGCGTGGGTCAGGGCCAGCATCGACCGCGAAGGTCGCCTGCTGGCGCTGCGGCTGGAGCAGTCCAGTGGCCAGCCGATGCTCGATGACGCCGCGCTGCAGACCTTCCGTCGCGCGCAGCCGCTGCCGCCCATTCCCGATGAACTGAAGGCACCGCAGGAGCTGGTGGTGCCGGTGGAGTACTACCTGCGCTAGGCGGCATAAGCCTCCGCCTCGATCTCGAACAGCATGCCGTCCAGCGCCAGCCGCGGCACCGGGATCAGCGTGCAGGTGGGCGCCGAGCGGTTCGGCCAGCGCCGCCGCACCTGATGGGCGATGATGCCCAGCCGGTCTTCGTCGTGGTCCACCACCAGGATGCGCAACCGTGCGACATCGGCCAGGCTTGCCTGCGCCGACCGCAGCGCGATCTCCAGGTTGTCCAGCGCTTGCCCGACCTGTTCCTCGAAACCGGGGGAGAGATGGCCATTGGCATCCTCACCGCCCTGCCCGGCAATATGGATCACCCGCGCGGGCAGGCGCACCACCGCCACGTGCGAGTAGCCGTTGGCCGAAGGATCGTAAAGCCCCGCAGGATTGAACAGTTCCAGCAGGCCATGGCCGAGGCCCGGGGTGGTCAACAGGTTCATGCCGCGCGCCTCGTGGGGGATGCGAGGCAGTCTGCGACCTCAACATTGGTTCAGGTCAAACAGATCCGGTGCAACAGACCGGTCCGCCACGCGCAACGATCGCGCCCACGTGTAGATCCCGGCTCACGTCCACGCCGGATCGGCAGTGAAATCGATGGTCAGCCAGAACGTGCTGCCCCGCGCATCCAGCCGCACGGCGATCTCGTCGCGCATCGCATCGACCTCCCCCACTGAGCCGAGCGGCGTGGCCGGATCAGCCAGCACATGGATCTCGATGAAGCGCATCCGCCCCATCTTCGCCACGTGGCTGGTGAAACCGAGGTAGCCACGCTCGGCCACGAACGCCTGCATCACCTGCTGCACGCGCCGGTCCAGATCGTCCGGCGCAACCTGCAGCACTTCACGCATGGCCTTCCACGCGCTGCGCGCCGGGACCGGCAATACCGCCAGGCTGATCAACGCCAGCACGATCGAATCCAGATACGGCACCCAGTGGTGCCACTCACCGCCATGCAGGACCAGGGCCAGTATGAAGGCCAGCACTACTGCCAGGCTCATCAACCCACCCAGCAGCCAGCCCCGTACATCCAGCCACAACAGCGCCGAGCGCAGGCGCCGCGCCCGCTGGGCGACGAACGCCGCCATCGCCAGGTTGCTGGCACTCAGCAATGCCGCCCACCACAGCGCGGGCCCTAACTTCACCTCGTGCCCGCCCGTGGTCAAGCCGATCACGGCGTTGGCCAGCGCATACACGCAGGCCAGCGACAGGATCACCCCGCCCAGTGCCTCGACCATCGGTTCCAGGTGCCAGTAGCCGTACTGGAAGCGCGGGCTCTGTTCCCGCGCCACCAGCCGCAGTACCGACAGCGACACCAGGGTCAACGCAACGTCGACGAGGCTGTACACGCCGTCGAACAGGATGGCCTGCGATCCCACCAGCAGGCCACCGCTGAAGCCGACCACGCTGACCGCGATGGTGACCCCGATCGAGAACTTCAGGATGCGTTGCTCGCGCGCGGTATCCATCGTTCGCCGAAGGGCCGACCGTCGCCGGTCAGGCCTTCAGTACCTCCACCTTGTACGAGGTCACGTCGCCGTCGTGCTCGATGATGAGCCCGTGCACGTCCGACTCGAAGCCCGGGAAGCGGGCATTCTGCTCACGGGCGATGCGCAGCGACTGGATGATCGGCTCATCGCTGTCGCCAAAGCGCTCGCCCGGCATGATGGTCGGGATGCCCGGCGGGTACGGAACCAGCATGGTCGCCGCAATACGGCCACTGATCTGCTCGATATCGACCCGCTCGATCTCGCCCTTCACCAGGTGGTTGTAGGCGTCGGCCGGGGTCATCACCGGTGTCGGCAGATCCACGTACATCTCGCGCATCACCTTGGCCACGGCGAATTCCTGGTTGAACGAATGAAGCGCGTCGCACAGGTCGCGCAGGCCCCAACCGGCGTACGCGTTCGGATAATCAGCCGCCAGCGTGGGCAGTGCCTGGCTCAGCGGCGCGTTGCGGTCATACAGTTCCTTGAATGCCATCAGTTCGGTGACCAGCGTGCTCCACTTGCCCTTGGTGATGCCCATCGAGAACAGGAACAGCACCGAGTACAGGTTGGTCTTCTCCACGGTAATGCCGCGGCCCCACAGGAACTTGCTCAGCACCGCCGCAGGGATGCCCAGCTTGCCCATGCTGCCGTCCATCGCCAGGCCTGGGGTCAGCAGGGTCACCTTGATCGGGTCGATCAGCACATAGTCGTCGACCAGGTTCTCGAAGCCGTGCCAGTGTGCGTCCGGTTGCAGGTACCACTCTTCGCGCTTGGCCACCATCGGCGCCGGCGTATCGCCCTTGTCCAGACTGCGCTCGAGCCTGGTCGGCTGCCATACGCTGAACCACCAGTCGTCGCGCCCCAGGTCATCGCGGACATGCAGCATCGCGCGGCGGAAGGCAATCGCCTCGTCATGCATTTCCTGCACCAGCGAGCGGCCGGCATCGCCTTCCATCATCTTCGAGGCTACGTCACAGGCCGCGATCACCCCGTAATGCGGGCTGGTCGAGGTATGCATCATGAACGACTCGTTGAAGCGCTCGGCATCCAGGTTCCGTTGCGCCGAGTTGCGCACGTGGATCATCGACGCCTGCGAGAACGCCGCCAGCAGCTTGTGGGTGGAATGCGTGGTGAAGATGATCGCATCCTGCTCACGCGGCTTGCCCTTGGCCATGCCGTAGTGGTTCTCGTAGAAAGGATGGAAAGCGGCGTAGGCGTACCAGGCTTCGTCGAAATGCAGGAAGTCGACCGCGCTGCCGATTTCGTCGGCAATCTTCTCGGCGTTGTAGCACAGGCCGTCGTAGGTCGAGTTGGTCACCACCGCGATGCGCGGCTTGGAGCCAGCCTGATAGGCCTTGCTGGCCAGCGGATTGGCGGCGATGCGCTGCTGCAACGATTCCGGCGTGAACTGATCCAGGCTGATCGGGCCAATGATACCGTGTGCATTGCGGCTGGGGGTGAAGTACACCGGTACCGCGCCGGTCATGATCAACGCATGCAGCAGCGACTTGTGGCAGTTGCGGTCGACGAACACCACGTCGCCGCGCGCCACCGTGCCATGCCAGACGATCTTGTTGGCGGTGGAGGTGCCATTGGTGACGAAGAAGGTATGGTCGGCACCGAAGTTGCGCGCCGCCTCTTCCTCGGCATCCTTGATCGGGCCGGTGTGATCCAGCAGTGAGCCCAGCTCCGGCACCGAGATCGACAGATCGCTGCGCAGGGTGTTCTCACCGTAGAACTGGTGGAATGCACGGCCCACCGGTGACTTGGTGAACGCCACACCGCCGGCATGGCCCGGCGTGTGCCAGGAGTAGTTCGACTCGGCCGCATGGTGGATCAACGCCTTGAAGAACGGGGGCAGCAGGTTCTTCATGTAGTCTTCGGCCGCGCGCATCACCTGCCGCGAGATGAAGCTCTTGGTGTCTTCGAACAGGAAGATGAAGCCGTGGATGTATTTGAGCAGCTTGCTCGGCACCTTCTCGATGGTGCGGCGCTCGCCGTACAGGAACACCGGCAGGTTGGCGCGGCGCGCGCTCTGCTCGCGCAGGAAAGCGGTCAGGCGCTGGAACTCGCCATCCACCTCTTCACTGCCGTCGATCGAGATCAGCACCGCCGAGGCCGCCACGTAGGTGCGGGCGCCGGCCCGGGCATCATCCAGGTTCAGCCCGCACAGCACGCGCTGGTCATTGCTGCGCAGCTCTTCCACCAGCGCACGGATCAGGATGCCGCCGATGCGCGGCGACTCGTAGTCGTTGTCGATGACAATGACCGGATAGTCCAGGGACTTGAAGTACACGTCGATTCTCCTTGTCGAACTCAGGAATGCCGGGCGCCGGCGCTGATGGCCGATGCCTCGCGGGCGCGCTGCCGCTGCTGGCGGCGCTCCTCGCTGAAGAAGGGATAGAACACGGTGATGAACAGCACGAACAGGAAGGCGTACTGCACGATGGTTCCCGACGAGCCGTAGATCGCCCACAGGCAGTACACGACGGTCAGGCTGGTGAGCGTCCAGAACGCACCGGTGTGGACCAGGGTGTGCGAGCGCTCGACCACGAAGTAGCAGGCCACGCACGAGTAGATGTAGGGCAGCAGGGTCAGCACCACCGCCGCCGACGTGATCACGTCGAACTGGGCCGATGCGGTTTCCGAGGTGGAGGTGACCAGCACTGCCAGGGTCATCAGCACGGCCACGATCAGCACGCCCTTGACCGGCACGTCGTCCTTGTTGGTCTTGCTGAAGATGCTCGGGAACAGGCCATCATCGGAGGCCGCCTTGGCACTCTGCGCGGTCAGCAGGATCCAGCCACCCAGCGAACCGGCCGCGCCGATGAACGCGCACAGGCTGACCAGTGCACCGCCCCAGCCACCGACGGCCTTGGCCGCGGCCAACGCGAACGGTGCGTCGGACACCTGCAGTTCCGCGTTCGGCACCATGCCCATGATCACCGACGAACTGGCGATGTAGGCGATGGCAGCCAGGAACACGCCGGCCAGCGTCGCGCGGGCGACGTTCTTCTCCGGATTTTCGACCACACCGGCAGTCACCGATGCAGACTCGACGCCGATGAAGGCCCACAGGGTCAGTGCCGCGGCGCTCGAGATCGCACCGAAGTTCGACTCGCCAGACACGTTGTAGGCGCCCTTGAAGATGTCGGCATCGAAGAAGAACCAGCCGAAAATGGCGATGCCCAGGATCGGCACCAACGCAAAGCTGGTGGTGACCGTCTGCACGCGGCTGACGAAGGCCGGGCCGATCACGTTGGCAAAGCTCAGTGCCCACACCAGCACCAGTACCGCGATGCAACGCACCAGTGGCTCGGACAGGATCGGGAAGAAATAGCTGAAATAGCCCACCGCCGCGATCGGGATGGCGACGTTGCCGATCCAGTTGGCGAACCAGTAGATGGTGTTGGTCTGGAAGCCCATGTACGGCCCGAACCAGTCGCGCGCGTAGGCATAGGGACCGCCCGCCTTTGGGGCGAGCTTGCCCAGCTTGGCGAACACGAAGGCCAGCAGCAGCGCACCGGCGGTGGTGATCAGCCAGCCCCAGATCGAGGCGGTACCGATCTTGGCCAGGCTGGACGGCAGCAGGAACACGCCTGAGCCCATCATGTTGCCGGCGACGAGGAAGGTGGCTCCGACCACCCCGATTTTCTTTGCTTCTGCCATGACGATCTCCGGTACTGGCATGAGCCCGGCAGCACCGGGCGTGGGGACGGTTGCGCTGGCTTACGACCGCTGGCGCCTATTTGATGAAGTTGTATTGCAGGCTACCCTGCACCCGGACCGTGTCGCCGCGTGCGCCGGCCTGCTGTTCCAGGCGGCCGTACAGCAGCTCCATGCCCATCGTCCACGACGGCGCGGGGCTCCAGATCAGGTTGAATACGCCGTACCGGCTCTGCCGGAAGGCATCGGCCGCCAGTGCGGCATTCCGCTCCAGGGTCAGCTGGCCGAAGATCAGGTTCGATCGCCACAGCTCGGACCAGTAGTGGGTATAGCCGACGAAGCCGCCGTGCAGGTCCAACGCGTCGAGGCGGCCATCGGCACCGACCACCGCGTCCAGCCCGGAGCCGGTCAGGTCGGCGGTATAGCGGCTGAGACCGCGCCCTCCCAGCGCACCGAACAACAGCAGGTCGCGCTCGCCCACCGACGCCGAGCCGCTCAACTGCACGCCGCCAGCCATGCGCCGGTCGCGCTCGTTGTCACCGTCGTATGCCAGGCTGCGTGCCACTGCGCCCAGTTGCAGGTGGCCCCAGTCGCGTTCCATGCGCGCAGTGACGGTCACGTCCGGCAGACGGTTCACTGCAGCGCGCTCTTCGCTGGCACCGGCAAGTTCGGTCTTCGGATCTTCGGCGGCGACGGTCAGGGTGTTGCCCTTGCCCAGCGCAAAGCTGTGGTGGATGCCGGCCACCAGCAGATAGCCCGCGCCGCCTGGACCAGCGAAATCCAGCGTGTCGGGCAGGCTGTCCGGATCCATGAAACTGGAATAGCCATAGCCGGCATAGGTGTTGCCGAGCTGGCCATAGGCGTGACGCAGGCGGAATTCGTAGCCATCGCTGCTGCCGAAGAAGTCGTTTTCCAGGTAGAAGCGGAGGTTGCCGTGCGTGGTCGGGCGCCGCGCCTCGAAACTGAAGCGGGTCTGCTTGGCGTGGATGTTGAAGTTGGACACGTCACGGTGGCTGCCACCGACCGGCATCGACGAAGGAATGAACTGGTCCTCGTCACCGGCTGCGCGGGAATCCGCGATGGCATCCAACTTGGCATAGCCGCCGATGCGGATCACCGTATCAGTGCCGGGAATGGCAAAAAACCCCTTCAGATCGGGATCGGTCGGGCCCGCGGCACTGTCCGGACGCGATGCCGCCGTGGATGGATCGGCGACCGAATCGCGTTGTGGCAATACGGGCTGGGCGACACCCGGCACCTGGGTGGGATGGATCACCCCCGTCGTGGCCGCTGTGGGGGCGAAAGATAACGCTCCGGGCTTCGCCTGTGCCTGCGGCTGCGCCTGCACAGGCGCATGATCCCGCTGCTCCAGCCGATCCAACCGTTGCTGCATGCCTTCCAGCGCCTGGCGCATGGCGGCAATCTCACGCCGCAGTGCCTGCGCATCCTGCGCATCACCCTGTTGCGCGTACGCCGGCATGACCGCCAGTGCCCCAAGACATGCCAGATTCAGTACCGCCATACGCATTGCATCCTCCCCGGACGAACACTCGCATCACGGTTCCGGAGCGCACGCATGCGCCGCCCTGGCCTCGCGTTGCCGTTGCTGGAAATGCGGGTACTGCGTCGACGACACCAGTCAGCCTGCACGCGGCAGACAACAGGACAATGACACTGCCCTGCCTCTATCCATGTCGCTTCCATCAAGGCCGCGCAGCCAGAGAGGTGGCGACCGCAGCAGTCTGGGTAACAATCAGGGAGTGAGAGTGTCGTGAATGGCTGTGCCGACCTGCCCGCATCCGGGCAGCCGCGGCGCGGCATCCATGGCGCGTTGACGCTGTATTCCATGCGTCACAGGCTAGTCCGCCTGTCGTTTTTGGCCTTGATTGGAATCAAGGCGTGATGTTTGATCTCAGTCACGATTCAGCCGTGACGACGAACAGCCCATGCGCAAGCAGTTGTGTTCGCCTGGGGCCTGGAACGCAACAGGCCCGCACGTCACCATGCGGGCCTGTGGTCGACATCATGATGCAGGCTCAGATCAGCGCGGGCCGAGCACCGTCTGCAGGTCATCCCCCTGCGGCAGACCGGCGCGGCGCTGCACCTGGCCCTGCGCATCCTGGAACAGGATACCCGGCGTGCCCTGGAACCCCATCTCGACCATCAGCACCTGGTTGGCGTCGAGCTTGCCCGCGATGTCGCGGCTGATGCTCGGCAGGGCCTTGATGCCGCCACGGTCGAACTGGTGCTCGTTCTGAAGCAGGGCCGCGCTCGGGTCACGCGCGGAGAGGATCGCTGCCGCCTTGGCCGGACTGTCCTCACGGATGACGCCGACCATGATGTGGCGCAGTTGTACCTTGCCTGCATCCACCCACGGACGCGCCGCCTCCCAGAATTTGTGGCAGTAAGGGCAATTGGCATCGCTGAAGGTGTAGACCACGCGTGGCGCATCGGCCTTGCCGTCAGGCACCCACGCGCTGGCTTCCAGCTTGCTCCACATCCTGGCGGACATCGGCGAGGCGACCAGCTTCTCAACCGCCTCTGCGGCTACATCATTGCCTTCCGCGTCGAACAGACTGCCGACCAGTACGTGCTTGCCATCGGCAGTGACATAGGCCGCCGCCGGCTGCTGGCCACCGACCACGCCAGCGAAGCCCCGCAGGCCTTCGGGGGCATCGAACTCGGCAACGACCTCGAAACCGTGCTTCTCGATGCCCTTCAGCACCGCAGGGCGGTCGCCCTTGTTGGCAGCAGCTGCGGCGCTCGCGGCCGGTGGCGCAGCGCTCTTGCCCGGCGGCGTCTGTGCCTGGCTGCAGGCGGCCAATGCCAGCAGGACCGGCAGCAACAGCACCGCGGGGGCGGCGCGCAGGGAAGTCGACAACATGGGAACTCCGTAGTGAGATGCCCGCGCAGGCTACCGCAGCCGACGCAGTTTGTGTTCAAGACCGGCTGCCGTCAGTTCGCCGAGGTGCAGCTCTCGCAGGCGCCCTTCCGCGTCGAAGAACAGGGTCGAGGGATAGGCCTGCACGCCCAGCGCCGTAGAAGCCGCAGCGTCGCCGTCCAGCAATACGTTGTCCAGCATAAGGCGTTCGCGCGCAACAAAACCCTGGACCTCGTCGAGGGTTTCACCCTGATTGAGGAACACGAACTGCACCTCCGCATGCGCCTCCTGCGCGGCTGCCAATACCGGCATCTCGCGTCGGCAGGGACCACACCAGCTGGCCCAGAGGTTCAACACCAGTGGCTTGCCACGGAACTGCTGCAGATCAACCCTGCCCCCCTCCAGGTCAGCAACCTGCACTGCTGGCAGGTGCATCTGCCGCGCCTGCCATGCGGACAGCAGTTGGCTGCCACCCGCCCACAGCAGCACCCCCGCCAACGACGCGCCCAGCACGGGCATGCGTAACGCCCGCCACGGGCGTAGTCGCCACAGCCCCCATGCCAATCCCGCAACCAGGACGATCACCAGGTGATAACCGCCATCGGCAATCTGCAGAATGCCCCACGGCGCCTCGCGGTACAGCGTGAAGTTCAAGGCTACGAAACTGATGCGGCCGCACAGCAGGCCGACCAGCAACATGTCCAGAACCATGCTGGGTGCAGAAGGCAGCGGCATGCCGTCCTTCCTGCGTGACCACAGGCGAGCCACAGCCATCGCCAGCAAAACGCACGCGAGAATCAACACCACCGGCATCGGCACCGGCCCAACGCTCGACATCAAACCACCTGTTCAATCGTCCACTGACTGCATGGTCGAAGTGTCGCGCCCCGGTTGCAAGCGCGACGATGTTGGCGCCGTCAGGCCGCGCTTCGCCCGTGTTGCATCACCGACGGCGATTGCAGCCCACGCAGGCTGCCCGCCACCGATGGCATCAACGGCCGCTCGCGGCGCTTGCTGTTGACGTGACGCCGATAGTTGGCTGGCGTCATGCCCACGATGCGTAGAAACAACCTGCGGAAAGCACTCTGGTCAGCGTAGCCGACGCCCCAGGCCACCTCGTCGATGCCTGCTCCCTGCTGCAACAGGGTCTGGGCCTTGGCGATGCGCAGCCGTTGGCAGTATTCGATCGGCCGCAGGCCGGTGGCCTTGAGGAACCGCCGCTGCAGCGTGCGCGGCTCCAGCCCGGAAACCTCGCAGATCGCGGCAAGCGTGGCGCCGCGTGCGGCCGTGGTGTGCAGCCAGCGCTGCGCCTTCAACACATCACGATCGCCATGTGCGAAGTTGGCACTGAAGCGTTCAAGATCCTGCTGGATCGTGGCGGGCACGGTGATGCCCAGTTGCTGCGCGACCGCGCTGGCCACGCCCTGCCCATGCAGCCGGTACAGCAGGCGCAGCCCCAGGAAGCGCCAGGCCTGGACCCCACCGACCGTCAGCAGGTCGCCGTCATCCACCAGTGCCCGCTCGCTCGGCACCCAGCTCGCTGCCTGCGCCAGCAGGCCTGGATGGCGCCCCAGATCGGGGCCACTGACCGTGCGTCCCGCCAGCAACCCTGCCCGTGCGAGCACGCTGACGCCATCACTGGCAGCGGCCAGCAGGCTGCCGCCGTCGTAGTGTGCGCGCAGCCAGTCCAGCAGGACCTCGTCCGCGCGCAGGCACGCGCCGGCACTGATCTGGCCGGGAACCGCAATCACGGCCGGAATGGCCGCATCAAGCATTTCCGCACCGGCAATACGATGCACACCGGTCTGGCTGGCCGGCACGATCCAGCGGGTGACCAGCACCCGCTTGAACGGCCGACGCTGCTGCTGGGCCAGGCGATTGGCAACGTGCGCCATTTCGGCCAGAACGGAGGCGGCGGACGGATCACCTCCGGGGTACTCGACCACCGCGATCTCGACGAATCCTTCGTTCCTGAATCCTTCCACAGCCCCTCCTCGCTTCGTTGCAGGCCATCGAACGGCCGGTTCAGGCGAAGGGTAGGAACTGGGCCAGCGGCGGGGCTATGAAGAAAGTTGCAAAGTGCCCTGAATGCGCGCCCCCGGACCCAGCCTTGACTCTCGACCAGACTCCATCCTTCAAAATGACCGGCAGCATCCGCAGGAATCCGCCATGAACATTGGACAACTGGCCCGCAGGCGGGCGTGCCGATCGATACGGTGCGCTACTACGAACGGCAGCAGCTGCTGCCGACCGCTGCCCGCTCGGCGGGCGGTTACCGCATCTTCGGCGAGCAGGACCTGCGCCGGCTGCGATTCATCCGCCGCGCCAAGGCACTGGGCTTCAGCCTGGAAGAGATCGGCGATCTGCTCGCACTGAGCGATCACCACTCACAGGACATGGCCAGCGTGCGCGATACCGCGCAGGCACGCCTGCAGGACATCTCACAGCGAATGACGGAGCTGCAACGCATGCACACCGCACTTTCGCAGCTGGTCAACGCCTGCCCCGGCCACGGCACACTGGACCAGTGCCCAATCCTGGCGGCGCTGACCGACGACGCTGCGCAGGCGACAGCGGACTGATATCGGCGTCGCAACGCGCGTGAAGAAAAGTGCAACAAATGCTTGCCAACCCCCTGGGGCGAGGCTATTATTTCGCTCCTCAGCGACGTGGGGCCATAGCTCAGCTGGGAGAGCGCCTGCATGGCATGCAGGAGGTCAGCGGTTCGATCCCGCTTGGCTCCACCAATCTTTCGGCATTAGGCCGTCGAAAGGTCGCTAAAGAACATTGATGAGAATTGCGTCCCCATCGTCTAGAGGCCTAGGACATCACCCTTTCACGGTGGCGACCGGGGTTCGAATCCCCGTGGGGACGCCACTCGTCACGAACAATGAGGACCCGGCCGATAACCGGGTCTTTTTTGTTCACCGCCTACCGGCATTCAGGTTGTGGCGTAGCGGTTCCCCTGCCCCCGTGGCCGCGGTTGAACCGAAACGAAAAAAGCTCGAAAAAAGCTTCCACAAAGGTGAACACGCAGGTATGATAGGCGGCTCGGTAACACGGGGCCATAGCTCAGCTGGGAGAGCGCCTGCATGGCATGCAGGAGGTCAGCGGTTCGATCCCGCTTGGCTCCACCACTTTCGACATTAGGCCGTCGAAGGTTCTACAACTTGAAGTTTTCGTGCGTCCCCATCGTCTAGAGGCCTAGGACATCACCCTTTCACGGTGGCGACCGGGGTTCGAATCCCCGTGGGGACGCCAGTTTCAAAACGGACTCTGCTCCCGGCAGATCATCCGGAGTTTCACTGGGGCCATAGCTCAGCTGGGAGAGCGCCTGCATGGCATGCAGGAGGTCAGCGGTTCGATCCCGCTTGGCTCCACCACTTCGACATTAGGCCGTCGAAGCATCTACAACTTAAAGTTTTCGTGCGTCCCCATCGTCTAGAGGCCTAGGACATCACCCTTTCACGGTGGCGACCGGGGTTCGAATCCCCGTGGGGACGCCAATTCTTGAAAACCCCGACCCTGGTCGGGGTTTTTCTTTGCCTGTGATTCCTGGGAAGGCCCTGTCCACGCATGGCGTGGATCTACTGCAGGGCCCGGGTAGATCCACGCCATGCGTGGATGCCCTCACCGCCACCCGCCTTCAGAACCGCCGGTACATCCCGATCGATGCAGGCGCGGTGGGAGCGAAACCAAACCGCGCGTACAAACGGTGCGCTTCGCCATCTGCCAGAAGGCTGACATATGCCGATGGCGGCAGGTTGGCCTGCATCCAACCATCCAGGCGACGCATCACCTCCTTGCCCAGGCCCTGCCCCTGCAGGCGCGGCAACACGGCGATATCGCAGACCTGCAGGTGGCAGCCGCCATCGCCGACGATGCGTCCCATCGCCACCAGCTCGTTGCCCTGGTAGGCACACACGCCATACAGGGTATTGGGCAGCGCGCGTGCCGCCGCCTCCTGGCTCTTGGCACTGAGGCCCGCCAGTACACGCAGCTGGCAATAGTCTTCAACCGTGGGCACGGCGTCGCGGAACTGGCAGGCGACGGAATCATTCATGCGCTATCTCCCTGTAGGTCGGGCTATCCTGCCTTATCCATGTCGCAGCCGCTGCGACCCACGCCCGCAGAGTTCCCATGTGCTACTCCGCCCTGATCCGCGCCGACTACGCCAAGCTGGTGCGCGAATTCGGTGCCATCCTGTCGCTGGAAGAGTTCGCCGAGCTGTACGCGCACGATCCCGGCAAGAAGCGACCGAAGACCCCGAAGGCCATGGACGACGGCTTTGCCGGCGCGCGCACCGAGCAGGGCCGCGATATCGTCGCGAAAATCCAGCAGTGGCATGCGCAGGAACGGCAGCAACTGGAAGCGGAACTGGCCCGCCAGCGCGAGCGACGCGATATCGCCAATGCCACGCTGGCGACCCGCCCCACCCAGAAAGCCCGCAACGACCTGCGCGTGGCCGGCAACCGCATCGGCCGCGCGCAAGCCCGACTGGAAGACCTGCACCGGGTGCAGCTGCTGCCACGCGACAACCGCATCTTTCCCGGCACCTATGCACCGGTCATGGTCAGCGATGGCGGCAAACGCGTGATCAAGCCGATGCGCTACCAATGCCGGCTGCCGGACAAGACGGCGCGCAACGATGTCCTGTACCCCGGCACCTACAACGCCAGGCGCGACAGCCTGGAAGGCTATTGGCGCGGTGCGTTTGGCCTGCGCCACGGCGTCGTGGTGGTGCAGGCGTTCTATGAGCACGTCCCACGCCATGCCATCGCCGGCCGGATGCTGGGTGCCGACGAGAAGGAACAGGACGTGGTGCTCGAGTTCCGCCCCGATCCGCCACGTGACCTGCTGCTGGCCTGCCTTTGGGCGGAATGGGAGGGACCGGAAGGCCGCCTGCTCTCGTTCGCCACGATCACCGACACCCCGCCACGCGATGTCGCCGCCGCAGGTCACGATCGCGGGGTGATACCGATCCGCAGGGAGCATCTGGATGCGTGGCTCAATCCCGATCCGCACAACCTGGCCGGGCAGTACCGCGTCCTCGACGACCGCGAGGACATCCGCTACGTGTACGAGGAGGCCGGCTGAAGCGCCGTTCTCACGCCGTTGCGCTGGAACGACCCACCGCACGGGCCAGCGCCCTGGTCAGATCCGCCGACAGATACGGCTTGACCAGCAGTACTCCGGCCAGCATCGACTCGGGCAGCTGCTCAGCCAGCATTCCGGTGGCGAGCACGAATGGTACGCCGCGCGCCGACAGTGCTGCCGCCACTGGCTCGCTGGTCTCATTGCGGGCCAGGCGATAGTCCAGCAGGGCCACATCCGGGGCCGAGTCTTCCAGCATGCGCAATGCTTCAGCCACGCTCGCCGCCAACCCGACCACGGTCGCGCCGGCATGCACCAGCTGCATCTGCAGCAAGGCTGCGCTCATCTCGTCGTTCTCGACCACCAGCACCCTCAGGTCCTGCAACACTGTCATCCGGCACCGCTCCTGGAGGCATTCAAGCCGGCGCAGTATAGCCACCACAGAGCCGATGCCGACAGGAAGCGCCCCGATTGGCCTTGCCTCTATGAAAGCCCTGCCGACCTCGGTTACACTCGCACGCTGCCTGCCGGTGTGGCGGAATGGTATACGCAGCTGACTCAAAATCAGCCGGGGGTAACCCCATGAAGGTTCGAGTCCTTTCACCGGCACCACTGCATCAAAGGCCAGGTCCCTGACCTGGCCTTCTGCATTTCCAGTGCCGGGCGCCGGAACTGGGATCGATGCCAACGCCCGCCCTGCCCTCGCTCCCCGAGATCCCGACCGCACGGCTGCGTCCACCTCACGCGGATGACACGACGCCCTGGTCGCGCTGCTTCTCACTGCCGGGCGTGGCCAAGCGCGGCTGCACCCTCGACCGCGTGGGGACACCCGTGCCTTCTGGATGAACGCCCGCGGCACAGGCTCCGCGCCAACACAGAGGAACGCAACTGCGACTTCCGGCAAGTATTTAAATAGACACAGCGCACACTTTTCTTGCAAGCCTCACGTGCTTCTGCCTATCGTGATCCCAGCCGGAGCTGGGGGTGGGGGAATGCATGACGTTGCGTGCGGCGCTGTTTTTTCTGGTTACGCACGCGCTCGTCATTGCCTTTATCGGCCCGCAGGACCCGGTCGGCTCCTACCTGATGCTGATCACCGCACCGCTGCTGGCTGCACTGGCCTGCGTGCGGCGTGCACGTGACAGCCACCAGGCCGCCTGCAAATGGCGGACGCTGGGCGCGGCCGTGGGCCTGTTCTCGCTGGCCCTGCTGGCCCTGCTGTACCGCAATGTGACGGGCCTGGATCCCGCGCAGACGGCCGTGTCTTCGCTGATCCTGTACGTGTTCTACCGCATCCCCCTGACCTACGTTGCCGCCAGCCCGGGAGGCGGCAACCGCTGCATCCGCGCGGTGGACCTGCTGATCATCGCGTTGCTGTGGCTGTTGTACTACGGGCACACGCGGGCGATGGCGCACTTCAACGCCGCATTGTGGACGCAGTGCCTGAACACCATGAGCAGCATGCAGAACAGCCTGGTGTTCTGCTTCGCACTGATCCGTTTCCTGGCCGAGGACGATCCGGACCGCCGCGATTTTTTCCGGACGCTGACGATCTACGCGCTGGGCTACTTCCTGCTGGCCTTCTACATCAATACCTATCAGCCGCAGGTGCCCGACGGCAGTTGGGGCGACCTGCTGATCAGTGGACTGTTCGTGCTGCTGGCCACCCTGGCGGGCAGCCATCGTCGCTACCCGACAGTGGAGGTATCCCGCAGCCTGCGGCGCATCATCGATGCCGGCGTACCATTGATGCTGCCATTGCTGCTGATGCTGGTGGCGCTTCTGGTCGCGCGCCTGCAGCCGACCCTGGCCACGGTCGGCTTCATCGGCTCCCTGCTCGGCTATGCCCTGCGCAGCGTGCTGAGCCAGGTGGAGATCCAGCGCCAGCGCGACGAGCTGGAAAAACTGGCACGGCGTGATCCACTGACCGGCCTGGGCAACCGACGCAGCTTCGATGAATCGCTTGGCGCGGCCCACCGCCGCGCGCGGCGCCAAGGTCTGGGCCTGGCCGTTCTCATGATCGATATCGACCACTTCAAGCGCCTCAATGACACCTATGGCCACCCGGAAGGAGATCAGCGCCTGCAGTCGGTCGCCGCCATTCTTGATGGCTGCCTGCAACGGGGTGACGATCTGCTGGCCCGCTATGGCGGCGAGGAGTTCATCGCTGCCCTGCCCTCGCCCGATGCCGCCCACGCCATGGCCCTGGGCGAGCGGGTCCGCGCTTCGGTCGAAGCGGCTGCCCTGCCCGCCCCCGAGGCCACCGTCACCATCAGCGTCGGCGTGGCGTGGCAGGCACCGGGCGAAGAGCACGATCCGCGCGACCTGGTCGAACGCGCCGACCAGGCCCTGTATCGGGCCAAACGCGCCGGTCGCAACCGCGTATATGGCGACGCAGATACTACGGAAGACAGATGCAACCGCCGGGCCTAGACGGCGTGCAGCGCCGCCGCTCCCTGCCGCTGCCCTGCCGCGCCCTGCACGCGGAAGCTGGCCACGGTCTGCAGCAGCTGCGCCGACTGTTCTTCCATGCTGCGTGCCGCCGCCGATGCCTCCTCGACCAACGCGGCATTCTGCTGGGTGCCCTGGTCAATCAGATCGACGGCCTGGTTCATCTGCTGGATATCGTCGCTCTGCTGCTGCGCGGCCGTGCTGATTTCGCTCATCAGGTCACTGACCCGGCGCACGTTTGTCACAATCTCATCCATGGTGCGGCCCGCGCTCTCGACCTGCGCGGTACCGGCGCCGACATTGGCCACCGACGCATCGATCAGGTGCTTGATCTCCTTGGCTGCGCTGGCCGAACGCTGCGACAGCTCACGGATCTCGGTGGCAACCACGGCGAAGCCACGACCATGTTCACCGGCGCGCGCGGCCTCCACCGCTGCGTTCAGCGCAAGAATGTTGGTCTGGAAGGCGATGCCGTCGATCACCCCGATGATGTCGACGATGCGCCGCGATGAGGCATTGATCACCGCCATCGTCTCGACCACCTCATGCACCACATTGCCGCCCCGCGCGGCGACATCGGCTGCCCCACCGGCCAGCTGGCTGGCCTGGCGGGCATTGGTTGCGGTGCGCTGCACCGTCTCGGCAAGACCCTTCATCGACACCGCAGTCTCCTCCAGCGAGGCCGCCTGCTGCTCGGTGCGCTGCGACAGGTCGCTGTTGCCCTGCGCGATTTCAGTCGCACCCACGGCGATGGTGTCGGCCGCGAACTTGATCTGGCCGATGATCGCGGCCATCGCCTCGACCAGCGAATTCACGCCTTCGCACAACTCGGCAATCGGCCCGCTCTTGTCGGCGGTGGCTACGCGCTGGGTCAGGTCACCCAGCTTGGCGGCAGCCACCACCTCTCGGGTCTGCGCCACGGCGCGCTGCATGGCCTGGTTCTCGTGCACCTGCGCGGTGATGTCGGCGGCATACTTCACGACCTTGAACGGCTTTCCGTTGAGGTCCAGGATGGGGTTGTAGGAAGCCTGGATCCAGACCTCGCGCCCGTCCTTGCCCAGGCGCCGATACTGGCCCGCATCATATTCGCCGCGCCCAAGTTTCTCCCAGAACTGGCGATATTCCACGCTGCTGCGATGCCCGGGCTCGACAAACAACGAATGGTGCTGCCCGCGCACTTCGTCCAGGCTGTAGCCGGTGGCGGCGAGGAAATTGTCGTTGGCCGACAGGATGCGGCCATCCATGCTGAACTCGATCACCGCCTGCGACTTGGCGATCGCGGCCAGTTGCCCCGCCGTGTCGGCCACCTGCAGCTTCTGCGCGGTGATGTCGGTCGCGAACTTGACCACCTTGTACGGCCGCCCCTGGCGGTCCAGCACCGGGTTGTACGAGGCCTGGATCCAGATCTCGCGCTGGCCCTTGCCGAAGCGGCGGTACTGTCCGGCGTCATATTCGCCGCGCCCCAAGCGCGCCCAGAAGTCGCGGTACTCGGCGCTGCGCGCCTGCTCGGGGTCGACGAACAGGGAATGATGCCTGCCCTGGATCTCCTCCAGCCGGTACCCCATCGCCTGCAGGAAATTGTCATTGGCCTGCAGGATGGTTCCGTCGAGCGCGAACTCGATGACGGCCTGCACGCGATGCAGCGCGGCCACCTGCGCCTCCAGCTCGGTGCGGTCGGTCATCGCCTTCGCTGTGCCGGTGCGTTGCTGCGGCGCCAGCACGCCAAGCAGCGTACGCCACGGCGACCATCGGGTATGCAGCTCGTCCGGCGCCTGCGCGCCTGCCGTGAAGCCTGGAATGAGCATTGTCTGATCCTCGGTGTCCGGTAAGCGGTTGTGACCCGCCGGGCGGAATGCCCGGCGGCAACATCAGTTGCCAGGGACTACAGGTGCCCACGGCACCTCTCGAGCGACTGCCAAGAACGTCTGCTGCGGGTGCGATCGGCATCTGGAAGCGGCGGAACACACTGCGCGGACCGCCCATGGGGGGCAGTCTGGGGTCCTGCGGCGGGTAACTGAAGCGGGATCCAGAGGGAGTATCGGCGATGCCGTCGGCCGCTTTAGCGGCATTCCGCGACGTCCGTCGCAACTCCGTCCATTACAGGCGGAATGCGGTGGACAATTGCCGTGTACTTCACACCTTTCTCACGTGCCTCCGCCTTCACACCGAGGCATTGGGCCAATGAACGGCTGGACCGGATCCGTTCCGCCACCGGTTGGCGGAACGCTGTACAGCGCAGGCGCCGGGAGGCAGCCGACCACATCGCCGACAGAAGGATGCAGCTCAAGGAAAAAAGGTTTACATGACCGATGCGGGGTTCGCCCGCAGGGGAAAACGACCAGCATGAAGGTCCCGCAGGATGCTCATCTACATGGAGATCGCATGTCCCCTCGCTTTGCCAGCCTTCTTCTCCTGGCCCTATGCAGCAGCAATGCGCTGGCCACCGGCACCGCCTATCGACCGGCCTTCCACCCGGACCAGCTGAAGGGACCGCCCGCAGGACGCCCGAACGAAGTGCTGGTGCTGGGCAGCCCACACCTGTCCAGCCTGCCGGAGACCTTCACGCCGGCGATGCTGGAACCTCTGCTGCAGCGCCTGGAAGCCTGGCGGCCCACCGCGATCGCAGTGGAGAACCTGTCCGGCCTGCAGTGTGACTTCATGCGCCGCAATCCGGCCCGATACGCGGAGAGCGTCGCGGACTACTGCGTCGATCCGGCACCGGCGCAGGCCGCCACCGGTCTGGACGTGCCCAGCGCCAACGTGGAAATGGAACGCCTGCTTGCAGATTGGCCCAAGGCGCCAAGCGCTGCCCAGCGACGTCGCTTGGCTGCAGTCTTCCTGGCTGCGGGCGAGAGCAGCTCGGCAGTCGTCCAATGGCTGCGGCTGCCCCGGGAAGAGCGCCGTGCGGCCGACAGCCTGACTCCGGAGCTGGTGCAGTTCCTCGACACGCGCATGACCCGCCGCAACGAGGCCGTCCTGGTGGCCGGCGTGCTTGCCGCACGCCTCGGACTGGAGCGCCTGTGGTCGGTGGACGACCACACTGCGGATTCGCCCACACCGGAATCGCAGCAGAAGGCCTACGCTGCCGCCATACGCGGCGCCTGGGACAACGCCTTCGTCAAAGCACGCAGGGCGGCTGATGAACGGCTCGGAGCCAATCTTGTTCAGCCGGAAGGATTGCTCGCGATGTATCGCGCCTACAACGCACCCGAGACCGCGATGGTGGCGTTCAACAGCGACTTCGGCGCGACGCTTGTCGAACCCTCACCGGAAGGCTTCGGCCGCAACTACCTGGGCTACTGGGAAACCCGTAACCTGCGCATGGTCGCCAACATGCGCGACGTGCTCGGCCAGCATCCAGGCACCCGCATGCTGACCATCGTCGGCGCGTCACACAAGGGCTATTACGAGGCTTACCTCAACCTGATGCATGACGTGCAGCTGGTCAGTTCGGATGAAGTACTGCGCTGACGCAACTGCGCATGGGGGATGCGGTAACCATCCGCCGCATCACTCCACCGCGTTCCTGCCCGCCCGCCACAGCATGATGCTGGCGGCACCGATGCAGGACAGCGTGAACACCAGCAAGGCGACCGCGCCGCCCTGCAGCACCGGCAGCAGGGCCTGCGCGTGCAGGTCGCCGCGCAGCTGTTCCGCACGCAGGCAGGCGGCCAGGGCCAGGCACCAGCCGACCATTGCCGGGGCGTAGGCACGCAGCGTCATCGGGTTGCAGACATTCATGGGACCACCTGTAGGAGGGGAAGTGCGCGGAGTATTCGCGCACGCCCTCTCACAGGTTGAGATCAGCCCTCGGTCGGATCGATGTCGCCGCCCGGCAGCTCACTCGCCTCGCCCTGTACCTGCACGTTGTTGCGGCCCATTGCCTTGGCCCGGTAGCACTGGGCATCGGCCGCCGCCACGGCCTGGTCGACGCTCATCCCGCCCGTCAAGGGCGCGATGCCGATGCTGGCGCCCACATGCAGGCGGTCCTGGTCCCACGGAATCGACAGCGACGCAAGGGTGTGCAGCAGCTCGCCGCCAATGCGCGCTGCACGACGCGGCGTGCAACCGGACAGGATCACCGCGAACTCATCCCCACCCAGCCGCGCCACCACATCCGAATCCCGCACGCCGTGGCGCAGCACGCTGGCCACCGCCCACAGCACGGCGTCACCGGCCAGATGGCCCCAGGTGTCGTTGACCGGCTTGAAGCGGTCCAGGTCGATGTACATCAGCGAGGCGGCCTGGCCGGTACGCTCCACGCGGGTGATCGCCTGCTGCAGATGCACCTCGAAGCCACGACGGTTGCTCAGCTCGGTCAGCGGATCGATCTCGGCCAGGTGGCGGGCTTCGCGCTGCCGCGCCCGCTGCTGGGTGTCGTCGCGCAGCACCCACACCGCGCCGCGCACATGGCCCTCGTCATCGCGCAGCCAGGCGCGGGTCAGATCGACCGGGATCGTGGCCGTGCCCAGGCGCAGCAGAAGGTCGGCATGCAGGTCCACCGCATTGCTTTCCGGGTCCAGCAGCACGGATACATCAAGCACCGAGCCGGGCGCGTATTCGGTGGTCAGCGCCAGTACGTCCTGCACGTTGTGCCCTGCCAGCGACAGCGCGCCATCACCGGCGAGGGTGCGGACAGCAGCGGCGTTGGCGTAATCGATACGACCGTCCAGACTGACGCTGAGCACCAGATCGGCCACGGCATCGAGGGTGATGCGGCTGCGCTGCTCGCTCTCGAACAGGCGCTGTTCGCTGCTGCGCTGGGCGCTGATGTCCTGGATCTGCGACACGAAATGCAGCGGCTCGCCATGCTCGTTGCGCACCAGCGAGACCGACAGCCGCGCCCAGATCACCTTGCCGTCGCGATCGAGATAGCGCTTTTCCAGGTGATAGTGACTGCGCCGCCCGGCCAGCAGATCCTGCACCAGGGCCAGGTCGGCCTGCAGGTCATCGGGGTGGGTCAGGCGTTGGAAATCAACCTGCAGCAGTTCCTCGCGGGGGTAGCCCAGGATCCGGCACAGGGCGTCATTGACGTCCAGCCAGCGCCCCTCCAGCGACACCAGCGCCATGCCCAGCGCCGCCGACGTGAACGCACCGGCGAATTTCTCCGCCGCCAGGCGTGCTTCGGCACGTGCCTGCAGGATCTCGGTGATGTCGATGGACATGCCGACGTAGCCGATGCGCGCGCCGCCGGCACCATCCATGCGGCTGATCGACAGGCGCACCTGGCGTGGCTGGCCGTCCTTGCGCCGCAATGTCCATTGCCTTGAATAGGTCTGCGCATCGGCACGAGCGCTGAGGGCTTCAAACGCGCCCGGCAGGCGTCCGTCCGCAGCCGCCAGCGGGCGCAGCCATGCCGCCAACTCGTCCGGATCGTGGAAATCACCCAGTCGCCGCTGTCCGACCACTTCCTCCGCGCTGTATCCCAGCAGGCGTTGCGCACCGGTATTGAACAGGGTAATGGTGCCTTCGGTATCGGTCGCGATCACCGCCACCTCGTCGGACGCATCGACCACGGCCTGCAGCCGCTGCCGGCTTTCGGCGGCGTCCTGCCGCGCCTGCTGCAGCTCGGTCACGTCGGCATGCGCACCGGCCATCCACAGCGGTCGTCCCTGCCCATCCCATTCGAACACGCGGCCACGGTCGTGGATCCATATCCACTGGCCGTTCTTGTGGCGCATGCGGAGCAGGCAGACATAGTTGTCGCTGCGGCCTTCAAAATGATCCTCAAGTGCCGCGTCAGACAGGACGATGTCATCGGGATGGACCAGCTTCAGGAACGTCTTCTGGCACACCGGCTCCAGCTCTTCCAGGCGATAACCGACGATCTCCGCCCAGCGCGCATTGACCCGCATCTCGCCGGTCTGCACGTTCCACTCCCAGGTGCCGGCGGCGGTGCCGTCAATGATCATCGCCAGGCGACGACGCTCTTCGGCCAGCGCCTGCAGGCGCCGCTCCAGCAACCCGTTGCCGTTGGTTCCCTGGCCGGCCATCAACCCGTACCCCGGCCCGCACAGGGAGGCAGCGGCCGCAGCGCGACGCTGCAGACCTCAACGAAGACGACGGGTCCTGCTGGCGTCATGGCCCTCCCCAGCAACAGCGGGGTGGCCGGACGCCTCCCCTCAAGCGCAAGTGTGCGCAATCACGGGGAAAATCGACAAGTCCCCCGCCACGAATCAAGCGTGACGGGGAACACGGTCCTCAACTGCGCTTGGCGCGAGCGAAGGCCTCGGCCAGGGCGTTGTTGGCCGGGGGCGCGGACGCGGCGGGACGGCCGCCATTGCCCTGGCCCCGGTTCGGCCCGCGGTTCTGGCCGCCTGCATCGCGGCGCGGACCCTGCCCATGGCCGCGCTCATCACGCTGGCCCGGGCGGCTGGTGGCTTGGCCGGGGGTATCGTCCAGTCGCCGGGTCAGGGCGATGCGCTTGCGCGCCACGTCCACCTCCAGCACCTTCACCTTGACGATATCGCCGGCCTTGACCACGTCGCGCGGGTCCTTCACGAACGTATCGGACAGGGCCGAAATGTGGATCAGGCCATCCTGGTGCACACCGATATCGACGAAGGCACCAAAGGCCGCCACGTTGCTTACCACACCCTCGAGCACCATGCCCTCGCGCAGATCCTTGATGTCCTCGACGCCCGCGGCGAAGCGTGCCGCCTTGAACTCGGGGCGTGGGTCTCGGCCCGGCTTCTCCAGTTCCTTGAGGATGTCACGCACGGTCGGCACGCCGAAGGTGGCATCGGTGAACTGCTCGGCCTTCAGGCCACGCAGGAAGCTGCCATCACCGATCAGCGCCTTGATCGGGCGTGCAGTGCTGGCCACAATGCGCTCGACCACCGGGTAGGCCTCGGGGTGTACCGCCGAAGCATCCAGCGGCTCATCACCGTCGGCAATGCGCAGGAAGCCCGCGCACTGTTCAAAGGTCTTCTCGCCCAGGCGCGCCACCTTCAGCAGGTCCTTGCGGCGCTTGAACGGGCCGTTCGCATCACGGTGGCGCACGATGTTCTCGGCCACCGTGGCCGACAGGCCGGACACCCGCGACAACAGTGCAGCCGAAGCGGTGTTCACGTACACGCCCACCGCGTTCACGCAGTCCTCCACGCGGGCATCCAGCGCGCGCGCCAGACGGTACTGGTCCACATCGTGCTGGTACTGGCCGACACCGATGGCCTTGGGTTCGATCTTCACCAGTTCGGCCAGCGGGTCCTGCAGGCGGCGGGCGATCGACACCGCCCCACGTAGCGACACGTCCAGCTCCGGGAACTCCCTGGCCGCGAACTCGGACGCCGAGTACACCGACGCGCCGGCCTCGCTGACCACCACCTTCTGCAGCTTCGGGTTGCCAGCGGCCTTGATCGCTTCGCCGGCCAGCTTGTCGGTTTCACGGCTGGCGGTGCCGTTGCCGATCGCGATCAGTTCCACGTTGTGCTTGGCGCACAGCTGCTTGATCGTCTGCAGCGACTGCTCCCACTGGCGACGCGGCTCGTGCGGGTAGATGGTGTCGGTGGCCACCAGCTTGCCGGTGGCATCGACCACGGCGATCTTGCAGCCGGTGCGGATGCCCGGGTCCAGTCCGAGCACGGTCTTCGGGCCGGCGGGTGCCGCCAGCAACAGGTCCTTCAGGTTGTCGCCGAACACCGCGATGGCCTCGGCTTCGGCCTTCTCGCGGGCCTGGTTGAACAGGTCCAGCAGCAGGTGCGTGTGCAGCTTGGCGCGCCAGGTGAGCCGGCAGGCGTCCAGCAGCCAGCGGTCGGCGGCGCGGCCCTGGTCGGCGATGCCGGCCCTGCGCGCCACGCGCCCTTCGGCGTACTGGTGGCCGGCCTCGGCATCACTGCCGGGGTCCAGCTCCAGGAACAGGATCTCCTCGCGGCGCGCGCGAAACAGCGCCAGCAGCCGGTGCGAGGGAATCTTCGCCAACGACTCGGCGTGATCGAAGTAATCGCGGTACTTGGCGCCTTCGGTTTCCTTGCCCTCGGCCACGCGCGCGCGGATCACGCCGGTTTCGCCCAGCCAGGTGCGCAGTTCGCCGACCAGCGCGGCGTCTTCACCCCAGCGCTCCATCAGGATCGCGCGCGCACCTTCCAGCGCAGCCTTGGTGTCGGCCACGCCTTTGTCGGCATTGACGAAGCTGGCCGCAAAGCTCTGCGGGTCCTGCGTCGGGTCGGCCAGCAGGCCATCGGCCAGCGGCTCCAGCCCCGCCTCGCGGGCGATCTGGGCGCGGGTACGGCGCTTGGGCTTGTACGGCAGGTACAGGTCTTCCAGACGGCTCTTGGTATCGGCGGCCAGGATGTCGTTGCGCAGTTCGTCGCTGAGCTTGCCCTGTTCGCCGATGCTGGCCAGCACCGCTGCGCGACGGTCCTCCAGCTCGCGCAGGTAGGTCAGGCGCACTTCCAGGTTGCGCAGCTGGGTGTCGTCCAGGCCGCCGGTCACTTCCTTGCGGTAGCGCGCGATGAACGGAACGCTGGCGCCCTCGTCGAGCAGGCCGACGGCGGCGCGCACCTGGGCGGACTGGGCACCGATCTCGTCGGCGATGGTCTGGGCGATCTGCTGGGCGAGCGCGCTCTGGGCGTTCTTGGCGTCGTGCATTGCTTCAGGTCTGTGCCGCATTACGGGAAGACCCCATTCTGGCAACCCGCGACGGAGCCGGACAAGGCATTGACAGGGCGCAAGGTTCAGCGGCGTAGCCGGATTGGACGCCGGCATCCTGGCAAAGCGCGGGCCCGGACTGGCCCTGGGCTGGGATGCCGGCGCGGACGCGCGATGGTGGGCGCGCCCTGCCGCGTGTTACGAAGGTCAGCGGTAGTGGCGGGCGGCGCGCTGCATGACGATCTCGTCACGCATGCCTTCCAGGGCCATCAGGCGGACCTTGCCGACACCCTGCAGTTCCATGAACCGCTCCGTGTAGAACTCCGGCCCCAGCGCGGTGTCGGCGCGGGATTTGCTGAAGCCGTAGGGCACCACGCCCTTCTCGCCATCCTTGCTACCACCGACATAAAGAACGATTGCCATGTGATGTATTCCTCCAAATTGCTACTGCGTACTGCACTCGATGAGCGATGCTGCGAGCTCATCGAGGGAGAGCTTACCGCGTCGAACCTGACTGGAACGTCACGAAGGCTAATGACGATCGGTTGCATGCAGATGACGGCGGGATCGCAGCAGAATGCTTACGGATCTTTAACTTCCGGCTAACGAATCAGTACGGGATTCCCGCCAACGGCGCAGCCCCTCGTGGGTGGTTTGGTTGGTCGCGGAAAGCCGGTTTCCTGTGGGCTGGCCGGGAGGGTGGGTAGGCCGGGGACACCGTGAACCCATCCATGGGGGCTTGGCCGCGGCATCCATGCCGCGGACACCCCGCCCTACCCACCCTCCCGGCCGCTGACAGATTCCTGGTGCCTGCCGCCACCCACGGAGAATAAAAAGAAGATCAAAAGCAGAAGCAGCCGGGCTGGCCGCTTTTTTGTTGTAGAGCCGAGCCTGCGCTCGGCTTCGCGAGCTGGCCTGAAAGCAGCCGAGCGTGGGCTCGGCTCTACACGAGCGCAGCGCGCGACCCGCTTTTGCTGTTCTTTTTCTTTTCCGTGGCTGGACGCGGCCGGGAACTGTCAGCGGCCGGGCGGGATGGGTTCGCGGGACCGTTGGCGCCATGGATGGCGCCATCGAGCCCCCATGGATGGGTTTACGGCGTGTCCCGGGAACCCATCCCGCCCGGCCCAATCGCATGAAACGTATTCCGCGACCAAGCCACGAGGGGCTGCGCCGTTGGCTGGAAACTACGGCCACCAGCCACGCCCGAACCGGGCGAAATGATCGGCCGCCCGTTCAAACGGGTTGCGCGCACTCACCCCGCCGCACAGCAGGTATACCGGCAGGTACAGCGGGCCCAGCACCATGTACTGGTACACGTGCGCACGTTCGTGATCATCCAGCCGGATCAGCGGTTCCACGCCCCACCCCGCCTGATGCGCATAGGTGCGGCAGGAAATGCCCAGGTCATGGCCGGTATGCAGGATTACGTTCCCCAGCGTGATCGCCCCGCCCGGCCCCCACGGCCAGCGGTCGAACACCAGCGCACAGTCGCGCGCGCTCCAACGCAATGACGCGCCGCCGAGCATACCGGCCAGGCCGCCAATCAGGCCGAGCAGCGAATTGGGCAACGTCCATGCTGCGCCCAGCATCTGCAGCGCACGCAGCCACAGCGGCCAGGGTCGAGCGGCCGTGTTCAATCGGCCTCGTTCGGCATCAGCAGCCACAGGATCAGGTAGATCAGAATGCCGGGGAAGGCGGCCGAGCCAATCGATATCAGCACGAACACGATCCGCACCAGCGTGGCGTTCCAGCCGAAGCGGTGGGCGATGCCGCCCATCACGCCGGCGATCATGCGATCGTTCAATGAGCGCGACAGCGTCTTGGGCGTGGTGTTCATGGCAGCGGCTCCGGGAAACGGACAAGGCAGTCGAGCGTGGCTGGACTCTACACCGCCCCGATGTCTACGGCGTGCGGTGGCGCAGGGCCTGCAGGCGTGCGCCGAACCAGGTGGCTGCGGTCTGTTCAGGCTGACCCGGGCACTGGATGCGGTAAGGCTTGCCGCTCATGCTGCTCTGGCTGGCGGCGCGCTCGATGAACTGCTCGGCGCTGTCCACCATGTCCTTCTTCAGCAGGTAGTCGTACTTGCGCTGCAGATGGGCGCGCGCATCGCTGCCGTCGTACCAGCTGCCATTGCGCTGGAACCGGCACTGCGAGCCGTCCAGGCTGGCGATCAACTGGGCGATCTCCCGCCGTGCATCCGCACTGGGTGCGGCCTGGGCAAGTGGCGCTGCCAGCAGTACCGCAAGAATCAGCAAAATCCGGTACGTCATCATCCCTCCAAGTCAGTCGAGCAGGGCCCGACTCTACAGGTCGCGCGCCTTCAGCCAGCCATCGATCGTGGCCGGCACTTCGCGCTGCGCGCGGCCGGACACGTAGATACCAATATGGCCACCGCGGAAACTGGACTCGGTGTAGTCATCCGTACCCAGGCGCCCGCGCATCGCGCGCGAGGCGTCCGGTGGCACCAGATGGTCCTGCTCGGCGTAGATGTTCAACACCGGCAGCGTCACCTGCGACAGATCCACCGCTTCGTCGCCGATCCGTACCGTGCCCTTCATCAGGCCATTGGCCTGGTAGAACTGCTTGATGAAATCGCGGAACGCCTCGCCCGCCAGGTCCGGCGAATCGAAGATCCACTTTTCCATGCGCAGGAAGTCCTCCAGCGCCGCCTTGTCATCGAGGATGTCGAGCAGGCCGACGTACTTCTGCACGTTCAGGCGGAATGGCTTGAGCATCAGGTAGCTGGCATTCATCAGGTCGGCCGGGATGTTGCCCAGCGTGTCGACCAGCAGGTCCACGTCCACCTGCCGCGCCCAGTGCGAGAGCATGTTGTCGGCGGTCTGGAAATCGACCGGGGTGACCATGGTGATCAGCTTGCCCAGCTTCTGCCGGCGCAGCGCCGCGTAGCACAGCGCGAACACGCCACCCTGGCAGATGCCGAGCAGGTCGACCGGGCTACCACTGCGCGCACGCAGCGCATCCACCGCGCCGTCGATGTAGCGCAGCAGGTAGTCCTCCAGGGTCTGGAAGCGCTCCGAGCGATCCGGGTAGCCCCAGTCCAGCACGTAGACGTCCTGACCCAGCGCCAACAGCTTCTGCACCAGGGAGCGGTCGGCCTGCAGGTCGACCATGTACGGCCGGTTGACCAGCGCGTACACGATCAGCAGTGGCGTGCACCGGGTCGGCGCCTGTTCGCCGACGAAGCGGTACAGCACCACCTTGCCGTCGCGCCAGACTTCCTCGCGCGCGGTCACGCCATAGTCCACGTCTTCCACCTGCGGCAGCAGCTTCAGCCCCTCCATCAGCTTGCGCTGCATGGCCAGGGTCTCCTGCATCAGGTCATCGGCGTTGAAGCCCAACGGTCCCTTCATCGGTCACTCGCCCGTGAGGAGGTGCGAGATTGGGGCTTTTTCGCAGCCGCCTTTTTTGCAGGCGCCTTCGTTGCCGGTGCGGTCTTCTTCGCGGCCTTGCGCGCGGCAGGCTTCACTTTTGCCGGCGCCGGCTGCGCAACCGGATCGACCGCAGCGGTTCCGGCCTGCACTGCCACCTGCGCCTGCAGGCGGCGCAGGCTGCGCTCCAGCTCGGCGATGCGGCGGTGTGCGGCATCCATCTCGCTGCGGGTCGGCAGGCCGATACGTTCACTCATCTGTTCCACCTCGCGCTGCAGGCCGGCACGCAGACGCATCTGCGCGTTGCCCAGCGAGGCGTACACCTGCTGGAACGGTTCGGACATGGCGACCTTGGCGTAGGCCTCCTCGGCCACTTCGATCCACAGGTCGAACATCGCGCGGGCGCTGGTCAGCTGGCTGCCCGGCTGTTCGTGCTCGGCCAGGCGCTGCTCGAACAACGCAAAGGCCTCGTCCAGTGCCCGCTTGATCAGGTCGACATAGGCGCGCGAATGCTGCTGGTATTCTTCCTGCGCACGCAGCAGGGCCTGCCAGCGCGCCTGGTGCTCGCGGCCGGGGCCGAATGCCGGGCTCTGCAGCCATGGGCCCGCCTGCAGCTGGAACTGCTGCAGCCATGCGGCGAATTCGGGCACGGCGGCGCCGGCGTGGGTGCTGCCACGGGCCCCTTGCAGCATCCATTGCAGCATGCCATCGCCCTGCCCCTGCACCGCCTCACGCCAGGCCTGGGCCACATCGGCACTGCTGGCGTCGCGGCCGGCAAACCGAGCGGCGACCTCTTGCATGGTGCCGTACCAGCTCCCGGCCTGTTCGCGGAACCGGCGCACGGCATCTTCCGGCGCGCCGGGCGCCTGTTCGGGCAACAGCTGGCCCCACCAGTCGAACAGGCGCTGCCAGCTGCCCGGGTCGTCGCCCGCCGGTGCGCCGGGCGTGCCCGCGTGGCGCAGGGCATCGCCCCAGGCGCCGAAGTACTGCCGGGCCAGGGTCTCGAAATCACTGCTGCCGGCGTCGTGGGCCGAGCTGGTCATCGCAGGCCTCCGCAGGGCTGGCTCATGGCTTGGGAATGCGCAGGGTCTTGCTGATCATCAGCGACCCGGACAGGGCGAACAGCAGCACCATCGGGTGCAGCTGCCACGGACCGATCTGCCACTGGCCGAACCAGATGTTCTGGCCGATGGCATCGGTACCGGCGGCGATCGCCAGCACGATCACCAGCACCAGGCTGGTCGGGATAGGGGTGCCTTCAAAATACGTGACCTTGCCCTCGTCGCCGGTCATTGCCTCGGCGGTGACGTTGTAGCGCGCCAGGCGGCTGACGCCACAGCAGACGAAATAGCTCAGCACCAGCCAGTCCCAGCCGCCCTGCATGCCACATGCATAGGCCAGCGCCGCCGGCGCGACGCCGAACGAGATCACGTCGGACAGCGAATCCAGCTCGCGCCCCAGTGTGGAGCTGGACTTGCGCCAGCGCGCGATGCGGCCGTCGAGGGCGTCGAAGATGAAGGCCAGCGGTATCAGCGCCATGCCGAACAGCAGGTAGCCGCGCTCGCCGTCCTGCAGGAAGCGCATTGCGGCAAACACCGCACCGGTGCCGCAGAAAGCATTGGCCAAGGTGAACCAGTCGGCCAGCTGAAATTCGCGCAGCATCGAGAAGTGACGTTTCATGGGGTCTCACGGAGCATCGAGGCCCACAGGTTACCGCGAGCGCCGCTGCCGGCGACAGCGCCGGCAGGCCGCGGCCTTCACCGTTCCCTCACACGCCCTCACCGGCGGTGAATTTTTCGCCACCCATCTTGACAGCCTAGGGGGGTGGCGCCTGTCGCGGCTTATCCACAAAGTTGCCCACGCGTAATCCACACCCCCTGTGGACAACCAGATCTCACCGACTGCGACGCTGGACATTTCCTCATCACCCTGCAGCGGGGTTTCCCTACTTCCCAAGCCGCAAGGTCAGCGCTATGGTCATCGGCGGACCCGCCGCCGCCACGTCCGAATCTCTTCGATGGACGACGACGATGCTGGATGCTTCCACCCTGGCCGCGCAGCTGCGGCAGCCCCATGGTGACGCCGCACTGGCGGTGGCCGACTCGATGAACCGCAGCAACAGCGCCCTGAACCTGGCCGCGATCGGGCTGCTGGCGGTGGCGGCCGGCGAACGCATCCTGGAGGTCGGCCCGGGCAATGCGGGCTTCGCGCCGCTGATGCTGCAGGCCACCGGCAGCCACTATCTGGGCATCGAGCTGTCCACCGCCATGGTCGAGGCCGGCAACCAGCGGCTGGCCAGCGCCGGGTTGGCCGAGCGTGCGGCGATGCGGCACGGCGACGCCCATGCGCTGCCGGTCGCCGATGCCGCGATGGATGCCGCGCTGGCGGTCAACACCCTGTACTTCTGGCCGAACCTGGCCCCGGTGCTGGATGAGCTGGCGCGGGTACTGCGCCGGGGCGGCCGCCTGTGCCTGGCCTTTGGCGACGCCAGCTTCATGCGCAGCCTGCCATTCGCTGCCGACTTCCAACTGCATGAGCTGGATGTGGTGGAGCTCGCACTGCGGGTATCGGGCTTCCGTGTCTCGGCCTGGCGCAGCCACCGGGAATCCGCGGCCGGCAATGACGGCCAGACCCGCGAAAAGCACTTCCACCTGCTGTTGGCACAGCGGCGCTGAAGCTGCCTGCCTGACCGAGTGGTAGAGCCGGCCCCTGGCCGACTGCCCCGGCCATTCCGGATTGCCGGCAAGCGGCCGGCACTACCCAGCCTGCACCCGCCTCCAGCGAGCAAAACAGAGCACCTGCATCACCAGCATGGCCAGCAACCCCAGCGGCCACGCCCACCACAGCCCGGCCAGTCCGTGCCGGGACTGCAGCCACATCGCCAGTGGCAGCTCCAGCAGCAATACGGCCACCATGCCCAGCAACGCCGGCAACAACACCGTGCCACCGCCTCGCATCACTCCGACCAGCACCGCACTGCCTCCCATCGCCAGCACGCCCCACACCACGGTGCGCAATTGCTGCGTGGCCAGTTCGCGCACGTCGGTCGCCGCCAGGATCAGGCCAGTCAACCAGGGCGCCAGCGCCACAACCAGCATCACCACCCCGCTCAGTATCGCCAGTCCAAGCAGCACGCCGGTGCGGGCGATGGCGGGCAGCCGTGCCGTACGTCCCGCCCCCAGCGCATGCGCGGCGAGGATGGTGGCGGTGATGCCCAGCGACATCGCAGGCAGCTGCACCCAGCTCATCAACTGATTGACCGCGCCGTAGGCGGCCGTGGCGGTATAGCCGTGGCGATTGATCCAGCCCAGCAGCACGATCTCGGCCACGGCCAGACTGAGCATCTGCAGCGAGGACGGTACGCCGATGCGTAGCATCGGACGGATGAGTGCTCCATCGAAACGGATCGCTCGCAGCAACTCATGCCCCGGTGCCAACGGGTGCCCCATCCGCTGCCACCGCCACATCAGCCAGGCCAGGGCCAGCAGCGAGGCGAGCGCCGCCGAGACTGCCGCACTGGCTGCGCCCAGCTGCGGCAGGCCGGCCCAGCCCAGGATCAGCAGCGGCGTGCACAGCAGGCCGACCACCGTGGCCAGCAGCAGCGCATGCAGCGGCGTCTTCGCATCGCCCACCGCGCGGCTCACCGCAGTGGCCAGCCACAGCAGGAAGAACACCGGTACCGCCAGCAGCAGGATACGGGCATAGACGATGGATTCGCCGAGGATCGGGGCCGGCGTACCGAGTGCCACCAGCAGCTCTGGAGCGAAACCGCCGCCCACGACCATCACCAGCACCGACATGAGCAGGATCAGCGCCACCGCGCTGCCAGCCACAGCGCGCGCCTGCCGCGGCCGGCCCGCGCCCCAGGCCTGGCCGATCAGCACCATCGCACCGGTCGCCAGGCCCATTACCAGGGCCAACAGCAGGAAGAAGACCGGGAAGAACGCTGCGGCGGCAGCCACCGCCTGCGTCCCCAGCAGATGGCCGAGGTAGATGTTGTCCAGCGTGCCTGCGGCAAGCTGCAGTGCATTGGTCATCAGCATGGGCAGCAGCAGGGCCAGGTAGGTGCGCGACAGAGGCGGCGCGACCAGGGGCGTGGGATGTACAGGGGGGGTCATGGGACTCTCTGGGCAAGGGCTGCCCTGCCCGGCGTTTCCGCCAGCAAAGCACGCACAGGGGAAGCGGGCCGTGGCCCGCGATCAGGTGGCGCCGCCGCTCAACGACGGCGCGATGGCTCAGCCGTCGGCGCTCTCGAATGCCAGGCGCAGGGCGTGGTTGCGCACGTCCTCGGGCCAGCTGCGCAACGCCATTTCCAGGCCCGCTCGGTCGTGCGCGAACAGGACACGGATCGCCTCCTCGAAACCCGGCAGGTCGCCGGCGATGGTCTGCAGGAAGTGATAGGCACGCTCGCTGTGGCGGCGCTGCTGGTCCTTGTCCGCACCGGCACGGCTGGCCGCCTCCACCAGCCTGCGCAGAACCACGGAGGCGCCACCCGGCTGTTCGGTCAGCCACGCCCAATGGCGCGGCAACAACGTCACCTCGCGGGCAACCACGCCCAGCTTGGGGCGGCCACGGCCGCGCGGGGTTGCCGGCACATCTTCGGCAGTGATGTCGGCATCCGCCTCGACGGCGGCGGGAAACGCTTCGATGACCCGCGCCAGCAGTTCTGCGTCGCTACCACGCGTATCGAAATCACGGGTGCGGCCGGTAGCGTTGTCGAACACCAGCAGCGGTCCGGCAGCGTTGCCGGCGCGCAGCTGTTTCAGCGCCAGCGCCGCCACCTCCGGGGTACCGGAAGCGACCAGGCGATGGCCGTCGAAGCAACTGAAGGGAGGGAGTCGGGACGCAGGCATGGCAATGGCATCAGAGGCGATGCGCCAATATTGCCCGGGTAATTTGCGGCCGTCAATATTACCCGGGAATTAATCAACCAGAAGAGCGTGCCAACCGCGGTTGGCCCCCACCGGAATGGGTGGCACCCACACGATTCGCCAGGTTACAGACGGCTGAAGGACCAGCTCACCATGCGGCCGTCCTTGTACGGCATCACGCCGTGGAACGGGCGCGGGTCGGCGTCGAACACCAGCGGCAGGAAGTTGCGGTCGCCTTCCCACATCGGCAGCGTGTCCAGCTTGTCCAGATCTACCCACTCCAGCGTACCTTCGTGGTTGCCGCCGTGCGGGGTACCTTCGAAGCTGTCGATGACGAACACGAAGCCCAGCCAGTCTTCGCCGTGCTTGCCGAAACCGGGCCAGCTGAGAGTGCCGCGCAGGCGCATGCCGGTGCAGTCGATGCCGGCTTCCTCGGCAATCTCGCGGCGCATGCTGGCCGCCACGTCCTCGTCCGCTTCGATCTTGCCACCCAGGCCGTTGTACTTGCCGAGGTGATGGTCACCGGGGCGCGTATTGCGATGGATCATCAGCACCTGGCGACGATCGGGCGACAGCACATAGCCCAGGGTGGCGACGATCGGGGTGTACGGCATGGGGCGGCATCCAGCGGCAGGTCAGCCCTGGATTATGGCCGATCAGCGCACCAGCGACAGGCGGCGCTCGGCAGGCGCACCGGCGCCATCGGGGTCACGGCGCAGCGTTGCGACGCCGTGGCCGCGCTCGGCCAGGTATTCCAGCCACTTGCCGAGGAAGGTGTTCATCCGCATGCGATGACTGATCAGCTCCGCCGGCGGCGGGTACAGGCCCATGGTGTCCTGCCAGCGGCGGCCGACGTAGCAATGGGTGGTCTCGGCCTGGCGCGCGTCACGGTACAGGCGAACATAGGCCGAGGGATCCGGCTCGCCGGTGACCGGGTCGGCAATGTCGTAGGTCAGCCGCAGTTCCACCGTGTAGCGGTGGCACTCGATCACGTCCAGGCGAACGTCCAGGCCATCGCCGACCGAGGAGACGTAGCTGCCCGTCATCAGTCCAGCCGGTTCGAACAGGCGCACCAGATGGCGGTAGTTCTCCGCGTACAGGCCCATGAGCCAGCTCAGCCGGCTCAGGCGGGGAATGCGTTCGGTACGGGGCAAGGCTCGGGCCATGGGTCGATCCTACACGTTGGTGCTTCAACGTGGGGGCGGGATCACCCCGACCAAAGGGGCTCGGTATCGACCAACGGTCGATACCCACCGTGCAGGAGGGTCGATGCCCCAGCGCAGGAGGGTCATCACCCCGGAGGTAGGCCACGACCGTCGGTCGTGGCGCACGGATCAATACAGCTCGCGCTGCAGCCCCAATGTGGCCAGCACCTTGCTGGAAATCTCCTCGATCGAGGTATGCGTGGTGCTCAGGGTCGGAATCCGCTCCATGCGGAACATGGTCTCGGCCGCGGCCACCTCGCGCTTGCAGGTGTCCAGGTTGGCGTAGCGCGAGTTCGGGCGGCGCTCCTGGCGGATCTGCTGCAGGCGGTCCGGGTCGATGGTCAACCCGAACAGCTTGCGCCGGTAGTTGCGCAGGCGCGGCGGCAGGCGGTCGCTTTCCAGGTCCTCGTCGGTCAACGGGTAGTTGGCCGCGCGCACCCCGTAATGCAGGGCCAGGTAGATGCAGGTGGGCGTCTTGCCGGCGCGCGACACCGCCACCAGGATCACGTCGGCATCGTCGTAGTTCACCGCAATGCCATCGTCATGGGTCAGGGCGAAGTTCATCGCGTTGATGCGGCGGTGGTAGGTATCGAAATCGACCATGCCGTGGGCCTGGCCGACCCGGGCCAGGCGCGGGCTGGCCAGTTCACGCTCCAGGGGCTCGATGAACGGCGCGAACACATCCAGCATCAGCGCCCCGCTGTCGGCCAGGATCAGGCTCAGGCTCTGGTCCACGCAGGAGTTCACCACGATCGGCCGGACCTGGTAGCGCTCACCTGCCGCCTGGATCCGGGCGCAGGCTTCACGCGCTTTTTCGGGGTCGTCGACAAACGACATTCGGTCGGTAATGAAGCTGAATCCGGAGAACTGGGTCAGCAGGCTATGCCCAATGGTTTCAGCGGTGATACCGGTTCCATCGGAAACGTAGAACACCGGACGGATGGTCGACATGCGCGCTTTTACCCCCTACGAAGCTTAAAAAGGCCGCCAGCACAAGCTTGTGCCGACGGTGCTCTGCCCGGCATCATATCGGCTTCTTCCTACGGACGCGGCCACTCAGCCCGCCTCGGGCGATGGCCAAACGGAGCATCGCGCTTGAACGAGAACATCCTGTGGTTGCACGAACTGCGTCTGGCCGATCTGGCCCGCGTAGGCGGCAAGAATTCGTCCCTGGGCGAGATGATCGGCAACCTGGCCGGTCTGGGCGTTTCGGTGCCGGGCGGTTATGCCACCACCGCTGAAGCCTTCAAGGACTTCATCGCGCACAACGACCTGTCCAAGCGCATCTTCGACAGGCTGGCCACGCTGGACGTCGAGGACGTCAATGCGCTGACCGCCGCCGGCAAGGAAATCCGCGGCTGGGTAATCGACGCCCCGCTGCAGCCGCAGCTGGACCAGGACATCCGCACCGCCTACGCCAAGCTGAGCGCCGAGAATGGCGGCGGCGACGTGGCCGTGGCCGTGCGTTCGTCTGCCACTGCCGAGGATCTGCCGGATGCGTCCTTCGCCGGCCAGCAGGAAACCTTCCTCAACGTGACCGGTGCCGACGACGTCGTGCACAAGGTCAAGGAAGTGTTCGCCTCGCTGTACAACGACCGCGCCATCGCCTACCGCGTGCACCACGGTTTCAAGCATGAGGACGTGTTCCTGTCCGCCGGCGTGCAGCTGATGGTGCGTTCGGGCGTCGGCTCCTCCGGCGTGCTGTTCACCCTGGACACCGAGTCCGGCTTCCGCGACGTGGTGTTCGTCACCTCCTCGTTCGGCCTGGGCGAGATGGTCGTGCAGGGCGCGGTCAATCCGGACGAATACTACGTCTACAAGCCCACCCTGCAGGCCGGCAAGCCGGCGATCCTGCGCCGCTCGCTCGGCAGCAAGGCGATCCGCATGGTGTATTCGGATGTCCCCGGTGAGCGCGTCCGTATTGAAGACACCCCGGCCGAACTGCGCACCACCTTCTCGATCAGCGACGAGGACGTGCAGGAACTGGCCAAGCAGGCGCTGGTCATCGAAAAGCACTACGGCCGCCCGATGGACATCGAGTGGGCCAAGGACGGTGTCAGCGGCAAGCTGTTCATCGTGCAGGCGCGCCCGGAAACGGTGAAGTCGCGCAGCCACGCCACCCAGATCGAGCGCTTCGCGCTGACGGAGAAGGGCGGCAAGGTGCTGGCCGAGGGCCGTGCCGTCGGCGCCAAGATCGGTTCAGGCGTGGCCCGCGTGGTGAAGACGCTGGACGACATGAACCGCGTGCAGCCGGGCGACGTGCTGATCGCCGACATGACCGATCCCGATTGGGAACCGGTGATGAAGCGCGCCTCGGCCATCGTCACCAACCGCGGTGGCCGCACCTGCCACGCCGCGATCATCGCGCGCGAGCTGGGCGTGCCAGCCGTGGTCGGTTCGGGCAACGCCACCCAGGTCATCGAGGATGGCCAGCTGGTCACCGTCAGCTGCGCTGAAGGCGATACCGGCTTCATCTACGAAGGCAAGCTCGGCTTCGAACGCACCACGACCGATCTGGGCAACATGCCGCCGGCCCCGCTGAAGATCATGATGAACGTGGCCAACCCGGAACGTGCCTTCGACTTCGGCCAGCTGCCGAACGCCGGCATCGGCCTGGCCCGCCTGGAAATGATCATCGCCAGCCACATCGGCATCCATCCGAACGCGCTGCTGGAATACGACCGCCAGGACGCCGCGACCAGGAAGAAGATCGACGAGAAGATCGCCGGCTACGGTGATCCGGTCAGCTTCTACGTGGACCGCCTGGCCGAAGGCATCGCCACCCTCACCGCCTCGGTTGCACCGAACCCGGTGATCGTGCGCCTGTCGGACTTCAAGTCCAACGAGTACGCCAACCTGATCGGCGGCAGCAACTACGAGCCGCACGAAGAGAACCCGATGATCGGCTTCCGCGGCGCCAGCCGTTACGTCGACCCGAGCTTCTCGGCCGCCTTCGCGCTGGAGTGCAGGGCCGTGCTGCGCGTGCGCAACAAAATGGGCCTGGACAACCTGTGGGTCATGATTCCGTTCGTGCGCACCCTGGAAGAAGGCCGCAAGGTCGTCGAGGTGCTGGAACAGAACGGCCTGAAGCAGGGCGAGAACGGCCTGAAGATCATCATGATGTGCGAAGTGCCGTCCAACGCACTGCTCGCCGATGAGTTCCTGGAGATCTTCGACGGCTTCTCGATCGGCTCCAACGACCTGACCCAGCTGAGCCTGGGCCTGGACCGCGACTCGTCGATCGTCGCGCACCTGTTCGACGAACGGAACCCGGCAGTGAAGAAGCTGCTGTCGATGGCGATCAAGGCAGCACGTGCCAAGGGCAAGTACGTTGGCATCTGCGGCCAGGGCCCGTCCGATCACCCCGATCTGGCCGAATGGCTGATGCAGGAAGGCATCGAGTCGGTGTCGCTGAACCCGGATACCGTGGTTGATACCTGGCTGCGCCTGGCCAAGCTGAAGGCCAACGGCTGATCCGGCTGTAAGGCTGATTAAAGAAACCCCGCCTCGGCGGGGTTTCTGCTTTTGGGACCAACTGGGCCGATATGTCATTTGCAACTATTCCAGTAGGCGCCCTGAAATGGCCGACGCACACTGGGAGGACTGGAATCACTTCCCTGCAAGGTTCGCCCCATGACCATCCCATTCGCACTTGGACTGTTCAACTACTCCGGTCCGTTGGCAGGAGCGCGGGAATTCCAGGAGTTTCACGAGTTTGCTATATCCATGCTCGAAGAGCGTGGAGTACAGGCCACCTACTTTGCGTCTGACGGAAAGGGCCACAGCAGCAACTTGGCAAAACTGGGCAATGCAGCACATCGAAGACTTCTGGCCAGTGGCTTCAACGAGCTGACTCTCCTCAGTGTTGTCGCTGTACCCAAAGGAAGTGACGCGCCCGCCTATGATCTGACCGCATCAGTGGACTTCTCCTCCAGTTGTGAGCTTGGAACGGAATTCGTTCTGTTCTCCAAAGACGCTCGCTTTTCTCTGGAACCGCAGTCCTTCCGCGAGCTCCTGGTGGGGCTGATCGCTCTGTATGACTGGGACTTTGGCTACGTCACCCACCCGCCCTTCGAGCGGAGCCCGCAGGCCTACATCATGAGCTACTGCGATGGCACACAGCCGCAGGACGAAGAAGACCGCAACCAGATCTGGTATGACGCCCCGCCAGAGGTGCGCCTGCACAAGGCCCGCAACATTTTCCCGCTTAGTCTGCTCAATCCGGCACAGCTGGGTGCACCCGTCGCGCCCGACAAGACATTGGCTGGGATACTGCAAAGTACCCCCGGCTGCACATTGGAAGAGCTGGTGCCCGGCCGCCTCTGGCTCAGCACGGTAGAACCGCATCTGGTGCAGGGACTACGCTCGCTGCTCAAGGGTACGGGCGCATTGATCGAAGATGGCTGACATCACGTTCATCCCGCCGTGCCGATAATTTGCCCGCATGCAACCCCGCCTCTGCGGGGTTTTCAGTTTTTGGCGTTCTTGAGCGCCGCGCCCGTTCGACAAGGAGCCCGCATGATTGCTACAGCCCCGCCCGCCCCCGCCGCAACGCCCTGGTTCCACTCGCTCGACTGGGAACGCCTGCTGGAAACCTACGGCGTACCGTTGCTGGCCGCGATCGTGGTGCTGCTTGTGGGCCTGTGGGTGGCACGACGCCTGTCCAATGCCATGCCGCGCGCCACTGCGCGCATGGGCGTGGACCCGATGCTGGGCAGCTTCCTGCGCAACGTGGTCTATGCCACCTCACTCGTGATCGTGGCGCTGCTGGCCATCGACACGCTCGGCGTGAAGATCACCCCGCTGCTGGCCGTGCTCGGCACCGCTGGCCTGGCGGTCGGTCTTGCGTTGAAGGATTCGCTGTCCAACATCGCCTCGGGCGTGATGCTGGTGACGCTGCGACCGTTCCGCGTGGGCGATGTGGTGACCGTGGCCGGGCAGACCGGCACGGTGCGCGAAGTGCGCATCTTCCAGACCGTCATCACCGGTGCCGACAACCAGCACACCACCATTCCGAACACGCTGATCACCGCCGCACCGATCATCAACCTCACCGCCGAACCGACCCGCCGCGTCGAACTGGTGATCGGCATCGGCTACGAGGACAACATCCAGCTGGCACGCGACACCGCGCTGGCGCTGATGAAGGCCGACCCGCGCGTGCTGCAGACGCCGGCCCCGGACGTGGTGGTGTACGAGCTGGGTGCGCACGCCATCAACCTCGGCATCCGTTGCTACGTGAAGTCGGCCGACTGGTTCGGCACCAAGGTCACGCTGCTGGAGCAGCTGAAGCTGGGCTATGACAAGGCCGGCATCAACATTCCGTATCCGCAGCAGGACATGCACCTGTACCTGCATGGCAAGGATGGCGGCGTGGTTGAGGCCGACGCGCTGGTGCGCGACAAGCCCTGATCCATGCCGGTAGTGCCGACCAACGGTCGGCACCCACCCGTCGGCGATACGACATTGAAATGCCGGCCAGCGGCCGGTAGCCTCCAGGATCAGGCCGCGACGCTCTCTTCCAGCGTCGGGTAATCGGTGAAGCCGACCGCGCCACCGCCAAAGAACGTCGCGCGATCCGGCGGATTCAGCGCCGCACCGGTACGCAGTCGCTCCGGCAGATCCGGGTTGGCGATGAACGGCCGGCCGAAGCCGATCAGGTCAGCCCAGCCTTCCGCCAGTGCCTGCTCGGCGCGCTCGGCGGTGTACTTGCCGGCGTAGATCAGCGTACCCGGGTAGACCATGCGCAGCGCCTGTTTGAACGCCACCGGCATCAACGGTGCATCGTCCCAATCCGCTTCGGCAATGTGCAGGTAACCCACGCCCAGTTCACCCAGCAGATGCGCGGCCGCCAGATAGGTGGCCTGCGGCGTATCATCCACCGCGCCCTGCAGCGTGGTCAGCGGCGCCAGGCGCACGCCGACGCGGTCACTGCCGGCCACCGCGACCACCGCCTGCACGACCTCGCGCAGGAACCGCAGGCGGTTCTGCAACGCGCCGCCATAGCCGTCGGTGCGCTGGTTGGCCTGCGAGTCGATGAACTGGTTGATCAGGTAGCCATTGGCACCGTGCAACTCCACGCCATCGAAGCCTGCGTCCAGCGCATTGCGCGCGGCCTGCGCGAAATCGGCGACGACGCCCGGAATCTCATCTTCGCGCAGCTCACGCGGCATCGAATGCTGGATCATTTCGCCCACCCCGGCTTCGGGACCTGCCCCGGTCGGGTCGACGAATACCTTCACGCCATCAGCCAACAACGCCGACGACGACACCGGCGCGGCGCCGCCCGGCTGCAGCGCCACGTGCGAGACCCGGCCGACATGCCACAGCTGGGCGTAGATGCGACCGCCGGCAGCGTGCACGGCATCGGTCACCCGGCGCCAGCCCTTCACCTGATCCGGGCTATGGATGCCCGGGGTCCAGGCATAGCCCTGGCCTTGAGGGCTGATCTGGGTGCCTTCGCTGACGATCAGGCCGGCGCTGGCGCGCTGCGCGTAATACGTGGCCATTTCCGCAGTGGGCAGGTTGCCGGCCGACGAGCGCGAGCGGGTCATCGGCGGCATCACGATGCGGTTGGGCAGCGTCAGTGCGCCCAGATGATGAGGAGTGAACAACATGGCGGCGATCTCTTGCGGGAGGAGTGCCACCAAGAATGGGGATGGCCCCCGCCAGGCAACAGGCACGCACTGGCAAAACAGTTGTTCCCCCACGGCAAGGATCACCCGGTACGAGGGCTCATCCACGCATGGCGTGGATCTACTCCACCCTTGGCTCGATCTTTACCGCACCGTGTGCCACGCGGTCATAGCAGGTGCGCACCACATCTTCCCCGTACTTCAACTCCAGCCGGCGCACGATGAAGTGACCACGCGCCATGTCCTGGTAGTAGTCGGTGAACATGGTGTTCAGCGCTGCACCCGCGGCGGCACCAACGACCGGCACCGCCTGCGCGGCGAACTTCTCGGTAACGACCACGCCAAAGCGCGCCGCCACCTTCTCCACCATCTTCGCCAGCAGCTTGCCGGCTTCCTTCGGCGCCACGCCCAGGGTCAGGTCGCGGCCGGTCACCACCCGCCCGGCCAGCTCGGCCGACAGATGGCGCATCACATCGGTGGTGAAACCTCGAGCCAGGTAATAGCCCGTCTCGCTGGCGTCATCGCGTGGCGAGTTGCCGCCCAGCGCGAACACCTCCAGGCACGCCTGCCGGGTGCTGAAGTCGGACAGGTCAAACCCCTCGCTGCGGGCGACGTCGGCCACCGCACGCATCATGATCGTGGTCGACACCGGCAACTCGATGAGCAAGGCGGCAAAGCCGAAGGCGCCGCCGACCGCACCGGAGGTGGCTGCCGCCAGTTTGTGCCAGCGGGTCGACGCTCCCTTGCCGGGCGAGTTGTCCATGCTCCACAGGGCTGCCTGCGCCGACTTGGACAGCGCCGCCTGCACCGCACCGTGGATGCGGTTGGAGACCGAGCTGGGCAGCGCCTTCACCGCGAACTCCAGCGGCGTACCGACCAGGTTGGCCATGCGCGCGGTCAGGGTCGGCGCTTCCAGCAGGGCCACCGCGCGCTGCAGGTCGGACCAGTCGCGGGCGTCATGGGCGATGTCGCGGGGGAGCAGGATCGGCTCGTTCATGGCGCCGATCTTAGCGCCCGGAAGTTGAACGGTTCGTCGCGGGGTACGACAGAGGGGTCAGAGCCCTTTCCGCAGCAAAGGGATCCGACCTCCGCGCCTTGCCGGCCAGCGGCCGGCACTACCCGTTGGTGTGTCACCCGGTAGCGCCGGGCCATGCCCGACGGCGTCGTTCAGGCAGCCGGCAGGCCCGACAGCGCGCCCATGAACTGGCGGTAGTGACGCAGCTCGGCGATTGAATCGTGTACATCGCTCAGCGCGGTATGGTTGCTGTTCTTGCCGACGCCGGCGGCCACGCTCGGCGCCCAGCGCTTGGCCAGCTCCTTCACGGTGGACACGTCCAGGTTGCGGTAGTGGAAGTACTTCTCCAGGCGCGGCATCTGGCGGTGCAGGAAGCGGCGGTCCTGGCAGATCGAGTTGCCGCACATCGGCGAAAGGCCGGCCGGGATCCACTGCGCCAGGAAGTTCACCGTCTGCGCCTCGGCCTGGCCCAGGGTGGTGGTACTGTCCACCACGCGCTGCCACAGGCCCGAGCGGCGGTGCTGGTTGCGGTTCCACTCATCCATCGCTTCCAGCGTTTCCAGCGGATGGTGGATGGCGAATTCCGGCCCTTCGGCCAGCACGTTCAGCTGGGCATCGGTGACCACGGTGGCGATCTCGATGATCGAATCGTTGTCGGTATCCAACCCGGTCATTTCCAGGTCGATCCAGATCAGTCGCTCGTTGGCCGCGCCGTTGTCCGCCATGTGTCGCCTCGTTGCTGGGCAGGCGCGCGGCCTACCGGTGAAGGAAAGAGGCGCCCATCATACCCGTTCGCCCCTCAGCCCTCGCCGGCGTGGTCTTCCAGCAGCAGCGGCGGCTTGCCACGTTTGGCGCGGAAATAATTGGTCAGGCGTGTACTGGCTTCCTTGGCCAGCACCCCGCCGTGAATCTCGACGCGATGGTTGTGGCGGGCGTCGCCAATGAGGTCGAACACGCTGCCGCAGGCGCCCGTCTTGGGGTCACTGGCGCCGTAGACCAGACGGGCGACGCGTGCGTGCACGATCGCCATCGCGCACATCGCGCACGGCTCCAGGGTCACATACAGCGTGCTGCCGAGCAGGCGGTGGTTCGCCAGCAGCTTTCCGCCGGCCCGCATCGCCACGATCTCGGCGTGCGCGCTGGGGTCGTGCGAGGCGATGTTGAGGTTCCAGCCCTCCCCCAGCAGCTGGCCATCGGCACCCACCAGCACGGCTCCGACCGGAATTTCGTCGAACTCGCGCTGCGCGCGCTCGGCCAGCGCCAGCGCGTGGCGCATCCAGTGTTCATCGGTGTCGTGCACCGGCACGCCCAGGGCGTCGGTCATGGCGGTTCTCGCGTGTGTGCAGGGCCAGGATGGCCGCCGGGGCCGCATTGTACGCCCCGGGCCGTACAGGCGCCGCTAGCGCGCGTCGAAGCGCTCGCGGGCCGCATCCAGCGCCGGGAAATTGTGCTCCGCCCAGCGGTCCAGGGCGGACAACGTCTCGACCAGACCGTGCGCGACCTCGGTCAGGCGGTACTCGACATGCAGCGGTTTGCTGCCCCGGTCACACCGCTCGACCAGCCCATTGCGCTCCAGCTGTCGCAGAGTCTGGGTCAGCACCTTCTGCGAGATGCCTTCGATCTTCCGCAGCAACGCGCCGTTGCGAAGCGGGCCCTGCGCCAATGCCGGCAGCAGCAGCATCACCCACTTGCCGGAGATCAGCGCCAGCGCATCGCGCGCCGAGCAATCGGCGGCATAGACATCGCCCGGATAGGCCATGGTTACCTCAAGGTGCGTAATTGCCGGGGCATGCCGGCACCGCGAGGATGGTCGCACACTCCTCGAACACCTCGCCCATGCGCGCCCTGATCCTGCTTGCCCACCCCGAACCCCGCTCCTTCAATGCCCACCTCGCCGCGCAGGCGGCCGAGCAGCTGAGGCACGACCACTCGCAGGTGGATGTGGTCGACCTGTATGCGGAAGGCTTCGATCCGCTGGAAGCGGCCTGGCACCATCCACGGCGCCTGCAGCCCGAGCGCTTCGATGCCCAACGCGAACAACGCCACAGCGCCGAACTGGAGCAGTTACCCGCCGATGTGCGACGTCACCTGCACCTGCTGCGGGTCGCAGACCTGGTGATCCTGCAGTTCCCGCTGTGGTGGTTCGCGGCGCCAGCCATCCTCAAGGGCTGGCTGGACCGCGTGCTGGTATATGGGCCGATGTACAACAGCCGTCAGCGCCACGAACATGGCGTGATGCAGGGCAAGCGTGCCTTGCTGAGCGTCACCACCGGTTCATCGGCACGGGCATGCGCGGTGGACGGCCGCGAAGGCGACACCCGATTGCTGCTGTGGCCGTTGATGTACAGCCTGCGCTACGTCGGCTTCGAGGTGATGGAGCCATGCGTGGTGCATGGCGTGCGTTCCGAGCTTGCAGCGGAACGCGTGCAGGCCCACGACGAAGCACTGGTTGCAGCCACCCTCTCCTACCGCGAGCGACTGACGCACTGGCGGCAGTGGCCAATCGTGCCCTTCAACGACAGCGATGACTTCGAGGATGGGGTGGTGCTGCGCGCGGACGCGATCGCGCACAGCCCCTTCATCCGCCACCGCGACGCGGGATGAATCTTCGCCTGCAGGCGCTACCGGAAAGCCTCATACTTCGCACTCTTCCGAAGCACCTTGGTGAACCCATGACCACCCTGCGCCCCTCTCGCGCCGACGACGGCGCCGCCCTTGTCGACCTCTGGCGTCGCGCCGTCGACGCCACCCACGACTTCCTCAGCGCAGAAGACCGCCAGGCCATCGACGCCGAAGTCGCCGGTTTCCTGCCGCTGGCGCCGATGACCGTGGCCGTCGACGCTCAGGACCGCCCCCTTGGCTTCATGTTGATCGATGGCACGCACATGGAAGCGCTGTTCATCGATCCTGACGTGCGCGGTACCGGTATCGGCCGGCGACTGCTGCAGCATGCGCTGGCCCTGCATCCGCAGCTCAGTACCGACGTCAACGAACAGAACGCGCAGGCCGTAGGCTTCTACCAGCGCATGGGCTTCGTTGAAACCGGTCGCTCACCGCTCGATTCGCAGGGCCGCCCGTATCCGCTGATCCATCTCCGGTACGAGGGCTGAGATCAGCCCCGGCGGCGGGGGTCAATCCACGGGCGGGGCGCTTGCCTCGAATGCCGCTGAGTAGCGCACTTCGCCCTGCGCGATCGGCGGCACCAGGGAGAGGGCCTGGAAGTACGCTGCTGGAACACCCGGCAGTACCAGGCCCGGTTCGGCATGGAACCCGAATCGCCCGTAGTAGGACGGCTCCCCCAGCACCACGCAGCCCTGCGCGCCCTGCCCACGCAATGCGTCGAGCGCCGCGTGCATCAGCGCCGCGCCAATGCCCTGCCCCTGGCATCCGGGCAGCACCGAGATGGGCCCCACGCCAAACCAGCCGGTGCTGCCATCGCTGATCGTCACGGGCGACAGGGCGATGTGCCCGACGACCTGCCCGTCCTTCTCGGCGACCAGCGAAAGACTCAGCTCTCCACGCGAACGCAGCGCATCCACAATGAACTGCTCGGTGTGGCTGCTGTGCGGCACATCGCGGAAGGCCGCCTCGGTGAGTGCGTGGATGCTTGCCCGGTCTTTACTGGACTCAGGCCGAATCGTGTAATTCATGGCACCCGTCTCTGTGATGGAAATGTGAATTATTGATTTGAATCACACATCTGCAGAAGAGCCTGCGTCGCGCGCAGCGCCAGCGGAAACACCGGATCGCCCACGGCACAAGCGATACGCCCGAGGTAGCACCCGCCAGCGCGTCAAAAACTTGGCGCGCCGGGTGGCAATGGCTTGCCGGCACGCTCCATAATCGGAAAACCTGTCACCCAGGAAGGATATATGGACATGGACGCGCCATGCAGGACCGGGCCATGGATGTAGCACAGCGCGAACGCAGGGGACGGTCGTTGTTGGCGTTGCTCGCGCTATTGCCGCTGGCCGCGTGCTCACCTTATGCCGATGCCGAGCGCGACGTTGCTGCGGGTGGACGCGGCCTGGCCAGGCTCAACCCGGCGCCGAAGCAGGCCTACGAACTGGTGCTGACAGTGAAGGATGCACCGGGCCCGTTCGCGGTTGTTGAGGGCGTGGGCCAGTATGACGTCAGCAACTACGAAGACTGCGGGCGGGTCATCTGGTCCACCGGCACGGCCAGCCGCATCACCAGCCAGGAACCGGTGGAACTGCGCAGGACGGGCGAGAACGAATACCGCGGTACGTTCTACCTCGACCGCATGCAGGACCAGGACTATTACGATCGCGGTACGTGCCACTGGACGCTGACCGGCGTTGGCGCGATGTTGCGTGCCACGACCGGCGAAGCTGATACGCGATTCCTGACGTTCATCGACAGGAAGCGCATGGAGAGGGATTCACCTCTGACGCTCTATTACCCGAAACTCATCTATCCGCGCGCCACCACCGTCGCCAACTTCGGCGCCAGTGGCGAAGAAGATCCGTCAGGGTATAGCGAAGATCTGCGCGACGCGCTGTTCTCGACCACAACCACTGTGCGGACGCTCGCGCCATGAGCTGCCAGTGCCACATTTCCCCCTACACACCAGGAGGCCGACATTGCGCCACAAGATGATTCCGTGCCTTGCTCTGCTTCTATTGACCGCCTGCAATCCGGAGACCGCCATGAACCAGGAACGTGCCGCTGCTGAAGCCGATGTCGCCCAGGGTGGGCGTGGCCTCGCCAAGCTCAACCCCAGCCCGCGCAAGGCCTATGAACTGGTGCTGCGCCTGAAGGATGCCCCCGGTGATTTCGCAGTGGTCGAAGGCGTAGCGCAGTACGACGTCACCAACGAAGACCAGTGCGGCCACATCGAACCAGCCACCGGTACCGCCGCACGCATCACCAGCCAGGAGCCGGTGGAGCTGCGCAAGGTCGCTGATGGTGAGTACCGGGGCACTGTATACATCGACCGCATGCTGGACGAGGATTACTACGGTCGCGGTGTCTGCAAGTGGGAGTTCACCGGTGCAGGCGCGATGCTGAAGGCGACGGGGGCTGAGGGCGAGACGCGCTTCCTTTCATTTATTGAAGCAGCGCCATTCGTCAAAGGCGAGACCGAGACTCGCTACTATCCTCGTTCGGACTATCCGCGCGTGAACGAGATTCCTGACTACGGCGCAAGCGGCCAAGAAGACCCCACCAAGTTCCGCCCTGAGCTGCAGAATTCACTGTTCTCGGCTTCACTTGAAGCCAATGAGGTCCGCCAATGAGCCTCAGCAGCCAAGACTATGCGGGTATTTCCGACGACGTGTACAAGGACCGTGCGGTCGGTCGACGCGCTCCCGGCAAGGAAGAGCTCGTAGCGATCAACGGGCATGAGTACAAGATCCTCGAGCACGTTGATAATCGATTGAACGGTTATCAGGGAACGATCTACCAGCGAGTCGACACCAATGAAATTGTCGTCGCACATCGCGGCACCGAACAGATCGCCCGCGATGCGATCCTGACCGATGGTGGCATGGTTGTCGCCCGCACCAACGTCCAAGCACCGGACGCCATCGCGCTGACCCAACGCGCCCTCGCCTATGCCAAGAAGGAGGGGCAGGATCTCGGACAGCGCCCACCCGAAGTCACCGTCACCGGCCACTCTCTCGGTGGCGCTCTGGCCCAGATCACCTCGCACCATTTCAGCGTCAAGGGCGAAACCTTCAACGCCTATGGCGCGGTCAGCCTCAGCTACCGCATCCCGGAAGGCGGCAACACCATGATCAACCATGTCATGGCCTCCGATCCGGTCAGCGCGGCGTCGCCGCACTTCGGCCAGGTGCGCATCTACGCCAGGCCGAATGAAATCAGCACGCTCGCCGCGAACGGTTTCAGCAATCACTCGTTGCGCGCCCTTATCCCCGACCGGCCGATCATCGCCGCAGGCAGCTCGTTCGGCGCGCACAAGCTGGGCAACTTCCTCGGTGACGGCTCGGTGCTGCAGCACCCGGAAACGCAGAAGCTGGCAAAAGACAACGCCAGGATGATCGAGGAGTACCGCGACGACGTTGAATCACTGCGCCGTGGTGTCACCCGCGCGGCGCGGGGCATTCCAGGCGGCGCCGTCGACCTGTACGACCACATCCGCGGCCCGCTGCAGCCCGGTGAGCCGGCACGCCGCGAAGCGGAGAAGAACGGCCATCACACCAGCATGCTGCGAATGGACGATGCCAACCATGTGGGCAACCCACTGTTCAACGACGCGATCCGTGGCGTGCACGCGCAGGATGTCCGCGTCGGCCGGGTACCAGACGTGATGAGCACGCAACTGGCAGGCAGTCTGGCCGCCGAAATGCACGCAGCAGGCGGCAAGCGCATCGACGAAGTGGTCATGAATGCCGATGCCTCGCGCAGCTTCGCCGTGCAGGGCCAGGGCGGTGACCCCGCCCACCTTCGTGTGTCGGTGGATACGGCAGTGGCGATGAACACCCCGCTGGAACAGAGCAGCCAGCGCATCGACCAGCAGGCCGCCGACCAGCGCGTTGCGCTGGAGCGCGACCAGCAGCTCGAACAGCAGCGGAACCAGACCCGCAGCCTGCAGGCCTGATGCAGCGCGGGAGCCGGTCAGCCCGGCTCCCGCATCACTTCGAGACTCCGGCTCAGGGGCTGGACGCTGCCATTGGCACGGATGCTGCGGCCGTCACGAACAGATCGGGCCCGGAATCCGGGAATCCGCCACAGGCGCGATCGCCGGGTGCCACCGGGTCACAGGGCCACTGCGCGCGCGCGACCTTCTCGCGCAGCTCGAAGCGATCACCGGTCCAGACCACGAACGCGATGTGCTCACGGTTCCAGTCACTGTAGGCGCGCGGCCCCCCCTTCTGCACCGTCTCCGGGTACTGCACGAACCAGCGCATCGCCGGGCCATACTGCAGTTTGCTGTGGTCCAGGCTGATCTGTCCCTCACGCAACAGCTGCCGCGCACGATCCGCTTCCGTCTGCTGCGGCATGATCGGCATGGCATCAGCGGTCACATCCCGCGGCGCCGCATCGCCGCGGACCTGGTACACACGCTGGGCCACATAAGCCTCGCGGCAATCACCTGCGGGTACGCGGACCGGCTCCGCGCCGTACTCATCACGGTTGGCGACCTGGTCGCTGCAGGTGAACGGCGCCGACACCAGATAGAACGTGCTGTCGGCGTCGCGCCCTTCCAGCGAACGCACCCAGATGTCGCCCATCCGCACGACGAAGTCCGGGCGCTGGCCATAGCCCGGCACCGCCTTGAACCATGCCTTCTGCCGCACCTCGCGCTCGCGCCAGCTGCGCGGCAGGTGGATGTCCTGCACGGGCAGCGCGACCAGCAACGCGGCCAGATGCGCCGGCATGGTGCCCTGGCAGGCGCCAATCAGCAGGTCGCCCTGGGTCGCCAGCCGCCCGGCCAGATCCACCGGGCAGCGGGCACCGAGCGCCCGCTCGGTCGCCTGCTCTGGCGGCAACGGCACGATGGCCAAGGCGGGTGGCGCGGGAGCTACCGCCGGGACGGCTGGCTCGACGACGGCAGGCGGTGCAGCCACAGGCGCCGCCGCTGCGGGCGCAACGGGCGCAGGCGCCGGGTCCGCAGCCGGCGCCGGCTGCGCGTCCACCACGGGTGCCGCAGGGGGTGTCACAGCAACCGGTACTTCGGGAGCCGGCGTCACGACAACGGCGTCGGCCACCGCGGGCGCTGTAACGGGCGCCGCCCCTGCAGGCGCGTCAACAGTTGCCTCTGCAGCGGGGTGCGTCTCCACGACGGGCGCCGCTGCCTCCTGAGCCTGTGCCGACGCTGCGGCAAGTCCAAGTGACAGCAGCCAGAGCGGCGGCAGGCGGCGCACGGATGCATTGCAGCGGGCCGCGGCGTGCCGGACATTCGGGGGAACGATTCGCATGTGGTGTCCTTACGGGTGGGTTTCCATGTCGGCGCCACAGGGCGCCACGCGTCGTACGTAAAGCGCCAGCGGGCACCCTGCCCGCCGGCATCGGTGTTACAGGGATCGAGAGCGCTGCTCCTGCTCGCGGGCGAGCGCGGCCGCGGGGTCCTGCTGGGCGACGCTGGCGGCCAACTGCTGGCTGCTCTGCGCCAGCGGCTGCTGCGCCGCCTGTTCGCGATCGACCGATGCGCGCAGCATGGCTGGGTCACCCAGCGCGCCCTGCACGGCAAACAACGTGCGGCCGTCGTTGCCGGCCAGTAGATGATCGATGCGCGACATCCCCGCCTTCTGCGCGCTCAGCGCCAGTGCGCCGGCGGCATTGTCCAGTTCCTGCACGCTGCGCAGACCGCTTTGCGGCCCCATCTGCTGCAGGTGTTGGCGTGCGCCCTGGAACAGTACGTGTCCCGGCGCGCCCGGCTGCGACATGTCCCGTGCACCGGTCTGCTGCGCCGGCGCCCCGACTTCGCCCCTATCCAGACGCGCCATCACGTCCGGCGTCAGCTTCTGCTGCCAGACCTCGAAGCGCTGCTGGCGGGCCTCGATGCCATTGAGTGCGCCATTGATCGCACGCGTGGCCTCGCGCACATCCTCGCGTGCCGCCTCCGGAACGCGTGTCTGCCATTGCCAGACCGCGATGCGGCCGGCGTGCTCGGGCTGCGCAGCCAGTTCCGGATGGTTCACAAGGTCCAGGTCCAGCGCCTTGCCGGCACGCTCGTAATTCTCCTTTCCGACCAGCGGAAGATAGCCACGGCCGTGGTACTTCAGCGCGTCGCCCGGTGCGTCATTGCCCATCCGCCCGCCGTACATCAGTTCGGCCAGGTTCTCCGGGCGACCGCGCAACGCCTCTTGGCGGGCACTCTCCAGCGCACCATTGCCATTACGCCACGCGGCCTCGACCGGGATCTGCGAGATGCCCCGGGTGAAGTTGAAGCTTTCATTGAGCCGGCTCAGGCCACGCGACTCGTGCACGGCCTGCGCCATGAAGTTGGCCAGTTCCCGGGACGAGGTGATGCCGGCCTCCGTGGCCTGTCGCAACAATTGCGACTCTCTATCCTGCGACACGGTCAAACTCCTGCTCGATCATCGTTGGATACTCCCGCCTCCTCACCGGCATGGCACTCAGGGCAAGCTCACGTCGGCGACGACGGAAGGGTCGAAATCCTCGAATCGCACCCGGCCAAGCTCGGCCGCGGAGAAATCGCGCGTGTGGGTCGCTTCGGTTTCGGTGTCCACCACCTTGCGCTGCACGCCATGCACCCAGCACGCCTGCTCGGCAGGTGCATACCGGAAGGTGTAGACGCTGCTCCAGCGTTCGCGGCTGCCGCCGTTGGTGATCACGCTGAACGCGCCGTCTTCAATCGTCACGTAGGCGAAGGGGTCACCGGCCATGCCACCGCGCGTTGAGCACGGCACCAGCTTGTCGTTGCGTGCCGCCAGCTGCCAGCGGCCCGTGGCATCGCCCAGCAGCAACAGCAGGACCCGGTTCGGTCCGTGCTCGCCGGGCAACAAGCCCTCCGGAGGAGGTTGGTCGATCACCAGGAGCTGGTCCTGGAAACCATTGCCGGTCAGATCGCCGCGTACAGCTTCCAGCAGGTTCGCGCCGGACGGAACGAACGCCAGGGCATTGTCCATGTGCGTGCCACTCCCCTTCTCCATCCCCTGCAACTCCTTCAATCCCGTCTTGCCAGTTCCCGAGCGGAGGCCGGAAACGGGGCGATGCCCCGCACGTGCCCGGCGGCCGCCATGGCGGATGATAGCCCCGAGCCCACGGCAACCGCGATGGTGGCAAGCGTCACCCGCACCGCGGGGGGACACAGTCCTCATGGACGGAAAAGCTCCTGCGTTCGATGGCACCGGCGCGTCGGGATTTTGACGCGCACGCAGCTTACTTCGAGGAGGCAGCGCTCGTCGAAGGGGGCTTGGGATGAAAAGCGCACTTGATCACAGAATGAGTGCGGTTAACGTGAATGGATGCCTACTTGGAGATGACGGCAGCGCTGATCAGGCACTTAACACTCGTGCAGACGCAAGCGGAACGGGTGCAGCGAACACGGATCAGGTGAACGAACCCACCCGAATACAAGCACCATTGCGGCGCTCGGGATCCGTCATTCGCAATGAGAATTTCCAAAAAATTGAAAACACTACGGCCGGTCCAACGAAACAACCGGGGCGCTAGCCCGGCGCTATCCTCGCTTCACTTCCGCACATACTCAGGAGCTGAGCACGCGGTGTACACGACGTGGCATCCCTGCCCCCCATCCCTTATACAAAGACGAGTTGCCAATTGAATTGCTTCATCGACAGTCGCCTTTCCACCAAAGCTGGTGCCGCCGGAACCCGAACTGGGGACCACCGCAGCAACGCACTGATTCTCGTAGGAAAAAGAAGTTCGACAGGCACGACCACCTGAGTGCCGGCATTGCATCACAGCCTCTGCCTCTGCCTCAGACTTACTACGCTTCCCGATAGACACTCCGGACGCGCCCTCACGAGAAACAGAGATCGCGCCCCACGTTTCGATCCACTTCCCTTCGGGTTGCGGCGTCTTGAGCGAGCCGTCACCCGCCCCAGGGATCGGAGCGCATCCTTGGACACCTTGCCCGCCAATAGGATACTGCCCCGGAGGGCACCCGCCCTCCGCGAACGCTGCCGACTGGAAGACTGCGGCCAACAAAAAGCCCAGGATCACCCGCCAACTACGTAGAAGCGTAAACCTCCAAGACATCGCGCCTCCTGCCTGTATTCGACTGCACTGCTACCCATCTGCAAATATGCCATGAAGCTGCCCAAGGCGCCCTAGACGAACATGGCCGCCATTGGCGACAGTCAGATAGTGTTCGCTAGGATCGAGCCCATGTCGCGCTACTGCTGCCCGGACCTACTCAGATGTGAGCGCAGCACCCGCCACGTCAATTGCTGGGGCCAAATTTGTCGCTGCTGAACGCCTGATCATACCGAGAATCTCCCAACATCAAGAGTAGAGTTCTTCTTAGTTGATGGGCGCAAAAAAAACAGCCCGCTCAACGGCGGGCCATTCTATCGCCGCATCACGAGAAAAATGCGGGCAATTACTCAAAACTTCTCAAACTCCGGCTCGGTGCAATTGGACATGACAACTTCACATGTCTCTTTGGACGCAGCACGACATTGCGCCAAGGATAGGCCTTCCGCCTCCTCCTTTGTGGCTGCAGCAGAGTAGAAAGTCCCCCCGGTTCCCGCATTCGAGACAGCCGCCGTCGCGCATTGATTCTTATAGGTGAACTTCACTCGGCAATCCCGACCGCCTGCATCAGAGCAGGATCTCACCGCCGCGCTTCCCGCATCCGCCTTCTTCCTCCACCCACTTGCCGCTCCTGCGATTCCGGAAGGCGCGGCGGCAAATGCTCCCCAAGTCTTGATCCACCGTCCCGTTGGACGCGGGCTTTCCGCTCCTGATCCACCAGCAGGAATCGGCGCACATCCGCCGGCACCCCGCCCGCCAATCGGATACTGGCCTGGAGGACACCTTCCTTCCGCCCAAGCCAGGTCGGACGTAAGTGCTAGAACTACCGCTAGACTCGCCGCGAACCTATACATGACCTTCGAACCCCTGATGACGTTCGAAATCCCCCAACATCCGAAGGAAAGCTTTTCACCTGTCATCCAGAGCCAAATCCCGAAGAATCCACTATCAGCTAGCCATTCGCAGCCGGTACAGTCACCCGTGCTCCGCCAATCCGCAGAACGCAGGAAACTACGAAAGAGTGGCCACGATTGACAATGCGCAAGAATCTAAATCAACGCATCAACATCAAGCCAACTCTCTGAATTTCCGGCCCATTTACGCAAGCCCTGGATGCACCTTCAAGCTCCAGGCGACTCCGACGCAACCAATCAATCGACTTAAGAGAATCGACGAACTTGCATCGCTAGAACTTACGGAAAACAGGTTCAGAACAGTCTGCGTAAAAGACCCTGCACTTCTTTCCACTGGGATCTACGCAACCTTTACCCGCCAAGGAGATCGCTTGCCTTTTCTTTGGAGCCTTACCAACTGCGGATTTAGCCCCCGAGCCACCTGAAGAAGGAATCAACCACGCGACGCACTGATTTGAGTAAGAGACAGTAACCTTGCAGTCCGTGGCTCCTCCACCACCACAGCGCCTCACAGCCTCGGCAGCGGCGGCTTCTGCGGAATTCATTCCGGAGGCCATTCCTACCTCAGAAGTAGCTTCGGACGCAGCGATTGCTCCCCACGTACTTAACCATTCCCCCGTCGGCGTTGGAGGAAGTAGCGGCAGCTGATCCGAGCCACCGCTGTCGCCACCAGGAATCGGAGCACAGCCTCTGGCCCCTTGCCCTCCTATCGGGTAGAACCCTGGCGGACAACTACCGCCTTCGGCAAGTGCGGACACAGGAGCCAGCAGCACCCCAAAGAAAAGGAGCAAAGAAAGCAGCTTCATCGTTTTCACCTCTTGCATCCAGTACCCTACCCATTCAGCAACTGCCGTGACATAGCTCACCGAACTGCGGCGTTACCAAGCGACCCCGGCGTATGTACCGAGTTGCTAGTACCCGGCGCGATTTTCGGGATCGTAAGGCTCTGGCTACTCACGGATTCCTCTGAATTGGTTGGAGCTGCCGGCTTGTAACTACCCGGCGGCTGTCCGCTCGGTCCCGGCGCCTGTGCCACCGGGCTGCCACCTATCTGCGAATATGCCATGAAGCTGCCCAAGGTGCCCTGGAAGAACATGGCCGCCATTGGGGGCGCAGTCAGAATCAAGGTCGTCAGAATCAGGCCCATGCCGCCCTGCTGCATCGCCTGACTGGTCATACCGTCGCTGGAAGCCCCGTCAAGCAGGAACCTGTTCACCAGCGCCGTCGCCCAGAACGAGGAAGACACGCGGATCACCATATCCAATGCAATGGACACCATTGCCGACAGCACCGCCATCGAGAACATGGTCCCGATTCCGTAGAAGAGCCATCGCTGGAACAATTGTTTGGTCTGATCGAACAACAGACAGAGGATGAACAGTGGGCCGAAACCGATGAACAACGCCATCGCGACCTCATAGAGCAACAGCATCGAGCCAGCAGTCACCGCCGGGCCGCCCGTACCCAAGCCGATGAACCACATGGCTCGTGTCTTGTCTTCCTGCAGCCCCGGGTCATTCAGGATCTTGATTCCATCCACACTGGACAGCGCAACCTGCATCCAGGCCAAGCTCTTGTCGATCTGCTCCTCGGGCTTCTGATCCTTCCCGGTAACGACATGGGTGATGAGACCCTTCACGTCCTCGGTCAGGAATTCATGAAGATCCCGGCCAAACATGCCCATGCTTGTCGCTACAGCCACGATAAGTGCGGCGCGCGCCATGTTGGTCACCAAGATCATCATCGAATCGCGGCTGCGTCCGGTGACGATACGATAGCCCTGAATGAGGACCCACAAGGTCATGAGGGTCAGCGCCATTCCGCCCAACCACGCCATCATGTTGTCCATGACGTCGAAGCCGAACTTGCCGATTCGCTCCCGCAGATAGTCCAGGATGAGCTTGAAGAAAACGAAGTCGCCGACCGACTGGACGCGCGCCACGTGCCCCATCAAATCTTGGAATCCGCCCGAAAAATCAAAGTTGGCAATCGACCTGATCGTCATACCCACATTCCCTTGGTGATACCGCTATCGCTTGAGGCGCCCCGTAGGGACTCGAACCTCAGGTGCTTCATTCCACGCATCAGTCGATGGACAACGCCGTCTTCAGCGCTGCTGTCTTGACCAGGTCACTGATGACGGTCTTGGTTGGATCGCCCTTGAGCGCAGACTGGGCCACGACCTTCTGATTGGCCTCCATCACATCGATGTAGGCGTCGTATGCCTTGATCCGGGCTTCAAAGTTCTTGATCGTTGCGTTCATTTCGTTCGCAGTACGCATCGAGTCGTTCGCCACCGCGTTCATGTCACCGAGCCGATTGCTACCAAAACGCAACTGCGCGATGTCATCCATGCTCTTCAGGAACGCAGGCCCGGTCGTCTGCATGAAGTAAACCGCATCGTTGTATTTGCGATTCTGCATCATGCGGATGTTCACGCAGATCTGCGTCTGCTGGCTCTTCCAGTCGCCCTTTGAATTGAAAATGATGTTGGGCAGCATGTCCTTCAAATCTGCGCCGGTGCCACAGGTTTCAGCGACCAGGTACTTGGGCGAAACGGGCGTCAGCTGTGCAGCGGAAGGAAGACCGAAGTTGTTGACGATACCCTGCACCTGAACCAGCATCTCGCCATACTCCTTGATGGTCTGGTTCCAGTCCTGAAGCCACTGTGTATTTTCTCTGACGAACTGGGTCTTCTCCTGCACCTTGGACTGCAGGGTATTGAACTGGTTCCAGATGTGCTGCATCAGCGCTGGACCGGTTTCCTGCACCGGACCAAATGCCCCAGCATTGGTGGCAGACAGCGCCAAGGCAACACCCAGCACCTTGGCCACCGGCTTGAGTACCTTGCGGGCGCTGGCCCGACGCTTGACGATGTTCATGGCAAAACTCCTGTTGTTCAGATTGACATCCACTTGCCTGTCTCCTGCTTGCGCTGCCATCAAGCAGCGTCGGAACGGGGTTCCTTCCCCGAACCCTTCCGGTTCTTGTAGAAATCTTCCAACCACTGTTCCGGCGTGAGCTCGTCCACGGTGATCCGATTGCGGACTGCAGCGGTCTGCAACACCCGATGCATGATGTCGATGTTGTCGGTCGAGGCCGAGATCACCGACAGGATGTCGTCCATCCCACGCAGGTTGAGCTGGCAGACGCTGGACGCATGGCCCTGCTTGACCAGGAAGCAGCGCGAGCGCTCGTCCAAGGCGGTGACCACCCTGAACTCGGCCTCGGTCAGCTTCAGGCCATCCATGTAGTCGCTCTTGCTGGCATTCGGATTCGGCAGCAGGATCAGCGTGGCGGTCTGTTCGATCAGTGCGGCGGAGATATCGCTCTTCAGCGCGTCCTCCGGGCTCTGCGTCGCGAAGATGCCCAGACCGTTCTGCTTACGGATGGTCTTCTGCTTGTTCTTGGCGAATTCCTTCAGGCCACCCTCGCCGTCCAGGATCTTCCAGAATTCGTCCATCACGTAGATCAGCGGACGACCATCGATCAACGACTCCAGGCGGTGCAGCAGGTAATTGATGACCGGCACGCGCACTTCGGGATTGTCGATGATGTCGGTGTAGTCGAAGCCGATGATGTTGGCCTTGCTCAGGTCAACGGTATCCACCGGATTGTCGAACACCCAGCCCAGCGAATTGCCCGAGGTCCAGCGGCGCATGCGTGCATAGAGCCCATCGTCGCCCATGTTGGGCAGGCTCTTCTGGAAGTTGGTCATGCTGCGCAGGTGCATCGGCGTATCGAGCATGCTTTCCACTGCGCGGTAGATGTCCTCTTCCTCGCGCGCACTGTACTCACGCTTGCCGGCCAGCACCTTGATCAAGTCGGCCAGGAACTGAACGTTGGCTTCATTGTTCTCGCATTGGAACGGGTTGAAGCCGGTCGGCGCGCCGTTCTCCAAGGCCAGATAGTTACCACCGCAGGCGCGCACGAAGATCTCCGCACCCCGATCCTTGTCGAAGAAGAAGATGGTCGGTGACGGCTCATACTTCTGCACTTGGCTGAGCAGGAAGTTGATCAGTGCGGTCTTACCGGTACCGGACTTACCAATCACCATGGTGTTGGCGATCGCCTTCTCGCCCAACGAGTTCTCTGACGGATGGGTCGCGTGGAAATTGAAGTAGTACGGCTGGCCGTTGGTGGTCTGCAGCGTGGTGACGCAGTCGCCCCACGGGTTGTTGTGCTGCTTGCCGGTCGCGAAGTTGTGCAGTGGCGACAGGCCCAGGAAGTTCAGCGAGCTGACATTGGCCAGGCGGGTGCGGTAGCGCCAGTTGGCCGGCAGCTGCGAGTAGAAAGACGAGGTAACCGCCAGATCTTCCTTGGTCGACACAAAACCGGCATTGGACAGCTCGGCGCGCGTCGTGGCCACGTTCTGTGACAGCTTGGCCTGGCTGTCGCCGTAGACTGCCATGATGAAGTGGTATTCGCCGAGCACGAAATTGCCCGACGAGAGCTGATCCATCGCCTGGTCCAGCTCGACGATCTGGCTGACCGCCTTGTCGCCGGAGGAGATCATCATGCCCTTGGTGCGGTCGAGCACCTTGAGCGCGTCCTGGCGCCCCATCGGGCTGAACGAATGGGTGATGACGTACTCGTAGTCCAGGTACTTCAGGCCGTTGAGGATGCCCGGGTACGTTCCCTCAGCATATTCCTTGATGTTCAGGATGGCGCCGAAGTGGTTGGCACCGTTGGGGGTGTTGATGACGAAGTCACCGGTCTTGGCCGAAAACATGTGCCGGCTCACTGGCAGGTAGTCCTTGATCGGTGCCGACAGCACCGGCACCGGCTCGTCGATGCGATTGATCAGGTAGCCGAACAGCTCCAGCGTTTCAGAGAACACCACGCCGTTCTTTGCCTCGTACATTCCCAGGCGGTACGGCGCATAGTCGCGGATGACGGCCTCGACGTTGCCGGCCAGCTCCATCAACTTTTCTACTGCCTGCTCCTGCTCGGCGCGCAGCTTGTCCACGTTCGCCGACTTCTCGACGAAACGCTTACCCGCCACCACGGGGCGGTAGATCATGGTCAGGTACAGCTCGTTCTGCATGATGCGCTGTGAGGACAACATGCCCATGTACTGATCGGACACATCCTGGTTGAAGCGCTGCTTGTAGTTGCTCCTGCCCTTCAGGGTCCGGCGACGACGGATGTCGTGCACCCAGAAGGCGACGTTGACGAAATCCGGCGCGCGCAGCGTCTGCAGCAGGCGGTTGAACGTGTTGTGGCGATGCTCAAGCTCCCACTCCTCACGGCCGACGAACGGCAGCCCTTCCAGATGCCAGGTCAGCAGGTAGTCGCCGCCCGTGGTCTTGACCACGTTCGGGGCGACGTGCGACGACAATGGAATGAACTCGCTGATGGAGGTGTCTGGGCTGAACATACGACTGCTTCCAAAGAGGTACTGCCAAAAAGTTTCAACAGACCCGACGGGCGCGGACGCCCGCCAGGCCGGATCCGGACCTCAATCCATTCGGGCCGGCTTGTCGCGGTAATGGTTGGGGTTGAACACCCACATGCCATCGTGTTCCTGCACGTTGCGGACTTTCAGCTTGAACATCAGGCGCAGGCCCAACAGGCGGAAGATCATTTCGTCACGCTTGGCCATCTGCCGCATGATGAAGACCGCCACCGGAATGGTGAGCAGGAACCAGAAGTTCGTGTACATGCTGAGCAGCAGCAAGCCACCTGCCACCATGAAAAATGGCAGATAGGGCACGCCCAGGAACATCGCTGGGCGCGTGCAGCCGCGGAACACGACGTTCTTATGCACTGTAGTACTGGATCACATGGTTGATCAGGTAGGAGGTGCTGGTGCCACCACCACACTTGCCGTCGCTACCATCACCCAGCAGCATGCGCGCGATCTGGCCCGCAGCGCCGATCAGCACGCCGCCGATCAGAATCGGTGCAACGTCAGCGATGCGCTTGTGCGCGAACGCGATCTGATAACCGGCGAAGATCACCGCGATGGTGACCACGGCGATCGAGGCGATGTTCAGCAGGCCGTTGATGTTGTTGAAGAAGCCGCACACCTTCTTGTCGGTGCCGCCGAAGTCGACGGCACCGTTGGCGAAGACCTGCGGGGCGAACATGGCGCCGACGAAAACCGTGGCCATCAGCAGGGTCTTCAGCGTGCGCTGGGCCTGGACGAGGTCGAGATTGGATCGCTTCATGGATTGATTTCCTTGTTGATGGACTAACACAACTGAATCGGCCAGCCGGGGGACTGGCCGCACCACGACTTCGTCAGAACACGAAGGCCGCATCCCCTGCGGGAATCTGCTGCACCGGTGCGGCCTGCACCGGTGCGTTGTACGAATTCTCGGCACCCGCCACAGGCTGGTTGCGCTCGCTCCAGGGCCGCAGCATCACGGGCCCCTCATTGCTGGCACCGGCAGCGCCCGGCAACTGCTGCGGCATGGCCATCGCCTGCGCAGCACCCTGCTGAGGCAGCTGCTGCGGCATGCCACCGGCCTGCTGCTGGGGATAGGCGGGCCCTTGGCTGGGCTGCGCCTGGGGCTGCATCATCCTGTCCACTGAACCCAGCACCACCTTGGACAGCGCCTGGTCGGCGAGATTCAGCAGACTGCCCCGCGCCATCGCACCGGTGGACGGGTACACGACATAGGCGCGTGCCGGATCTTCCGACGGCACGTACACCGGGCCATTGGACTGTGCAACGATGCGCGCCTGCGCCGGCGAAGCGAGCTGCGGATGATGCTCGACCTTCACTGCACGGCGCTCACCGCGACTGACCACGTCGATCGGTGCGACACCATTGCTGGCGACCTGCTGGCCGCGGCGGATCGAGTCGTAGATCTTCTGCACGTAGCCGTGACGGAAGCCGGTCTCGAAATTGCCCGAGTAGTAACAGCTGAACGACTTGCCCCAGTCACCACCGGAGCGCTTGTAGCAGTCGGCGAGAATGCGCGAACCGGCCTGCAGGTTCGGGCACTGCTGGAAGGCCTTCTCGTAGGAATCCAGCCCGTAATTGCCCAGGTTGTAGCGATTGACCTGGGCCAACCCGATCGAGAAGTTGTAGCCCTTCTCTTCCAGCATGCGCACCGTCGCCAGCGCTTCATCCAACGCCTTGGGCTGACGCACCAGTGCACCGCCGACCACGCCGATGGCATACGGGTTGCGCGACGACTCCACGTTGATGACGTGTTGCATCACGTCCATCGAGACGGCCATTTCCGGGCACGCCATCATTTCCAGTCCTGGCAGCATTGGTCAGCCCTCCTGCCCCTGGGCACGCCCAGGATTGAAGTCGATGCCGGTGATGTAGCGCGAGCCGGCATGCGCCTTGATATGCACGACGATGTCGATGGTCATCATCAACAACCGCTTGATCACGTTGAACTCCAGGCCCGAACCTTCGGCTGAAGCCTTCACCATCAGCGCCAGCTGGTCCCAGGTCTGCTCCGGGCTGCCGGCATGGCAGCTGGTGATCGAGCCCGGGTGGCCGGACGCGCAGTTGCGGATGAAGTAGAACGCTTCGTCACCGCGCAGCTCGGCCAGGATGATGCGTTCGGGCTTCATGCGCAGGCAGGCTTCCATGCAGCTCTTGGCCGTCACATTGCTGGTGCTCTGCCCGCCCTTGGAATACAACAGGTGCACCACGTTGGGCTGGGTCAGGAACAGCTCGCGTGCGTCCTCGATGGTGACCAGGCGCTCGTTGTCCGGAATATGGTTGACCAGCGCCTTCATGAAGGTGGTCTTGCCGCTGCCGGTCGCGCCGGATACCACGATGTTCTTGCGGTACATCACCGCACGCCGGAAGAACTCGGCGTACTCTCGCGAATGACGCAGCTCCAGCAGCTCGCGATCCTGCTCGCTGATGCTGCCATCGCTTTCCAGAATCTGGTTGAAGAAGCCGTCTTCGTGATACTGCGTGAGCGACTTGGTGTGCTTGGAAGGCAAACGGATGGTGATCGACACCTTCCCCGCGTCACAGGCCGGCGGAATCACGAACTGCGCACGCTGGCCGGTGGGGAACGTGAGCGACACCACCGGATCGGCATCGGTGATGCGCTGGCCGGTGTTGCTCTCGTTCACCACTGCCGTGCAGAACTGCCGGGCCCGCTCGAACGTCAGGCTCGGCACCTCCACCCGCTGCCACCCCGCCCGGGTTTCCAGGTACAGCTCGCCGGGACGGTTGATGCAGATTTCCGTCACTTCCGGAGAAGTCATGTACTCGGCGATGCCCAGCACTTCGTACTGATAGCGCAGGAAATCGCTGGAGACGAGGGCGAGGGGGGACACTTCGGCGTCCATGATCGTTCGTTGGGTTACCGGCGGGGGTTCAGCACGTTGGTGAAGTCAACGTCCTTTGCAACGTAGACGTTCACGATCGTGCCCTGGTTGATGGTGACGGTCGGCGGACGACGCTGGCTCAGCGATTCATTGGCCAAGCGCTCCATGGTGCGTGCGGTGGCGCTCTCATAGGGCGACTGGATGGTCATGCCGTTATTCGCCACGGTAGTGGTTTCCGGGCCATGCTCTGCAGCGGCGTACTTGAACGCATCCGCCAGCAGACTGATCATCAGCGCCGAGGCGATACGGCTGCCCCAGTGCGCGCTGTACTGGCCCGGATGCCCGGCGCCGCCCAGCTGATCCACGCCCGGACTGGACATGGCCACGTCGATACCATTCGGCGTAGTGATGCGATCCCAGATCACTTCCACCCGCTTGCCGGTGGGACCGCCGCCATAGGCGCCATAGATCTTGGAGCCCTTCGGCAGTAGAAGATTGCGGCCGTTGATCGAGTACACCGGTTCGGTCAGCAGGCACGAAGTGTAGCCCGCGATATCGGTGATGATGCGGGTTTCCAGCACGCAACGCAGGTAGGTACCCCGCACCAGCAGCGCATCGGGACTGCGGATGTAGCTGGCATTGGACACGTCATCAACATCGGGGCCGCGACGAACCCGGGCCGGCGCTGCATTCTGCTGTCCACCCATCATCTGGGCCTGGAGGCGAAGGGTACGGGTCAGCTCGTCTTCCTGGCCCCCCTGCCCATCACCGCCCGCGCTGTCGCCAGCACCAACGAAGCCGTTCCCCGACGCTCCCATCCGGCGCTCGGCGAGCGTCGGACCCCGCGGGGCTTCGCGCTCGCTCATGCTGAAGGCCGGTTCTGCGCGAGTAGGCCCGGACGGCGGCGGCGGCAGCATCGGAATCGGGTCAACGGGCTGCATCGCCTGGGACGGAACCGGATCCGTCTGCACAGCGTCCGGCAGCGTCGGCGTGGACACACGCGCGACTTCCGGCACCTTCTGTGCAGCGTCCTTGTCATCCTGGCCCTTGCGGAACAGCAGGAAGCCCATGGCCACCAACAGCAACACGATGCCACCGAGGAACAGCAGCGCCTTCCGGTTCAGCCGCTGCTCTTCGGCCGAGCGCAGCTGCGGCGCGGCCGCGTCCAGATCCGGCGCCGGCTCGGCCTGGGCCGTGCCGAAGTAGGGATTCGACGGCGCGTCCGCGGCACCCTGTGCGCCGTACGGGCTCTGGCTCTCGTCGCGTCCATTGTTCGGGTCGTTTCCGGGAGTGTTCTGCTGGCTCATTTCTTCACGTTCCTTCGCAGGCCGACGACGAAGTCGCCGTGGCGGATGACCAGGTACGGGTAGGTCCCGTGCACGATCAGCGTATTGCCTTCAACCGTGGTGTTGACCACGAAGTCTTCACCGTATTCCGTTTCGCGACCAAACACGGCCGGGAAGATGCCGGTCTTGTACTCCGGCGAGTTCGGCAGTTTCAGATAGGTGAAACGGCCATCGTCATAGGCGTTGACCGGGATCAGCCACCCCATCTTCTTCGCCTTGCTGGTCGAATAGGAGTAGTTGAAGTTGTACTGGCGGTCCTTGGCCAGTTCCGAGCTCAACAGCGGTTTGGCCTCTTCCTCGACCGCTTCCTGGGCGACACCGAACACGGTGTCGTTGGGATAGACGAAGGCGATCTTGTACTGCACGCCTGCACGACGGGCCTGCTCCAGCTGGCGCCAGTCGGTGGCCACCACCTTCAGTTCGAAGATGTAGGAATGGGTCTCGGTGCGCACCATCATGTTGGTGTCGACGTCGACGTTCTTCGGCTTGAGGTAGAACACGTTCTCGCGACGGGTCAGTTCCCAGCCGCTGCTGAAGCCGGTGCTGTAGTCGAGGATCTTCTCGTTCGGGCTCAACTCGATCTGGGTGGTCAGGCCCAGGCCGGTGCGAACCGGATAGATGCGGTCCTTCTCGTACTCGTAGTGGTCAACCGCCTGCGCCATCGCCGCTGCCGGGAACAGCAACGACAACATCGACAGCAGCGCCAGCGCGCTTCCCCTGATATTTCGACTACTCATCGGTTGCTTGCTCCATCAGCAGTTCCGGTGGAATTGTTCTGCGCCGGCCTCATGGCCGGCTGTCCGGGCATGGCCTGCCCCGGCATTGCTTGCCCCTGCACCGGCTGACCCGGCATCGGTTGGCCCTGTACAGGCTGTCCCGGCATTGCCTGGCCCGGTACCTGGCCGTTGGCTGGCACCGCGACCGGCTGGCCGGTGGCCGGGTCGATCATGGTGGCTGCGGCCGGATTGTTGGGATCGTAGACACCCTGTGCCTGCTGCGCCGCCTGTGCGGCCTGCTGCGCCTGCGCCTGCATGGCACCGTCATCCGGCACCGGCACGCCACGCGAATAGTCGTTGTCGACGCGGTACTCGGTGACCTGGAAGGCCAGCGGATTGAGGATGCGATCCTGTTCGGACAACGCCAGGTTCTGGTTGTACTCGAAGCGCATCGTCACCAGCTGGTTGTCCAGGTAGGTAGAGACGCCGGTGCGCTTGTCCAGCAGGCTGCGCTGGATGCGCACCGAAGCGCCGCGGAAGCTGCCGTTCGGCTCGGCACCCAATGGCGTGATGCTGAGGATCTTGACCCGGATGGCGCGCTCGCGACCGTACATCACGAACGGGTTCTGCGGATTGTTGCCGGCATAGCGGACACGCATGGACTGCGCCACCGGATCGGTGGACATCACGAACACCAGTTCCCAGTCACGCAGGCCCATCACCGCCGAGTCATACGATTCGCGCGCGAGCACGTACTGGGCGACGTTGCTGCGATTGATCGCTTCGTTGGTGGTGATCGTCTCGCCCTGGAAGGTGCCACTCAACCGCGCGACGGTCGCCGTACCCGTGTAGGCATCGGCCATCACCAGGAACGGCACCTTTTCCTTCAGCGGCAGCATGTAGTAGTAGCCGCCCGCCAGTGCGAGCGACATCAGCAATGAGCCTGTGGCGACCCACCATGCACGCCGCTCGCTGCGGCGTGCCATGTCGGCCACGGTGATCTCGTAGCTGACCGCCTTGGCGACCGACTGCTCGACCTTGGGGCTATTGCCGGGATCCTTCTTGCGGAACATGGATTCTTCCGTACTGCTGAAACATCAATGGGCGTGGCACCCCTGCGACAGGCGCGGGGAGCGGCACGTTCGATGATTTCGAGGTGGACTCAGGTGCCGCTGTTGGAATCAGCGCCCTGCGCCGACGCGGTCGGCGTCGAGCCAGCGCTCTGCACAACGATCTGGTTGCCAACGATGGAGACCGAGATACCCTGCGCCGAATAGGCCGATGTCAGATCGATCACGGCCTGCTGCGCGTTGGTCGTATCGATCTTCGAGACCGCGCCATACAGGGTGAAATCCGAGCTGAGGCGGTAGTCCAGCGTGCGCCCGGAATCCTTGGCCCAGCGCTCGAGCATGGCTTTGAGCGTGCCATCCATCGGCGAGGCCTGGTAGACGTAGCTGGAGTACAGCGGAATTTCGGTCGTTGTCGCAGCAAAGCGGTTGACCGGCTTCCAGCGGCCTCCGAAATCGGGAGCGGACTTGGTGGCGCAACCGGCCACCATCAACGCCGCCACTGCGGCGATGGACATTTTCGCGATAAACGCCTGATTCATACGGGCTTCACTTTGACGTACGAAAAAGCAGTCCCGAGCATTGGTCCCCTGGTCGTCCGGCGCTGCATCGCGCACGCCGGAATCAGAGGGATGCGCTGCGTGCGGCACACCCACTCCGGCTCCCCTGCAGCCAACGGCTGCCAACCAAGTTGCGGGGCCGCCGGACATAGCCGACAACCCACCCGCATACATCACCAACGTCGAAACCATCCTTGTTTCCATGGCACAAACTCCTGGCCACCCTACTGCCACATCTTTGACATCCAGCACACATTTCTGGACGACAGACATAGGGTCGCACAACCACGCGTCAATTCCATGTCAGACAAGTCTGAAAATCTATGAACAGATGCCGAATTCTTGACTTACCTCACGTTTTCACTTCAGTGAATATGAATCCAAGTCACAAATTTAGCGTCGTGAATTAGACGTTAAGCATCGGAACATCGACCTTCGGCAGCAGTCTGGACGTGAAATAGCGATCCTTGTAATAGCGGATCTTGTCGCATTTCACCGGATGCGGTATGCCTTCGTAGAGGAACACTTCCTTGTCGGGCCCCATCGCCTTCAGCTCCTGCGGCAGCATCAGTGCACGCCGCTCTTCGGTGAAGTTGTGGGTCTTCTCTCTGGCATGCGTGACGTTCTTCTTGCGCACCGTGGTGTAGCCCAGCATGTCCGAATAGTCGTTGGCATCCTGCTGCTCACGCGGCGCGTACAGGATCTGCAGGGCATGGTTGGTGATGATCGTGCGCGAGACTTCGCGGCCGTATGTGGCATCGAGCTGGGCCATGCTCTGGATGATCGGCAGCAGGCGGATGTTGTAGCCAGCCATGTAGGACACCGCCGAGGCGATGATCTCGACTTTGCCGATCGAGGTGAATTCGTCCATCAGCAGCAGGCACTGGTACTTCAGGTCCGGGTTGGACCTGGGCAGTTCCTTGGTATTGAGGTTGATCAGCTGGCTGAAGAACAGGTTGATGATCAGCCGGCTCTCGGCCAGCTTGTTCGGCTGGATGCCGATGTAGATGGTCATCTTCTTCTTGCGGACGTCGGTCAGCAGGAAATCGTTGCTGCTGGTGGCCTTGTCCAGCACCGGGTTGATCCAGGGGTTCAGCGGCTCCTTGAAGGTGCCCAGGATCGAGGCGAAGGTCTCGTCCGCCTGCGACAGCATGTTGGCGAAGGCCGAACGTGCGTTGGCACTGAGGAACGGCCGCTCCGACAGGGTCTTGAGGTACTTCTTCAGGTCGGTCCCGTCGCCGGAGGACAACCGATACACCGCGCCGAGCGTGGGCGTGCCGGCGCCCCCCGGGAAACCGCTGCTGCGCTCGTCGTCCCAGTTCTCGAACAGGTACAGGGTGAAGGCCATGAACGCGTTGCGCGCCTGGCTGACCCAGAACTTCTGGTCCTCGGCCCCATCCGGATACAGCATCGCAGCGATGCTCATCAGGTCCGAGACGCGGAACGCCGGATCGTCGGAGACGTAGCTGAGCGGATTCCAGCGATGCGTTCGCCGGTCCTCGGCGAAAGGATTGAACAGGTAGATTTCCTGACCCTGGCTGGCGCGCCAGCCGCTGGTCAGGTCGAAGTTTTCCTGCTTGATGTCCAGCACCACCAGCGATTCGCCGTACTCCAGCAGGTTCGGGATGACCACGCCCACGCCTTTGCCCGAGCGGGTGGGCGCGGCCAGGATGACGAACTGCTGGCCATCCAGGCGCACCAGCTTGCCACCATGGCTGCCGACCACGATGCTCTGGCCAGTCTTCTTGAACATGCCATGCCTGGCCAGGTCGGCGCCGGTGGCAAAGCGTGCATCGCCGTGCAGCGAGCGCTTGTCCTTCTTCAGCAGCAGCACCAGGCCGGTCACCACCAATACCAGCAGCGGCAGGCCGAAGCCCACGTAGCCGGCCCATCGGATCTTGCCAACGAAGGGCGCGACCTGTGGCTGGTCCAGCGCGTTGAAGTACTGGTAGTAGGTGTTCCAGGTGAACAGCTTGGTATCCAGGCCCAGGAACAGCAGCGTCAGGTAGCCGGAAAACACGAAACCAAGCAGCAGGGTCGCCAGCGTGATGATGGCGATGAGCAGATACTTCTTACTGGGCAACACCCGAATCCTCCATGATGCGCACGAGGGCGCGACGGCCTAGCGGCGGCGCCAGCGCGACGCCTTTTTCCGCAGGTGATTTTCGTTCTCCAGCCCGGGCTCTTCGCCCTCTTCACGCACCCGTTGCAACAGCAACTGGCGCGCTTCGGCCAGCGATACCAGGTCGGTCAGACGATCCCCATCGTCGGCGACGACCGCATGGCCGACCACATCGCCCGGAGCGTACACCGGCTCGTGGGACACCGCTACCAGCTGGTAGCGGCCACGGGTTTCCAGCACATGCCTGAATTCCTGCATCGAACTCCTCCTCCTCGGGGCGACGCCGCGCCCCTGCCCAGCCATCATGCCCATCGCAGTGTCATCGCCGCATCGACAACCGCTCCTGCTTTTGCGCGAAACTGTGCGCCGATATCCAACGAGACCGATATGGACTGGGTAGCACTTGCCCGCACCCTGGCCACCGAGGCGCACGCCGGCCAGATGGACAAGGCCGGCCAGCCTTACATCGGCCATGTGGCACGGGTGGCGGCTGCGGTGCGCGGCGACGATGACGCCGAAGTGGTGGAGTGGCTGCATGATGTGGCCGAGGACTGCCCGGCGTTTGCCGCACGCATCGAGGCATTCCCCGCCCCGCTGCGCGAGGCGGTGCACCTGCTCAAGCGCGCCGCGGCCCCCGACGCGGACAGCTACTACGCGCGCATTGCCGCCCACCGCTGGCACTGAAGGTGAAGCGGGCCGATCTGGATGACAACGCCGATCCGCAGCGCCTGGCGATGCTCGACACGGCGACGGCCGGGCGCCTGCGCGGCAAGTACGCGCACGCCCGGGCAGCGCTGGGCATCTGACCAGGCCGCACGGACAGCGGGGGGCGGCGTGTCACTGATCGAACGCTGATTTACCTGAGCGCTGCTGCCCTTGTTGCGGTGCAGCAGTACAATGGGGGGCTCCCCCGCCCCGTCGCGCCCCCGCATGAGCCCCACCTCTTCCCTGGCTGCGCGGCTGACGCCCCGTCAGCGCACCCTGATCATCCTCGCCCTGTCTCTGGGTGGCTTCGCCATCGGGACCAGCGAGTTCGCCAGCATGGGCCTGATGCTGGAGATCAGTCGCGGCTTGTCGATCTCCGAAACGCAGGTCGGTCACCTGATCAGCGCCTATGCCATCGGCGTTGTCGTCGGTGCGCCGATCCTCGCCTTCGTGGGTGCCAGCTTCCCGCGCCGCAAGCTCTTGTTGGCGCTGATGGGCTTCTACGCGGTGGGCAACCTCGCCAGCGCGCTGGCACCCAATTACGGCACCATGCTGGCGGCACGCTTCGTCGCCGGCCTCCCGCATGGCGCCTACTTCGGCGTTGCGATGCTGGTGGCCGCGGCGATCAGCCCTGCCGGCCAGCGCGGCCAGGCGATGTCGCGGGTGCTGCTGGGCCTGTCGATCGCAATCCTGGTCGGCAACCCGCTGACCACCTGGCTGGGCCAGCAGCTGAGCTGGCGCACCGCCTTTGCCCTGGTCAGCGTGCTGGCCATCGCCACCGTGGCGATGATCGCCCGCTTCCTGCTGCCGGATCCGGACGAGGTGCGCACCTCGCCGATGCGCGAACTGCGCGCCTTCAACACGTCCCAGGTGTGGCTGGCGTTGGCAATCGGCGCAGTCGGCTTCGCTGGCATGTTCTGCGTGTTCACTTACCTGGCTCCGACCCTGGTGCAGGTCACCGGCGTGGCCGAATCGTGGATGCCGCTGGCGGTGGGCGTGTTCGGCATCGGCGCGATCATCGGCAACATCGCCGGTGGCTGGCTGGTGGACAGGTTCCACTTCAAGGCCGCCGCCGTGGTCCTGCTGTGGTCGATCCTGATGCTGCTGCTGTATCCGCTGGCCGCGCAGTCCGTGTGGACGATCGGCCCGATGATCATCACCGTCGGCACCATGGGCGCGCTGGCGGCAGTGCTGCAGACCCGCCTGATGGACGTGGCCGGTGAAGCACAGACGCTGGCGGCCGCCTCCAACCACGCCGCGTTCAATACCGCCAATGCGCTCGGCCCCTGGCTGGGCGGCATGGCGATCAGCGCCGGCTTCAGCCCGGCCAGCACCGGCTATGTCGGTGCGGCCACTGCCATTGGCGGCCTGCTGCTGTGGTGCGTGGCGGTGTCACTGGACAGGAAGCGTAAGGCCGCCGTCGCCGGCAGCCACTGAAGAACCGGCATTCACAGGCAAGTGGATGCCAGCGCCTTGACCAGCACGGCGCTTCGTACCGGCAGCACCTGCAATCTGCCGAGGGGTGTTCCACCAAGGATGCTCGACCACGCGCTTCGGGTGCAATGAACACATTTCGTGGATGTGCCTTTGGGCAAAGTGCAGCCGACGCCCCTCGGCCTGCACCGGACCCGCAATGCGCCACCACCGCGTTCCTGCCCACCACGATGCCATTGCCTTGCAGGCCGGCATGCTGGGCAGTGTGCTGGGCGTGGCGCTGTTCAAGGCCATCGCGTTATCTGCATTGGCGGCCGGATCGGTGATGGCCATCGGGCTGTGGCTGGTGGCCTGCGCGCTGCTGGCTGCATGGGCGCTGGCCGCCTATCTGGCGTGCCTGGCGCTGAGCCGGCGTGTGTTCGTGCTGATGCTGGTGCTGTGCACGGTACTGATGATCTGCATCGCCTGAGCCGGCAGGGCGGGACTTCTTCTGCCGCCTTCATTGTCCTGCGGGACCCGCTGCAACAAGGGCGTGGAGTGTGATCAAGCGAGCGCGACGGCTGTGACAAGCCGTGGGACCTGATTGGAAAGGATCCCTGAAAAGGAACCGCTCCCCATTGCCGCGCCTGTCTTGATCGTGTCCATGCATCTGGCTGACTGCGCCATCACGGCCAACGCGCGACGATGCGATTTCCCAACCTCCCTGCCCTGTCGAGATCCAGATGCCGGACACTGCCCATCCTGTCATTCGCGCATTCGAGGCCGTGTTCGATCTGTCCGGCGGCGTGCAGCGCATCACTGCGCTCACTGTTACCTGCCGGCATTGCTCCTCGACCAGTTCGGCCAGCGAAGACAATCTGGTTCACCTTCCGGGTGGAGCACTGTTCCGCTGCGACGAGTGCGGCTGCCACCAACCGGTCAGCCACGCCAGGCTGTCGGATTGGCAACCGACCTCGTTGCTGGGCATCTGAGGGCCGGCTCATGGGCATGACGGCGCAACAGCGGGAGATCCTGGAGGCAATCGCCGCTGCGCAACCGGTGCGCGGCGACGCGGCGACGTGGGCAGTCAACGCGGGTTTGGCGGTACAGGCGGAAGACGGGGATATCGATCTTACCGACGCCGGCCGCGACGCCCTCGCCGCGCGGAGCGCACGTGAGGACTAGACGCGGCGATCAGGCCGCCTTCGCGACCTTCCGCCAGGGGCAGAGTCCGCGGGCGTAGTGAGCAGCGCGCGGCGGTCCCGATCGCGGCAACCTGCAGGACAGAGGTGCAACGCTGCCCCGTCAACCGAAGTGGTGATGCCCTTCATGCCGGTGATGTGCAGGGCGCCATGACATCCACTCGGCTATGCTGCGCCACCTTCCTGCGCCAATGGCGGCCATGCATCCTTTTCCCCTGCCCGTCTCGGCGCCTGAGCAGCTTGCCTACCGACTGCTGCAGGACAGTGACTGGGCGCGTTCGGCCACTGCCGCGAGCGCACCGGCCGAGCTCCGCATGTTGCTGGCGATGATCCTTGATTCGCCCGAACCCCTCTGGCTCGCCTGGGGCAAGGAAGACAAGGCCTTCTTCTTCAATGATGCCTACCTGCCCTTGCTGGGAGGAAAGCTGCACGGCGCGATGGGCAACCGCCTGGAGGATGTCTGGGCCGATGTGTGGCCGGACGTTGCGCAGGCGGTCAACGATGCCTTTGCCGGCACCAGCCGCAGCTTCAAGAACCTGCCATTGATGATGGATCGCGACGGCTCGATGCGCGAAACGTTCTGGACGTTCTCCTATTCACCGCTGCGCGTCGGCTGCGGCAGCGTTGCCGGCATCCTGTGCGTGGTCAGCGAGCAGACCGAACGGGTGATCGAGCGCGACCTGCACAGCCGGCAGGTCGCGGCGATCACCGAGCAGGCGCGGGAAGCCCACCTGGAACTGGTACGCGCCCGCGAGCAGCTGCGCCAGTCGCAGAAGCTGGAGGCGATCGGCCAGCTTACCGGCGGCGTGGCGCACGACTTCAACAACCTGTTGCAGGTCATCACCGGTTCGGTGGACATGCTCCTGCACACGTGGCCGGCAGATGACAACCGACGCCGCTACATCCAGGCCATTGCAGCAGCATCGGACCGCGCCACCAAGCTGACCGCGCAACTCCTTGCATTTTCGCGCCGCCAGAGCCTGTCGCCGGAGGTCTTCGATCTGTGCGAAAGCGTGCGCGCGCTCTCGGATATCATCACCACGGTTCTGGGCGCGCGCATCCAGGTATCGTTGTCGTTGCCGAGTACGCCGTTGCCGGTGCTGCTGGACCGGACCCAACTCGACACCGCATTGATCAACATCGCGGTCAACGCCCGCGATGCGATCGACGGGCACGGCAGGGTGACCATCGAAGTGGAACAGGTCACTGCGGTGCCTTCGGTGCGCTTCGCCGCCCCGATGAAGGGCGACTTTGCTGCCATCAGTGTCACCGATACCGGCGCAGGCATCGACCCTGCAGTGGTCGACCGCATCTTCGAGCCCTTCTTCACCACCAAGAGCGTCGGTGCCGGGACCGGGCTCGGTCTCAGCCAGGTGTTCGGTTTCGTCAAGCAGTCCGAAGGCGAGGTGGACGTGCAGAGCCAGGCGGGCGCCGGTAGCCGCTTTACGCTGTACCTGCCGCTGGCGCAGGCAGGAGAAACGACGGAACGGCCGGCGGCGCAATCGGGGCTGCAGCATGGCCACGGCGTCTGCGTGCTCGTGGTGGAAGACAACGTCGACGTGGCCGAATTTGCGGTTGGCGCCCTGCGCGAGCTCGATTACAGCGTGATGCTTGCGCGCAATGCAGACGAGGCCTTGGCGGAGCTGGAACGGGATGCCTCGCGCTTCCACGTGGTGTTCAGCGACGTCGTGATGCCGGGCATGAACGGCCTGGATCTGGCCCGCACCATCCGCGACCGCCTGCCAGAGCTCCCCGTCATCCTCACCAGCGGCTACAGCGAGTTGCTTGCCCGGGATCCGGGCCACGGCTTTACCCTGCTGCGCAAGCCTTACTCGTTGAAGCAACTGGCCTCGGTAATGACCGAGGCCGCGCGCCGCGCGCAGGCCGTGGTGGCATCGCCCTAGCGGGCGCGTTGCTGAAGCGAACCGAATCCGCGTTCCAGTGAGGACTCCAGCGCGGACGCTTTGTCGCCGACCTCGCACCGCTGATGGCACGTGCGGGGCCGCACCGGTGTGCGGGTGGCTTTGCCGGGCACACCGTACACCCACCCGAGCCTGCGTCCACAGCGCACCAGGGGGGATGGGCCACGAACCTTTGCAAATGCTAATCTTTCTCATTTGCAGCCCATCCTGACTCCCTCATGCCCCTTCCCGCCCTTCTGAAGAACGCGCTCTGCGCGGCGCTGTCCCTTTCCCTGGCGACGCCTGCATTGGCCTCCCAAGCCCCAGCCGACGCCCCGAAGGATCTGGACAAGGTCGAAGTCCGCGGCCGCGCGCAGACGCTGTACCGCGCCAACGATGCCGCTGTCGGCACTCGCACTGACACGCCTCTGGAACGGGTCCCTCAGTCGATCCAGGTCGTGCCGCGCGAGCTGATCGACGACCAGGCCGCGCGTCAGGTCACCGACCTGTATCGCAGCATCAGCGGCATCAGCTTCTTCAGCTATGCCGGCGTTACCTTGCGCGGTTTCCGCCAGGAAAACGTGCTCTACGACGGTCTGCGCGGTGATCCCTATGCAGGCTTCTCGGTACCGCAGCTGTTCAACATCGAACGCGTGGAAGTGCTGAAGGGTCCGGCCGGTGCGCTGTACGGCGGTGGTGATGCGGGCGGTGTCATCAACTATGTGACGCGCAAGCCCAAGGCGCGCGCCGAACACCGCATCGAGCTGCAGGCAGGCGACAAGGACTTCCGCGCCGGGTCGATCGAAGGCACCGGCCCCTTGAATGCCAGCGGCAGCATTCGCTATCGCGCCGGCCTCTATGCCGACAGCGAGCAGGGCGTACGCTGGAATGCCGACAGCGAAAGCGTGATCGGCGACGCCTCGCTGGCCTTCGACGTTGGCCAGACCGGCGAGCTGGTGCTGCAGTTCACCGACATCACCCAGAACCTGGGCGGCAACCGGCTCCGGGGCGTCCCAGTGAACGATGCCGGCACCTTCCTGACCGACCGGCGATGGAACCACAACGAGGCCAGTGATTTCCTCGACATGCGCGCCAGGGTGGCGCTGGCGCAGTATCGCTTCGCACCGCTCGATACGCTGGACGTGGATATTGCTGCGCGCTGGTTCAGCAACAACGAGCACCAGATGTACCACGAACCGATGGGGCTGATCGACCGTGACCGCGATGGCGTGGCCGAGTGGATGACGCGCCAGCTGCGCAACCAGATCCGCGACAACGAGGCGTTCACCGCCAGCGGCAATGCCGTATGGCGGATCAACACCGGCCGTATCGAACACAAGGTGCTGTTCGGCGCCGACGTCTACCAGCTCGACGCCGACTTCACCGCGCAGACCGCCAACAGTGCCGACCTGGCACGCGGCGCCGGTCCGGTGCGCGGCATCGATCTGTTCAACCCGGTCTATGGCGCCAGCACCTGGCACGACTACAATCTGGCCGCCCTGCCCTGGCGCAGCACCGCCACCCGCAGCAAGCGTTACGGTGGCTATCTGCAGGATGAGCTGGCACTGGGCACGCGCTGGCATGTGCTGGCCGGACTGCGTTGGGATGGTTTCCAGGACGACGATCGCATCACTGGTGGCAGCGTGGATGGCAACGACCTCAGCTGGCGGCTGGGCAGTACCTTTACCGTCCGGGACGGCGTGAACCTGTATGCCAACATCGCCAGCGGCTTCGTGCCGCAGAGTGCCGCCAACCAGAATCCGGCAGCCGGTGGGCCCTTCGACGCTGAGCGCAGCAGGCAATGGGAAATCGGCCTGAAATCCCTGCTGGCCGACCGTGTGACCCTGAACATGGCGGCCTACCGCATCGACCGCAGCAAGATCGTGCAGGCCACCGGCGAAGTGCGGGACGGCGTGAACCAGCTGGCCGCGCTGGGCCTGGTACGCAGCACGGGCATGGAACTGGACCTGCTGGCCGACGTGACCGAGCGCTGGGTGGTGAACCTGACCTACGCCTACAACGACGCACGGGTGAAGGATGCCGGCCCGAACGGCATCACCAATGCCTCCGGAGACCGCTTCGCGAATGCGCCACGCAACAAGCTCGGCCTGTGGACGCGCTACGACCTGCCGTCGATCAATTCGGCCATTGGCTTCGGCGCCGACCATGTGGGCCAGCGTGTCAGCCTGGATGGGCAGACGGTCAAGGCTTACACGGCGTTCGACATGAGCTGGAAGACCACGTGGAAGCAGTGGCAGTTCCAGGCCAACGTCAAGAACCTGTTCGACAAGGTGTACGCGGCCAGCGGCTTCATCGAGCGCAACGGGCATTTCCCGGGCGAGCCGCGACGGGTGTATGTGCAGGCGGCCTACCGCTTCTGAGCCATTCCTCCGGTCCCCCCTTTTAGGAATTCAGGCGAGCCGCGGGGCGGGCCGCGCATGCGCCCCCGATTCAGGTATGCTTTCGCGCGTTCAGCCACACCAGCAGGTCGCCGGCGGCAAAGCACGCGGTGCAGCACGGACGTTGCGGACGAGCACGAGACACACCATGGATGTTTCAGCGTAACCACAGGGGAAAATGGATGAAGAAGTTTCTGTTCGCAGCGATCCTCGCTGTGTCGCTGGTGGGCTGCACCACCAATCCGCCGCTCAATTTCTCGGTGCCGAACGTCGGGGTCAGCAGCAAGAAGATCGACGGTGAGCTGAAGTCGCTGACGGTCACACTGGCACGCCCGGACGAGGCCAAAGGCAAGATCCCGGCGCAGGCCCAGCACGAAGTGCCGCAGATGTGGCAGAACGCGCTGACCGAAGCACTGAACAAAATGGCGGTGTTCCGCGACGATGCACCGGTGAAGCTGAGCCTGTCGGTGAAGATCCTGGCCATTGACATTCCCAGTTTCGGGGCATCGATGACCACAAAGACGATCGCCCGTTATGAGCTGATCGATCGTGCCACCGGCAGCATCGTCTACACCCAGGACGTCAGCGCTTCCGGCGAGGTGCCGTTCAACTATGCATTTGCCGGTGTCATTCGCGCTCGCGAATCCATCAGCCGCTCGGCGCAGAACAACATCGCCCAGTTCCTGCAGGCGCTGGAGACCGTGGACATCACCAAGCCGATGTTCCCCAACAAGCAGGAAGCGCCGTGAGACGCCCGTTGCTGACCGCTTCGGTGGCGGCAATGCTGACGGCCTGCGCACCCAACGTGCGCACCGACAGTTACTCCATCGGCTCGGTTGGACAGGTCAACCGCACGGTGGGCGGTACGGTCATCAGCGTTCGCGCGGTCAGTATCGACGGTTCGCAGGGAGGCGGAGCCGTTGCCGGCGCTGCGGCTGGCGGGGTGGCCGGCTCCACCATCGGCGGCAGCGACCAGACAGCGGCCATCGGCGCCATTGGCGGCCTGGTGGCAGGCGCGATTGCCGGTGCGGCCTCTGAACGCGCACTCTCCCAGGCCAAGGGCCTGGAGTACGTGGTGCAGACGGAGAACGGCAATCTGATGACCGTTGTGCAGGGCCCGGACCCGGTGTTCAGCACCGGCACGCGGGTCTTGGTGCTGTATGGATCCCCCTCGCGGATCATTGCCGATCCGCGTCAACCGAAAGCTGCTCCGTAGTACCCGTGGTGCCTCTCCTGCCAGGGGCATCGCTCCAGCCGCTACGGGTGGTGTCATTCAACCCATCCGTATTGCGTGTAAGCGCGAGCGCATCCGGCCGGAATGCGCCGCCGCAGTGGAACCGGAAGTGTCTTCAACCCTGGCAATCGCCTTCCGTGCTTCCATGGCCGCGATAGGTTTCTCCCCACTCGCGCATGGCCAGCAGCACCGGCACCAGCGTGCGCCCGAACTCGGACAGCTCGTATTCCACTTTCGGCGGCACTTCCGGGTACACGTGGCGGATCACCACGCCATCGGCTTCCAGTTCACGCAGCTGGCTGGTGAGCATGGACTGGGTGGCATTGGGCACCCGTCGCGTCAATTCCATGAAACGCCGCTTGCCGGTCATCAGGTGAAACAGAATGATCGGCTTCCACACGCCACCGATGACCGACAGCGTGACTTCCACCGCGCAACCACTCTTGCCGTCCCACCGTTTGCTACGCATGCATACTCCGGAAAACCATAGTACCTACGGAAAATCGTCGTTCTTGTTGCGATAGAGGCGCAAGCCTAGCATGGCCCCATCCCATGAATGTGAGGCCATCCATGACGTTCAAAGCACTGCTGACCCGCAAGACGAACAACCAGCTTTCGACCGAACTGGTCGATTTCGACGAGGCCAACCTGATGGACGGCGACGTCCTGGTACAGGTCGAGTACTCCACGCTCAACTACAAGGATGCGCTTGCCCTCACCGGCAAGAGTCCGATCATCCGGACGTTTCCGCTCATTCCCGGCATCGATCTGGCAGGCGTGGTGCTGGAATCCAGCAGGGCCGACTTCACGCCAGGCGACCGCGTCGTGCTCAATGGCTGGGACCTGAGCATGGGCCATCACGGCGGCCTGGCCCAGCGCGCCAGGGTGCGGGGCGAATGGCTCAACCGGATTCCCGGCAACCTGAGCACCCGCGACGCCATGGCCATCGGCACCGCGGGCTACACCGCCATGCTGTGCGTGCTGGCTCTGGAACATGCCGGGGTGGCGCCTGCACAGGGCGATGTGCTGGTCACCGGCGCCAACGGCGGCGTCGGCTCGATTGCGGTGGCGATCCTGTCGAAGCTGGGCTATCGCGTGGTGGCCGCCACCGGACGCCCGCAGCATGCTGAGTATCTGCACAACCTGGGTGCGGCCGAGATCATCGATCGTGCGCAGCTTTCCGAACCGCGCGAGCGGCCGGTGAGTGCCGAGCGCTGGGCCGGCGTGGTGGATGTGGCCGGCGGCACGACGCTGGTCAATGCCATCGCCGAAACGAAGTACCGCGGTGCCGTGGCCGCCTGTGGCCTGGCCCAGAGCGATGCGCTGCACGGCTCGGTGCTGCCCTTCATCCTGCGCAATGTGACCCTTGCCGGCATCGATTCGGTGAATGCGCCACAAGAGGTTCGCCAGCGCGCCTGGGATCGGCTCGCGACCGACCTGGATCCGCGGAAGCTGGAAAGCACCGTGCAGCAGATCGGCCTGGCAGAGGTGCTGGATGTCTATGAGCAGATCATCCCCGGCAAGGTGCGCGGCCGCATCGTCGTGGATGTGAACGCCTGACGCCTGTCGCGCTGGCGAGGGTGCAATGCCATCGCTGGCTCGCGTGTGCGAGTGACCGGAAACGCAGCGTGCCATGCCAAGCCGCCTTATCATGGGTCGGCAAGGGCGCTTTACGCCCGGTGACGTACGCAAGGCAGTATCTGGATGTCTATGGAATGGCGCCCCTCGGGCTGGGGCCAGCGTGTGACCCGCTCGCCGGACTGGCAGTTGCGGCTGGATGGCGAACAGGTCGCGCTTTTGATCGACGGCAGGCAGTACCGCCAGCATGTAGCGAACGAACACAGCGTGCGGGTCGTTCGCGGCGTGCTCTGGTCCAGGGTCGAACTGACGACCGAGCGCGGTGAAGCACTGTCCGTGGATGGGCTGCCCAACAGCCAGGGCTCCCGGCTTGCCGCTGCCGTGCAGCACGTGCTTTTCGCGCGCTCCAAGCGGGGGCGCAAGGCACTGTTTGAGCACGTTCTGGCGCAGATCCAGGCGTGGCTGGCCGAGGCAGATGCGCTTGCCGACCGAGGTACTACCGGACGCCGCTGGATCACGTACGAACAGCAGCAGGCGTTGCTGGCCGACCGCCCCGCCCTGCCCCTGCCGCCCGCCAAGCTGGAGCAGCTGTTCCTCGACGAGGAGCTGCACGACGACCTGCACGCGCCCGGCCACCGCATCGCGCTGGACGCACTGCACGACTGGCAGCTGGATTGGCCCGCCGTGTGGGCGGACGCCAATGAGGCAATGGCGACCCGCGAACTGGGTCTGGCCAAGCCCTTCCTGGACCGGGTCGAGAGCAGGCCGCTGACCGAGGAGCAGGCTCGCGCCGTCATCTGCTTCGACAACCGCGTGCAGGTCGTGGCCGCGGCCGGCTCCGGGAAGACCTCCACGATGGTCGCCAAGGCCGCGTATGCCATTGATCGCGGCTTTGTCGAACCCGAACGGATCGTGATGCTCGCCTTCAACAAGGATGCCGCCCAGGAGCTGCAGGAGCGCGCACAGCGATGCTTCAGCCGGCTCGGCATGGGCGACACCGTAGTGGAGGCCCGGACCTTTCACGCCCTGGGCCTGTCCATCATCGCCAAGGCTACGGGGCGCAAGCCGGATATCCCGGAATGGGCGGTCGACGCGGCGCTGGGCTTCAACAAGCTGGCCGACCTGGTGGACAACCTGAAGGATCGCTCGACCCACTTCCGCACCCAGTGGGACATGTTCCGCCTGGTGTTCGGGCGCGACCTGCCGCCATTCGGCGCGGAAATGGAGGCCGATGGCTACGACCGCGATGGCACGCCCTACATCCGCACACTGCAGGGCGAGCGGGTAAAGAGCCTGGAAGAGTGCGTGATCGCCAACTGGCTGTTCTACAACGGCGTGGCGTATGACTACGAGCGGCGCTACGAGTTCGATACCGCGACGGATACCCATCGCCAGTATCGCCCGGACTTCTACTATCCGGACGCCCGGCTCTGTCACGAGCACTTTGCGCTGGATGCCGATGGCCAGCCGCCGAAGCACTTTCCCAACTACAACGAAGGGATGCACTGGAAGCGGCCGCAGCATGCGGCACGCGGCACCGCAGTGGTCGAAACGACGTCGTTCGGCCTGCGCAGTGGACTGGCCCTGCAGGATCTGGCCGAGCGGCTGGGTGCGTCTGGTGTCGAACTCGACCCGAACCCGGATCGCGAGCTGCCTGACCAGGGTGCCAGGCCGATGCCCGATGCCGACCTGATCGGCTTGATGCGGACCTTCATTGCGCACGCCAAGAGCAACTGCCTGACGCTGGACGATATGGCAGCGCGCCTGCGGCAGATGCCTGAGGATCAGTTCAAGGAACGCTACCGGCGCTTCCTGGAGATCGCCGGGCCGGTTTTCCAGGCCTGGGACGATGCACTGGCTGACGAGCGCAGCATTGATTTCGAAGACATGCTCAACATGGCCGCCGGGCTGCTGGAACAGGGCCACTATGAATCACCCTACGAACTGGTGATGGCCGACGAATTCCAGGACGCTTCGCGCGCCCGTGCGCGCCTCTGCCGTGCGCTGGTCAGCCAACCGGGCCGCCATCTGTTTGCGGTGGGCGATGACTGGCAGTCGATCAATCGCTTCGCTGGCGCCGACGTTTCGGTGATGACCGGTTTCCGCGAGTGGATGGGGCATGGCCAGGTGCTGAAACTGGAGCAGACGTTCCGCTGCCCGCAGGCACTGTGTGATGTTTCCAGCCGCTTCATCAGCCGCAACCCCGCGCAGATGGCCAAGAAGGTCCGCTCTGCTGCGCCGGCAGTCGGCCCGGTGCTGCAGGCGTTCCAGATGAACCGGCGTGAGGAGGTGCAGGATGGCGTTCGCCAGTACCTTTCGAAGCTGCACCAGCAACTGTTGTCAGGCGCGGTGGCGCAGGGCCGCAATGGACGCGTGACGGTCTTTGTTCTGGGGCGGTATCGCGCGGATCGCGGTGCGATGCCTTCGGATTGGAAGACGGCCTTTGGCAGCACGATGGACGTCGAGTTCCTGACCGCACATCGATCGAAGGGGCGCGAGGCGGACTACGTGATCCTGCCGGGCATGATCAACCGCAGCTTCCCGAGCCTGCGTGCGGATGACCCGGTGCTTTCGCTGGCAATGCCGGACGGGGATACCTATCCACTGAGCGAAGAACGACGGTTGTTCTATGTCGCGCTCACGCGTGCGCGGCGGTCGGTTGCGATGTTCACCCTGCAGGGCAAGCACTCGCCATTCCTGGATGAGCTGGTGAAGGACGGAGCAGTGGAAGTGACCGCGATTTCAGGTGCGGCCATTTCGGAAGAGCGCTGCCCAGCGTGCAAGGTTGGCGTGTTCGTGGACCGCAATGGGCCGCATGGGGCCTTCCGGTCGTGCTCCAGCTATCCGTTGTGCCACAACAAGCCGAAGGATGGGCGTCGCGGGTAGAGAAGCTTGAGAAAACAAGAAGGCCCCTGTCGCCAGGGGCCTTGTGGAATCCTGGCGGAGAGAGTGGGATTCGAACCCACGGAAGGTTTGACCCTTCGCCGGTTTTCAAGACCGGTGCCTTAAACCGCTCGGCCATCTCTCCAATCGGGTCCCGGTCGCCCGGGCAGCGGCATATTCTCGCACGTGAAGGCCATTTGCCCAAGACCACCTTGCCCCTGCCCTCCGCATCCGGCACGGTGGGGGCCTTCACCGCACTCGGAGCCCCCATGGCCCACCTCGACCTGGCCAACCTGCGCACCACCCTGCTGGATGACACCCAGCTGGCAGCTGTGGCCCTGCACCGCACCTTCGCCGGCCATCTGCCGGTCAGCAGCGGGCACCTGGTGGTCTGCGATCCGCTTGTCCAGGCCGAAGCACCAGCGCTGGCCGACTACACCGCCCCGCTGGGCCGGCATCCGGTTGAGATCATCGTGCACAGCGGCCGCCCGGCGCTGGCCGTGGTCTGGTTCAAGCCCCGCGAAGCCCTCACTGCGTCTGCCCTGCACTGGCAGATGGCGCGCTGGACCACGCAGGACCTGACCGGCCTGGATGAGGACAGCTTCATCGGCTACCCGGTCGACGCCGGCATCGGCTGCTTCATGGATACCGACACCCAACAGGCACTGCTGGCGCTGATCGAACGGGCCGATGGCGACGAAGACAATGCGTGGTCGGATGCCCTGATCGACCACGACGGCCTCGACGAAGGCGCCGAGTACCGCCCTTGGGGCGAGGACTCGCCGCAAGGCCTGGTGGTCTTTACCAGCGGCTGGGGCGACGGTGTGTATCCCAGCTACTGGGCGCTGGATACGTCCGGCATTCCGGCCGCCCTGGTCACCGATTTCCTGTGCATCCAGGGCGGCGATGGACGCGACGAGCGCGAGATCGCCGACCAGGCCTATCGCGACAGCCTCCCATACGAAGAGGCTGAAGCGCTGGCACGGCTTGTAGCGGCCGTTGAACGCGACGACCCGGATGCGCTGCACGTCCTGTTGAAGGACGCGCCGCAGCGCGCCAACCAGATCGAACCAGGCTGTGGCGGCACCGCTCTGTACGAGGCAATCCGCCTGGACCGCCCGCAGGCATTGCGGGTGCTGCTACAGGGTGGCGAGCTACCGGCGATGCCCGAGCGCCTGCACATGAGCAAGGTGACCGGCTATCTGGACTACGCGCGGTTCCTGAAGAAGCCGCGCAGCGCGGAGTTGATGGCGGTTCTGGAAGCACCCGTCGTTGCGGCCGAACCGCCACCGGCCGCACCGCAACGCCGCAGCTTCTGGGACCGGCTGTTCCACCGGAACTGACCGGGGCCGGAAAGCAGCAACGCCGGGCATGGCCCGGCGCTACCGTTTCACAGATTGGCGGTGCAGGTGCGGGCAGGTGCCTCAGCCCGCATCCACTGCCAACGCGCCCAGCGCACTGGCCTTGATCCGCTCCTTGGCCTTTTCACAGGCACCACCGCAATCCAGGCGCGAGGCCTCCAATTGCGGCGGCAGATGTTCGGCCAGGAAGTCGATGAACACGCGTACCGCCGGCAGCAGGCCGCGGCGCGAAGCGAACACGGCATGGCACACGCCCTGCGGCAGCGACCAGTCCGGTAGCACCACTTCCAGCTCGCCGTTGCGCACGGCGTCGGCGCACACGGTTTCCGGCAGCATGGTGATGCCGAAACCGTCTTTCACCATGCTCTGCAGCAACGGGAAGTCGAAACCGGCCACGCGCGGCTGCAGGTCGACCCGGCGCACTTCGCCTTCCGGGCCATGCAGTTCCCAGCGCTGGCGGGCTTCGTCTTCGCTGATGCTGAGGGTGACGTGCTGGGTCAGCTCTTCCGGGTCCTTGGGGCGACCGGCGCGGTCCAGGTACTTGGGGCTGGCCACCAGCAGTTCCTGCACCTGGCCGAAGCTGCGCATCACCAGGCTGCCGTCGTCATCCAGGCGCGAACGCACGCGCAGGGCCACGTCGTAGCCTTCGTTGATGATGTCCACGCGGCGGTTGCTGATGTTCAGCTGCAGCCGCACCTTCGGGTACTGCTCAAGGAACTTGGGCAGCAGCTTGGGCAGCTGCATCTGCGCCAGTGACACCGGCACGCTGGCGCGCACCACGCCGCGCGGCTCCGCGCTGAGGCGGTCCACCACTTCGCGGGCGGCCTGGGCCTCGGCCAGCATCGTCTGCGCATGGCGATGCACGCTGGTGCCGACATCGGTGACCGCGAAACGGCGCGTGGAGCGCTGCAGCAGGCGTACGCCCAGGTCGGTTTCCAGCTGGCTGATGCGGCGGCTCAGGCGCGACTTGGGAATACCCAGTGCGCGCTCAGCGGCGGCGAATCCGCCGTGGTCGACCACCATCGCGAAGTAGTACAGGTCATTCAGGTCATGCATACCCGAGTTCCATATCTAGAACAATACGTGGCATTCAACCACCTTTATTCCGCCTTTGCAACAACCTATCGTTCTCTCTGTCGGCGGGGCCACCCCGCCCCTTCCTCCCAGAACACAGGTGACTGCCATGAAGCTTCTGCATCTCGACGCCAGCGTGCTTGGCGACAACTCCGTCTCGCGCCAGCTGTCGGCCGCCGTGGTCGCCCGCCTCGCCAGCCAGATCGACGGCCTGCAGGTCGATTATCGCGATCTTGACGCCAATCCGGTACCGCATCTGCGCAGCAGCTCGCTGGCCAGGACCGACGCCGCTGAAGCGACCGATGCTGAACAGGTGATGCAGCAGTTCCTGGAGGCCGACATCGTTGTGATCGGCGCGCCGATGTACAACTTCAGCATCCCGTCCACCCTGAAGGCCTGGATCGATCGCGTGGCCGTGGCCGGCCGCACCTTCAAGTACACCGAGAACGGCCCGGTGGGCCTGGCCGGTGGCAAGCGGGTGATCATCGCCAGCAGCCGCGGCGGCATCTACACCGACTCGCCGGCCGACTTCCAGGAGCCGTTCCTGCGCCAGGTGTTCGCCTTCATGGGCATCAACGAGATCGAATTCGTGCGCGCCGAAGGCATCGCCTATTCGCCGCAGCACCGTGAAGACGCCATTGCCGGTGCGCTGGCGGCGCTGCCGTCGCACGAAGCGGCCGAACCCGTCGCCGCATAACGCGTCCCAGCGTTCGGCGCCCCTCTCTCCTCGTCTGGGCGCTGAACGCGGGCCGGGATCCCCTCCCCCATCCCGGCCCACCCTGGCGGCCCCGCTTTGCGGGGCCGTTTTTTTGTGGGCGCGTTAGGCTGGGGCCATGGACTACACCGTGACGGCTGCGCACCGCAGCGAATTTCCGCACCCGATCACCCTGCGCCGTGGCCAGGCGCTGGTGGTGGGCGAACGTTATGAAGGCCCGGAGGGCTGGGAAGACTGGTTCCTGTGCCAAGCCGAAGGGCAGCAGCCCGGTTTCGTGCCGGCGCCGGTGATCGGTCGCAATGCGCAGGGTGACGCCTATGCCACGGAGGATTACTGCGCGCGGGAGTTGGATGTGGATCCGGGGCAGCTGCTGCGAGGAATGCGCACGCTCAATGGATGGGCCTGGTGCGTGCCGGAGACCGGCGAACCGGGATGGGTGCCGCTGGAGAAGCTGAGGGCAGCAGAAACCCGGTAGCGCCCGAGCCTATGCTCGGGCGGCGGCGCGAAGCGCCGATAATCAATGCGGCCCGCGAGGGGCAGGAGCAGCCGAGCATAGGCTCGGCTCTACATGGATCTGTAGCGCCCGAGCCTAAGCTTCGGGCGGCGGCGCGAATCGCCGGCTGTCAGGCGATGGTTTCCAGGCCACCCATGTACGGGCGCAGGGCCTCCGGCACGGTGATGCTGCCATCGGCGTTCTGGTAGTTCTCCATCACCGCGATCATCGCGCGGCCGACGGCCACGCCCGAGCCATTCAGCGTGTGCGCCAGCTCCGGCTTGCCGGTGGCCGGGTTGCGCCAGCGCGCCTGCATGCGGCGGGCCTGGAAATCACCACAGTTCGAGCACGAGGAAATCTCGCGGTAGGTTTCCTGCGACGGCAGCCAGACTTCCAGGTCGTAGGTCTTGATGGCCGAGAAGCCCATGTCGCCGGTGCACAGCAGCACCTTGCGGTACGGCAGGCCCAGCTTTTCCAGCACCACTTCAGCGCAGCGGGTCATGCGCTGGTGTTCGGCATCGCTCTCTTCCGGGCGACAGATCGAGACCAGCTCGACCTTCTCGAACTGGTGCTGGCGGATCATGCCGCGCACGTCGCGCCCGCCGCTGCCGGCCTCGGCACGGAAGCACATCGAGTGGGCGGTCATGCGCAACGGCAGGCGCTCGGCATCGACGATCTCGTCGCGCACGATGTTGGTCAGCGGCACTTCCGAGGTCGGGATCAGGTAGCGCGTGGAATCGCCCACGGCGGTCTTGAACAGGTCGTCCTCGAACTTCGGCAGCTGGCTGGTGCCGCGCAGCGAATCGGCGTTGACCAGCAGCGGCACGTTGGTTTCCTCATAACCGTGCTCGCCGGTATGCAGGTCGACCATGAACTGGGCCAGCGCACGGTGCAGGCGCGCGATCGGGCCGCGCAGCACGGTGAAGCGCGAGCCGGACAGCTTGGCCGCAGTCTCGCCGTCCAGCCAGCCGTTGCGGGCGCCCAGTTCGACGTGGTCGAGCACCTTGAAATCGAACTGGCGCGGGGTTCCCCAGCGCGCCTGCTCGACGTTGTCGCTCTCATCGGCACCGGCCGGCACGTCATCGGCCGGCAGGTTCGGAATGCCCATCGAGATCGCTTCAATCTTCTCGCGCAGTTCGTCCAGCGCCACTTCCGAGGCCTTCAACTCGTCGGCGAAGGCAGCAACCTCGGCCATGATGGCCGAAACGTCCTCGCCCTTGGCCTTGGCCTGGCCGATGGCCTTGGAACGGCTGTTGCGCAGGCTCTGCAGTTCCTGGGTACGTACCTGGATGCGCTTGCGATCAGCCTCCAGGGCCTCCAGGGCAGACACGTCGAGCTCGAAGCCGCGGCTGGTGCGCAGGCGTTCAGCGAGGTCGGCGGGCTGGTGGCGGAGCAGGGCTGGATCAAGCATGGCAGGTGTCGTGGTGGGTATCAGGAACGGGATTATCGCTTGTTATACGGATTTCTGCCGCCCGGTTCATTCCCGCCGTGGCAGAATCGAGCCATTCCGTACTGGTCCGGTCCATGTCTGCACCCCGCTCGTCGTCCGCCAAGTCGTTCACTGTGCATATCCCGCGCAACGCCCTGAAGATCGCCGGCATCGCCTTCGGCGTGGGCGTACTGCTGTTCGTGCTGGTCTGGCTGACCGGCCGCGACAAGGAGTTCTTCCGCGCCGACCCGGCCGCGCAGACCCCGCAGGAAACCGCCCAGGTCGAGCCCCTCCCGGAACCGTTGGCCGCTGCGGCCGGTTCCAGCGACATGCCCGATGCCAAGCCGGCCCCGGTCGAGGAAGAAGCGCCGAAGCTGGTCGAAACCGCCCCGCCACCGCCCGCCCCGATCGCTGAAGCAGCCCCGGCCGCACCGGGCCCTGCGCCGGCGGCCACCGGCAACAGCCAGCCGATGCCGATTGCCGGTCAGTCGCCGCCACCGTCCTATCCCGCCGCCGCCCTGCGCGCCGGTGAAACCGGCACCGTGGTGGTACGCGTGGATGTAGACGCCACCGGCTATCCGAACAACGCCACGGTGATCCAGCGCAGCGGTTCACGCGACCTCGACCGTGCCGCGACCGACGCCGTGCGCCGTTGGCGATTCACTCCGGCCCAGAGCAACGGCCAGGCCGTGCCTGGCAGCATTGAAGTGCCGTTCGACTTCAAGACGCAGTAACTGAACGCTCCCCAGCAGGCAAGCTGAACCCTGCCGGTGATGTTGACGCAACGCTGACACTTTCCGTCTGTGGCTCGGGCAACACTGCCCATGTCGTCCATTGACGGAAGGAGTTTGCGATGGCTGTTACCACCCACGAAGACCTTCATTCGCCGCGGTTGCAGCGGGACTCAAGCGTACAGCACAAGAACGCGTCGCCCTGGATGTGGATCGCACTGATCGTGGCGATGTTTGCTGCCGCCCTGCTCTGGCTGCGTCATTCCAGCCAGGAAGATGTGGCACCTGCGCCGGTCGGCGAGCGCATGCTGCCGGCCCCCGAGCAGGCGGCGGTGACGGACGCAGCGACGCCTGCCGCGCGCCAGGCAACCCCGGCTACTGCTTCGCGGAAGGCCGCGCCGGTAGTGCGCAATCGTGAAGCCCGCCCGCTGGCCAGCAACCGCATGCCCACCTACCCCGCCGCCGCGCTGCGTAGCGGCGTGCAGGGCAGCGTGATCGCCAGCCTGAATGTGGATACCCGCGGCAATGTCGCCAACGCTGCGATCGTCTCGCGCAGCGGCGAGCGCAGTCGTGATCTGGATCGTGCGGTGCTCAGCACCGTGCAGAACTGGAAGTTCCAACCCGCGGTGCAGGATGGCCGCGCAGTAGCCAGCGTGGTGCGGGTCCCGGTGGATTTCCGTACCGAGCAGCGTTGATCGCGGACGAGGGGTTCGTGATGTTTAGACGGAGGCTTCGGCCTCCGTCCTTTTATGCGGAAAGCGTGCCAACCAAGGTTGGCACCTACCGGGAGATGTGAGCGTGCCAACCAAGATTGGCACCTGCCGGGCAATGCGATCCGCCGGGCATGGCCCGGTGGTCGCGATGCCGATCAGGCCAGGTTGAACCCGGCGCTGCGGGCCAGACCATCGAAGTCCGGGAAGGACGTGGCGACGTTGGCGATATCGTTGATCCGCACTTCGCCATCGCTGATCTGGCCGGCAATGGCGAATGCCATGGCGATGCGGTGGTCACCGTGGCTTTCGATGGTGCCGCTGCCCAGGCGCACACCGCCGTGCAGGGTGGCCCCATCCTCGGTCTCGTCCACCTGCATGCCCAGCGCGCGCAGGCCGGTGGCCATCGCCGCAAGGCGATCGGATTCCTTCACCCGCAGCTCGGCGGCGCCACTGACCACGGTCCGGCCTTCGGCGGCTGCAGCCGCCACGAACAGCGCCGGGAACTCGTCAATCATGTCCGGCACCAATTCCTCCGGAATGCGTGCCCCCTTCAGCGGGGCGTAGCGCACCACCAGGTCTGCCACCGGTTCACCGCCCTGCTCGGCAGGATTCTCTTCGGTGATGTCCGCCCCCATCAGGCGCAGCGCGTGCAGCAGGCCGGTGCGGCGCGGGTTCAGGCCGACCTGCTTCAGGCGCAGCTCGGAGCCGGGAATGATGCTGGCCGCCACCAGGTAGAACGCGGCCGAGGAAAAGTCTGCCGGTACCACGATGTCGGTGGCGCGCAGGCGCTGGCCGCCACGCAGGCGGGCCTTGCCGGGCGAGAATTCGATGTCCACGCCGAACGCCGACAGCATGCGTTCGGTGTAGTCGCGGGTCGGGTGCGGTTCGACAACGCTGGTTTCGCCCTGTGCGTACAGGCCTGCCAGCAACACCGCCGACTTGATCTGCGCGCTGGCCACCGGCGAGGCGAAGTCGATGCCATGCAGCGTCTGGCCGCCATGCACGTGCAGCGGCGGCGTGCCGTCATCCTGGGTGTCGATCTTAGCGCCCATCTGCGACAGCGGGCCGGTGACGCGGCGCATCGGTCGGCCCGACAGCGACTCATCGCCGATCAGTGTGCAGTCGAACGCTTGGCCCGCCAGCAACCCGGCCAGCAGGCGCATGCCGGTGCCGGCATTGCCGCAGTCCAGCGGTGCATCCGGCGCTTTCAGGCCGTCGATGCCGACGCCGTGCACGATGCGCTGCGACGGGCTGGGCGTTTCGATACGCACCCCCAGCTGGCTGAAGATGCGCGCGGTCGCGCGGGTGTCCTCGCCTTCCAGGAAGCCCTCGATATGCGAGGTGCCATCGGCCAGCGCGGCGAACATCACCGAGCGATGCGAGACCGACTTGTCGCCGGGAATGGTCAGGCTGCCCTGCAGGGGCTGGCCCTTGCGGGCGATCCAGTGTTGCGCGTTGCTCATCGTTCGATCATTCCGTAAACGCCGGCAGCCCGCCGGCGATGCATCAGGGGGTGGCGGCCGGGGCCGCCCCAGCAGCACTCAGGGCACGGCCACAGGATAGGAGCCCAGCACCTTGATCTGCGCCGAGTGCGCTTCAAGTTCGGCCAGCGCCGCCTGCATCGGCGCGTCGTCGATGTGGCCGGCCAGGTCGATGAAGAAGCCGTACTCCCACTTGCCGTGGTGCGACGGCCGCGACTCGATGCGGTTCATGCTGATGCCGTGGCGGGCGAACGGGCTGAGCACGTCGAACAGCGCACCGGGCTTGTCATGGATGAACACCAGCACCGAGGTGCGGTCGTGGCCGGAGGTCGGGAAGATGTTGCGGCCCACCACCAGGAAGCGGGTGGTGTTGTCGGCATCGTTCTGGATCGGCTTGGTGACCACCTTCTTCAGGCCGTACACGTGGCCGGCACTCTCGCCGCCGATGGCCGCCGCGTCGTCGGCGTTGCGCGCACGGCGCGCACCCTCGGCGTTGCTCGAAACCGGAATCTTCTCGGCCTTCGGCAGGTTGGCGCGCAGCCACGCCGAGGTCTGCATGAACGACTGCGGATGTGCGTAGATGCGCTCGATGTCCTCGATGCGGCCGCTGCGCGACATCAGGTACTGCTGCACGCGCAGTTCCACTTCGCCGCAGATCTTCAGGTTGGAGGTCAGGAACATGTCCAGGGTGATCTGGATGGTGCCCTGCCCCGAGTTCTCCACCGGCACCACGCCGAAATCGGCGTTGCCCGCTTCCACTTCCTGGAACACTTCCTCGATGCTGGCCATCGGCAGGCCCAGCGCCGAGCGGCCGAAGTGCTTGAGCACGGCCTGCTGGCTGAAGGTGCCTTCCGGGCCGAGGTAACCGATCTTCAGCGGCTCCTGCTGGGCCAGGCAGGCCGACATGATCTCGCGGTAGACGTGCACCAGCAGCTCATCGCTGAGCGGGCCTTCGTTGCGATCCACCACCATGCGCAGCACCTGCGCTTCGCGCTCGGGGCGGTAGTAGTCGACGGCGGCGGCGAGCTTGCCCTTGGCCTTGCCGACCTGATGGGCGAAGCGCGCGCGCTCGGCGATCAGGCTCTGGATGTCGCGGTCGATCTGGTCGATCTTCGAGCGCACATCGGCCAGCGCCAGCGGCGCCAGGGTGGGTGCCGGGTTCGAGGCGGCCTTGGCCTTGCCCTTCGCCTTGGCGGGCGCGCTGTCCTTGGCCGGTTCGGCCTTCTTCGGCGCCTTCTTGCTGGATTTGCTGCTTGCCATCGGAATTCCTTGTTGCGGGGCCCGCACCCGACGGTGCGCGCCGTTCATTGCTCAGCCGTGACGCTGCTGGAAATCGGCCATGAAGGCGACCAGCGCCTCGGCCCCGGCCAGCGGCATGGCGTTGTACAGCGAGGCACGGATGCCACCGACGACCTTGTGGCCCTTCAGCGCCAGCAGGCCGGCCGCCTTGGCCTCGGCCACGAAGCGGGCATCGAGATCGGCGTTGGGCAGGAAGAACGGGATGTTCATCCGCGAACGGGCCGCGTGTGCAACTTCATTGCGGTAGAAGCCGCCGGAGCCGTCGATGGCTCTGTACACCAGCGCGGCCTTGGCGGCATTGCGCTTGGCGAATTCGGCCACGCCGCCTTCGGCCAGCATCCACTTGAACACCAGCCCGGCCAGGTACCAGTTCCAGGTCGGCGGGGTGTTGAGCATTGAATCGCGGGCGACGTGCGAGCGGTAATCGAAGATGTCCGCACGTGGCTGGCCACTGCGCTCGAGCAGGTCGCGACGGACGATCATCACCGCGATGCCGACCGGGCCAAGGTTCTTCTGCGCGCCGGCGTAGATCACGCCATAGCGGCGCACATCCAGCGGTTCGCTGGCGATGGACGAGCTGAAGTCGGCGATCAGCGGAACGTTGCCGGTATCGGGAGCATCACGGAACTCGACGCCGTGGATGGTCTCGTTGGCGGTGATGTGCACGTAGGCGGCACCGGGCGACAGCTGCCAGTCGGCACGCGCCGGCAGCGTGCGGTAGCCGTTGGCCTCGCTGCTGGCGGCGATGTTGACGTCGACGTAGACACCGGCCTGCTTGACCGCGGTCTTGCCCCAGTGGCCACTGACCACGTAGTCGGCACGCTGGCCCGGGGCGGCGAAATTGAGCGGGATCAACGCCTGCTGGGTGGTGGCACCACCGGACAGGAACAGCACCGCATAGTCGTCGGGGATGTCGAGCAGGCGCCGCAGGTCGGCCTCGGCCTCGGCGGCCACGGACATGAATTCCGCGCCGCGATGGCTCATTTCCACGATCGAAGCACCGGACCCGTGCCAGTCCAGCATTTCCGCCTGCGCCTGGCGCAGGACCGATTCCGGCAAGGTTGCAGGGCCGGCACTGAAGTTGAACGCGCGCGTCATGTCACACCTGTGGGGCAAGACCCCTAGTATGCCGCAGTGCACCAGCCTTGCGGCCTTGTGGCGCAAGGGAAATTTGGTTTCATTGGAATCCATTGGCCGCCCGCATGGCGCCGGTAGTCGCCGACCTTGGTCGGCGTACGCCGTCAGCCGTCATTCCCGCCGAAGGAGCGTGCCGACCAAGGTCGGCACCTACCGGAAGCGGGTGGACACACGCCACGTGGGTAGCGTCGGGCCATGCCCGGCGGATACGGGGTCAGCGCGCGCCGAACCAGAGCAGCAGGCTGAGCAGCGCGGCCAGCAGCAGCGCACTGACCAGCAGCCACGGCCAGCGCCGGACCTTGCGCGGCACGGCCGGCAGCACCGGCGCCTGCTCGGCGCCCTGGCTGGACTCGTCTTCATCCGGCAGCGGGCGCCGGCGCGGGTCATGCGGCACTTCCAGCACAAACCGGTGCTGGCCATCAAACACCACCTGGTCGCCGGCCTGCAGCCAGCAATGGCGCACGGCCACGCCATTGACGCAGGTGCCGTCGGCACTGCCCAGATCGCGCAGCAGCACGCGATCACCATGCACTTCCACGCGGGCGTGTCGTTCGGCGAAGGCCGGATCGTCAATAGCGATGTCAGCGTCGCCGCCGCGGCCGATCAGGCGGGCCCGCGACAGGGTGAAGCTGCGGCCGTGGTGCAGGCCGCCAACTCCGCGCAACAGCCGCTGCTGCTCGTCGCTGCCTTCCTCGTTCTTCGGCGCAGGCGCCTGCAGCAGGCTCTCGACTTCACCTTGCAGGACCATCTCCACGCCGTCCACATACACCGCATCGCCCGCACGCAGCAGCGCCATGCGCCGCACCGGTCGACCGTTCACATGAATGCCGCGGATCCCGTTGCCGACCTGCAGCCACAGGCCGCGATCATCCAGGCAGAACTGCGCCAGCAACAGGGCACCATGGCCGGCATCGCCGAGCCGCACACTGCCGTTGGCCTGGCGCACGATGCGTTGCACCCCGGGCCGCAGCGGCTGGTCGGGCTGTTGTTGTTGGCTGAAGTGAACAAGCAGGTTCTGCACGCGGCGCAGCCTAGCAGGTTGGTTGCCAACGAAGAAGAACCCAGGATGAGTGCTTGGCGCGGAGGCCCTCGATGCGCACAATGCTCGCCCTCATTGATCATCCCCGCCCTGCGCCAGGAGCCTGCATGTCCACCATCGATGTCCGCCACGCCCACGGCCTGCCCGACGCGCAGGCGCGCGCCGCGATCGAGCAGGTCGCCGCCAAGCTGTCCGAGCGCTTCGGCCTGAAGTCGTCGTGGACCGCCGATGTACTGAACTTCTCCGGCAGCGGCGTGGACGGCGCGATCGAACTGCAGCCAGGCGCCGTGCGCGTGACGGCCAAGCTGGGCTTCCTGCTGTCGGCGATGAAGGGCATGGTCGAAGGCGAGATACAGCGCGTTCTGAAGGAAAAGCTGGGCTGAACCCCGGCCGCGGCCATCACGGCCGTGCAACGCCACGGCGCGCTACTCTCGGGGCAGGCCCAACTCCCACGGGAACTGCGATGAACCACTACGAGAACGACGACCGCCGCAACGACGACGCCTCTTTCGGTGACCAGGCCGAGCGCTTTTCGCGCAAGCTGAGTGACTCGGCGCAGCAGGTGTGGCTGGCCGGTCTTGGCGCTCTCGGCCGTGCACAGGCCGAAGGCAGCCGCTTCTTTGACGGCCTGGTGAAGGAAGGCGAAGCCTGGGAAGCCCGCCGCCGTGAGCGCAGCAGCGAACAGGGCCCGGGCTGGCGTGATAACGTCGAGAGCTCGCTGGACGAAGCCCGCGAGAAGGCCTCGGGCACCTGGAACAAGGTCGAGAAGGCCTTTGATGACCAAGTGCAGGGCGTGCTCAAGCGGTTGCATGTACCCACCGCCGACGAAGTGACGGCGCTCGAAGCCCGCATCGATGCCCTGCACGCGCGCCTGGCCAGGCTGGAAAACCGGGCAGCGTCGGGTACCGACGCCCCTGCTCCGGGCAGCCATCAGTCGCCAGGCGGCCTGCCCTGACCGGCTCATTGTTGCAATGCAATAAACTTTGATTGACAATCGCGAGCAACCCGCCAATCGCTTCGGCTGCCGTTTGTTCCCTCCCCTCACGGCTTCAGGATTGGCGGGTTTTTCGTGCCTGCTGTATTCCGAACTGGGCGTTCCATCACGCTTCCTGTCAGGAACCTCCTGACCCGGCCAGGTACCGCGACCTTTACACTGTCGTTCTCCGCTTTCGCCCCTTCCGCCCTACTCCTGCATGCTCCCCTGGATCCTGGCCCTGCTGTCGGCCCTGCTTACCTGTTCCCTGGCTGTTGTCTATCTGTGGTGGATCAAGCGGCGGCAGAAGGAGATGCAACTCGGCCTGCAAGCCCTGGCCGGCATGCACTGGCGCGAGTTCTCGGTACTGGTCAAGCGCATGCTGCGCGAACAGCGCGGCCTGCGTGAACTGAATGACCCGGCGGAGGAATCCCGCGAGCCGAGCAGCGACTTCCTGCTCAGCGACGGCCCCAACCAGTGGCTGGTGTCCTGCAAGCATGGCCTTGCCTACCGTATCGGCACCGCCGCAGTGAACGAGCTGGGGGCTGCTGCGCGCCTGGCCGGCGCCAAGGGCGGCGTGCTGCTGACCGAAGGCCGGATGGAACGCGACGGGCGCAGCGCTGCCGAGAAGCAGGCGGTAGAAGTACTGGACGGTCCGCGCCTGTGGCCGTTGCTGCAGCCCTACCTGCCGGCAGAAATCGAAACCCGTGTGCGCGCCAGCGCCCGCCATGAAGCCCTGCGCCGGATCGCCATTGCCGCGCTCGGCGCGGTCACGCTGGGCCTGCTGGTGGGATTGAGCCTGCAAGGCTTGCATGTGCAGGACACCCCGCCTGTTGCCGAGGTGGCGGACACCCCCGCGCCGGTTGCGCCTGCGGTTGAAGCGGCGCCCGAACCGGCGCCGGCCCCCGCCACCACGCCGCCGGCCGCTGCGCCTGCACCGGCCACGCCCTCAGCCGACGCGCGCAGCAACCCCAACCCGGATGCCGCCACGCTGGAGCGTTTCCAGGCCGATCTGTCCCGCGCCTTGGCCGGCAAGCCCGGTATCGCCAGCGGGGTCTGGCTGACCCGGCAGACGCTGGCGATCAACCGCACGGGCGAGCTGGACGCGGTGTGGCCGCAGGTCTGCGAGGAAGTGCTGCACTACCCCGCCCTGCGCAACGTGCGCATCCAGCTCAACGCCCGCCCCGGCGTGGATGAGCCGGTGCGCTGGCGCCAATGCGCCACGTACTGATGGGGCCGCATCCACGCGTGGCGTGGTTTTACTGAACCCCGATGCGCGACCCCTTGGTAGATCCACGCCACGCGTGGATGCCTTTGCAGAGTTGAGCCACACGCGAACAGCAGCCGAGCATCGGCTCGGCGCCACATGGCGCCAGCTCAGCCCAATGCTGCGAGATGGGCGATGTAACTGGAGCGCGATTCACCCGCCGCTCTGGCCTGCGCATCCAGCCTCGCCAGGATCCGGCGTGGCAGGCTGATATTGACCCGCTCGATGGTATCGTCCAGCAGAGCCGGATCAATGCAGATGTACGCAAGAATCCAACGGATGTCCTTGGATGCCTCGGCGGCGATCTTCTGCGGCGCGGAAGGTGTCGGAATCGGGCGCCCCTCATCCAGGGCCGCATCAATCCAGGCGAGTGCAGCTTCCTCGGCAGCGCTGAGCGCATCATCAAGCGTGTTGGCCGCCGAGAAGCACCCCGGCAGATCTGGAACGACCACACCCCACGCGGTGCGCTCATCGCCTGCCTCGATCAAGACTGGATATCGCATGGGCCCTCCTGCGTCAGTCCTGCGAGCTTCCGCAACGCCTGCACCAGTCCTTTCCCCGGATCCTTCCTTTGGGTGAGGAACGGTGATGATGTGAGGGTGCTGCGGGTGCACGAATACATGATGGGATCCGCGGATCCGGCGACAGATCCAACCTGCCGCTTCCAGATCCCGGATGAGGTCCCTGCTCTTCATGCAGGGCGATACACATCGTACACACGCCCCGACAGAGTTCAAGGCGACAGTCGTTCCGGCCCAGTAGATCCACGCCACGCGTGGATGGAATCCCTATCGCGCGCCCGGCGCGAAGCGCGCGACCAGGTCCCAGGCATCCCCCAGGAACACCTGGCGCACGCGGGTGATCGGCTGTTCACCGCGCCAGGTCAGCCGCTCGATCACCAGACAGGCTGTGCCGGGCTTCACATCGAGCAGCCTGGCGGTGGCGGTATCCGCGCCCCAGGCACTGATGCGGTGCTGGGCACGGGTCCACGACACGTTCTGCAGCAGCCAGCTGCCCGGCGCGGTGGTACTGAAATCGACCTCCAGCACCTCGGGCACCCCCACCGGGCTGATCAGCCGATGCTCCAGCGCCAGCGGGCGGCCGTCGGCCAGATGCAGGCAGCGCATCGCCAGCAGTTTCTCGCGGCCCGCCAGCTCTACCTCGCCGGCATTGCCGGGATCGGCCAGGCGCAGTTCCCGTTGCAGCAGGCGATAGGCGTACTGATGGCCGCGCGAGCCCACCTCCATCGCGATATCGGGAATCTCCAGCGCCACCTGTTCCAGGTGCGGCGGCTGCCGCGCCACGAATGAACCGGCGCGACGGCGGCGCTCGATCATGCCGCTCTCGGCCAGTGCAGTCAGCACCTTGTTCACGGTCATCCGCGAGCAGCCGTACTGCTCCATCAACTCGTGCTCGTATGGAATCCGGAAGCCCGGCGCCCACTCTCCACTGAGGATGCGGCTTTCCAGATCGCTGCGGATACGCTGGTTGAGCGTGGCGGACTTGCTGGCCTTCACGTAATGGGGTCTCGGTAGCGGGAGGCGATCAGCCCAGCACGCCGCGCAGCGCGGCGGCGAAGGCGGTGGTGATCGCCTCGCGCTGCAGGTGGCGGCCCTCGGCCACGCACTGGCGGCCATGCCGCCAGACCGATCGCAGCGCGCCATTACGTGCGGCGAACACCCAGCTGTCAAGCCATGCGTCATCCTGTCGCGCCTGCAGCGCGGGGTGCCCGGCATCCAGTTCGACCAGGTCGGCACTGGCGCCGACCTGGAGGCCAGCGGGCACGCCCAGCGCCTGTGCACCACCGTGCAGTGCGCCTTCGAACAGGAAGCGACCGGTGCTGCGGGTGGCATCCGGCGCCAGCACGTTGCGACCGCGCAGGGTCAGCCGCTGGCCGTATTCAAGCAGGCGCAGTTCTTCGGCCGCATCGATCAGCACATTGGAATCGGAGCCGACGCCGAAGCGTCCGCCCTCGCGCGCGAATGCCTGCATCGGGAACAGGCCGTCGCCCAGGTTGGCCTCGGTGATCGGGCACAGGCCGGCCACGGCCTGGCTGGCCACAATGGCCGCGCGCTCGTCATCGGTGATGTGGGTGGCATGCACCAGGCACCAGCGCGCATCCACCGGCGCATGGTTGTACAGCCACTGCACCGGGCGCTGGCCGCTCCAGGCCAGGCAGGCCTCCACTTCGCGCACCTGCTCGGCGATATGGATGTGCACCGGGCCGTCGGTCAGCGGCAGCAACGCACTCAGTTCCTCGCCGGTGACCGCACGCAGGCTGTGCGGTGCGATGCCGAGCACCGCGTCGGGCAGCGCGGCCAATGCCGGCTTGGCGGCCTCCAGCAGCTGCGCGAAACCCTCCACGTCGTGGATCAGGCGCCGCTGCGCTGGATTCGGCGCCGCCCCGCCGAAATCGGCATGCGCATAGAACACCGGCAGCAGGGTCAGGCCGATGCCGGTCTGCTCGGCTGCCGCCGCGGTCCGTGCACTCATCTCGGCGCGGTTGGCATAGGCGCGACCATCGGCGTCGTGGTGCAGGTAGTGGAATTCACCGACGCGGGTAAAGCCGCTTTCGAGCATTTCCATGTAGGCCTGGGCGGCGATGGCCTGCACCGCGTCCGGTCGCAGGTGGGCCAGGAAGCGGTACATCAGCTCGCGCCAGCTCCAGAAGCTGTCACCGTCACCGCCGCCGATCTCGGTCAGGCCGGCCATGCCGCGCTGGAAGGCATGGCTGTGCAGGTTGGGCAGGCCGGGCACCAGGATGCCGACGCGGGTGTCGTCGTGCTGGGCGCCCTGCCCCGTGTGGATCGCCGTGACGCGGCCGTCCTGCACCTGCAGGCGGACATCGCGGGCCCATCCCTCGGCCAGCAAGGCGTGGACGGCATGGAAACTGAGCGGGGAACGCGAATCGGACATGGCTGGACAACCCGAAATGGACGCCTATATTGTATAGACATATAAGCACAGCCGCGTTGTGGATGCCATGCACGTCGATACCCTCTGGTCCAACGTCCACCTGATCACCCTCGACGGCGAGGGGCTGGGTGTCATCCGCGATGGCGTGCTGGCCTGCGCCGGCGGCCGCATCGTCCATGTCGGCCCGGCCGGCAGCGATGCCCACCTGAAGCCGACCACCCGCATCGATGGCGAAGGCCGCTGGATTTCGCCCGGCCTGATCGACTGCCACACCCACCTGGTCTACGCCGGCAACCGCGCCAACGAATTCGAGCAGCGCCTGCAGGGCGTGAGCTATGCCGAGATCGCCCGTGCCGGCGGCGGAATCGTCTCCACCGTGCGCGCCACCCGCGCCGCGACGCCGGAACAGCTGGCCCGCGAAAGCCGGCCGCGCCTGCTGGCCATGCGTGCCGAAGGCGTGACCACGATCGAGATCAAGTCCGGCTACGGCCTGACCTTGCCCGACGAACGCAAGCAGCTGCAGGTAGCGCGTGCGCTGGGCGAGGAATGCCAAGTCAACGTGGTCACCACCTTCCTTGGCGCGCACGCGATTCCGCCGGGCCGCGAGGCACAGGAGTACACCGACGAGGTGTGCAACGTGATGATTCCGGCCATCGCCGGCGAAGGCCTGGCCGAAGCGGTGGACGTATTCTGCGAGAACATCGCGTTCTCGCCGGCGCAGGCGCGGCAGGTCTTCGAAGCGGCGCGCGCGAACGGGCTGGCGGTGAAGATCCATGCCGAGCAGCTGAGCAACCAGCATGGTGCTGAACTGGCGGCCAGCTTCGGTGCCCTCTCGGCCGACCATATCGAACATCTGGACGATGCCGGCATCGCCGCGATGGCCGCCGCCGGCACCGTCGCCGTGCTGTTGCCCGGTGCCTTCTATTTCACCCGCGATACCACCCTCCCGCCGATCGCCGCGCTGCGTGCGGCCGGCGTGCCGCTGGCGCTGGCCACCGACAGCAACCCGGGCACTTCGCCGCTGACCAGCCCGCTGCTGGCGATGAACATGGGCGCCACCCTTTTCCGCCTGACCGTGGACGAGTGCATCGCCGGCTTCACCCGTGAAGCGGCGCGCGCGCTCGGACGCAGCGACCGCATCGGCCGCCTCGCCGTGGGCCTGGACTGCGACCTGGCGATCTGGGACATCGATGCCCCTGCCGACCTGGTCTATCGCATTGGATTCAACCCGCTGCACGCGCGCGTGGTGCGCGGACAGCCCGACCTGCCTGCCTCCTGGAGCAACACATGAGCAACACCCTGGTTCTTCGCCCCGGCCATGTCACTCTCGCCCAGTGGCGGCAGGTCTATCGCGGTGCGCCGCTTGCACTGGACCCGGCCGCGCTGCTGGTGGTGCGCGCCAGCGCTGCGGCGGTGGCCGCCATCGTCGCCAAAGGCGCACCGGTGTATGGCATCAACACCGGGTTCGGCAAGCTGGCCAGCGTGCGCATCGAGCGCGAAGACCTGGCCACCCTGCAGCGCAATATCGTGCTCTCGCACGCTGCTGGCGTGGGCGAACCGATGCCGGCCAGCGTGGTGCGGTTGATGATGGCGCTGAAGCTGGTCAGCCTGGCGCAAGGCGCATCGGGCATTCGCGAGGAAGCCCTGCTGCTGCTCGAAGCGATGCTGGTCAAGGGCGTATTGCCCGTGGTGCCGGCACAAGGCTCGGTGGGTGCTTCCGGCGATCTGGCACCGCTTTCGCACCTGGCCGGCGTGATGCTGGGCGTGGGCGAAGCCTACATCGGTGACGAACGCCTGCCCGCAACCGACGCACTGGCGCGTGCCGGCCTGCAGCCGATCGAACTGGGCGCAAAGGAAGGTCTGGCCCTGCTCAACGGCACCCAGTTCTCCACCGCCTATGCGCTGGCCGGCCTGTTCGAAATCGAAACCGTGTTCCAGGCGGCACTGGTCACCGGCGCGTTGTCGGTGGAAGCGGCCAAGGGTTCGGACACGCCGTTCGATCCGCGCATCCATGCCATCCGTGGCCAGCGCGGGCAGATCGCCACCGCCGCCACGCTCCGCGCGCTGATGCAGGGCTCAGGCATCCGCGAATCGCACCGCGACAACGACGTGCGCGTGCAGGACCCGTACTGCCTGCGCTGCCAGCCGCAGGTGATGGGCGCGGCGCTGGATATCCTGCGCCAGGCCGCGACCACGCTGGAAATCGAAGCCAACGGCGTGTCCGACAATCCGCTGGTGTTCACCGATACCGGCGAAGCGCTGTCCGGCGGCAACTTCCACGCCGAGCCGGTAGCCTTCGCCGCCGACATGCTGGCGATGGCGGTGTGCGAGATCGGCTCGATCAGCGAGCGCCGCCTGGCGATGCTGGTGGACCCGGCGCTGTCCGGCCTGCCGGCGTTCCTGACCCCGCGCCCGGGCCTGAATTCCGGCTTCATGATTCCGCAGGTGACCGCCGCCGCGCTGGTCTCAGAGAACAAGCAGCGCGCCTACCCGGCCAGCGTTGACTCGATCCCGACCTCGGCCAACCAGGAAGACCATGTGTCGATGGCCGCGCATGGCGCACGCCGGCTGATGCAGATGGCCGAGAACGCCGCCAACGTGATCGGCATCGAGCTGCTGGCCGCCGCGCAGGGCTGTGATTTCCATGCGCCGCTGCGCTCCAGCGCCGCGCTGGAAACCGTGCGCGCCACCCTGCGCGCGCAGGTGCCGACGCTGGAAGAAGACCGCTACTTCCATCCGGACATGGTGACCGCCACGAATCTGGTGCGCAGCGGCGTGCTGGCGCAGGGTTTGTCCGATCTGTTGCCGACCGTGGAGCCCCAGGCATGACGCCCCTTCCCGAATGGTTGACGGTGCACGAGGGCGACGCCCCGTTGATCGTCAGCTTTCCACATACCGGCACCGAGCTGCCGCACGACCTGATCGGCGACTACCACTCGCCGTGGCTGGCCCGCCGCGATGCCGACTGGTGGGTGCACGAGCTGTACGACTTCGTGCGCGGCATGGGCGCGACCACGGTGCGCTCGGCGATCTCGCGTTCGGTGATCGACCTCAACCGCGATCCCAGCGGCGTGTCGCTGTACCCGGGCCAGAACACCACCGGCCTGTGCCCGCTGACCACCTTCGACAACCAGCCGCTGTACAACGCCGGGCGCGAGCCGGACGACGCGGAAATCGCCCGTCGCCGCGACACGTATTTCCTGCCCTATCACGATGCGCTGGCTTCGCAGATCACGCGCCTGCGTGCACGCCACGGCACCGTGGTGGTGTACGACGCGCACTCGATCCGCTCGCATATCCCGCACCTGTTCGAGGGCGAACTGCCGCAGTTCAACCTGGGGACTGCCGGTCCGTCCGGTGCACCGGACACGTCCTGCGACAACGCCTTGAGCGACGTGGTGGAGAACCTGCTGAAGATCAGTGGCATGAGCCAGGTGCGCAACGGCCGCTTCAAGGGCGGCTGGATCACCCGCCACTACAGCAACATCGCCGGCGGCGTGCACAGCCTGCAGATGGAACTTGCCTGCCGTGGCTACATGCACGAGCCCCTGCCGGACCAGGTGGACGAACACAGCTGGCCCACCCCGCTCGACCCCGACCACGCCGCACCGCTGCGCCACACCCTGGCGCAGGTGCTCAACGCCTGCCTTGAATTCGCTACGAACCGGAGCGCCGCATGACCCGCAACGACCCGTCCCGCACCATCGCCACGCCGACCGGCACCACGCTGAACGCCAAGAGCTGGCTGACCGAAGCGCCGCTGCGCATGCTGATGAACAACCTGCACCCCGATGTGGCCGAGCACCCGCAGGAACTGGTGGTGTACGGCGGCATCGGCCGCGCCGCACGCGACTGGGAGAGCTTCGATGCCATCGTCGAAACGCTCAAGCGCCTGGACGACGACCAGACCCTGCTGGTGCAGTCGGGCAAGCCGGTGGGCGTGTTCCGCACCCACGCCGATGCACCGCGCGTGCTGATTGCCAATTCCAACCTGGTACCGCGCTGGGCCAACTGGGACCACTTCAACGAGCTGGATAGGAAGGGCCTGGCCATGTACGGCCAGATGACCGCCGGCAGCTGGATCTACATCGGCGCGCAGGGCATCGTGCAGGGCACCTACGAGACTTTCGTGGAAATGGGCCGCCAGCACTTCGGTGGCGACCTGACCGGGAAGTGGCTGTTCACCGGTGGCCTGGGCGGCATGGGCGGCGCACAGCCGCTGGCTGCCGTGATGGCCGGCGCCTCCTGCCTGGCCGTCGAGTGCCGCAAGAGCAGCATCGACATGCGCCTGCGCACCGGCTACCTCGACACCTGGACCGACAACCTGGACGAAGCGCTGCGCCTGATCGACGAGTCGTGCAAGGCCGGCACGCCGAAGTCGGTGGGCCTGCTCGGCAACGTTGCCGATGTGCTGGCCGAACTGCTCAAGCGTGGCGTGAAGCCGGACCTGCTGACCGACCAGACCTCCGCGCACGACCCGGTGAACGGCTACCTGCCGCAGGGCTGGACGGTCGAACAGTGGGATGAGAAGCGTGTCTCTGCGCCGAAGGAGGTGGAAAAGGCAGCGCGTGCTTCGATGGCCAACCACATCCGCGCCATGCTCGGCTTCCACGCGCTGGGCGTGCCGACCGTGGACTACGGCAACAACCTGCGGCAGATGGCGCTGGAGGAAGGTGTGGCCAATGCCTTCGATTTCCCGGGTTTCGTGCCGGCCTACATCCGCCCGCTGTTCTGCCGTGGCATCGGCCCGTTCCGCTGGGCGGCACTGAGCGGCGACCCGGAAGACATCGCCAGGACCGATGCCAAGGTGAAGGAACTGATTCCGGACAACCCGCACCTGCACCGCTGGCTGGACATGGCCGCCGAGAAGATCAAGTTCCAGGGCCTGCCGGCGCGCATCTGCTGGGTCGGCCTGGGTGATCGCGATCGACTCGGCCTGGCGTTCAACGAGATGGTCGCCAACGGCGAACTGAAGGCGCCGGTGGTGATCGGGCGCGACCACCTGGACAGTGGCAGCGTCGCCTCGCCGAACCGCGAAACCGAAGCGATGGCCGACGGTTCCGATGCGGTGTCCGACTGGCCGCTGCTGAACGCCCTGCTCAACACCGCCAGCGGCGCGACCTGGGTCTCGCTGCACCACGGTGGCGGCGTGGGCATGGGCTTCTCGCAGCACGCCGGCATGGTGATCGTCTGCGACGGCACCGAGGCGGCGGCCAAGCGGATTGGCCGCGTGTTGTGGAACGACCCGGCGACCGGCGTGATGCGCCATGCCGATGCGGGCTATGAGATCGCAATCGACTGCGCGAAGGAGAAGGGGCTGGATCTGCCGGGGATTCTCGGCTGATCGCAGGGGTGCCGGCCACTGGCCGGCACTACCGCAAGGCACCTGTAGAGCCGAGCCATGCTCGGCTCAGTGCTTCCAGGGTCACGACGTCTGACCGGAAGGCAGCCGAGCATGGGCTCGGCTCTACATGATTCGACTTGATCGGATCACTTCCGGGCCAGCGGTTTAACATCAATCGCATAGCGTGGAAACGCAGGTGTGGCGAACTCCCTGAGCATGTGCAGGTGCGGCTGAATCTTTAGCTTGCGCACATTCTCAATGGTGAATTCTCCGCCGCAAACCAACGCTGGCTCAAAGCCAAACATCTCATCCGCCAGCAAGTTCCCACAAGTGTTCACAGCCCTATCGAAGAGCAGTTCTTCATCCCCATCCATCAGATCAAAATCGTCGAGCTCCGCACAGGCGAAGAAGGCCTTGATGCCACCGTCCTGTCGTGCAAGAGACTTCGGCCTCAAACAGTTCTGAAGAGCAAACACTTCACTGCTGACTGGATCGATGTTCAAGCCCGCACCTGATGCTTCGCCGCACAGGTAGAGGCGTCCAAACCCGCTTCTGGCAAACACATGGTAGGTATCGATCTGTGTAAATGGAGTACCGGCCAACCACGCGCGCATCAGGCCGTCGTAGTCCTCGGGATTCACCGTCCACAGGCGTCCGTTGCCATAGTTCGCCCATCCATCCCGACGCCAATAGCTCAAGAGCGATTCGGGCAAGATGCCCGTCCACTTGGAGAAGCTGGTCTCTGGCACCGGATCGTGTTCAGTTGCCTCTCCGAAGCTCTCGATGAAGAGCGCGAAATCCTCATCCCCCTCCATTAACCCTCCCATGCAAGGCTATCTCGTCGGTTTGGACTGAGGCGTTCTTATATCTGGTGCCTCATCCGTCGCGAAGAGCTGTTTACGACAGGCCATTGGAAATTCACGCATTCACATAGGCGCCCGCCTCCGCTTGACCCGTCGACCGCCGCTGAGCAACATGCGCCATCACCGCTGATGGATCACCGCGATGTACCGCACCTTTGCTGCTGCATTGCTCTGCGCCCTGTTCGCTGCTCCACCCGCTTCTGCGCGTGGGCTCCCCGTCGGCCTCTCTTCACAGCTCGAAGCCCAACTGCAGACCAACCGCAAGCGCTACGGCATCGCCGGGCAAGCGGTGCTGGTCGCCCACAACGGACAGGTGCTGTACCAGGGCGCCAGCGGCGAGCGTGACCCGGCCTCCCACGCACCGGCCACCGTCGATTCCATTTTTGCCGCGCAATCGATGGCCAAGCTGCTGACCAGCACGCTGGTGATGCAGTTGGTCGATCAGGGCAAGGTGGATCTGGATGCGCCGGCCAGTCGCTATGTGCAGGACCTGCCCACTGCATGGCAGGCGATCCACGTGCGCGATTTCCTCAACCACAGCTCAGGTATCGGCGAGTACTACGACCGGGTGGAGAACCGCTGGGTGAGCAAGGGCTACCCCGGTGTAGCCCCTGATCTTGCCGCTGCACTGAAGGTGGCCGGCGCGGCACCAATGCAGTTCGCCACCGGCAGCCGCGTGCAGTACACCCAGGCCAACTACCTGGTGCTGACGGCGTTGCTGGAAGCGCACTACCGCAAGCCCTATCCGGCCATCGCGCGCGAACGCATCCTGCAGCCGCTGAAGATGACCAGCACCTCGTGGGGCGTGGCCAGCGTACCGGCGCAGCGCGCGGCGGTGCCGTACATCGGCAAGGAGCGGCAACTGCAGCCTGCCAATGAAGATCCCTGGCCGAACTACGGCTGGGGCCATGCCGACCTGCAGACCACCGTGGGTGACATGAACCGCTTCCTGCAGGCGCTGGCGACCGGCGAGCTGCTGCGCACGGCAACGCTGGAAAGACTCTGGCAGCCGCAGAAGCTGACCGGTGGCGGCAGCAGTTTCTTCTCCACCGGCTGGGACACCATCCGCAGCGACGGCTACACCCAGGTCGGCCACGATGGCGGCACCCGCGTGCGGGCGCGGCTGGCCTACAAGGGCTCGCTGGCCAGCGGTTACTGGGTGTTCGTGTACCTGAGCAACGGCAGCGCCCGCAATGTCTGGTCGAGCACGCTGGTGGAAAGCACGATGGCGGTGGCTGCGCCGCAGGAGTTTCCGCATGCAGTGCTTTCCGAGCGGCTGATCGGCTATGCGCTGGATGAAAGCACCGATGCGACACAGGCGATGCGTAGCTGGCTGCGCGACAGCAATGGGGTTCCCACGAGCGAACTGGAGCGTGCGATCAATGCCGATGGTTACGCTATCCGCGAGAGCCTCGGGGCACGCAAGGCGTTGAAGGTGTTCGCCCTCAACAGCGAGCTGTATCCGCAGTCCGCCAACGCTTGGGACAGCCTGGCCGAGTGCCATGCCGCGCTGGGGGAGAAAGAAACCGCTGATCGGCTGTATGCGAAGTCGAAGGCGCTGGCGAAGCCTTCGCCGTAAATCCTGTAGAGCCGAGCCCATGCTCGGCTGCTTTTCGTTGCGATTGGAGAAAACCCGCGCTGCGCGCGATAGCCGAGCGTGGGCTCGGCTCTACAGGGACACTGCGAGCGGCCATACCCAGGTGGAGGGTGACGTGGGGCCATCGACCTGTTAACTTGCGCGCCAATTTCGTGGTTTACAGCATTCCCGCATGCCGCTCTCGCCGTACCGCCCCACCCCGTCGCTGTTGTTCCTGGCCGTAACCCTCGGCCTCGCCACTACCGCCCAGGCCGCGCCACAGGCCACCACCCTCGATGCCGTGCAGGTCACTGCCGCCGATGCCAGCGCGCAGGCGCGAGAGGCGCTGAAGCGCGTGCCGGGCGCCAGCAACGTGATCGACGTGGCCAAGGCGGACAGCCGCCTGGCCAGCACTGCCGATGTGCTGGCCTACCAGCCGGGCATCAGCGCACAGTCACCGGGCAACGAAGGCACCAAGGTGTCCATCCGCGGCTCCGGCATCAACCGTGGCCCGGGCGCACATGCCTCCGGCATCGCGGTATCGATCGACGGCCTGCCGCTGACCGGCCCGGGCGGCACACCCTACGAACTGCTGGAACCGTTGTGGCTGTCGCGTGTAGAAGTACTTCGCGGGGCGAACGGTTTCGAGCGCGGCGCGCTGGCGCTGGGCGGTGCCATCGACTATGTAAGCCGCAGCGGCCGTGATTCGGCCGGCGTGCAGCTGCACTACGAAGCGGGCAGCCGTGGCTATCAGAAACGCGGCATCAGCTGGGGCGGTGTCAACGGAGATCTCGATTACTTCCTGGCCTATACCGATACCGAGTTCGATGGTTATCAGCGCCATGCGCGCGGCGACGGCAAGGGCGCGATGGCCAACATCGGCTGGCAGATCACCCCCGATCTGCAGACGCGCTTCTTCGTGCGCTACCGCGAAACCAATCATGAAACGCCCGGCCGCCTGACCCGCGATCAGATCCGCAACGATCCGCACGCCGCGAATGCGTCCAACCTGGCCATTGATGCGCGCCGCCCGCAACCGGGCAGCACCTGGGTGGGCAATGTCACCACGCTGCAGATCGATGAGGACTCCTCGCTGCAGGCCGGGCTGGTCTACCACACGTATCCGATGGACTTGAACGAGAGCCTGTACCGCCAGCAGCTGGACTACGCCAACCTCAACGCCACGCTGGACTACCACCACCGCCACCGGCTGTTCGGCCTGGACAGCCAAACCACGATCGGTCTGCGCGTCACCCACGATCTGGACGCCGATGTGCGCGAGTCGCTGCGCTTTGCCAGCAACGGCTATGCCGCCGGTACGCGCACGCGTGACTTCCGCCACCACGGCACCGACAGCACGCTGCACGTCGGCAATACCCTCACCTTCAACGACCGCCTGCGCATGCAGACCGGGCTGGCACTGATCAGCACCCGCCGCGACGTGCAGGTGACCTGGCCGAGCAGCGGCGGCCGCCTGCGCGACCACGACTGGGACTACGCGCCGCGACTGGGCTTCACCTGGCAGCACAGCGCGCAGACGCAGTGGTTCGGCAACCTCAGCCGTTCGGTGGAGGCGCCGCACCCGTGGTCGATGATCTGGGGCTCGAACCAGTACTTCGGGCCCGGCACTGGCCCGTCTACAGGCCGCCAGCGCGCGCCGGTGCCGATGCAGAACCAGACCGCCACCACGCTGGAACTGGGCGCGCGCGGTGACGCGGCGCTGGGTCGCTGGGAACTGACCGGCTACTACGCCCACGTGAACCATGAATTGTTGAGCGTGGAGCTGCAGCCGGTACCGAACCTGTTCATCGCAGAGAACAACGCCAGCCCCACCGTGCACCGTGGCATCGAAGCCGGATTGGACAGCACACTGTGGCAGGCCGCGCCGGGGCGCCTGTCGTTGCGCCAGGCGTACACCTTCAGTGATTTCGGTTACCGCCACGATGCGCGCTTCGGCAGCAACCGCCTGCCGGGCCTGCCGCGCCACAGCTACCGGGCCGAGCTGCGCTTCGATCATGCCTCCGGCCTGTACGCCGCGCTGAACACCGAATACGCCTCGCGCATCGCGGTGGACTACGCCAACAGCTACTGGGCCGATAGCCACGTGATCTTCGGCAGCCGCATCGGCTACGAGGCACCCGGTGGTCGCTGGCAGGCCTGGGCGGAGATGCGCAACATCGGCAACCGCCACTACGCCGCCACGGTCACGCCGGGCTACGACGACGCCGGCAAGGATGTCGCGCGCTCGACGCCAGGCGAAGGCCGTGGCGTCTATGCGGGCGTGCGCTGGCGCTTTGACTGATGGCCGCAGGCGGCGCCGGGTCTGACCCGGCGCCGTCGTTCCAGGGTCAGCCGATGCGCCAGGCCGGCAGGCGTTCGCTGCGCTTCCAGATGGAAGGCGCGAAACCAATCAACACCAGCGCCGCCAGCCACTTCGGTGAGGTGTTGAGCAGTGTCGAGGTAAGCGAACCATCGCCGGGGGGGGCCATGTCCTGCCACGGGTTGTAGCCCAGGTAGACGACGCTGCCAGCCCACCACAGCAACGCCAGGCCGATGCCCACCAGCAGCAGAGCCAGCGTGCGGCAGGTCCAGCGCTGCGACGTGGTGCCCCATTCCCGCGACGCTGCGATCAGCAGACCCACCACCAGCAGCGATACCAGTGCAACCAGTCCGATATCGACCTTGGGCCCGATACGCTCATAGCTGCAGGCGCGGCATTGGGCCTCTTCCGCGGCAGTGGCGGCTTCGGCGCCATCGGCCTGCCCGGCTGCGGGCTGCGCCAGTGCTGCAAACGGCATCAGTACTGCCAGCAGCGTCACCATGATCCAACGAAACAACGTCCTGTTCCTGCGTACAGCGACATCCATGCGCTCTTCCTCGTCAGTGGTTGTACGTCCAGGGCCGCAGTATGCGGCCGTCCCATACGCCGCCCAGACCCCGTTCCGGGGGTTCGGCCATCCAGCGTCCTTGTTCCCGATGCAGCACGACAAGCTCCCGGTAGACGAAATCGTCGGAACACGAATCCCGGGCGACCGCAATCATAGCCCACTGCCCTTCGACGCTGAAAACAGGCCGGGTCAGATAGGCGACGTGGTCGTATGTCCGAGTCGGCCCATGCACCGTTGCCCCGCACCCCTGCTCCCGCAGCGCTCGAAGCCCGGCGCCGTCCATCCGCTGCGCATCGGCCAATGCGGCCGCAGGCACTGGCGTGGACCGGCGATTGGCGGGAACCAGGTCCGCCTGCAGCTGCAACCGCAGCGCATGGATGTCCGGCGGCCACCAATCGTCCAGCGGCAGGACCAGATCGTCCACCTCCTGGCAGATGGAGGCACTGCTGCCAGGCCAGCAATAGGGCAAGGTCTGCTCCATCACGTAGATGTCCTCCCCCACCGGGTCGGTCAACTGCGGCTGTTCCTGCGGGCGCCATTGATCAACGCGCGTGGACGGTGTCTGCGTTGCGCTGGGCACCTCGCTCAGCGACGATGGCAGAACTGGCGTTGGCTGCGGCACTGGCGGGGGTGGAGGGGGGAATGGGGGGCTCTGCCGGATCGCCAGCGCCAGCGCCATCGCCTCCGCCTGCATCTGCGCTGTTCCCAGGTTGATCGGTAGCCGACCGATCTCCTGCTGCCACCTCGGGCGCAGGCTGCAGATCCCGGCCATGAGAGCCAAAGCCGACAGCGCCGCCGCCAGCGATGCAATGCGTCGCCAGGTGATCCGTTGTTGGCAGTCACGGTCTGGCTTGAACGAGGTATCTGTCATCACGACTCCGCCAACGCGGGCCACAGGCCGTGTCCAACGCTCATATGGCGGACAGGCTCCACTCGAATACGCTCCCATCCGCTCTTCCTGCGGTGCAGAAGGTAGAGGACGCGCATCGCCGTTCCTCCACTGCACAGATCCGAGGCGACCGATGCCATTGCCCAGTTCCCCTCCTGGCTGAACACAGGACGCTGCAGATAGACAACGCCCAGATCGGGATTGCCCGGGCCACCCGTGCATCCCTCGATGCCACGCGCACGCCGTTGCTGAAGCTCGTCCCACGTCATCCGTTGCGCTCGCACATGCGCAAGCTCAAACGCAAGGTCGGGTACGCGTACAGCCCGGCGGTTCGCAACCTGCAGCATCGACTCCAGATGCTGCTGCAGCTGAAAGGACGCCGCACTGTCATCATCACGCCATTCCACGACGCTGTGACGAACCTGGCAGACAGGGGCGGGGTCTCCTTCGCCACAGGTAGGCGCAGTCCATTCCATCACGACAAATGGCATGTCGGGCTCCCAGCCGCGCGGCTCGAAGTGTGCTGGCGCGACATCTTCCAGCGGCACTGCCGCGGTCGCGGATCCACTGTTACCGGTCAGCATCGGGGAGAAGATTCCCTTGATTGGAATCGGTGGTTCCGGCGGCTTCCCTGGTGGTGTCGGTCGCAGGTCGATGAGCTCTGCCATCACTTCGGCCTGCATCCGTGCCGTTCCCAGATTGATCGGAGGCGGGCCGACTGCCTGCCCCCATTGCGAGCGCATGCTGACGATCAGCGCTACGACTGCAACCATCGATAGAACGACCGTTGTGGCCAGGACGCGTTTCCGTGCAATGCGCTGTCGCATGAAGTTCCTGGAAGAAATGAAGCAGGTTGGGATATCGGCCGGGGACGTGACGCTACAGCGCTTGAATGACCTGCAGCAGATGGGTCGCATCTGGCGCGAGTTCCTGCGCGAGCCCGCCCAGCACCACGAAGAACAGCAGCAGGCCGAGCAGCGGCCAGATCGTGTGCGTCACGCATACCCGCCACCACCCCTGCTCGTGCATGCCCTGCATGCGCCGGTACAGGCCACTGGCGATGGCCGCGTCCACCAGCAATTCGGCCATCAGCACCGGTGCCGACCACACCACCCACACGCTCGCCAGCAGGACGGACGCCACAAGCGCGACGATGCCGAGGATCGCCAGCAACGGCAGGCCTGCTTCGTCTTCGGCCAGGCCGGTCAACGGCAGCTCACCGGCATCGCCGCCGCCGGCCTGCGCCGACTCATTCCACGAAGCTGACGCGCCGCCACCTCCAGAACGGCCACCGACGCCGCCCCACGGTGATTCCACGGCACTTCCGCGAGGCGAAGGGCTGCCACTGCCCACATCCGGCGACAGGCCATCCAGCACGTTGTCCCAGCGCCAGCGGATCCAGATCCACATCAGCAGCAGGAACACGCCATAGGCCAGCAATACGGCCATCGGGTAGCGAAGCAGCATCGCGTCGATACCGGCCAGACGCAGCAGGTGCGAGGCAAGGAAACCGGCCGCACCGGTCAGGGCCACGATCAGCGTCATCTGCAGGCGTGGCCAGCCGCGTTCCCGCAGGTGTTGCCGTGCGCGCACAAGCTCACCGGCGGGGTTCACCGGCAACTTCAGCGGGTTCCGCGCAAAGAAACGGGTGCGTTTCATCGGCGCCACCGGGTGCCGCGGATCGTGGAGCGTGGAAGCTCAAGAACCTGATACAGCATGCGGACATCCTTGCCGGGCACGCGCGGGGGGTGTTGCGCGGATTCTACCGCGGCCGGGGCCTCTGTCCAGGCGACGGGCCCAGGCCATTGATCATCAACTGCGGTCGACGATCCGCACGATGCGACCGTCCTCAAAAGCGAACTCGCTGTGTCCCTGCAGTGCCAGTTCCGTACCCGCGCCGGGACCATCGGGAATGTCCTGCGCGAACACGCCACGCCAGCCGATGCTGGCCAGCACCACGCCATCCTTGAAGATCAGCTCCAGCAACCGCTGCTCGCGCTCGCGGAACAACGGCGCCGATTGCCGTGCCAGTTCGCCGAAGGCATCGATGCCTTCGGTGACCATCGTCAGCTGCCCACCGCTGTGGTTCTCGAAACGCACGTTATGCGCCAGCACCGCCAGCATGGCGTCGATGTCGAAGCGGTTGTAGGCCTGCAGGTAGTGCTCGATCAGATGGCGGCAGTGCGATTCGTCCACGGCGGTGTCCAGTCAGGGCCTGCGCCAAGTCTCCCGCGACCGTTCAGCCGTATCAAGGAGGCGCGGCGGCCTTCAGCAACTGCGCGGCCACCTGGTCGAACGGGGCGATGTCCTGCAGTGCGCGGCACATCGCCACCGCACCTTCCACACTGGCAATCACCAGATTGGCCAGCCCACCCGCGGCGACCGGATCGTGGCCGTCGGCGATGAACGCTGCGGCCAGATGGCCCTGCCAACGTGCGAACACTTCAGCAGCTGCTGCACGGGGCTGGCTCGGCACTGCCTCCACCGGCTCCTCCACGGCAGCGGCCAGTACCGGGCAGCCCGCCCGGAACCCGGAGCGCAGCAGGCGCTCGCGCCACATTGCCAGTAACTGCTGCAGGCCCTGCACCGCCCCGCCCTTCAGCAGCTCCACCAGCAGCGCTTCCACCTTGTCGCCAGCCATGTGGGTGGCACGCGCCAGCAGCTCCTGCTTGCCGCCGGGAAAATGGTGGTAGGTGGAGCCCAGCGGCGCCTCGGCCAGCTTGGTCACCTCACGAATGCTGGTGGCATTGAGGCCTACCCGCGCCAGCATCTGTGCTGCGGCATCAATCACCCGTTGCGGGGCATCAGAGGGTCGTGGGCTCACGGCGATCGCCTTGCTAAGACAGTCGTCATAGATTAGCGTACCGGCCGTTCTATAACAGTCGTCATAGCCATGAATCTCTGGTTCCGCCTGCTCCATCTGCTGCTTTGCAGCCTGTTCCGGCCGAAGCTGGAGGCCCCGTTCGGGGTCTCGCGCCTGCAGTTCCGTGTGCTGCCCAACGACCTGGACAGCAACCTGCACATGACCAACGGCCGCTACTGGAACATCTTCGATCTGGGCCGGCTGGACCTGATCCTGCGCATGGGCCTGGGCCGGGTGGCGCTGCGCGAGAAGTGGGCGCCGATCGTCGGTGCCGGCACCATCCAGTTCCGCCGCGAACTCAAGCCGTTCCAGCGCTTCACCCTGGAAACGCGCCTGGTGGGCTGGGTCGGCTCGCGCGGCATCATGGAGCAGCGCGTGCTGATCGGGCCCGAGCAGAAGATCGCCACCCGTGCGCTGCTGGTCACCGGCATCTACGACCGTCGCGCGCGCCAGTTCCTGGGCATGCCGAAGATGATGGAAGCGATCGGCGTGGTCGCACCACCGTCGCCGTCGCTCAGTGCAGCCGCCGAGGCGTTGCTGGCGGCCGATGCCGCGTTGAAGCTGGACGATGCCTGAGCTTCAGATGGGCGGCTATCTGCATGGGGAGATTTCCCCCGCGACGCTGGCGGCCCGCGCTGCAGTGGATGTCGCACCAGGTCGGCATAGCCGATCCGCTGGTGATCAGTTTCCATGCTCCAGCGCGTGTTTGACCGCTGCTTCGGCCAACGGCGCCATCACCGCATAGCCCTTCGCGGTGGGATGCACGCCGTCCTCGGCCAGCTGCGGATCGAGGCCACCAGCCGCATTGGCCATCGGCGTGTAGTAGTCCAGATAGACCAGCTGCTTCGCCTCGGCATAGCGCTTCAACGCCGTATTCAATGCGCGCACCTTCGGCGCAGGCGTGATGCCCGGCATCCACGGGTACTCGCTCACCGGCAGCACCGATGCCAGCACCACGGCGATGCCATGTGCGCGGGCCAGGTCCACCATCGCGTGCAGGTTGTCTTCGATCATCGCCTGCGTGGACGGGCCGGTGTTGCCGGCAATGTCGTTGGTGCCGGCCAGGATCACCACCACCTGCGGCTTCAGTGCCAGCACGTCCTGCGGGAAGCGCACCAGCATCTGCGCCGTGGTCTGGCCGCTGATGCCGCGGTTGAGCCAGCCCTTGCCGGGGAAGAAAGCCGCGCTGCCTTCCCTGCCCCAGCCTTCGGTGATGGAGTCGCCGAAGAAGACCACGCGTGGCTGGCCCGGCGCCGCCGCGGGCAGTCGCGCGTTGGCATCACGATAGTGCTGCAGCTGCGGCCAATCCGCCAGGCGCTGCTGCATGAAACGAATCTCATCAGGGCGCAGCTGCTCTACGGGCTTGAGCAGCATCGGATTGACCGCGCCCGTTTCAGCAGCCGCGGTCGGAACGGTCAAGCCAATGCTGAAGGCGATGGCCAACGTTCCGGCAAGCACTACAGGAATACGCATGGAGACTCTCCCGGTTCACGGTGGCAGTCTAGCGCCCCGGCCTGCAATCAGCGTGCTGCCGCGCGCGCTGCCACGCCGGTCACCTTGGCCGGCATCCACATGCCGGGCGTCCAGCCACTGGCAGCCAGGATCGCCTTGGGGTTGTCCTGCTGGATCAGCGCGCGCACCGCGTCACGCTTGTCCTTGGCCTGCAGGTAGTAGGCTTTGGCGATGCGGTAGCCCACCCAGTAGCCCAGGTCATAGGGCTCCTGCGAGCCCGGCTTGTAGTTGTACAGCCACTGCGACAGATCGGTGCTGTCCAGATCCAGCGCGAAGGCGCTTTCGATATGCACTTCCCGGCCACGGGTCCAGGCCGCGTGGCGCCCGTTGCCGACGTTGCCGGAAATCAGTTCGGCGATGAACTCGGCGATGCCTTCGCCCAACGACACGCGCAGCACCGTGGCATGCGGATCGCCCGGCTCGAAGTCGGTCAGGCCGGTCTGCTGGATATGCACGTACTCGTGCGCGATCACGTGGACGAAGCGGTCCTGCACATTGGGATTCATGAAATCGGGTGCGCACAGCGCTTCCAGGCCGATGATCACCCCGCTTTTCGAGGTCAGCCCGACCGGACGGCCACGGCCCACCGCGATGGTCACCGGCGAAAACGCGGCCTGCGGGTAGACGGCCTGCAGGTTGGAAAACACCTGCGTCAGGCGTTTTTTCACCGCCGGCAGTTCGGCCAGGCAGCTTCGTCCCTGCGCTTACAGTTCCGGCTGGTTGGCGATGGACTCGGCAATGCGCTCGGGGGTGACCCGGCGCGCCTTCGCCAGTTCACCCAGGCCCGTACTGCCTTCGGCGAGGTAGCCGGCCAGCTGGGCGACGCTGGGCTTGCCTCCCGTAGCATCGTAAAGCGCGTAGAAGCGGCTGGCATCGTGGGTGAGTATCTGCGGGCCCGGCGGCGCAGCCGCCGACGCCACGCCGAACGCCCCGGCACCGGCCAGGGCAAGCAGGCAGCGCAGGAAACCGGACATCGCTCCGTCCTTGGTGGAGTGCATGCGAAGCGCGCAATCTATCACTGCGCCGGGTTCGCCGCAGCGGGCACATGCAGGCCCTTTGGGGCTGTGCCAGACTCATTGTGGCACCTGCCATGGAAGATGGAGCACCGCACGATGATGATCGTTCCCGCGTACTGGGCCGAAGCCCGCCTGCAGGCCCGTTTCCGTGGCCGGCCGGTGGTCGTGCGCCGCTTTGGCTGGTCCGACGAAGGGCCTGCCGAAGCCCAGGTCCACGCCGAACGCCGTGCCAATGAGGCACTCAACGCCATCCTTGCCGGGCAGGTGCTGCCGCGTCGCGAAGTGCGCAGCAACTACGGCGTGGAGGGCGTTCCGATCCGCGAGCAGATCGTGCAGCGCGACGGCGACGTCATCATCACCCGCAACAGCTACGGTGCGCTCTGCCTCAATACCCCTGACGTGCTGTTCGCCGATATCGACCATGCGCAGCCACCGGCGGGTTGCGTGATGCCCGCTGTCATCGCCGCAGCGCTGCTGTTTGCTGGCGCCATCGTCGGCACCCTGCTGTGGCACTGGCTGGTGGGACTGGTATTGGGCGTGGCGGCCGTAGTGCTGGTGAATGCCGCGATGCTGATGCAGCGCAGGCGGCGGCTGGCCGCCGCCGGTGGCGCCGAAGGTGTGGCGCTGCAGCGGGTCGCGGCCTTCAGCGAACAGCATCGGGACTGGCATCTGCGCGCCTACCGCACGCCAGCCGGACTACGCGTGCTGGTCATGCATGCCACCTTCTCGCCCGAGGACGAGCAACTGCAGGCCTTCTTCAAGGCGCTGGGTACCGACGCCCTGTACGCGCGCATGTGCCGGCTGCAGCATTGCTTCCGTGCGCGACTGACACCGAAGCCCTGGCGCGTCGGCCTGAAATACCGCATCCGCCCACCGGTGGCCGCGTGGTCAGCCGAACAGGCCAACAACCCGGACCGTCTGGCCTGGATTGCCGAATACGAAAAGAAGAGCGCTGGCTTTGCCGCGTGCACCTACCTGCGCAGTTTCGGTGATACCGCGCGCATCCATGCCAAGGCCGAGCACGTGCGTGCGCTGCACGACCGCCTGTCGCACGCGCAGGACCGTCTGCCGCTGGCGTGAGCGCAGCAGGCGCTCAATCAGCGCCCTGTACGAACGGCTGCCCTGCCAGGGTAGTGCCCAGCCGCATCGCGACCTGCTGCCCGCCCTTTTCGAAGGTTGTTGCGCATTGCTTGGCGCCCTTCTGGCATCCAACTTCCGGAAAGCCCTCGAGTGACTCAGGCGCGCCCTGGACCGGACTCGCCTGCCACCCTGCCGCATCCATCAGGCGCTTGGCCTTGGCATAAGGCATGCCGGCAAGAATGCCCAGCTGCGCCAGTTCGGAGGGGAGTGATTGCGCATGCAGGATCGGCGTCATCACCAGCGCCAACACTGCGGCGATACGTTTGGACTTCATTCGTGAAACCCCTGGCAGACAGCAACAGGCCTGCAGCGTATCGCAGCTTCCGCACGCCATTGCACCCGCATCACATACGGTTACGCAATCGCAACGGCCAATGACACGAGGTCACCCCGGGGCCGCATCCGGTTCGCTTCGCGCGCGGCCGGCGCATTGCTGGCCGAGTCGAGGACCGCGGAAAGCGCGTCCGGCTCGCTGCGTACCGCGTATATCACCCGGGTGCCGGTCAGCAGCAGGCTGTCGCCTGTTCAGCGACCGCGCTGGCGCTCGATTTCCGCGTGCAGTACCTGCAGCTGCGCCAGGTACTGCTGGAAGATGCCCAGATCCTGCTCGACCAGGCGTGGCCAGTCGGGCTTCGCATTCAGCAACTGCTCGACCTGCTGCTGCGGCGGGCGATCAAACCCTTCGCCCAGGACGGCCAGGTAGCGCTCCCTGAATCCCTCCGGATCCTGCTGGTCCTGTGCGAAGAGCTGCACCGCAATCAATCCGGCATACAGGTAATTGGCCAGGTAAAGCGGATCCTCATACATCAGCCGCTTGGATACCCAGGTGCTGCGCAGCTCGGGATACTGCTCCGATGCGCCCCCATACCGGCCCAGTACCTTCACCGTCATCGCATCAAGCGCGTCTGCGTTGCCAACCTCATCGGCGGCCACTTGCTGATAGATGGACTGTTCCAGATCGGCCTCTTCAGACGATACGAACAGCTGCAGGATGATGTCATCGAGCAACGACTTCAGGTAATACGCTTTGGCACGTGGATCGCTGGCCTGCCGATAGAGCTGATCGCGGAACTTCAGTTCGTTGTAGATGGCGAAGGCCTCGGTCAACCACTTGTTGCCGTTGCGCTGGAACGAGGATGCGCCACCGCGCTGCATCCACTGCCCATGCATGGCATGGCCGGCTTCGTGAGCGATCTGGACATCCCCCTCCAGATCGCCCTGTCGATGACCAACGAACAGCAGCGAAGGCGCGCCAGGGGCGCTGATCGAAAACGCATCCATCGCGCGCCGCCCTGCCGATCCACCCAGATCCATGTGTCCGCCCGCAGGATCGAGCAGCCCGCGCAGCCCTGTCACGTAGTCCGGCCCCAGCACCTGCATCGATGCCGCTGCCGCATCACGCAATTGCGCCAGGTCAAGCGGCGGAGGGATATAGCCCGCATCAGGCAGGCCCATGTCCCAGATCCTTGGGGAGGCTTGGCCCATGCGCTCAAGATGGGTCAACTGCATCTGTTGGTAGTTGCGTCGCAGCGGCGCGTGGCGCGCTACCGCCGCCAGTGTCGCGTCGACGGCGGCCTGATCCAGGCCCATGTGCCGGTAGCTGCGGTCAGGCGCAGTTCCATCGCCCTGCAGTTCCGACGCTTGCTCGTTGAGGCGGACCAGGCCCAGCAGCACCGTTGCCATTTCGCTGCGCCGCGACGCCATTCCCTGCCAGTAAGCACGCCATGCCGCTTCGCGCAGTGAACGGTCCGGCAGGCGGGAAAGGGCTCGCGCATCGGTGCGGCTGTCAAACGTGCCGCCTTCATGTTCGAAGCGCGCAAAGGGCGCCGATTGCAGCAGCTGCCGGTGCAGTCGCCCGAAGCTGTCCAGCGCCGGGTCGGCCAACGTGTCGACCGCATCCACCAGCGCTGCATTGGCCGGCTGCACCCCCTCCCGCAACGCCCGTTCACGCAGGTCGGCATGCGGCTCGATCCAGGCAGCCTGCGCGGGCGCATCACGTAATGCCTGCTTGGCAATCGCCGCGATGCGTCCACATGTGCCGGCCACTTCGCCCTGGGTGTTGGCCAGCCGGGCATCATCAGCATTGCGCGCTGCCTGAAGATGCAGGTAGCCATGGTGCCGGAGGCACTCGCCATACAGCTGCTCGGCCTGCTGGAACCGCACGTCTGGCGGCGCCTGAAGGGCCTTGAGGGCATCGGTGCTGCGCTCGAGGTTCTGCCATGCCTCACGTTCAAGGGAGGCGCTGCCAAAGTAGCTGCGGTCATCTGCCCGCAGAGCCTGCGCTTCGACTCCGTGTGTCATCCCGGCCAACAGCGTCGCGATGACAAAAGTGATGGCGCGCATTCCATTGCGATGCATCGATGTCTCCTGGTCCGTTTCCATTCCCAGCTTAGCAGCCCGGGTGGCCCCGCATGCCGCATGGCAGGTGGCTTCCCGATTCCCGATTGCGCATCCGGATCCAGGCCGTCTGCCCACTCACATCCCGAGACAGAAAGGCCACCCGGAGGTGGCCTTTCTGTTCCCTTACTTGGCATTCTTCACGTAGGTGTCGAACCAGTTCAGCATTTCCGCCACCAGCTGCTCGTTCGATTCCAATGCGGTGTACCAGTGCGGTTCGTTCGGCAGCATCACCAGGCGGGTGGTGCCGCCGTTGCCGCGGATCGCCTGGTAGAGCTTGCGCGACTGGAACGGCTCGGTGCCCGGGTTGGCGTCGTCCTCGCCGTGGACCAGCAGCAGCGGCAGCTTGATCTTGTCGGCATAGAAGAACGGCGAGGCCTTCAGGTACACGTCCTGCGCCTGCCAGACCGAGCGGCGTTCGTTCTGGAAGCCGAACGGGGTGAAGGTCTTGTTGTACGAACCGCTGGTCGCCACACCGGCCTTGAACAGCTTGGTGTGCGCAATCAGGTTGGCGGTCATCAGGCCGCCATGGCTGTGACCGGTCACGCCGATGCGGTTGCGATCGACCACGCCCATGTCCACGGCCTTGTCCACCGCCGCCTTGGCGTCGGCTTCCAGCTGCTCCAGGTAGGTGTCGTAGGCGTTCTTCGGGTCACCCACGATCGGGAACGAAGCGTTGTCGATGATCGCGTAGCCGGCCAGCAGCATCAGGCGGTACGGCTGCAGGCGGGTGAAGGTCTGCTGCGAACCGGACACCTGGCCGGCCTGCGCGGCGTTGGCGAAGTCGGCCGGGTACGCATACAGGATCGCCGGCACGCGCTGGCCCTCCTTGTAGCCCGGCGGCGTGTACAGGGTGAACGACAGGTCCACGCCGTCGGCGCGCTTGTAGGTCACCAGCTGCTTCTTGATCTGGCGCACTTCCGGGGTCGGGTCGACCAGCCTGGTCAGCGCGGTCGTGGTGGACGCGAACTGCGCCTCGCCGGCCTTCGCGTCGGCCACCGCCTCACCCTGCTGGCGGATGAAGGCATTCGGCGGATCGATCACCGACTGGTGCCAGGTCAGGTAGCGCCCCGGCGTGTTGCTGAAACCGAGGAACTGTTCGTAGGCATCGGCACTGCTGCGGAACAGGCGCTCGCTCTTCAGCGTGCCCAGGTCCAGGCGGTCCAGGAACGGACGGTCGCCCTGCGGCGACGCGCCACGGCCGCTGAGGAACACATGGTTGCCCTCACGGCGCACGACCTGCGCGCCATTCGACAGGCGGGTGAAGACCAGGTTGCCGGGGTTGCCGTACAGCTCATCGCTGGACATGTCCCACAGCAGGCGGCCTTCCTTCTTCGGCTGGTCCACATCGACGATGCGGGTCTGCATCCAGTGGCGGTTCTCGTCGTTCTCGAACTGGAACGCCACGGACGGATCGGCGGACCACGCAAAACCTTCAAAGCGCTGCGTAGTGCGGGTGATTTCGGTCGGCTTGCCGTTGAACGGCGCCTTCAGCATCAGCACGCGATCGCGATGCGGCACGTTGACCTTCCAGTCGCCCTTGTCCAGCGCTTCGGCATAGACCAGGGTGGCCGGATCGGTGGCACGCCAGTCGAAACCGCGCGGGCCTTCCGGTACGCCGTGCACCGGCACGCGGTCGGCCAGCGGCAGGCTGGCGATCGGCGTGGACTTGCCGCTGGCGATGTCCAGCACGGCCACGTCGTTGGCGAAGCGCTGGTAGGTCACCGCATGCGAATACGGTGCCTTGATCGATTCGGTCAGCACGTGCACGCCATCGGGCGCGGCGCTGACTTCATTGAACAGCGCCGGTTGCCCGACCGGGCGCACGCGGTTGGCGACGGTATCGACCACGGCCAGCTGCGAAGTACCGTAATAGGCGAACAGCTTCTCGTCATGGACGCTGGTCAGCGTGTCGCGGGCTTCGTAGGTGCTGCTTTCGCCGCTGCTGCCCAGCGACTCCTGCGCGTCCGGACCGGTCGGCACGCCGCCATTGGACGGCGCCGGGCCCTGATTGGCCGGCACCAGCTTCACCAGCAGATTCTGGCTGCCGCCCAGCCACTGCACGGTGTAGCCGAAGATCGGGTTCAGCTGCACGTTCGGCACCTGCTTCACCTGGCCGGTGGCCGCATCGCCCACCCACAGCTGCACGCTGGTATCGACCGCATTCTGGAAGGCGAAGTGGCTGCCATCGGCCGACCACAGCGCGCCGGTGGCGCAGCCCTGCGGCAGGTTGACCTTGGTCTCCTTGCCGCTGCCGATATCGACCAGGGTGAAGTCGGCCACGCAGGCCGGAATGCCGTAGCCACCGGGGGTGTCATGGCGGCTGCGGTTCTTCGGCTCCAAGCGCACGCCGGCCAGCTTCAGGTACGGCTGGGCGACACGGCTGATCGAAGGGTAGGTCTGCGCAGTGGTCAGCAGCAGGCGCTGCCCCCCCGGGGCCACGTTCGGCGCTGGCGGCGGCGGCGCCTTCAGCACCTTGAGCAGGTGTTCCGGTGGCTTGGCGTAGTCGGCAAGCGCCGGGCCAGCGGCCAGCAGGCCGGCGGTGGCGACGGCAACGGCCGCCGCCAGAGAGATTCGACGGATCAGCATCCTTATCCCCTGGAGTGTGAATGGGTACCCGGAATCGGGCATGGACCCGAATCTAGCACCGCAGGGGTTGTCGTGAATGGGCCGGAAGGGCTAGTGGCCGGATGGGGCAAAGTGGAGGCCGCCACGCCATCACTTGGCGCTCAACTATCATGAACTCCCTCCATCCGGCGCTTGACATGGGAACCTCCAAAGCCCCCCCCTATCTTCAATACTGCCGAAGCGCCCTCAAATCACTAGTCTCTCAATACGAGATGAGCAAAGTGATCGGGCACTCTGCCACTGCGGGAACCGTTCGCGAAAGACTGATTCATGACTTTCTCGAATCACACATCCCTGAAATGACCAGTGCTGTGAGCGGCGTCATCATTGACTCGCAAGGAAGACGGTCACGCCAGCAAGATATCGTTCTGATGCTGAAGTCCATGCCGAGGCTTCGCTTCAACAGCGGCCACGACCTAATTTTTCACGAGGGAGTCGTTGCGACGATCGAAGTGAAAACAAGTGTAACCACGTCCGTTCTACTTGGAATCTCAGAGAACATCGCAAGCGTCAAGTGCTTGGAGCCGACAAGCTTCGGGGGCACGAAGTTGGGTGTACTGGACTGGCCCATGCATCGAATCCTGCACTGCGTCGTAGGCTACGGTGGATCGAGTCTTCACGACATATCAAATGCTCTCACCAGTTTTCCTGATGCGAAGAAGCCGGACATCTATCTAGACCTAACCAAGGGTATGCTTCTTCGGAATGAAGGCATCTTTTCAGAAAGAACTCTTGGCGATGACTATCTAATATTTGATGATCCCGGTGAGGGTCTCGCTAGATTCCTGTCAGCCATGACGGTCGTTACATCTTCATACTCAGTTCGAGATGTGAAGTGGGAGCAGTACCTATTGGACTCCTCTGTGGAGGAGCGAGACCCTTAAGACCAGCCGCGTAATGACTATCCTGAATGGGCCGAAATCATTAGCAGGATAACTTGGCAAAGTGTCGCACTGGCAGCTGCCGCCGCTAAGAGCGGCCGGCCTCTGCCAGGCGTGGTCTGTCATCACTGCTGCGCGTGCAGGTCCCAGGTGGCCAGATAGTCGGGGTCGACCACGATCATGCCACTGGTGCGCATGCGGTACTCCCCAGGCTCGGCTGGCTGGTACTGGTCCAGCATCGGCGGCAGGTAGCGCTCGTGGCCATCATTCTCGTCGGCAAGCACCACGCCCTCGTCGGCGCTGATGCGCAACACCGTGCCGGCGTACTGCTCCAGCCCCTTCACCTGGCCGTCGCCACCATAGCGGGTGACCCCGACCAGTACGACCTTGCCGATCATTTCTTCCGCCTTGGCATCGTCCAAGGCCGGCAGAATGGGAGTGAATTCGTCGCTCATCGGTGCACCTCCGTAGCCTGCAGGACATCGTGGATGAGGTTTCCGCTTCGCAGTGCGCGTCGCTGGCAGCCGAGCAGGTACCCAGCCTGGAGCCTCTGCATCGAGAGTGCCAGTACGCCCATGAACCCAAGGGTTCCTGGAGCACGATGCTGCCATCGCAGGCAGAAGGGACAGGTGAAGGCCGAAATCGGTCCCCGCCGATCAGAGGGTTGCACCTGCACCCACGCTAGAATGCACGCATGCGCACCGTACATGCCCTCCGCTACATCACGCCCTTGCGGGAAGGTGGCTCCCTGCCGGCCGTGGTCGAGACCGACGACGACGGCATGGCCGTGCTGAAGTTTCGTGGCGCCGGCCAGGGCCCGAAAGCGTTGATCGCCGAGCTGATCGCCGGCGAGATGGCACGCACGCTGGGCCTGCCGATTCCGGAAATCCTGTTCGTCGAGCTGGACCGCGAGTTCGCCCGCACTGAGCCCGACCCGGAGATCCAGGAGCTGATCCGCGCCAGCGAGGGCCTGAATCTGGGCCTGGACTATTTGCCCGGCGCGATCAATTACGATCCGGCGGCAATGCCGGTGGATCCAGACCTCGCCTCGCGCATCGTCTGGTTCGATGCGTTCACCAGCAACGTCGATCGCACCACGCGCAATCCCAACCTGATGGTGTGGCATCGAAAGCTGTACCTGATCGATCACGGTGCGGCCATGTACTTCCATCACGACTGGGCCAACGCCGGCGATGCCTGCGAAAAGCCGTTCGTGCTGATCCGCGACCACGTGCTGCTGTCGTTCGCCAGCCGCATCGCCGAGGTGGATGCCGAACTGGCCGCGCGCCTGACCGATGCCGAGATCGAGCGCATCGTCGGCCTGGTGCCGGACAGCTGGCTGGTGGACGAACCGGCGTTCGACAGCCCGCAGGCCTACCGGCAGGGCTATATCAACTACCTCAAGCACCGCCTGAAGGTGCGTGCGGTGTTCGTGCAGGAGGCCATCCGTGCCCACGCTGCACACGTATGACTATGCGGTCATCCGCGTGGTACCGCGGGTGGAACGCGAGGAGTTCATCAACGTCGGGGTGATCGTCTCCTGTCCTGGTGCGCGTCATCTGGAGGCGGCCATCGAGATCGATCCTGCGCGCCTGCGCGCCTTCGCGCCGGCGCTGGACCAGGAGGCGCTGCAGCCGTGGCTGGATGCGATCGTGGCGATCTGTCGCGGCGACGCCAGCGCCGGGCCGATCGCACAGCTGCCCGCGCGTGCGCGCTTCCATTTCCTTACCGCCAAGCGCAGTTCGGTTGTGCAGATGTCGAGCACGCATGTGGGCCGCACGGCGGACCCGGCGGGCGTGGTGGAACACTTGATGACGAAGATGGTGCGGGTACCGGCACCATCCGAGTAACGTCGATCGGGTAGAGTCGACTGTTAGTCGACTAACGCGCGCAGCGTGGGCTCTTTGGCTGTGGTTAGAATGGCAGTCGACTAACAGTCGACTCTACCCGGTAGACGCCACCGGGCCGGTCCCATCACCGTGCGCGTTCGCCTGTCGACTCAAGCTCGCTCAACGGCCAGCGGCACCATCCATACGGATCGTCACTGATCTGCGCGGCAAGACCGGCTTGAACGGGATTTGCCAGAATGTAGCAAGCGTGCCTGTGCAGCGACGCGTCACTGCGGATCGCATGATCGCAATAACCCGCCTGCCAGATTGCCCCCCGGCTCCCTCGCCGTCGGTTTATTAGAAAGCTGCTGCGTGCCTTGAAACGCTGCACGCAGTAGCCCAGCGATTGACCACGAAGTTGAGCCAGCCAGTGACGGTGATCCGGCATGATGATCCAGGCAAGTGATGCAGTCAGGCCTTCCCGATCCATCGATCCGAGGAGCTGCATGGCAAGGTCGGCATTGGCAGGACAATCGAAGACGCGATGGCGGTTCCGGCACACCATGGTGATGGTGTAGACGTTGCCCGCGATGGATCGCCGGCCGGCAAGCAATTGGGGACTTGGCATGAGTTCGAGAATGCCCGCCCGCATGGATTTCCGGCATCGGTTCTCTGCCAATGCCAGAATCAGGGATCCTCTCGATACAGCATCAGGGTATGTGGAGTCGACTGGGTAGAGTCGACTGTTAGTCGACTATCGCGCGAAGCGCGGGCTTTCCAGCGTGGGAGAGAAGAGCAGTCGACCAACAGTCGACGCTACCCGGTCGGCTCTACCCAGCCGGTCATACCTGTCGGCCCTACCTGGGCAGCGCAAACGCCATCACGTAATCGCCGTTCGGGGTTTCCATGAAATGGTGGCCCCCGGCCATGATCACCACGTACTGGCGCCCACCCTGCTCGTACACCATCGGGTTGGCCTGGCCGCCGGCAGGCAGCTTGGCATGCCAAAGCTCCTTGCCGGTCTTCAGGTCGATGGCGCGCAGCAGGTCATCGGTGGCGGCGGCGATGAAGATCAGGCCGCTGGCGGTCACTACCGAACCACCGTTGTTCGGCGTGCCGATCTCGATCGGCAGGCCGGAACGGATGCCGAACGGACCATTGCCGCGCGCACTGCCGAACGGGCGGTCCCACAGCAGCTTGCCGGTGCGCAGGTCGATGGCACGGATGCCGCCATAGGGCGGCTGCTTGCACAGCAGGCCGGTGAATGGCAGGCGCCAACCGGCGTTGACGTCGATGGCATACGGCGTGCCGACCTGCGGATCGCCGGCGCCCTCGCCAGCGCCCTTGTCGGCGCGGATCTTCTCGCGCGGCAACCAGCCCAGCCGGTCGGCCTCCGCGCGTGGCACCAGCCGGTTGTAGTTGGGCATGTCGTTGTAGTTGGCCACGATCACGCCGCGTCGCGTGTCGATGGACACGCTGCCCCAGTCCGAGCCGCCGTTGTAGCCGGGGTATTCGATGGAATGGCGCTCGCTGCTCGGCGGCGTGTAGAAGCCTTCGTAGTACGCCTTGCGGAACTGGATGCGGCAGACCAGCTGGTCGATCGGGGTGATGCCCCACATGTCACGCTCGGTCAGGTCATGCTCGCGACGCAGCGTGTGGTACAGCGAGAACAGCTGGGTGGGTGAACGCTGCTCGGGCTCGACGCCACCCACCGGTACCTTGCGCTCTTCGGCAGCGGTCAGCAGCTGGCCGTTGCGGCGGTCGAGAATGTAGATGTCACCCTGCTTGGTCGGCAGCAGGATCGCCGGCCCCTTGCCTGCAGCCGTCGGGTAGTCGATCAGGCTGGCCTGCGAACCGAGGTCGTAGTCCCACACATCCTTGCGCACGGCCTGGAAATGCCAGGCCGGCTTGCCAGTGCTAACGTCGATCGCCACCAGCGAGGTCGAGTAGCGGTTCTGGTTTTCCGTGCGTGAGCCACTCCAGTAGTCGCCGGCTGAATTGCCCAGCGGCAGGTAGACCAGCCCGAGCGCCTCATCACCGGTGGCCGTGGTCCACATGTTCGGGGTGCCACGCGTATAGGTCTGCTCGCGTGGCGGCAGTCCGCTGCGCTCGGGCTGGTCCATGTCCCACGCCCAGCGCAGCTTGCCGCTGACCGCGTCGTAGGCCTGGATCACGCCCGACGGCGCATCGCGGCGCTGCCCATCCAGCACCTGGTGACCCGTGACGATCACTCCACGCACGATGGCCGGTGGCGAGGTGATCGAAACATAGCCCGGTGGGACCTCGCCCATGCCCAGGGTGATGTCGACCTGGCCGTTGTTGCCGAAATTCACGCACGGACGGCCGCTGTCCGCGTCCACTGCAATGATGCGCCCGTCCAGCGTGCCTTCGATGATGCGCGCCCAGCACGCCGGACGGCTGCCGGGTGCGGCGCTGCGGGTGACCGTTGGCGGTGGCTCGGGAAGGGCCAGATCCGCAGCGGCATCGGCCAACGCCGCATCGGCAATGGTCGGCGTGCTGGGCTGCTCGTAATAGCTCACGCCACGACAGGCGGCGGTATACGGAATCGAAGCATCCCTCACCTTTGGATCGAACCGCCACAGTTCCTTGCCACTGGCGGCGTCGAGTGCGATCAGGCGGTTGCGCGCGGTGCACAGGTACACGCGGTCGCCGACCTTCAGCGGCGTGGTTTCCGCACCCCAGCGCTTGTTCGGCATGTCGCCAGTACGGAACTGCCAGGCCAGCTGCAACGTGGCCACGTTGGCCGGGGTGATCTGCTGCAGCGGCGAGTAGCGGGTGCCGGCATTGCTGCGCCCCCAGGCCGGCCAGTCGCCTTCGGCGGGCTGGCCAGCCGGCTGCAGGCCAGTGGTATCGCGCGTAGGTTCCAGTCCGGCACTGGCTGCGCCTTCCGGGAATGGCAAGTGCCCATCCACTTCGCCATGCGGGGCGAAAGCCAGACCGAAGGCCGCCACGAACACCAGCATCAGCACGCACGCCACGCTGCGCGACAGGCGCTTTGAAACCGGTTCGCGAAGGGTCGGCGCGAGCAGCGCCAGCACGATGCCGAGCGCGGTCACCAGGCCCAGCCGCGGCACCCAGCGCCAGTAGTCGCTGCCTGACTCCCACCAGGTCCACAGCAGCGTACCAATGAACACCAGTGCGTACAGCAGCGCCCCGCTGCGGCGGTTGCCGAACAACAGGATGCCGCTGGCCAGCAGGCCGGCCCCGGCGATGGCGTAGTAGGCCGAGCCCCCGAGACTGAGCAGCCACGCCCCCAGGCCGCCGATGACCAGGCCGAGCACGACCAGCAGCAGCGACAGCACGGTGACAAGGGGATGCCGGGAGGCGCGGGCGGGAGCGGACTGCGGCGTGGCGGACATCGTCGATCTCCGGGGGCAGCATGCGCCCTTATCCCACCGCCGATGTGAAGCGCGCGCGTATTTTCTGGGTGGACCTGACGGGGTGATCGTCGGCTGGGTGGTTGCCGACTGGGTGATTGTCGGCTGGGTAGAGTCGACTGTTAGTCGACTATCGCGCGCAGCGGGCTTTTCATCGCCCTGCGCAGAGCAGTCGACTGACAGTCGACTCTACCGCAGCGATCGGAGGGTCCGCAGCGATCGGAGAATCCACCACGACTGGAAGATCCGCAGAAATGACGACGCCGGCACAGGGCCGGCGTCGTCGGGTACCTCTCACAGCGGCAGGGTCATTCCTGCGCGGCGTCCTCGCTGCTGGCCGCAGCCGGTGCGCCGTCGGTCGTGGCGGGGGTGGCGACCGCCACCTCGTCCTCGTCCTCATCGATCGAGGCATCCAAGCGCTCCACCGCCTGCAGCTTCTCATCCTTGGACAGACGGATCAGGGTGACGCCCTGGGTGTTGCGGCCGACGCGGCTGATTTCCGAGCCACGCGTACGCACCAGGGTGCCGCCATCGGAGATCAGCAGGACTTCGTCATTCGAGCCCATCAGCACCGCAGCGACCAGCTTGCCGTTGCGCTCGGTGGTCTGGATGCCGATCACGCCCTGGGTGCCACGGCCCTTGCGCGGGTAGTCCGGCAGCGGGGTGCGCTTGCCGTAGCCGTTCTCGGTAGCGGTCAGGATGTACTGCACGCTGGCGTCATCGGCACTATCGATCACCGCATCGCCATTGGCGGTGGCTTCCTCGACACCGTTGTCGTCCTCGTTCTCGTCCTCGATGCCACCGGCACTTTCGGCCACGATCAGGCTGACCACTTCCTCGCCGGCCGGCATCTTGATGCCACGCACGCCGGTTGCGGTACGGCCCATCGAGCGGACTTTGTCCTCGCCGAAGCGCACGGTCTTGCCATTGGAGGCGAACAGCAGGATGTCGCGCTGGCCGTCGGTCAGGCCGACGCCGACCAGGGCATCGCCCTCATCGAGATTGATCGCGATCTTGCCGCGGGCCAGGCGGAAGGCGAACTCGCCCAGCGGGGTCTTCTTGACCGTACCGTTCTTCGTGGCAAAGAACACGAACTGGCCATCGGCGTACTCGCGCACCGGCAGCACGGCCTGCACGCGTTCGCCCGGTTCCAGCGGAATCCAGTTGATGATCGGACGGCCACGGGCGTTGGAACCCGCTTCCGGCAGCTGGTAGACCGGCAGCCAGAACACCTTGCCCGAACTGGTGAAGGTCAGCAGCGTATCGTGCGTGTTGACCAGCCACAGCTGTTCGATGAAATCCTCTTCCTTGGTCGCCGCCGCACTGCGACCACGGCCGCCGCGGCGCTGCGCGCGGTACACGCTGACCGGCTGGCGCTTCACGTAGCCGGCGTGGGACACGGTGACCACCACGTCTTCCGGCGCGATCAGGTCCAGGATGTCCAGGTCTTCTTCGCTGTGGCGGATTTCGGTGCGACGTTCGTCGCCGAACTCGGCCTTGACGTTGACCAGCTCCTCGCGGATGACCTGCAGCAGGCGATCGGGATCTTCCAGGATGTGGATCAGCCCGGCGATCACTTCCAGCAGCTGCTTGTACTCGTCGGTCAGGCGGTCCTGCTCGAGCCCGGTCAGGCGGTGCAGGCGCATTTCCAGGATCTGGGTGGCCTGGATCTCGGTCAGCTGGTAGCCGCCCTCGACCAGGCCGACGCCCTTGGGCAGGTCTTCAGGACGCGATGCTTCGGCACCGGCGGCACCCAGCATCGCACCGACCAGGCCCGGCTCCCACACGCGTGCCAGCATGCGCTCGCGGGCTTCATTCGGGTTCGGCGAGGTCTTGATCAGTTCGATCATCTCGTCGATGTTGGCCAGCGCGACGGTCAGGCCTTCCAGCACATGGGCACGGGCGCGCGCCTTGCGCAGCTCGAACACGGTGCGGCGGGTGACCACTTCGCGACGGTGGCGGACGAACGCCTCCAGCATCTGCTTCAGATTCATCAACTGCGGGCGGCCGTCGACCAGCGCCACCATGTTGATGCCGAACACCGATTCCATCTGCGTCTGCTGGTACAGGTTGTTCAGCACAACCTCGGCAGATTCGCCGCGCTTGATCTCGATGTAGATGCGCATGCCGTCCTTGTCGGACTCATCGCGCAGCTCGCTGATGCCTTCGATCTTCTTTTCCTTGACCAGCTCGGCGATCTTCTCGATCAGACGCGCCTTGTTCACCTGGTAAGGAATTTCGGTGACGATGATCGATTCGCGGCCGTTGTCGGCCACTTCGATATCGGCCTTGGCGCGGATGCGCACGCGGCCACGGCCGGTGCGGTAGCCGGCGACGATGCCGGCAGTGCCGTTGATGATGCCGGCAGTGCCGTTGATGATGCCGGCAGTCGGGAAATCCGGGCCCGGGATGTATTCCATCAGGCCGTCGACATCGATGTCCGGGTTGTCGATCAGCGCGATGCAGGCGTTGATCGATTCGCTCAGATTGTGCGGCGGGATGTTGGTCGCCATGCCCACCGCGATACCGGCCGAGCCATTGACCAGCAGGTTCGGGAACCGGGTCGGCATGACCGTCGGCTCCAGTTCCTTTTCGTCGTAGTTGGGCTGGAAATCGACGGTTTCCTTGTCGATGTCGGCCATCAGCTCATGCGCGAGGCGCGACATGCGCGCTTCGGTGTATCGCATCGCTGCGGCGGAGTCGCCGTCGATGGAGCCGAAGTTACCCTGGCCATCGACCAGCATGTAGCGCAGCGAGAACGGCTGTGCCAGGCGCACCAGCGTGTCGTACACCGACTGATCGCCATGCGGGTGGTACTTACCGATGACGTCACCGACGATACGTGCCGACTTGAAGTAGGGCTTGTTGCTGTGCGCGTTCAACTCGTTCATCGCGAACAGCACGCGGCGATGCACCGGCTTGAGGCCGTCGCGCGCATCCGGGAGCGCGCGGCCCACGATCACGCTCATGGCGTAATCGAGGTAGCTCTTGCGCATCTCGTCTTCCAGGTTGACCTGGATGATTTCCTTGGCGGTTTCTGCCATTCGGGTTCCGTTGTCTGGTAGCGGTCCAGTCCGGCGCAGCCCTCTGCGGGAGGGGGTCGTGCCGGAACCTCGATTCAACCTGTGGATACTACCACAACAGGCCGTTTTCCGCCTCCCTTTACGGGGATTTTACCGGCACAAATCAGGAACTTAGGGCCCCATACCGCCCCTGTAGAGCCGAGCCCATGCTCGGCTGCGGCGGATTCGCTGGCTGAGCCGAGCGTGGGCTCGGCTCTACAGACATCCGCGACCCTGCCCGCCTCAGCCGCCGAAGGCGGCGCGCATGTTGTCGGCGGTCGGGTTCAGGATCACCCCGCGCTCAGTCACGATGGCATCGATCAGCTCGCCCGGGGTGACGTCGAACACCGGGTTCCAGGCGGCGATGCCCTCGGCCACGGTGCGGGTACCGCCCACGCCGTACAGCTCGCCCGGATCGCGCTGCTCGATCTCGATCTGGCTGCCGTCCACGGTGTCCATGTCCACCGTCGAGGACGGCGCTACGACCATGAACTTCACGCCGTGATGGCGGGCCGCGATGGCCAGCTGGTAGGTGCCGATCTTGTTGGCGGTATCGCCATTGGCGCAGATGCGGTCTGCACCGACGATCACCCACTGCACGGCGCCGGTCTTCATCAGGTGCGAGGCAGCCGAATCGGCGATCAGGGTAGCGTCGATGCCATCCTGCTGCAGTTCCCATACGGTCAGGCGGGCGCCCTGCAGCCAGGGCCGGGTCTCGCCGGCAAACACGCGGGCGATGCGGTGCTGGGCCATGCCAGCGCGGATCACGCCCAGCGCCGTGCCGAAGCCTGCGGTGGCCAGCGAGCCGGTATTGCAATGGGTCAGCACGCCGCTGCCGGCCTCGATCAGGCCAGCACCCAGCGCCCCCATGTGGCGGTTGGCGGCCAGGTCTTCATCGGCAATCGCCTGCGCTTCCGCCTCCAGCAACGCCTTCCAGTCTCCGCCGGCGGCGTTCAGGCAACGGCGCATGCGCGCCAGCGCCCAGGCCAGGTTGACCGCCGTCGGGCGCGACGCATTGAGGCGCTGCAGGGCTGGCTCCAGCTGCTGCAGCGCATGCGCGCCATCGGCGGCCTGCACCTCGCGTGCCGCCAGCACCACGCCCCACGCGGCGGCAATACCGATCGCCGGCGCGCCACGCACGGTCAGCGCGTGGATGGCGCTGGCAACCTCGTCACTGTCATGGCAGACCACGTGCTCGGCCACGAACGGCAGCTTGCGCTGGTCCAGCAGTTGCAAGGCATCGCCGGTCCACAGGATCGGGCGGATGTGGTCGTAACGGGCGTAGTCGATGTCGGAGGCAGTGTTCATGGGCCCATTGTAGGGCCACGCCCCGCGTGGTTGGAGCCTGCCCCGGCTCAATTCACCGAGAATTCGGCGCGGCAGCCGCCGTCCACCCAGATCCCGTTGCGGTTCCAGCCCCAGGTGCTGCCTTCCTCGCAGGGCGTGCTGGACAGCTGCTCGGAGACCACAGCACCCACCGAGATGCTGGCGCCGCAGAAGCGGCGCTTCTTCGACTTCGATTCGCAGGTCAGGCGGCGCGGCACATCGACGAAGCGGCCCTCCTCGTCGGCCACCTCGAAATCGCCCTGGCAGCCACGGCTGGTCCAGACTTCATTGCGCTTGTAGCCCCATCCCTGGCCTTCGCGGCACGGCAGCACCGACAACTGGCGAAGCAGGCGCACCGGCGCGCCATCCAGGCGTACCGGGCAACTCTGCGGACGGCCATTGGATTCGCAGCGCACCACGCGGCGCACCAGGCGCTTGCCTTCCGTTGCCGCAGGCGCCGCACCCTGCGCACGGCGCGCCCGGAATTCGGCGCGGCAGCCAAGGGTGACCCACACGCCGCTGCGGTCGGTGCCCCACTCGCTGCCGCGGATGCAGCTGTTGCTCGACAGCTGGCGCACCAGATCGACGCCGTTGTCCACATCGATATCGCAGTGCACCCAGCCCATGTCGCGCGATTCGCAGGTCACCACTTCGCCGTCATAGCCTGCCTGCTGGGCCGACGCCGATGACGGCAGCCAAGTACCCCAAAGCGCGATGGAGTACACCGGTGCCGCCACGACCGCAAACCACTTGACCAATGCCTTCCCCAACAGGAGTGGACGAATTCCGATGCCAGTGTCCCGCATCTGCCGTGATAAGAGCATCATCCCGCTTACCGAAGCAAGCGCGGAAACGCGGCAATCCGTTCAGTCTTCAACGTTCAGGAACGTGCGCCGCACTCACGCGTGGGCAAAGTCGTAGGCCAGCACATCAGCAATCCGCGGCGTGCGGTTCATCGCCATCAACAGGCGGTCGACACCCACCGCCACCCCGGCGCAGGCGGGCATCGACGGCAGCGCCAACAGCAGCGCCTCGTCCACGGCCGGTAGCACCTGGCCGCGCTCGTGGCGGCGCTGCAGATCGCGCTGGAAGCGCGCGCGCTGCTCGTCGGCGTCGTTCAGTTCGTGGTAGCCGTTGGCCAGTTCCACCGCGCCCAGGTACAGCTCGAAACGTTCGGCGAGCGGGGGCGTGCCCGGGCGGACGCGGGCCAATGCTGCCTGGCTGGCCGGCCAGTCGTGGACCACGGTCATGACATCGCCATCGAAGCGCGGCTGGATGCGATGGGTCATCAACAGGTCCAGCCAGTCATCGCGGGTCAGCCCGACCGGGTCGATGTGCACCTCGCCCAGCGCGGCACGCAGCGCGGCCTCATCAGCATCGAACGGATCCACGCCCACATGCTGCTGGAACAGCTCGCGGTAGCTGAGCACACGCAGCGTCGCACTGCGCCCGACCAGAGCCAGCGCCTGGCCAACCAGCTCGGCGGTTTCCTGCACCAGGCGATGGTGGTCCCAACCGACCCGGTACCACTCCAGCATGGTGAATTCCGGATTGTGGCGGCCGCCCGCCTCGCCATTGCGGAACACCCGGCCCAGTTCGTAGCAGTCACCCACGCCCGCCGCCAGCAGGCGCTTGAGCGGATACTCCGGCGAGGTGCGCAGCCAGCGGCGGCGTCCGCCGGCATCGACATGGCCGGTGAAGTCGGTATGGAAGCTGTCGATGTTCGGCTCGGTGTTGCCCGCGACCGACAGGATCGGCGTCTCCACCTCGAGCACATCGCGCTCTGCAAAGAAGCGGCGCACCAGCGCATTGAGCGCGGCGCGCTGCTGCAGCGCGCGCAGCAGGGCCTCGCTCACAGGATGCCCTCCGGGCGCGGATGGTCGAGCGGCAGGGTCAGCAGATCGCGCGTATCGTCGATGTAGCCGCTGGCCAGGTACAGGCGCCGTGCCAGTTCGTTGTGGTGGTTCACTTCCAGGCGCAGGCGGCTGACGCCACGACCGCGAGCGCGCTGTTCGCAGATGGTCAGCGCCTGCTTGCCGCGGCCACGCCCACGCGCGCGATGGCTCAGGTACAGCTCGTCCAGCAGCATGAAGTGGCCGCCCTGTTCCAGGCTGAAGCCCATCGCGATCACCGCGTAGCCGACCACCTCGCCCGCCTCGTCCAGCCACAACAGCACTTCGCCATTGCGCGGATCGGCCAGCAGCGCGTCCACGCCGCGACGCACGCGCGCGTCATCGAAGTCGATCCTGTCTTCGGCGTAGAACTCGCGCATCAAGGTGATCAACAATTCCTCGTCGGCACGGGTGGCCAGGCGGAAATCCAGTGGGGCGGTCTGCATCGGTGTTCCTTTGTGCTGCATGCCAGGCGCGGCACCCGGCGGGATCGTCATTCGTGTTCGGCAAGGTAGGCCAGCAGGCGTTCCTCGTCCCACACCGGCACGCCCAGCGACTGCGCCTTGTCCAGCTTGGAGCCGGCCTCGGTGCCGGCGACCACGAAGCTGGTTTTCTTCGACACGCTGCCGGAAACCTTGGCGCCCAGCGCCTCCAGGCGCTCCTTGGCGACATCGCGGGTGAGCTGGGCCAGGGTGCCAGTGAGCACAACGGTCTGCCCGTCCAGCGGGCCCGCCACGATCTCGGCCAGCGCCGGCGCCTTGGCCAGGATCTGCTGCATCGCCTTCTCGGCCGCCAGCAACATCACGCCATGGCCATCGGCATCGAGCCACTCCCCCAGTCCGCGCGCGGTGTCATCGGGCAAGCCGGCATTGACGAACTGGCCATGCTCGGCATCGAGCACCGCCTGTGCCCCCGGGAGCGCTGCCACCAGTTTTTCGGCGCGTAGACGGGTGATGCCGGGGATCTCAGATTCGACCAGCAGCTGCGCCAGGTCCAGTCCCTCGCGCAGCTTGGCACTGGGGGCATGTACATCGCTGATGCGCACCTGGCCGACCTGCAGCAGGTCATCGATGGCCTGCTGGTTGCCCTGCTGTTCGAAGAAGTGACCGAGCGAGCGCGCCACTTCGCCACCGATGTCCGGCACGCGCTTGAACAGCGGCCACGGCAGATGGCGGATCAGTTCCAGGTCGCCGAACCACTGCGCCAGGGCCTTGGCGGTGCTCTCGCCAACGTGTTCGATGCCGAGCGCGAACAGCAGGCGTTCCAGCGTGGCGGCACGACTGGCGTCGATTGCTGCGATCAGGTTGTCGGCCCACTTGGTGGCGATCTTCTTCGTGTTCCATTCGAAGCTGGCGGGCTGTGCCAGCGCCTTCGCGCGCCAGCCCGGATCGCTGCCGTCCAGCTTCAGCACGGCGTTGAGTACCGCGCCACTGCCCTCGGCGGGCAGATGCGGTTTCAGCGCAGCGGCCAGTGCGGACGGGTCTTCCGCATCCAGCACCAGCTTCAGGTGCAGCAGCTGGTCACGACTGAGCCGGTACAGGTCGGCCACGCTCCTGACGATGCCGGCGTCGACCAGGGTTTCGATGTACTTGTCGCCCAGGCCATCGATGTCCATCGCGCGACGCGAGGCGAAATGGGCAATGGCTTCCTTGCGCTGCGCCGGGCAGGACAGTTCGCCCGAGCAGCGCCATGCTGCTGCCCCTTCCTCGCGCACGATCTCCGAGCCGCACACCGGGCAGCGCGTCGGCATCTGCCACGGCATAGTGCCCTGTGGGCGGCGATCAAGGATGACGCTGACCACTTCCGGGATCACGTCGCCGGCACGGCGCACGATCACGCTGTCGCCCACGCGCACATCCAGGCGTGCGATCTGGTCGGCGTTGTGCAGGGTGGCGTTGGACACGATCACGCCGGCCACGGCCACCGGTGCCAGTCGCGCGACCGGTGTTGCGGCACCGGTGCGGCCGATCTGGATCTCGATGGCCTCTACCGTCGTGCTCTGTTCCTGCGCCGGGAACTTGTGCGCGATGGCCCAGCGCGGCGCACGCGAAACGAAGCCCATGGCCTGCTGGCCGGCGCGGTCATCCAGCTTGTAGACCACGCCGTCGATGTCGAACGGCAGGCGATCACGGCGCTCACCGATATCGCGGTAGTAGCCGAGCAGGCCATCAGTGCCCTCCACCACCTTGCACAGCTCGCTGACCGGGAAGCCCCAGGCGCCGAGCTGGGCCAGGGTGCCCGAATGGGTATCGGGCAGCTCGCCGCCCTGCACTTCACCGGTACCGTAGGCAAAGAAGCTCAACCTGCGCTGCGCACTGATCTTCGGGTCGAGCTGGCGCAGCGAACCGGCCGCCGCGTTGCGCGGATTGGCCAGCACCTTGCCACCGTGCAGGCGCGCACGCTCGTTGTAGGCCTCGAAGTCGGCGCGGGCCATGTACACCTCGCCGCGCACCTCCAGCACATCCGGCCAGTCCTTGCCGTGCAGGCGCTTGGGAATGTCGCCGATCTCGCGCAGATTGGCCGTCACGTCCTCGCCGGTCGTGCCATCGCCACGGGTCGCGCCGAGCACGAAATGACCGTCCTCGTAGCGCAGGCTGATCGCCAGCCCGTCCATCTTCGGCTCGGCCGAAAACCGCAGGCTGCGACGCCCCAGCCGCTCGTCAATGCGGCGCACGAAATCAGCCACCTCCTCGTCGCTGAACGCATTGGACAGCGACAGCATCGGCACAGCATGGCGCACCTCGGCGAAGCGGCCGGAAGGACGCGCACCGACCTGCTGGGTCGGGCTGTCGGCGCGGGCCAGTTCAGGATGTACGCGCTCCAGTGCTTCCAGTTCGCGCACCAACCGGTCGTAATCGACGTCGGGGATCTCCGGCGCGTCCAGCTCATGGTAGGCGCGGTTGGCCTGGGCGATCTGCCGGCGGAGGTCGTCGGCGCGTTCGGCGGGGCTGGGACTCATCGGGATCCGGTGGTTCTGGGATGGCCGGGGATTCTACCGCGCCCGGCCGTCAGGCCCTGTAACGCCCTGCCTTCGCAGCGTCGCGCCATGCTCGACGGCCGCTCCCCTGCCCTGGTGGCCAACCTTCTCCCCTCCCGGCAGGTGCCGACCTTCTCCCCGCCCCGGCAGGTGCCAACCTTGGTTGGCACACCTGCAGCCGAGCGTAGCTCGGCACTACAAAAAGCGGGCTTGCCGCCCACCGCAACCAGCGCTAGCGTGCGACGGTCTGCCCTTCGGAATCGTGCCCGTGACCCTGCCTGCTTCCCGTCGACGCTTCCTGCAACTGGCCGGTGCTGGCCTCGCCGTCGCTGGCAGCGGGCTGCCGCAGCTTGGCCATACCCAACCGGCGACAGCCGCCGCTCCCGCCCCCGCCGAAGGTGCGGTGCTGCTGAATTTCAACGAATGTCCCTACGGCCCCTCGCCTGCAGCCCAGCAGGCAGCACGCGACAGCATCGCCGGATGCGGTCGCTACCGCTTCGCGCTGGCAGGCCAAGTGCGCGATGCCTTCATCGAGCAGGCGCGCATCCCGGCTGATCACGTGCGCCTCTATCCGGGTTCCAGCGAACCGCTGAACCGTGCCGCCGTGCTGTGGACCGGGCCGCAGGCGGGACTTGTAGTAGCCGACCCGACCTTCGAGACGCTCGGCGAGGTCGCCGCCGCCCACGGTGCGCATGTGCAGAAAGTGCCGCTGCGCGAGGACGGTGCGCATGACCTGCGTGCGATGGTCGCTGCCGCGCACGCGCGCGCGACCGGGCTGCTGTATGTGTGCAACCCGAACAATCCGACTGGGTCGATCAGCCCGCCAGATGAGCTTGCCTGGCTGCTGGCCCACAAGCCCGCATCGACCCGCGTGCTGGTCGACGAGGCCTACCTGCAGTACAGCGATCAGCCCAGCCTGATCACCCAGGTGACGCAGCGCGATGACCTGATCGTGCTGCGCACGTTTTCCAAGCTGTACGGCATGGCCGGCCTGCGCCTGGGCGTGGCGGCCGCACATCCCGACCGTCTGCGCGAACTGGCCAGCCTGGGCGACAACCCGCTGCCGGTTCCGGCGCTGGCGGCGGCACTGGCCAGCCTGCGCGACCCGCAGCTGATCCCCCAGCGGCGCCTGCAGAACGCCACGGTGCGGCAGGCCACCATCGCCTGGCTCGGCAAGCGCGGGTTCAGCTGCGTACCCTCGGAGGCGAACTGCTTCATAGTCGACGTGCAGCGCGATGGCAGCGCGTTCGCCAAGGCAATGGCGGAGAACGGCGTGGTGATCGGGCGCAGCTGGCCGATCTGGCCGCAGCGCGTGCGCGTAACGGTCGGCACCGAAGAGGAGATGGCCGCATTCCGCCGTGCGTTCGCCAAGGTGGCCGGCGTACCGGCCTGACCCTGTTGGTGGGGGCGAACCTTGGTTCGCCCCATCCACGCATGGCGTGCATCTACTGTTGTGGGTGCCGACCGTTGGTCGGGGCGGGTGCCGACCGTTGGTCGGCACACCATGGCGCTCACCAGCGCGGGGTCTTGGTCAGCGGCGGTGCCTGGTGCTGGCGGTCGTAGGCGCGCAGCTCGTCACGGATGTGCGCGATGCGCTGGCGCCCCAGGGCGTTGCGGCTGTCATCCAGCACCACGCCATCGAGCAGCTCGGCCATGCGCTGCACGGTCGGCAGCATCTTCTCCCAGGCGTCCAGCGCGGTCAGCGGCGCCGGCAGCGTCAGGAAGAATGCGATGGCCGGGGTTTCCATGGCGCGGATGTTGGCCATGTCGAAGCTGCCCGGCTTCATGATGCTGGCCATCGAGAAGATCGGCCCGCGTTCGGGGTGGCCTTCCACCAGGCGGTGGAACACGTTCATGTGGCCGAACACCAGGCCGGTCTTCTCTGCGGCCACCACGATGTCCTCGCCACGCAGCTGCTCGCCGGCCCGGGCGGCCACGAACAGCGAGACGATCTTGTCGAAATCCTGGGTGGCGCGCTTGCCGAGGTCGCTGGCGCCCGGGTCGGTATCGGTCAGGCCGAGTTCGGCCTGCTCGCCCTCCGTGCCCATGCCCGGTTCGACGCGCCCCTCGGCCACGGCGACGCCGTCGTCGCCCAGCACCGGCTCACGGCGCTCGCCACTGGTGGGCTCCGCGCTTTCCACGCGGCGCCCCTGGGGCTTTTTCTTCGGACGGCCAAACAGGAAGATCGCGGCGATCAACAGCAGGCCGGCGGCCAGGATGCCGATGCGCAACAGTGCCGTGTCGGACATTCGATAGGTTCTCCGGCTAGTTCATTCAGGTAACTAGGATGGCACGTCAGGCCGCGCCCGCCAATCGCGCGGCCTCTTCCAGGTCCACGCTGACCAGGCGGCTGACGCCTGGCTCACGCATGGTCACGCCGGACAGCTGGTGCGCGGCCTCCATCGTCGCCTTGTTGTGGCTGACGAACAGGAACTGCACCTTCTCGCTCATTTCCTTGACCATGTTGGCCAGGCGGCCGACGTTGGCTTCGTCCAGCGGTGCGTCCACCTCATCCAACAGGCAGAACGGCGCCGGATTCAGCTGGAAGATGGCGAACACCAGCGCCACCGCGGTCATCGCTTTCTCACCGCCGGACAGCAGCGAGATGCTGGACACGCGCTTGCCCGGCGGGCGCGCCATGATGGTCACGCCGGTGTCGAGCAGGTCTTCACCGGTCAATTCCAGGTAGGCGTGGCCGCCACCGAACAGGCGCGGGTACAGCGCCTGCACGCCGGCGTTGACGCGGTCGAAAGTGTCCTTGAAGCGGCCGCGGGTCTCGCGGTCGATCTTGCGGATGGCATCTTCGAGGGTTTCCAGCGCTGTGGTCAGGTCGGCGTGCTGCGAATCCAGGTAGTCCGAGCGCTGCGACGCCTCGCCATACTCGTGGATGGCCGCCAGATTGACCGGCTCCAGCCGGCGCATGCGAGCATCGATCTGGTGGACCGCCTGCTCCCAGTCGCCCAGGCGGGCATCCTCGGGCAGTGCGTTGAGCACGTCCTGCAGCACGAAGCCGGCCTTTTCCACCGCCGCTTGCAGGGTGTCGGCACTGAGCACCAGCGCCTGCTGGTCGAGCTTGCGCTGCGAAATGCGCTCGCGCTGGACCAACGCCTGCTCGTCGCGCTGGTGGCGGGTCTGCTCGTAATTGCGCAGCTCAGCGTCGATGCCGTCCAGCAGCGTTCGCGCCTCGGTCAGCACGCGATCGGCGCGCACACGCTCTTCCAGCGCATTCTGGTGCTCGGCCTGCAGTGCTTCGATCGGCGAATCACCTTCGTCCAGCTGCGAATGCAGTTCGCCCAGCCGCGAATCCAACTGTCCACGTTGGGTGCCCATGCGTTCCAGCGCCTGGCTCAACGAGGCCAGCTGCGCCCGCTGCGATTCCAAAGTCAGGGCCAACGAATGCGCGCGCTCGCGTACCGCGCGGGCGGCATCGCGGGCCAGGTCGCGGGCTTCGGTCAGCTGGCGGCGTTCGCCCTCCAGCCGCTGCCGGGTCGACTCCAGGTCGCCCATGCTGCTGACCGCACTCTCCAACCGCGAGCGTGCTTCACGCGCCTGCTCGTTGTTGGCTTCAATGGTTTCCTGCAGTTGCTTCAGCTCGCCTTCGATGCGGTCGATGCGCGTGCGCGCCGCCTCCACCTTGCCCTGCTGGCCCTGCAACTGGCCGGCCAGTTCGGAGACCGCACGATGGGCCTGGTACAGCGCGCGCTGCGCGTCTTCACGCTGCTGTTCGGCAGCGTGCAGCTGCTCACGGAAACCGGCCAGCTGTTCTTCCAGCTCGGCCTCGCGGTCCTGCAGCTGTTCGATCTGCTCGCGAAGCTCCTGGATCTCGCGTTCGCGCAGCAGCGCACCCTGCTGGGCCGCGCCGGAGCGCGATACGCGCAGCCAGCCCTGGCCCAGGCGCTCGCCACCCTGGGTGATGACCGAATCACCTTCCGGCAGGCTGCCCTGCAACGCCTTCGCTTCGGAAAGGTCCTTGGCAGCATGCAGGTGTGCCAGCAGGCGACGGATCGCCACCGGACCACGCACGCGCGCGGCCAGCGAGGTCGGGGCGACCTTCAGCTCGTCATCGCCGTTGGCGACCAGCGCAAGGTGACCATCGCCGAGCTCACCCAGGGCATCGACCAGGCTGGCCGGGTCATCGACCAGCACACCTTCGATCAAGTGGCCGAGCGCGCTTTCCACCGCGTTTTCCCAGCCGGCATCCACGTCGAGGCGCTCGCCGACACGCGCCGCAGAATCCAGCCCCCGCGCCTTCAGCCACGCGACTGCCGCGCCCTGCTCCTGGCCCAGCGCGGCCTGCTGCAGGGCCTCCAGCGAGGCCAGGCGGCCACGCAGGCCGTTGGCCTGCTTGCGCAGTTCGGCCAGTTCGTTCTGGCCATTGCGCTGCTGTTCCTGCACCGCCGCCACGCCCTGCTTGCGCAGCTCGACGTCTTCGCTCAGCTCATCCAGCGCAGCCTTCTGCGTGTCGTGTTGCAGGTGCAGCTGCTCGAAGGCCTCTTCCAGCGCATCCACATCCAGCCCGGCGCGCTCGGCGGCCAGGGCCTCACGACGCCTGTCGGCATCGAGGATCTGCTTGTCCAGATAGTCCACGCGCGTGCGCTCGACATCGCCGGCGCGTGAGGCTTCCGAACTCTGCGAGGTGTGCTGTTCCCAGCGCTGCTGCCAGCTGGCCAGCCGCTCTTCGGCCTCGCGCAGGCTTTCCTGCTTGATCTCGTTTTCTTCCTGCAGTGCTTCCAGCTGCGGAGTGGCGGCCTCCACCGCCTCACGCAGCACCCTCAGCCTGGCCTCATCACCGCTGATGTGCTGCCCCAGTTCGGCCAGGGCCTGCTGGGTTTCATCGCGTGCCTTGTGCAGGCGCTGCGACAACTCGCGCTGGTGCTGGATCTGCTGTTCCAGGCGCGCCAGCGTACTGCCGACCTGGTAGACCGCCGCCTGCGCGGTGTTGAGCGCGTCGGCAGCCTCTTCGCGCCGCGCGCGCGAGGTTTCGATGCGGGCTTCGGCATCACGCTGGTCGGCGATCAGCTGCTGCAGCCGCGTTTCTTCCTGCGACAATCCTTCGCGCAGCTTGGACAGGCGTCCGTCGAGGCCGCGGAATTCCAGCGCCTTCCACTCGGCGTCCTTGACCCGGCGCTCTTCCTGCAGGGCCTGGTACTGCTCGGCCTGCTTGGCCTGGCGCTTGAGGTGCTCCAGCTGCTTGCTGATCTCGTCGCGCAGGTCGCCCAGCCGGTCCAGGTTCTCGCGGGTGTGGCGGATGCGGGTCTCGGTCTCCTTGCGGCGCTCCTTGTACTTGGAGATGCCGGCCGCCTCTTCCAGGTACACGCGCAGGTCTTCCGGGCGTGCCTCGATGATCTGGCTGATCATGCCCTGCTCGATGATCGAGTAGCTGCGCGGCCCCAGGCCGGTGCCGAGGAACAGATCGGTGATGTCGCGGCGACGGCACTTGGTGCCGTTGAGGTAGTAGTTGCTGGTGCCGTCGCGGCTGACCGTGCGCTTGACCGAGATTTCGTTGAACGAGGCGTACTCGCCGGAAATCGTGTGGTCGGAGTTGTCGAAGATCAGCTCGACCGTGGCCTGCGAGACCGGCTTGCGGGCATTGGACCCGGAGAAGATCACGTCGGTCAGCGAGTCGCCACGCAGGCGGCTGGCCGAGCTCTCGCCCATGACCCAGCGCACGGCGTCGATGATGTTCGACTTGCCGCAACCATTGGGCCCCACCACGCCGGTCATGTTGGTCGGCAGGTGCAGGGTGGTCGGATCGACGAACGATTTGAAGCCGGACAGCTTGATCGTGGAAAGACGCATAGGGGTTCCGGACTGGGGCCGGCAAGCGGCCTGCGTTTACCCTCCAAGTCATTGATCCTGTTGGGATCGATGACCGTGGAACGGGTGTGACGCCCTGAGTATACCGATGTGGCCGTGTTCTACGAATGGACGTGGAATATTGTCCAGCCCTGCCCCGTCGGCCCGGCCGGCCTCGACACCCTGGAGCGGGAGCCATAAAACAAAACGGGCACCCTTGCGGGCGCCCGTTCTGCGGTGATGCCAGGCCTTTCGGCGTGGGATCAGGCTTCGGCGACGACGACGACCTTGACGGTGGTCTCGACGTCGGCGTGCAGGTGGACCAGCACGTCATATTCGCCGATGTTGCGGAAGGCGCCTTCGCCCAGGATGACTTCGCTCTTTTCCAGCGGCAGACCGGCGGCGGTGAAGGCCTCGGCGATGTCGCGCGGGCCAACCGAGCCGTACAGCTTGCCTTCGGTCGAAGCGTTGGCGGCGATGGTCACGCTCGCGCCTTCCAGCTTGGCCTTGCGGCCTTCAGCGTCGGCGTGGATGGCCTGGGCCTTGGCTTCGTATTCGGCGCGCTTGGCTTCGAACTCGGCCTTGTTGCTCTCGGTGGCCGGCACGGCCTTGCCCTGCGGCACGAGGAAGTTACGGCCGTAGCCCGGCTTCACATCAACCAGGTCGCCCAGGTTGCCGAGGTTGGTGACTTTCTGCAGGAGGATCAACTGCATGGTATTGCTCCAGATAAGTTATTCGTTAGCGAGGCAACGCCCCGCAACAAAGGCTGTCCGAATAGCTGGCACAGCGGGGGCGGCGTCGGGCCGCCCCGCCTGCATCAGACGTCGTGGTTGTCGGTGTACGGGATCAGGGCCAGGAAGCGAGCGCGCTTGACGGCGGTCGCCAGCTGGCGCTGGTACTTCGACTTGGTACCGGTGACGCGGCTCGGCACGATCTTGCCGTTCTCGGTCAGGTACTGGCGCAGGGTGTTGAGATCCTTGTAGTCGATCTCCTTCACACCTTCAGCAGTGAACTTGCAGAACTTGCGGCGACGGAAGAACTTGGACATGGGAAGGCTCCTTAGGCGGCGGAAGCGGCGTCGTCGCCGGCTTCGTTGTCAGCGGTGTTGTTGGACTCGCCTTCTTCGTCGTCACGACGACGGCGCTCACCGCGCTCCGGCTTGTCACCCTTCTCGTCCTTGCTCTTCATGATCAGCGACTGCTCGGTGTCAGCCTCGTCACGCTTGATGACCAGGTTGCGCAGCACGGCGTCGTTGAAGCGGAAGCTCTCGGTCAGTTCGTTCAGAACGGCCTGGTCGGCTTCGATGTTCATCAGCACGTAGTGGGCCTTCACCAGGTTCTGGATCGGGTACGCCAGCTGGCGGCGGCCCCAGTCTTCCAGACGGTGGATGGTGCCGTTGCCGTTCTCGACCAGCGACTTGTAGCGCTCGATCATGGCCGGGACCTGCTCGCTCTGGTCCGGGTGGACCATGAACACGATTTCGTAATGACGACTCATGTTTTTTTCTACCTTTCGGATGTGGCCTTGCGGCCGGACAGCCCCCCGCCGTTGAGACCGCGGTGGGGCAAGGGTTCCCGCCAGGGTGGCAGGAAGCCGCGCATTATGGCGCAGATGGGGTGGCCGGGCAACCGGTGGGCCACCTGACACCCTGAACCGGGGGCGAGCGCCCAGCCAACCCGGGTTGGGCGCTACCAGAACGATCAGGCCCCGGCCGGCCGTCAGGCCTTGTCGGCGTCAGTGGTGAAGCTCTCGCCGCAGCCACACTCGGCGGTGGCGTTCGGGTTGCTGAACGTGAAGGTCTCGCTCAGGCCGTGCTTGCCGAAGTCGATCACGGTGCCGTCCACCAGCGCCAGGCTCTTGGCGTCAACATAGATCTTCACGCCGTCCTGCTCGAACACGGTATCGCCCTCGCGCTCATCGCGGGCCAGGTCGGTGATGTGGCCCCAGCCGGAGCAGCCGGTCCTGGTCACGCCGAAACGCAGGCCCAGCGCGCCGGGGGTCTGGGCGACAAAGCGCTGCACGCGCTCGAAGGCAACGGGGGTCAGGCTGACGGCCATGGGGCTACTCCAGAGGTACGGGGACATTATAAGGAGCTGTGGCTGCGAAAAATGCCTCGCAAGCAGAACGCTGCAACCGGTAAACTCCCGTGTTCACAGATCGAGTCGATCAGCAGAGGATTCAAGTCATGACGGTGGTCAGCGTTGAACATGCGCTTGCCGGGAAGATCCCGGAAGGCGGCGAAGTCACGGTACGCGGATGGGTGCGCACGGTGCGCGGTTCAGCGAATCTGGCCTTCGTGAATGTGAGCGACGGCTCCTGCTTTGCCCCGATTCAGGTCGTGGCCAACGACACCCTGGGCAACTTCGACGAGATCAAGCGCCTGACCAGCGGCTGCTCGGTCATCGCCACCGGTACCCTGGTGAAGTCGCAGGGCAAGGGCCAGTCGTTCGAGATCCAGGCCAGCACGCTTGAAGTGGTCGGCTGGGTCGAAGACCCGCTCACCTATCCGATCCAGCCCAAGCCGATGTCGCCGGAGTTCCTGCGCGAAGTGGCCCACCTGCGCCCGCGCACCAACCTGTTCGGGGCGGTCACCCGCATCCGCAACTGCCTGGCCCAAGCTGTTCACCGTTTCTTCCACGAGAACGGCTTCAACTGGATCAGCACCCCGATCATCACCACCTCCGACGCCGAAGGCGCCGGCCAGATGTTCCGCGTGTCCACCCTGGACATGGTGAACCTGCCGCGAGACGAGAAGGGCGCGATCGATTTCAGCCGCGACTTCTTCGGCAAGGAAACCTTCCTGACCGTGTCCGGCCAGCTGAACGTCGAGGCCTACTGCCTGGCGCTGAGCAAGGTCTACACCTTCGGCCCGACCTTCCGCGCCGAAAACAGCCACACCACCCGCCACCTGGCGGAGTTCTGGATGATCGAGCCGGAAATCGCCTTCGCCGACCTGGCCGAAGACGCACGCCTGGCCGAAGAGTTCCTGAAGTACCTGTTCCGCGCGGTGCTGAACGAGCGCAGCGACGACCTGGCCTTCATCGCCGAGCGCGTGGACAAGAACGCGATCACCAAGCTGGAAGATTTCATCAACGCACCGTTCGAGCGCATCGACTACACCGATGCGGTCAGCCTGCTGCAGAAGTCCGGCAGGAAGTTCGACTTCCCGGTGGAATGGGGCCTGGACCTGCAGACCGAGCACGAGCGCTGGCTGACCGAGGAACACGTCGGCCGCCCGGTGGTGGTGACCAACTACCCGGAGCACATCAAGGCCTTCTACATGCGCCTGAACGACGACGGCAAGACCGTTGCCGCGATGGACGTGCTGGCCCCGGGCATCGGCGAGATCATCGGCGGCAGCCAGCGCGAAGAGCGCCTGGACGTGCTGGATGCGCGCATGGCCCAGTTCGGCCTGGATCGCGAGCACTACAGCTGGTACCGCGATTTCCGCCGCTATGGTTCGGTGCCGCACGCCGGCTTCGGCCTGGGCTTCGAGCGCCTGGTGGTGTACGTCTGCGGGCTGTCCAACATCCGCGATGCGATCCCCTACCCGCGCGCCCCGGGCAGCGCGGACTTCTAAGCCCCAAACGACCACGGAGGTGCTGCCCCCATGACCCTGTTCTTCGCCCTCTGTTTCGTTGGCGTTGCAGTGGCCGGGTTCAGTGCCTTCGTGATCTTCTGGCCGCTGACCCTGGTGCACGTGCGCGACCGCCATCCGGCGCTCGCCGAGCGCTTCGGCAGCGGCGCCTTCCTCAAGCCCGATGCCCTGGCCTGGCTGTTGCGCCGCGACTATCGCCAGCAGCCGGACCGATCATTGTCCGGGCTGGCGACGCCGGCCTGGGTATCGCTGCTGACCCTGCTGGCCGGACTGGGCATGGCTGCCCTGCTCTGGCTGGCCTCGCTCTGGTAACACATCCATGAATGACATCACCACTTCGCGCGACAGCTGGTGGCTGGCCAGCCTCGGCAACACCCTGATCTGGGCACGCCTGCGGGTGCGCCCTGCCGGCACCGCCGAAGTGCTCGACAGCGACGGCAACACGCTGAGCTATGACAGTGAAGACACCGCCCGTTCGCAGCTGTTCGACGCTGAATTCGTCGAGTATGACGGCCTGGACGAGGAGGACGCGCTGGTGCGCGGCTTCAGCCTGCACGAAGTGCAGCCGCCGCAGGCCGACAGCGACGAGGGCCTGCGTGGCCGCATGATCCAGTCGCTGGGCGGGCGCGCCTGACCCTGGCATGTTCACCCCGCGCGCCTTCGCCGAGACCGACCTGCTCTGGCTGGACCGCCTGCTGGCGCGCGATCCGTTCGTCAGCGTGCTCACCCCGGGCAGCGATGGCCTGCCGGAGCTGACGCGGATGCCGGTGTTGTACCGGCGCGAGGGCGAGCGCATCGAGCTGCGCGGGCACTGGGCCCGCGCCAACCCGCAGTCGCGCCACAGCGGTGCGGCCAAGGTACTGGTCGATGGCCCGCACGGCTACGTCTCGGCCAGCTGGTATCCGGACAAGGAGCCCGCCGCGCGGGTGCCGACCTGGAACTATGCGGCCGCCGAGCTGCGCGGCCAGCTGTACACCTTCGACGACACCGATGCGCTGGCCGAACTGGTCGGCGCGATCAGCGACCGTTTCGAAGCCAGCGTCGGCCAGGCCTGGCGCTTCGATGCCGCGCGCGCCGAACACGGCCCGGAGCTGCGCGCCATCGTCGGCTTCCGCTTCCAGGTTGAACACGTGCAGCTGAAGCTGAAGCTGAGCCAGAACCACCCCGATGCGAACCAGCGTGCCGTGATCGCCGAACTGGAACAGCTGGGCACCCCTTCCTCCACCGAGTTGGCGCAGTGGATGCGCTGGCACCGCGAACAGGCCACCCGCAGCGGCTGAACGCCCCCGATTCCCGCGACGACGCAGCCGGACGGCTGCGGCGCGCCCCCACCCGACGCCAGGCATCCGAACATGAAAGACATCCACAAGCTGCTGCAGAACAACCGCGACTGGGCCGACCGCATCGAGAAGGAAGACCCGGACTTCTTCCACCAGCTGGCCAAGCAGCAGCATCCCGAGTACCTGTGGATCGGCTGCTCCGATTCACGAGTTCCGGCCAACCAGATCATCGGCATGGCACCCGGCGAAGTGTTCGTGCACCGCAACGTTGCCAACGTGGTCGCCCACACCGACCTGAACTGCCTGAGCGTGGTGCAGTACGCGGTGGACCAGCTGAAGGTCAAGCACATTCTGATCGTCGGCCATTACGGCTGCGGCGGCGTGCACGCCTGCCTGCACAATACCCGCGTCGGCCTGGCCGACAACTGGCTGCGCCACGTCGGCGACGTCGTTCAGAAGCACCAGGGCATCCTCGATGCGATCGAAGACGATGAACTCAAGCACGCCCGCCTGTGCGAGCTGAACGTGATCGAGCAGGTCGCCAACCTCTGTCGCTCGACCATCGTGCTGGACGCCTGGGCCCGCGGCCAGAAGCTGATGGTGCATGGCTGGGTGTACAGCCTGAAGGACGGTCGCGTGCGTGAAATGGGCATCGACGTAGGCTCGCTGGAAGAGCTGCAGCCGGCATATGAGAAGGCACTATCCTTCGTGCCGCGCAAGGGCCGTCGCGACTGATCCCCCACGGATGACCACCATGCTCGCTTCGCCGATCAACCTGCACGCCTGGATCGAAGAGAACCGCCACCTGCTGAAGCCGCCGGTGGGCAACAAGATGATCGACAACGGCGATTTCATCGTGATGGTGGTCGGCGGGCCGAATTCGCGCACCGACTATCACTACGACGAAGGCCCGGAGTGGTTCTACCAGCTCGAGGGCGAGATGGTGCTGAAGGTGCAGGAGGACGGTGCGGTACGTGACATCCCGATCCGCGCCGGCGAGGTCTTCCTGCTGCCGGCGAAGGTGCCGCACTCGCCGCGCCGCCCGCCCGGGGGCATCGGCCTGGTGGTCGAGCGCAAGCGCCTGCCGCACGAGAAGGACGGGGTGATCTGGCACTGCGAACGCTGCAACCACAAGCTGCACGAAGAGTTCTTCGCGCTGCAGAACATCGAGACCGACCTGCCCAAGGTGTTCGCGCGCTACCACGCCAGCCTGGAACTGCGCACCTGCAGCCAGTGCGGGCACGTGGATCCGCTGCCGGTGCCGGCGGCGGGCTGAGCACCTGCCCCTGTAGAACCGAGCCCATGCTCGGCTTCGTGGCCCGGCAGCCGAACATGGGCTCCGCTCTACAGGTTCGGCGGCAGGCACGCCGCCAAGCGCTACACTGGCGGTCCCGTTGCAGCCTGTTGCCCGACCATGTCCGACCTGCTCAGCCGCACCCACGCCATTGCCCTGGACGCCGCCGATCCGCTGCGTCCGATGCGTAACGAATTCCTGATTCCGCGCCATGGCGGCGGCGAGCAGACCTACTTCGTCGGCAACTCGCTGGGCCTGCAGCCGCGTGGCGCTCAGGCCGCGGTGCAGGAAGTGATGAAGCAGTGGGGCGAGCTGGCGGTCGAAGGCCACTTCACCGGCCCTACCCAGTGGCTGTCCTACCACCGCCTCGTGAGCGCGCAGCTGGCCCGCGTGGTCGGTGCGCTGCCCAGCGAAGTGGTGGCGATGAACACGCTGAGCGTGAACCTGCATCTGATGATGGTCAGCTTCTACCGGCCGACCACGCAGCGCCCGGTGATCCTGATGGAAGCCGGCGCATTCCCGACCGACCGCCACGCGGTCGAAGCACAGATCCGCTTCCATGGCTTCGACCCGGCCCAGTGCCTGGTGGAAGTGCAGCCGGACGAAGCCAACGGCACGATCTCGCTGACCGCGATCGAACGCGCCATCGCCGAGCACGGCCCGCGCCTGGCGCTGGTGCTGTGGCCCGGCGTGCAGTACCGCACCGGTCAGGCCTTCGACCTCGGTGCAATCACCCGCGCCGCACGCCTGCAGGGGGCGCGCATCGGTTTCGACCTGGCGCATTCGGTGGGCAACCTACCGCTGCGCCTGCATGACGTGGCGCCGGACTTTGCGGTGTGGTGCCATTACAAATACCTCAACAGCGGCCCGGGCGCGGTTGCCGGCGCCTTCGTGCACGAGCGCCACCATCGCGACACCACCCTGCCCCGATTCGCTGGCTGGTGGGGCCATGAGGAAGCCACCCGTTTCCAGATGGCACCGCAGTTCACCCCGGCCATCGGTGCCGAAGGGTGGCAGCTGAGCAATCCGCCCATTCTGGGGCTGGCACCGTTGCGCGCCTCGCTGGACCTGTTCGAGCGAGCCGGCATGGACGCGCTGCGCAGCAAATCGCTGGCGCTGACCGGCATGCTCGAAGCACTGGTGCGCGCACGCCTGCCGCAGGTGCTGGAGATCATCACCCCGGCAGACCCGCAGCGCCGCGGCTGCCAGTTGTCGCTGCGCGTGATCGGCGGCCGCGAGCGCGGGCGCGCCCTGTTCGAGCACCTGCGCAGCATCGGCGTGCTCGGCGATTGGCGCGAACCGGATGTGATCCGCATCTCGCCCACCCCGCTCTACAACCGCTACCTGGACGTGCACCACTTCGTCGAGGAAGTGGAAGCCTGGGCCGGCCTTTGAGCCGGTCCCTCCCCTACTGCTGGACAGTTCGTTGATCGCACACGCCTCCCGCTCGTTGAGCATTATCGGTGCCGGCCTCGCCGGCTCCCTGCTGGCCATCCTGCTGTCACGCCAGGGCTGGCGCATCACCCTGTACGAACGCCGCGGCGATCCGCGCGTGGCCGACTACGAGAGCGGCCGCTCGATCAACCTGGCGCTGGCCGAGCGTGGGCGCAACGCCCTGCGCCAGGCCGGTGTGGAAGACGAGGTGATGGCGCGCGCGGTGATGATGCGCGGACGCATGGTGCATCCACGCGACGGCGAACCGCAGCTGCAGCGCTATGGCCGTGATGACAGCGAAGTGATCTGGTCGATCCACCGCAGCGACCTGAACACCACGCTGCTGGAACTGGCCGAACAGGCAGGGGCCACCGTGCATTTCCATCGCCGCCTGCACACCGTTGATTTCGATGCCGGCTACGCCCGCTTCATCGATGACCGCGATGACAGCCCGCACGACATCCGCTTCGACACCCTGATCGGTGCAGACGGTGCCGGTTCGGCGCTGCGTGCGGCAATGAACCGACGCGCGCCGCTGGGCGAGGACATCGCCTTCCTCGATCACTCCTACAAGGAGCTGGAGATTCCGCCGGCCGAAGACGGGGGCTTCCGCATCGAGCGCAACGCGCTGCACATCTGGCCACGCGGCCACTACATGTGCATCGCCCTGCCCAATCATGAAGGCACCTTCACCGTCACCCTGTTCCTGCCCAACCAGGGCGATCCCAGCTTTGCCACGATCAATACCGGTGCGCAGGCCGAGGCGCTGTTCGCTCGCGAGTTCGCGGACGCGCTGCCGCTGATCCCGAACCTGCGCGTGGATTGGGAACAGCACCCGCCGGGCCTGCTCGGCACGCTCACCCTGGAGCGCTGGCACCAGCAGGGTCGCGCCGTACTGATCGGCGACGCCGCGCATGCAATGGTGCCGTTCCACGGCCAGGGCATGAACTGCGCGTTCGAGGATTGCGTTGCGCTGGCCCGTCACCTGATGGAGGCGGATGACCTGGAAAGTGCGTTCGCTGCGTTCGAGGCCGAGCGCAAACCCAATGCACGCGCGATCCAGCAGATGGCGCTGGAGAACTACCTGGAAATGCGCGACCGCGTGGCCGATCCCTCGTTCCTGCTGCAGCGCGAACTGGAGCGGGAACTGCAGCGGCGCTGGCCGACCCGCTTCGTACCGCACTACACGATGGTCACCTTCCTGCACACGCCGTACGCCGAAGCGCTGCGCCGTACCGAACTGCAGCGCGATTTGCTGGTGGCGGCCACGGTCGGCCACGAGTCGCTGGACAACATCGACTGGGCGGCGCTGGAAGCGCAGATCCACGCGCAGCTACCGGTCCTGGAGGGTGCGCACTGATGGCCGACAGCTTCCTGTTCTACGACCTGGAAACCTTCGGCCAGGATCCACGGCGCACCCGCATCTCGCAGTTCGCCGCCATCCGCACCGACGCCGACCTCAACGAGATCGACACGCCGGTCAGCTTCTTCGTGCGCCCGGCCGATGACCTGTTGCCCTCGCCGATGGCCACCCTGGTCACCGGCATCACCCCGCAGCAGGCCTTGGCCGAAGGCATCAGCGAGTCCCAAGCCTTCGACCGCATCAACGAACTGATGTCGCGACCCGGCACCTGCGCGCTGGGCTACAACACGCTGCGCTTCGACGATGAATTCGTCCGCTACGGCCTGTTCCGCAACTTCCATGACCCATACGAACGCGAGTGGCGCAACGGCAATTCGCGCTGGGACCTGCTGGACATGCTGCGGCTGATGCGCGCGATGCGCCCGGATGGCATCCAGTGGCCGCTGCGCGAGGACGGTGCCACCTCGTTCAAACTCGAGCACCTGGCCGAAGCCAACAACGTGCGCGAGGGTGATGCGCACGAAGCGCTATCCGACGTGCGAGCCACGATCGGCATGGCACGGCTGTTCAAGCAGTCGCAGCCGCGCCTGTGGGACTACGCCCTGAAGCTGCGCGACAAGCGTTTCGTCGGCACCCTGCTGGATGTCACCGCGATGACGCCGGTGCTGCACATTTCCATGCGCTACCCCGCCAGCCGTCTGTGCGCGGCGCCGGTGCTGCCGTTGGCCGTGCACCCGACGATCAGCAACAGGGTGATCGTGTTCGACCTGGACGGCGACATCGACGACCTGCTGGCCCTGCCGGCCGAGGTGATCGCACAGCGCCTGTACCTGCGCGCCAGTGAACTGCCCGAGGGCATGGCACGGGTGCCGCTGAAGGAAGTGCACCTGAACAAGGTGCCCGCCCTGGTCGCCTGGAACCACCTTCGTGGCGACGACCACGCGCGCCTGGGCCTGGACGTGGCCGCGATCGAGGCCAAGGTTGAACGGCTGCGCGGGTTCGCCCCTCAGCTTGCCGAGAAGGCGCGCCAGGTCTACAACCAGCCGCGCGCGGCCACCGTGGCCGACGTCGATGCCTCCCTGTACGACGGCTTCCTCGGCAACGGCGACAAACCGCTGCTGGCGCTGGCCCGCACGACCGCACCGGAGCAGTTGGCTGCGCTGGAAGGCCGCTTCCGTGACCCGCGCCTGCCGGAGCTGCTGTTCCGCTACCGTGCGCGCAATCATCCGGACAGCCTCGCGCCGGCTGAACGCCAGCGCTGGCAGGATTACCGGCGCCAGCGCCTGCTGGGAGACGGCGGCCTCGGCGAACTCAACCTGCCCCAGTACCAGCAGCAGCTCGATGCGCTGGCCGCCGAGTCGCCCGACGACGCGCGGCGCCAGGCCCTGCTGCAATCGTTGCGCGACTGGGGCCAGCACCTGCAGGAGACCTTGTGAGTACCTATTTCTCGGACGCCAGCTTCAAGTTCCTGCGCAGCCTAGCGCGCCACAACGAAAAGGCGTGGTTCAACGACCACCGCCAGCAGTACGAAGAGCATGTGCGACAGCCGTTCCTGCGCCTGTTGGGTGACCTTCAGCCAGCCCTTGCCGAGGTCAGCGAACACTTCCGCGCCGATACCCGCGGCGTCGGCGGCTCACTGTTCCGCATCCACCGCGACGCGCGTTTCTCCAACGACAAATCGCCTTACAAGACCTGGCAGGGTGCGCGCCTGTTCCATGAGCGCCGTCGCGAAGTGGCCGCGCCCTCGTTCTATGTGCACCTGCAGCCAGGCGAGAGCTTTGTCGGTGCCGGCCTGTGGCACCCGGAACCGGAAACCCAGCGCCGCGTGCGCCACTTCATCCTCGACAATCCGGGCAGCTGGAAGGCCGCGGCCCATGCACCTGCGCTGCGCAAGCGCTTCGAGTTCGAGGAGAGCGAAAAACTGGTGCGTCCGCCGCGCGGCTTCCCGGCCGACTTCGAGTTCATCGACGATCTCAAGCACCGCAACTGGGTGATGTGGCGCCCGCTGGATGACGCCACCATGACCGGTCCACGCCTGCTGTCCACGCTGGGCAAGGATCTGGCCGCACTCGGCCCGTTCGTCGACTATCTGTGCGCAGCGCTGGACCTGGAATTCTGATGCCGTTGGCGCACCAACGGCGCACGCTGGGCCGCACCGGCCTGGCGGTTTCGCCGGTCGGCCTTGGGTGCTCCGGCTTCTGGGGGCATCGGCGCTTCCCGGAGCAGTCGGCCGCGCACGTCGTCGAGCATGCACTGGCACGGGGCGTGAACCTGTTGGACACCGGTCACAACTACTCCGGTTTCCACGCCGAGCCGCGGCTGGGCCGCATCCTGCGCTCCTTGCTCAAGCAATACCCGCGCGATTCGCTGGTGATCTCCAGCAAGGGCGGCACGCTGACCGGCCAGGCCGGCGTCAGCGGCGCCGAGCAGCGCAATTTTTCGCCAGCGGCCATCACCGCCAGCTGCGAAGCCTCGCTGCGCAACCTCGGCCTGGATTACCTCGATATCTACCAGCTGCATGGTGCCAGCCAGCACGACATCAACGATGACCTGCTGGCCGCGCTGCAGCGACTGCGCGAACGCGGGTTGATCCGGCATACCGGCATCAACACCCACACGGCGTCGACCCTGCACTGGATGATCGACCATCCCACGCTGTTCGACGTGGTGCTTCTGGACTACAACGCCCTGCAGCAGGATCGTGAACCTCTCATCGACCGGCTGCACGCGGCCGGTATCGGCGTGCTGGCCGGCACCGTGCTGGCGCAGGGCCACCTGCTGCCGTCACGCGCCCGCCTGCCGCGCCCTGCCGACGCCTGGTACCTGGCCAGAGCCTGGCTGAAGCCGAGCAGCCGCTCCCTGATGCACAGCGCACGCCGGATGCGCCACACCATCGCCGCCATCCACAGCCAGCGCCCCGCCCAGACCGCGTTTGCCTACGCCCTGGGCCATCCCGGCGTTGCCAGCGGCATCCTCGGCACCACCCGCACCCGCAGCCTGGACGAAGTGCTGGCGACGCGGCTGGAGGCGCTGACCGCAGCCGAACGCCAGCAGCTGGTGAACGCCTTCGGTGATGGGCGCGGATCACCCAGTCATTGAGTCTTCACCCCATGCCGCTGCGGTTGCGGCAGTCTGTGCGGCATGAAGAAACTCACTGTACTCGTTGTGCTGCTGGTCCTGGCCCTGGCGGCCTGGTGGTTCGGCGGCCCCTACCTGACCGTCAATGGCGTTTCCAAGGCCATCGAGCAGCGCGACACCGCGCGCCTGGAACGCTACGTCGATTTCCCGCGCGTGCGCAGCAGCCTGCGCGCGCAGCTCAATGACTACCTGGTGCGCCAGGCCGGCCCGGACGTGGCGGCCAGTCCCTTCGGTGCCCTGCTGTACGGGCTGGGCGATCAGCTGGGCGGTGCCGCGGTGGACACCATGGTGACCCCCACCGGGATCGGCGCGATGCTGCAGGGCCACGTGCTGTGGAAGCGCGGCCGCAATGAACTGCAGGGCGGCGATGCCTTCGGCCCGACCGAACCGGCGCGACCGTTGAAGAATGCCGAACACCATTTCGAAGCGCTGGACCGCTTCGTGATCGATGTCGATCGCGGTCCGGGCCAGCCGCCGATGAAGGTGGTACTGGAGCCGCAGGGGCTGCGCTGGAAGGTGGTGGATCTGCAGCTGGGGATGTCGGGCAGCCCTTGATCGGACCCGTGGCCTGACGGCAGTGCCAACCAACGGTTGGCACCTGCCGGTCGAATCCGCCCTATCCCTCGTTGGCGACGCCGTGCGGTACGTGGCCGGCAGCCACATGCTCGCGGGCGCTGTCGATGTTGTGCTGCGAATCGTCGAAGAAGATGTCGGCGCCGAACGCCTGCAGGAACGGCCCCTTGTGCCGGCCGCCGAGGAACAGCGCTTCGTCCAGGCGCACGCCCCACTCGCGCAGGGTGCGGATCACCCGCTCATGGGCCGGCGCCGAACGCGCAGTCACCAGTGCGGTACGGATCGGCGCGCTCTCGCCGGCAGGGAACACTTCCTGCAGCGTGTGCAGCGCTGACAGGAAGCCACGGAACGGACCGCCGCTGAGCGGCTCGCGGGCCCGTTCGCGCTCATGGCGGCCAAAGGCTTCCACGCCCTGCTCGCGCGAAATGCGTTCACTCTCGTCACCAAAGATCACCGCGTCACCGTCAAAGGCGATGCGCAGCTGCCCGGCAGGGCGACCGATGTCGATCTGGTCGGCCGCTGCGGCTGCGGTCTCGCCAGGCGGCTTGGGCAGGATGGTCGCCGCCGCGATGCCATGGCGCAGCGCGCTGCGCACCGATTCGGGGTTGGCCGACAGGAACAGGTCGGTGCCGAACGGCTTCACGTAGGGCCAGGTCGGCTCGCCGGCGGTGAACGTCGCGCGGATGATGCCCAGGCCATAGTGCTGGATCGAATTGAAGATGCGCAGGCCGGTGTCGGCCGAATTGCGCGACAGCAGGATCACCTCGACCCGCGGGTCCTCCGGGCTGGCGCCCTGGTTCAGGGCCAACAGCTTGCGCACTACCGGGAAGGCCACGCCAGGTCCGAGGATGTCGTCCTCATGCTGGCGCTGGAATTCTGCATAGGCCGCCACGCCATCGCTCTCGAACAGCGCATGGCTTTCCTCGAGGTCGAACAGCGCGCGCGAGGTGACCGCGACGGTCAGCAAACGGGGAGAGTTGTCGCCCATCGGTGGGGGTCCTTCAAGCGGTCGGCAGGGCCGGCCGCCCATTGTCCTCAAAAAACGAACTGTTCGCTCAGGATCCGGTCTTCCAGGTTGTGTTCCGGGTCGAACAGCAGGGTCACGCGCCGGTCCCTGGACTCGCGGATGGTCACCTCCACTACGTCGCGGGTCTCGTGGGAGTCAGCGGTGACGCTGACCGGACGCTTGTAGGGATCGAGCACGCGGAAGCGCACTTCGGTATCGGCCTTGAGGATCGCCCCGCGCCAGCGTCGCGGCCGATATGGGGCCAGCGGCGTCAGCGCGATGGTATGCGACCCCAGCGGCAACACCGGGCCGTGCGCGGAATAATTGTAGGCGGTGCTGCCGGCCGGGGTGGCGACCAGCACGCCGTCACCGATCAGTTCGGCCACGCGCTCCTGGCCGTTCAGGTCGATGCCGATATGCGCAGCCTGCCGGGTCTGGCGCAGCAGTGAAACATCGTTGTAGGCCAGCGACCCGGTACTGGTGCCCGATTCGGTCAGCGCCACCATCTCCAACGGGCGCAGGTTGGCCGGTTCGGCACGGGCGATGCGCGCCTGCACGTCATCGTCGCCGCGGTACTGGTTCATCAGGAAGCCCACGGTGCCCAGCTTCATGCCGAACACCGGCTTGCCCAGGTGCCCGTGCCGGTGCAGGGTCTGCAGCATGAAACCGTCGCCCCCCAGCGGGCAAAGCACGTCGGCCTGCTCAGGCGCGTGATCGCCATAACGCGAGATCATGGCCGCGCGCGCCATCTGCGCCGGTTCGGTGTTGCTGGCCAGGAAAGCGATGCGGGGGGTGTCGCTCATCGGTGGATCCGGGTGGGTGTGCCAGCAAGAGCATACCCGGTAGTGCCGGCCGCTGGCCGGCAGCTTCAGCCGATAACGGTTCATGCAGTTGCCGGCCAGCGACCGGCACTACCAAGGCAATGCAGAACGGCCCCGCTTTCGCGGGGCCGCTCCTTTTCTCCACGCAGGCCGGGCATGGCCCGGCGCTACGTCACTTACGCGCCGTGGGCAGCAAGCTGGCCCAAGCGCTGCACCGCGACCGAGACGGTCGGGTAGTCCAGGGTCTTCTGCTCGGCCAGTTCGGCCAGCATCGCCAGGGTGAAGCGCAGGCTGTTGTCATCACGGCCCATCCAGGCAGCGACCTTGGCCTCGGCACTGTTGCCCTTGGTGCCCAGCACCTGCCCGGCCAGGTTGCGGTGGTTGGCTGCCAGTTCGTCACGCAGCACGCCACGTGCCACGGCGTGCCAACGGCCATTGACCTCCAGCGCATCGACCTGCTCGAACAGCCACGGCAGCTGCAGGGCATCGCCCAGGCGGAAGTGGACCTTGGACACGTCCACCGGCTTCAGCTTGCGGGTGCGGGCCAGTTCGATGATGTCGAACGCCGGTTCCAGGAAGTGCAGTTCGGCCAGCTGCTGTGCCAGTGCAGACGGCAGGCCCTTTTCCTTCCACTCGGCCACCAGGGCCTCGTAGGTCGGACGCTGCGAATCCGGCAGCACACCCGAGGCAACGCGGATGTCGTTGAACGGTCCCTGGTAGCGGTTGACCGCTTCGGTGATGCCCGGCATCGCGCCCGGGCGCGACAGCAGCCAGCGCACGAACGAACGCTGCAGCTTCCAGATCACTTCCAGTGCGTCGATCTGCACCGACTCCGGCACCTTGCCGTCGAGGGCATCGATCTGCGCCCACAGCGCGCGTGCATCCAGCGTTTCACGGCTGATGGTGTACGCCTTGGCGACCTCGGCGATGGAACGACCGGTGTCTTCCTGCATGCGCATCAGGAAGGTGGCGCCCATGCGGTTGATGGTCTGGTTGGTCACGGCCGTGGCGATGATTTCGCGCTTCAGGCGGTGACGCTCCATCGCGTCGGCATACTTCTTCTGCAGCGGGGTCGGGAAATAGCGCTGCAGTTCCTTGGACAGGTACGGATCTTCCGGGATGTCCGAATCCAGCAACTGGTTGAACGCCACCAGCTTGGAGTAGGACAGCAGCACCGACAGTTCCGGGCGGGTCAGGCCCTGGCCGCGCGCCTTGCGCTGGGACAGCTCGGCATCGGACGGCAGGAACTCGATCTGGCGATCCAGCAGGCCCTGCTGTTCCAGCGTGCGGATGAAGTGCTGCTTGGAACCCAGGCGCTTGACCGCCATCCGCTCCATCAGGCTCAGCGCCTGGTTCTGGCGGTAGTTGTCGTTGAGCACCAGCTCGGCGACTTCATCGGTCATCGAGGCCAGCAGCTTGTTGCGCTGCTCGACGGTCAGCTTCTTGGCCCGCACCACATCGTTGAGCAGGATCTTGATGTTGACTTCATGGTCGGAGGTGTCGACACCGGCCGAGTTGTCGATGAAGTCGGTGTTGAGCAGAACGCCAGCCTGGGCAGCTTCGATGCGGCCCAGCTGGGTCATGCCCAGGTTGCCGCCCTCGCCCACCACCTTGCAGCGCAGCTCGCCACCGTTCACGCGCAGCGCGTTGTTGGCACGGTCGCCGACGTCGCTGTGCTGTTCGCTGGCGGCCTTGACGTAGGTACCGATGCCACCGTTCCACAGCAGGTCGACCGGTGCCTTCAGGATCGCACTCATCAGATCGTTCGGCGACAGCGCCTTGACGTTCTCGTCCAGGCCCAGCGCCTCACGCACCTGCGGGGTGATCTCGATCGACTTCAGGCTGCGCGGGTACACGCCGCCGCCCTTGCTGATCAGCTTGGTGTCGTAGTCCGCCCAGCTCGAACGCGGCAGGGTGAACAGGCGCTCACGCTCGATGAACGACGTGGCCGCATCCGGATTCGGGTCCAGGAAGATGTGGCGGTGGTCGAACGCAGCGACCAGGCGGATGTGGCGCGACAGCAGCATGCCGTTGCCGAACACGTCGCCGGACATGTCGCCGACGCCGACCGCAGTGAAGTCCTGGCTCTGGCTGTCACGGCCCAGCGCACGGAAGTGGCGCTTGACCGATTCCCACGCACCGCGCGCGGTGATGCCCATGCCCTTGTGGTCGTAGCCGACCGAACCACCGGAGGCGAACGCATCGCCCATCCAGAAGCCGTGCGCGACGGCCAGGCCGTTGGCGATGTCGGAGAAGGTCGCGGTGCCCTTGTCGGCGGCCACCACCAGGTACGGATCGTCCATGTCGTGGCGCACGACATCCACCGGCGGCACGATCTTGTTGTTGACGATGTTGTCGGTGATGTCCAGCAGGCCCTGGATGAACAGCTTGTAGCAGGCCACGCCGTTGGCGAAGATCGCATCGCGGTCGCCGTTCACCGGCGGGGTCTTGGCGAAGAAGCCACCCTTCGCGCCGACCGGCACGATGACGGTGTTCTTGACCATCTGTGCCTTGACCAGGCCCAGCACTTCGGTACGGAAGTCTTCGCGACGATCCGACCAGCGCAGGCCGCCACGCGCAACCGCACCGAAGCGCAGGTGGGTACCTTCCACGCGCGGGCCGTACACGAAGATCTCGCGGTACGGGCGCGGCTTCGGCAGGTCCGGCACCAGCGCCGAATCGAACTTGAAGCTGATGACATGGCCGTGCTGGCCGTTGGCATCGGTCTGGTAGTAGCTGGTGCGCAGGGTCGCGTCGATCACGCCCATGAACGAGCGCAGGATGCGGTCCTCGTCCAGGCTGGACACGCGGTCCATCAGCTTCAGCAGCGCATCGCGCGCGGCCTGCATCTGCGCGTCACGGTCGCCCTTGCGGGCGTCGACCACGGTCTTGAGCACCTTCAGGGTGGCCTCGTCGCCAGCAGCCAGCACATCGAAGTGGGCCTTCAGCTGGGCCTGGCCGGCGGCGATGTCGTCCTTGCTCTCGTGGCCGGTGGCCGGATCGAACCGGGCTTCGAACAGCTCGACCAGCAGACGGGCCAGCAGCGGGTAGCGCGCGAACGTGCCTTCCACGTAGGCCTGCGAGAACGGCACGCCGGTCTGCAGCAGGTACTTGCAGTAGCCACGCAGCATGGCGACCTGGCGCCAGTGCAGGCCGGCCGCCAGCACCAGGCGGTTGAAGCCATCGTTCTCGGCATCGCCGTGCCAGACGCGGGCGAAGGTCTCGCCGAAGGCTTCATCGACACTGGCGGCATCGATCGCGCCAGCGGTGGACTCGACCTCGAAGTCCTGCACGTATACCGGGGCGTTGTCGACCGACAGGCGGTACGGACGCTCGGCGATCACGCGCAGGCCCATGTTTTCCATCATCGGCAGCGCGTCCGACAGCGGGATGTCGTCCAGCTGGCGATACAGCTTCAGGCGCAGACCATCGCCGCTTTCGCGCGGCACGGCCTGCAGGCTCAGGCGCAGGTCGTCCGGGCCGGTCAGCGCGTCGAGCTGGCTGACATCGTTGGCCGCAACAGCCGTGCTGTTGTCTTCGATGTAACCGGCCGGCAGCGCCTTGCCGATGCGGGCGGCGATGCGCAAGCCTTCGGTCTCGCCATGGCGGGACACCAGCGCCTCGCGCAGGTCGTCCTGCCAGTTGCGCAGGACCTGGGCCAGCTTCTGCTCCAGTTCGGCGGTATCGACGTCGAGCATTTCACCCGGCTTCGGGCGCACGATCAGGTGCACCTGGGCCAGCGGCGATTCGCCCAGCACCACCGAGCTGTCGACGAACTCGCCGTGCAGCGCGTCCTTCAGCATCGCTTCGATGCGCAGGCGCACGTCGGTGTTGAAGCGCTCGCGCGGCAGGTAGACCAGCGCGGAGATGAAACGGCTGTACTTGTCGCGGCGCAGGAACAGGCGGCTGCGCACGCGTTCCTGCAGGCCCAGCACGCCCATCGCGGTGCGGAACAGTTCGTCCTCGCTGGACTGGAACAGTTCTTCGCGCGGCAGGGTTTCCAGGATATGGCGCAGGGCCTTGCCACTGTGGCTGGCCGGGGCCAGGCCGGACTGCTTCATCACGTGCTCGTGGCGCTGGCGCACCAGCGGGATTTCCCACGGGCGACGGTTGTAGGCGCTGGAGGTGAACAGGCCGAGGAAACGCTGCTCGCCGATGATCTTGCCCTTGGCGTCGAACTCCAGCACGCCGATGTAGTCCATGTAACCGGCGCGGTGCACGCGCGAACGGGCATTGGTCTTGGTCAGGATCAGCGCGTCCTTCAAACCGGACGTGGTGTTCAGGCCCTGCGCGGCCAGGGTCTTGACCGGACGGGCGGCGGACTTGTCCTTGCCGCGCATCAGGCCCAGGCCGGTGTCGTTCAGCGGCGCCAGCACCTCTTCCTTGCCCTGCTTCTCGACGCGGTACTCGCGGTAGCCGAAGAAGGTGAAGTGGTTGTCAGCGGCCCAGCGCAGGAACTCCTGTGCTTCCTTGCGCGACGTGTCGTCGACCGGCAGCTGGCGGCTGCCCAGGTCGTCGGCCAGCGCCAGCGCCTTGTCCTTCATCGGCTGCCAGTCGCGCACGATCGCACGCACTTCATCCAGCGCCTTGTTGATGGCCTGTTCGATGGCGGCCATGGCGTCGGCCGGTTGGCGGTCGATCTCCAGCAGCATCACCGACTCGGCATCACCCTCGCCGACCTTGACCAGCTTGCCGGCCTTGTCGCGGGTGAAGCGCAGCACCGGGTGGCCCAGCACGTGGACACCCACGCCCTGCTCGGCCAGCGACATGGTGACGGTGTCGACCAGGAACGGCATGTCGTCGTTGACGATCTGCAGCACGGTATGCGGCGATTCCCAACCGTTGGCCTTCGCGGTCGGATTGAACACGCGGACGTTGGCCTTGCCAGCCTTGCGGGCACGGGCGAATTCCAGCGTCTCAGCCGCGAGAGCGGCCCACTCTTCAGCGCTGTGGTGCGGGAACTCGTCCGCCTCCATACGCTTGTAGAAGTCAGTGGCAAAGGCCACTGCTTCGGCCTGTGCGGCCGCGGGGTAGCGCTTGCGCAAGGCCGTGTACACCGGCTCCAGGGAGAAACCAGCGGTCACTGCGACCTCCGCTTCTGCTGGTTTGGTCTTGTTTTTCACGGTCTTGGCTGCGGTTTTTTGCGGTTTCATGGCAGAGCGATGCGCTTGCTCAGTTGGGAAAATGAAATTGTAGCCCTACCGCGGGAAAAGGCCTTGCTGCAGGACGGAATAAGCAGATTCGGGTTTGCTGCGGTTTAGACGCCTATTCAGTTCGCGCCGGTAGGGTGATGGCGCCCGGTTCGGCTCTGGCGACAGGATCGGCAAAGCGTGTTACCGGAAGACACACGCGGCAACGCCGTTTCGATTCCACAATCCTGAACTGGACGGTATAGTCCACCGCGTGAATCCGGCCTACCTCCCCGTTGCCCTCGACGCACGCGATGAGCGCGTGTTCGAAGCCGTACGCCAGCTGTTGGCCCAGCAGGGCATGCAGATGAGCATGGACGCAGTGGCCCAGCATGCGGGCTGCTCCAAGCAGACCCTGTACTCGCGCTACGGCAGCAAGCAGGAGCTGCTGCGCCGGGTGATGCAGCGCCATGTCGGCCACGCCACCGGCGCCATGGTCCGTGCACTCCGCACTGACGACCTGCGTGCCAGCCTGCTCCAGTTCGCCATTGACTTCCTGGAGCACTTCAACCAACCGCACGTGGGCCAGGCCTGCCGGCTGATTGCCGCCGATGCGGCCCAGTTTCCCGAAGAGGCGCGTACGCTGTACCGGCACGGTGCCGGCGCGCTGACGCTTCATCTTGCTGAATGGATTGAAACCGTTTGCATGCGTGGCCAGCTCCGGCATGACGACCCGCACTTCATGGCCGAACTGCTGCTGAGCATGATTGCCGGTCAGGATTTCGACAAACAGCGTTTCCATACCCCCCACCGTGATGACGCACTGCTGCGTCGGCGTTGGGCAGAGTTCTCCGTCGACAGCTTCCTGCGCGCCTTCGCGCCACAGCCGTCGGCGGCCCCGTCTACAAACCAACCCCGGAGTTCCTCCTGATGACCGCCCCACTCCGCACCCTTGCCTTGACGTGCGCCGTTGCTGTCGCGCTGGCTGCCTGCAAGAAGCCGGAACAGCAGACGCCCCCGCCGCCGGAGGTGGGCGTGATCGACGCCAAGCCGCAGACCCTGCCGCTGCAGCGTGAGCTGGTCGGCCGCCTGTCGCCGTTCCGCAGTGCCGACGTGCGCGCGCGGGTGCCGGGCGTGCTGCTCAAGCGCGTCTACCAGGAAGGCTCGCAGGTCAAGCAGGGCCAGACCCTGTTCCTGATCGACCCGGCGCCGCTGCGTGCCTCGCTCAATGCGTCTGAAGCGCAGCTGGCCTCGGCCCGCGCGACCTACGCCAACGCCAAGGTGGCCGCCGACCGTGCACGCTCGCTGGCGCCGCAGCAGTTCGTCTCCAAGTCCGACCTGGACAACGCCGAGTCGGCCGAGCGCACCGCGCTGGCCGCGGTCAAGCAGGCCGAAGCCGCCGTGACCTCCTCGCGGATCAACCTGGGTTACGCCGAAGTGACCGCGCCGATCAGTGGCGTGGCCAACAAGCAGCAGGTCACCGAGGGCGCACTGGTCGGCCAGGGCGATGTGACCCTGCTGACCACCGTCGATCAGCTCGACCCGCTGTACGTGAACTTCTCGCTGAGCGTGGACGAACTGACCCAGCTGCGCGCGCAGCAGGCCAAGGGCGCGCTGGCGCTGTCCGGCGACGGCAAGGCGACGGTGGCAGTGAAGCTGGCCGATGGCAGCACCTACAGCGAGCCGGGCACGCTGGACTTCTCCTCCACTACGGTCGACCCGGCCACCGGTGCAGTGTCATTGCGCGCTGTGCTGCCGAACCCGCAGCAGATCCTGCTGCCAGGTGCCTTCGTCAGCTTCCAGGCCAACCTGGGCGAGCGCAACAACGCCTACCTGGTACCGCAGCAGGCCCTGCTGCGCGATACCACCGGCGGCTACGTGATGGTGGTCGGCGCCGACGGCAAGGTCGTGCGCAAGAACGTGAAGACCGATGGCGCGCAGAACGGCAACTGGCTGGTCAGCGACGGCCTGGCCGCCGGTGACAAGGTGATCGTGGCCGGCGTGCAGAAGGTCAAGGAAGGTGCACCGGCGGTGGCCAAGCCGTGGACCCCGGGGCAAGACGCCAACGGCAAGCCTGCCGCAGGCGGCGCCGCTCCGGCGGGCGCGGCACCGGCCGCAGGCAAGGCACCGGCCGATGCGGCCAAGCCGGCCGCCACCGATTCGAACAAGCAGTAACGGGAACCTTCCGTCATGCCTAAATTTTTCATCGAACATCCAGTCTTCGCCTGGGTGGTTGCGATCCTGATCTCGCTCAGCGGCGTGATCGCGATCCTCAACCTGGGCGTGGAGTCCTATCCCAACATCGCCCCGCCGCAGGTCACCGTCTCGGCGACCTACCCGGGTGCCAGTGCCGACACCACGGAAAAATCGGTCACCCAGGTGATCGAGCAGCAGCTGACCGGTATCGATCACCTGCTGTACTTCAGTTCCTCGTCCGCGTCCAACGGCCGTGCGCAGATCACCCTGACCTTCGAGACCGGTACCGATCCGGACATCGCCCAGGTGCAGGTGCAGAACAAGGTCTCGCTGGCCACGCCACGCCTGCCCTCGGAAGTGACCCAGCAGGGCGTGGTGGTGGCCAAGGCCAACGCCGGCTTCCTGATGGTGGTGGCGCTGCAGTCCGATACCCCGACCATCAACCGTGACGCCCTGAACGACATCGTCGGTTCGCGCGTGCTCGATCAGGTCTCGCGCATCCCCGGCGTCGGCAGCACCCAGCAGTTCGGTTCCGAGTACGCCATGAACATCTGGCTGAACCCGGAGAAGATGCAGGGCTATGGTCTGTCGGCCAGCCAGGTACTGGCCGCAGTACGTGCGCAGAACGTGCAGTTCGCCGCCGGTGCGCTGGGTTCGGACCCGTCGCCGGAAGGCCAGCACTTCACCGCCACGGTCTCGGCCGAAGGCCGCTTCAGCTCGCCGCAGGAATTCGAGAACATCATCCTGCGCGCCAACGCTGACGGTTCGCGCGTGCTACTGAAGGACATCGCCCGCGTCGCCTTCGGTGCCAACAACTACGGCTTCGACACCCAGTACAACGGCAAGCCGACCGGCGCCTTCGCCATCCAGCTTCTGCCGGGCGCCAATGCCCTGAACGTGGCCGAAGCGGTGCGCGCCAAGATGGACGAGCTGCAGCCCAGCTTCCCGTCCGGGGTGACCTGGTTCTCGCCGTACGACAGCACCACGTTCGTCAAGATCTCGATCCAGGAAGTGGTCAAGACCCTGTTTGAAGCGGTCTTGCTGGTGTTCCTGGTGATGCTGATCTTCCTGCAGAACTTCCGCGCCACCCTGATCCCGACCCTGGTGATCCCGGTCGCCCTGCTCGGTACCTTCCTGGGCATGTGGATGATCGGCTTCACCATCAACCAGCTGACGCTGTTTGCGATGGTGCTGGCGATCGGCATCGTGGTCGACGACGCGATCGTGGTGATCGAGAACGTCGAACGCATCATGACCGAGGAGGGCCTGGCGCCCAAGCCTGCCACGCAGAAAGCGATGACCCAGATCACCGGTGCGGTGGTGGCGATCACCGTGGTGCTGGCCGCGGTGTTCATCCCCTCCGCCCTGCAGGGCGGTGCCGCCGGTGAGATCTACAAGCAGTTCGCGCTGACCATCGCCATCTCGATGGCATTCTCGGCTTTCCTGGCCCTGGGCTTCACGCCGGCGCTGTGCGCGACCTTCCTCAAGCCGACGCACAACGACAACCCGAACATCGTCTACCGCACCTTCAACAAGTACTACGACAAGATCAGCCACACCTATGTGGGCCACATCACCTCTGCGGTGCGCCATGCGCCGCGCTGGATGATCCTGTTCGTGGTGCTCACCGCGCTGTGTGGATTCCTGTTCACCCGCATGCCGGGCAGCTTCCTGCCGGAAGAAGACCAGGGCTATGCGCTGGCGATCGTGCAGCTGCCGCCGGGCTCGACCAAGGGCCAGACCAACGAAGTGTTCGCGCAGATGCGTGGCATCCTGGAAAAGCAGGATGGCTATGAAGGCATGCTGCAGGTGGCCGGCTTCAGCTTCGTCGGTTCCGGCGAGAACGTGGGCATGGGCTTCATCCGCCTGAAGCCGTGGGAGGAACGCAAGTTCACCGCGCCCGAGTTCATCCAGAACATGAACGGCGCGTTCTACGGCATCAAGGAAGCGCAGATCTTCGTGGTCAACCTGCCCACCGTGCAGGGCCTGGGCCAGTTCGGTGGCTTCGACATGTGGCTGCAGGACCGCAGTGGTGCCGGCTACGAACAGTTGACCCAGGCCCGCAACATCCTGCTCGGCCAGGCCGCGCAGAAACCGGACCACCTGGTCGGTGTGCGCCCGAACGGCCTGGAAAACGCGCCGCAGCTGCAGCTGCACGTGGATCGCGTGCAGGCGCAGTCGATGGGCATGTCGGTGTCGGACGTGTACAGCACCATCCAGCTGATGCTGGCCCCGGTGTACGTCAACGACTTCTTCTACGAAGGCCGCATCAAGCGCGTGACCATGCAGGCCGATGGTCCGTACCGCACTGGCCAGGAATCGCTGAAGAGCTTCTACAGCCCGTCCAGCCTGACCCAGAACGCCGATGGCACCAACGCGATGATCCCGTTGAACACGGTGGTCAAGTCCGAATGGGTGTCGGCGCCGCCGTCGCTGAGCCGCTACAACGGCTATTCGGCGATCAACATCGTCGGTTCGCAGGCACCGGGCACCAGCTCGGGTGAGGCGATGCAGACCATGGAAGGCATCGTCAACGACGACCTGCCGGCCGGCTTCGGCTACGACTGGTCGGGCATGTCCTACCAGGAAATCCTGGCCGGCAACGCGGCGACCCTGCTGCTGGTGCTGTCGATCGTGGTGGTGTTCCTGTGCCTGGCCGCCCTGTATGAAAGCTGGTCGATCCCGGTGGCGGTGCTGCTGGTCGTGCCGCTGGGCGTGCTGGGTGCCCTCGGCCTGTCGATGCTGCGCGGCCTGCCCAACGATCTGTTCTTCAAGATCGGCCTGATCACCGTGATCGGCCTGGCGGCGAAGAACGCGATCCTGATCGTGGAGTTCGCGGTGGAGCAGCGCGCAGCAGGCAAGAACCTGCGTGATGCCACCATCGAAGCGGCCCGCCTGCGTTTCCGCCCGATCCTGATGACCTCGTTCGCGTTCATCATGGGCGTGATCCCGATGGCGATCTCCACCGGCGCCGGCGCCAACTCCCGCCACGCCATCGGCACCGGCGTGATCGGCGGCATGCTGTTCGCCACCCTGCTCGGCCTGCTGATGATCCCGGTGTTCTTCGTGGTCGTGCGCCGCATGCTGGGCGACAAGCTGGATGAACCGTCGAAGGAGTTCATGGAGCGCCAGCGCGACGCAGAGTCCGCCCACCGCCCGGATCGTTGATCCGGCGGTGCGCTGAAACGAAAAGGCCCCGGAGCGATCCGGGGCCTTTTTTGTTGCCGCTTCTGCATCCATGCCAACCCAGGTTGGCATCTACCGGAGCAACGGCATGCCCGGTAGCCGCCAACCTTGGTTGGCGCTGTTCGGGCAACGTCTCAGCGCAGCAGCGCCACCACCACGCACACCGCCACAACCGCCATCGCAGGCCATTGCATCGGCAGGAAGAAGAAGTGATGCGGAGCATGCAGGCCATGTACACGCGGCTTTCGATTGAGCACAAAACCCAGCACCGTATTGATTGCTGAGCCAAGGCCGAACGCCAGCAGGACCTGGCCGAGTGAAGTATTGCCGCGACCCACCACTGGATCCGGGAACAGGATGAGGATGAGCAGCACGGCAGCGATCGGTGTGAGCAGGATCAGCAGCCCCGCGCCTCGATAGATGAGCATGTGGTGGTGTCCATGAACGGCGGAGCATTCTGCGCTCATCGAGCCGGAATGCCAATGGATCGCTGACACATCGACTGCACGGAGACCGGTCGCATACGGCCTGTATTGAGAAGCCTCGACCGCTGCGCCGGAAGGCATCACCCGACACCGAAGCGCTCAAGGCGTCTACCGTGTTCGCAGAAAGCCACCCACCCCGGATTCATGGGCACACAGAAATGCGGCACGCCCGGATCGCTGCTATCCAGATGTCTCGACGGCAATCGATCCGAAGCCCTCCAGGAGACTGATCATGGAAAGAGCACCACTACGATTCTTCAGCTGCCCTGCCCTGCTGTTTGGCGCGCTCTTCGCGGCCAGCAGCATCCAGGACAGCCACGCGGCAGGCGTCCTCGTCTGCGACAACTGTCGTGACCCGCGCGCATTGGCGCTTTCCTCGGGTACGGGGCCGACCATCGTCGCCGACTTCCAGCAGCGCCGGATCCATGGTTTCGATGTGGAATACGATCGCGAGCTACGGCGCTATCGCGCAACAAGGGCGCAGATTCCCGGGCCAATCAACGCATCCTTCAATCGGATCATGGGCATGCTCGACAACAACGTGCCAACCGTACAGTTCGCGCCGCGGCAGCGGGCCGGAAGAGGAGTCCAGTACGAGGTTCATCCTGATGACCCGCAATACGCCAACGGCATAAGCTTCCCGGAAGAGCACAAGAACCTCAACGCCTACGATGTCGTTCAGATGGCCACGGAGCGATCAAGGCTGGAAGGTGACATCGGCAAGGCCTTCACGGGGGCGACAACATCGTCGGCCGCCTGGAACGGCATGGCAACATTCCTTTCCTCGATCGGCCTGAGCTTCGTCAGCAAGACCGTCGGCATTGACAGCGCCATCTATCGGATCACATGGCGCGATGGTTCAAAAACCACGCTGGTCATCACGCCTTCTGCGGTTGATCAAGCCCGCTATGTGCAAGGTGAAAGCCGTGACGCCAAGGGCAACAAGATTCCGGATGGTGCGGCAACCGATCCAGAGATGGCCCGGAGCTTCATCGGCAACTATCGCTTTGACGATGCCGGCGAGCTCGAACGATGGGTTGACTCCGCCCGGCTCTACGGCGTGACCATGCATCCGGGAATGCCACGGGAATCCCTTCAGATCGTCTGTGAATGGAATGGAAAGGATATCGTTTGCCGGTTGCCACGTTGACAGCGCAGAGGAAACGGGGCGGCAATCGCCGCCCCGTCGTGTCCATCAGCGCAGCCCGGTCTCGTTGCGTGCGATCACCAGGCGCTGGATTTCCGAGGTGCCTTCGTAGATCTCGGTGATCTTGGCATCACGGAAGTAGCGCTCCAGCGGCATTTCCTTGGAATACCCCATGCCGCCGTGGATCTGCACGGCCTGGTGGGTAATCCACATTGCCGCCTCAGAGGCGGTCAGCTTGGCAATGGCAGCCTCATTGCTGAAGCGCTTGCCCTGGCCCTTCACCCACGCCGCGCGCAGGGTCAGCAGCAGCGCTGCGTCCAGCTTGCACTTCATGTCGGCGATCTTGGCCTGGGTCATCTGGAAGGTGCCGATGGCCGCGCCGAACGCCTTGCGCTCCTTCACGTAGTCCAGAGTCGCTTCATAGGCGGCACGGGCGATGCCGATGGCCTGCGAAGCGATGCCGATGCGGCCGGCATCGAGCACGCTCATGGCGATCTTGAAGCCCTCGCCTTCCTGGCCCAGCACGTCTTCGGCCCGCGCCACGTAATCGTTGAACTCGATCTCGCAGGTAGCCGAGGCGCGGATGCCCAGCTTCGGCTCGGTCTTGCCGCGGCCGAAGCCGGCCTTGCCGGTGTCGATGAGGAAGGCGGTGATGCCGCGTGCGCCCTTGTCCGGCTCGCTCATCGCGAACAGCACGATGTACTTTGCCACCGGGCCGGAGGTGATCCAGCTCTTCTTGCCATTGATGACAAAGGTGCCGTCTGCCTGCTTCACCGCGCGGCAGCGCATGGCCGTGGCGTCGGAGCCGGACTGCGGCTCGGTCAGCGCGAACGCGCCGATGGCCGTGCCTTCGGCGATGGCACGTACGTAGGTCTGCTTCTGCTGCTCGGTACCGTGGGTCAGGATGCCGTTGCAGAACAGCGAGTTGTTGACGGACATGATCGTCGAATGGGCTGCGTCGGCGGCGGCGACCTCCACCATCGCCAGCACGTACGCGATCGGGTCCATGCCCGCGCCGCCGTATTCGGTCGGCACTTCGATGCCCATCAGGCCGTTCTCGCCCAACAGGCGAATGTTGTCCAGCGGGAACTCGCCGGTACGGTCATGATGCTCCGCGCTGGGGGCGATCTTCTCCTGCGCGATACGCCGCGCCACGTCCTGCAGCATCAACTGCTCTTCGGTAAAGCTGAAATCCACAACACCCTCCCGGGTACATGAAGTTATGGGCCGCATACGGCGCGCCCAGGTGCCTCGATTGTACCGGGGGCCGGCTGCTTCCGTACGCTGCCGACTTGACCGCGACAGGCCCTCTCGGCCAATATATCTCTATATCGCGATAGGTAGATGTTTATGGATCTGGAAGACTGGTCGACCCGCCTGAAGGTGTTCGCCGATGCCACTCGCGTCCGCCTGCTGGCGCTGCTGGAGCAGGAGGAACTGACCGTGGCCGAACTGTCGGCGATCACCCGGCTGGCGCAGCCGCGAGTGTCCACCCACCTGGCACGCCTGAAGGAAGCCGGCCTGGTCCGCGACCGCCGTGCTGGCGTGTCGGCGTACTACCGCTTCGACGAGGCCCAGCTGGACCCGGCGCAGCGTGCATTGTGGCATGCCTTGAGCAACGGAAGCGATGACCCGCTGCTGCGCCAGGATGCCGAACGCGTCGCCGCCGTGCTGGCGCACCGCGCCTCGGACCAGAACTGGGCCGACAGCGTGGCCGGCGACATGGAACGCCACTACTCACCTGGCCGCACCTGGGAGGCACTGGCGCGTACCGCGCTGCCGCTGCTGGAGACCGGCGACGTGCTGGATATCGCTTCCGGTGACGGCGTGCTGGCCGAACTGGTAGCCCCACATGCCAAGCGCTACATCTGCATCGACACCAGCGCGCGCGTGGTCGCCGCCGCCAGCGAACGCCTGCGCCGCCTGCCGAACGTGGAAGTGCGCGAGGGCGACATGCATGCACTGCCGTTCAAGGATGCCAGCTTCGATCTGGTCGTGCTGATGCACGCGCTGACCTACGCCAGCAAGCCGGCGCAGGCGGTGACCGAAGCCGCGCGCGTGCTGCGGCCCGGTGGCCGGCTGCTGCTGTGCAGCCTGGCGCGCCACGAGCACAAGGCCGCCGTGGAGGCCTATGGCCATGTCAACCTCGGCTTCAGCGACAAGGAGCTGCGCAGGTTCGTCGACAAGGCCGGCCTGCAGGTGTCCAGCCTGGAGACGGTCACCCGCGAGAAACGCCCGCCGCACTTTGAAGTGATTTCGCTGATCGCCAACAAGCCCTGAGCCCGAGACCGCCATGCCTGCCCTGCCTTGGTTGCATCCCGATCGTGCCAACGCGCTGCTCGACGCCCTGCGCGAGCGGATCCTGATCATCGACGGCGCGATGGGCACGATGATCCAGCGCCATGGCCTGCAGGAAGGCGATTACCGTGGCGAGCGCTTCGCCGGTGGCTACGACCATGCGCATGGCCCCGGCTGTGACCACGGCGTGCCCGAAGGCCATGATCTGAAGGGCAACAACGATCTGCTGCTGCTGACCCGGCCGCAGATCGTCGCCGACATCCATACCGCCTACCTGGAGGCAGGCGCGGATCTGGTCGAGACCAACACCTTCAATGCCACCTCGGTCAGCCAAGCTGACTACCACCTCGAGCACCTGGTGTACGAACTGAACAAGGCCGGTGCGGCCGTCGCGCGCGCCTGCTGTGACGCGGCGGAAGCGACCACGCCCGGCAAGCCGCGCTTCGTGATCGGGGTGATCGGCCCGACCAGCCGCACCGCCTCGATCAGTCCCGACGTGAACGATCCGGGCTTCCGCAACACCAGCTTCGACGAGCTTCGCGACACCTATCGCGAAGCCATCGAAGGCCTGATCGACGGCGGCGCCGACACGCTCATGGTCGAGACCATCTTCGATACGCTCAATGCCAAGGCCGCGCTGTATGCGCTGGAAGAGGCCTTTGATGCACGTGGCGCGCGGTTGCCGGTGATGATCTCCGGCACCATCACCGACGCGTCGGGGCGCACCTTGTCCGGACAGACTGCCGAAGCCTTCCACGCCTCGCTGGCGCATGCGCGACCGCTGTCGATCGGCCTGAACTGCGCGCTGGGCGCCAATGCGATGCGCCCGCATGTGGAAACCCTCTCGCAGGTCGCCGACTGTTACGTCAGCGCCCACCCCAACGCCGGCCTGCCCAACGCGTTCGGCGAGTACGACGAAACCCCTGAAGAGATGGCCACCACCCTGCGGGGCTTCGCCGAGGATGGCCTGTTGAACCTGGTCGGTGGCTGCTGTGGTTCCACCCCCGACCATATCCGCGCGATCGCCCAGGCCGTGGCCGGGCTGGCACCGCGTGCCCTGCCGGGCGCACGGGAGCAGCACGCCGCATGAGCAGCACGCCCCTCACCCGCCTGTCCGGCCTGGAACCGCTGGTCATCACCCCGGACCTGCTGTTCATCAACGTCGGCGAACGCACCAACGTCACCGGCAGTGCGCAGTTCCGCAAGCTCATCAAGGAAGGCCGCTACGAAGAAGCTGTGGACGTGGCCCGCCAGCAGGTGGCCAGCGGTGCGCAGATCCTCGATGTGAACATGGACGAGGGCCTGATCGACTCGGAAGCGGCGATGACCCGCTACCTGAACCTGATCATGTCCGAGCCGGACATCGCGCGCATCCCGGTGATGGTCGACTCCTCCAAGTGGAGCGTGATCGAGGCCGGCCTGAAATGCCTGCAGGGCAAGAGCGTGGTCAACTCGATTTCGCTGAAGGAAGGCGAGGCGCTGTTCCGCGAGCACGCGCGCAAGGTGCTGCGCTACGGTGCTGCTGCGGTGGTGATGGCGTTCGACGAAAACGGGCAGGCCGACACCTGCGCGCGCAAGGTCGAAATCTGTACCCGTGCCTACCGCATCCTGGTCGACGAGATCGGTTTCCCGCCGCAGGACATCATCTTCGACCCGAACATCTTCGCCGTCGCTACGGGCATCGAAGAGCACGACAACTATGCAGTGGACTTCATCGAAGCCACCCGCATCATCAAGCAGACCCTGCCGCACTGCCACGTCTCCGGCGGCGTCTCCAACGTCTCGTTCTCCTTCCGCGGCAACGAAACGGTACGCCAGGCCATCCACTCGGTGTTCCTGTACCACGCGATCGCCGCCGGCATGGACATGGGCATCGTCAACGCCGGCGCGATGCCGATCTACGACGACCTGGAGCCGGACCTGCGCGAGCGCGTCGAGGACGTGATCCTCAACCGCCGAAGCGATGCCACCGAGCGTCTGCTGGAGATCGCCGAGCGCTACAAGGGCAAGAAGGGCGCGGCGAAGACCGAAGACCTGGCCTGGCGCGAAAAGCCGGTGGCACAGCGTTTGGCGCATGCCCTGGTACACGGCCTGGATGCCTTCGTCGAGGAAGACACCGAACTGGCCCGGCAGGCCTCCAGCCGCCCGCTGGATGTGATCGAAGGCCCGCTGATGGACGGCATGAACATCGTCGGCGACCTGTTCGGCGCCGGCAAGATGTTCCTGCCACAGGTGGTGAAATCCGCGCGCGTGATGAAGAAGGCCGTGGCCTACCTGCTGCCCTACATCGAAGCGGAAAAGGCGCGCAGCGGTGACACCGCCAAGAGCAACGGCAAGATCATCATGGCTACGGTGAAGGGCGATGTGCATGACATCGGCAAGAACATCGTCGGCGTCGTACTGGCCTGCAACAACTTCGACGTGGTCGACCTCGGCGTGATGGTGCCGGCGCAGAAGATCCTCGATGCCGCCCGCGAGCACAACGCCGACCTGATCGGCCTGTCCGGGCTGATCACCCCGTCCCTGGAGGAGATGAGCCACGTTGCCCGCGAGATGGAGCGCCAGGGCTTCGACCTGCCGCTGCTGATCGGGGGTGCGACCACTTCGCGTGCGCACACCGCGCTGAAGATCGACCCGCACTACAAGGCGCCGACGGTATGGGTGAAGGATGCATCGCGCGCGGTTGGCGTTGCGCAGTCGCTGATCTCGCGTGATCTGCGCGAGGCCTTCGTTGCCGCCAACGAAGCCGACTATGCCGAAATCCGCGCGCGCCACCGCAACCGGGGCGACGCCAAGCGTCTGGTCACGCTGGAACATGCGCGCGGGCAGAAATTCCAGGGCGGCTGGGACAGTTACACGCCACCGGCACCGAATCAGCCCGGCCTGCACGTGTTCGACGACTATCCCCTGGCCGAACTGCTCGACTACATCGACTGGACGCCGTTCTTCCAGGCCTGGGAGCTGGCCGGCAAGTTCCCGGCGATCCTCACCGACGAGATCGTCGGCACCCAGGCCAGCGAGCTGTACAAGGATGCCCGTGCGATGCTCGAGCGCATCGTCGGCGAGAAGTGGCTGACGGCCAAGGCCGTGTTCGGCCTGTGGCCGGCCAACAGCATCGGCGACGATGTCCGCGTGCAGCACGCACAGGGCGAAACCACCCTGCACTTCCTGCGCCAGCAGGTGGACAAGCCAGCCGAACGCCCGGATTTCTGCCTGGCCGATTTCATTGCACCGGCCGACAGCGGAAAGCAGGACTGGATCGGCGCGTTCGCGGTCACTGCCGGTATCGGCATCGACACCCACGTCGCGCGCTTCGAGGCCGAGCATGACGACTACAACGCGATCCTGCTGAAGGCCCTCGCCGACCGCTTCGCCGAGGCACTGGCCGAGCGCCTGCACCAGCGCGTGCGTACAGAATTCTGGGGCTACGACCGCGCCGAGACGCTGGACAACGAAGCCTTGATCGACGAGCAGTACCGCGGCATCCGTCCGGCGCCGGGCTACCCGGCCTGCCCCGAGCACAGCGAGAAGCGCCGCCTGTTCGACCTGCTGCAGGCTGAGAAGAACGCTGGCATGGAACTGACCGAGAGCTTCGCGATGTTGCCCACGGCCGCTGTCTCCGGCTACTACTTCAGCCATCCGCAGAGCCAGTACTTCGTTGTCGGACGGCTCAGCCGCGAACAGGTCACCGACTATGCCCGGCGCAAGGGCGTGGACCGCGGCCAGGCCGAACGCTGGCTGGCCTCCAATCTCGACTACGACCCCGAATGAGGCGGTAGCGCCGGGCCATGCCCGGCGTCATCTCCCGTCCGCCGGGCCTGGCCCGGCGCTACCGTGCATTATTCCCGCGATGACCGTTCCCGTTGCCCGCCTCTCAAGTTTCTACTTGTTCTACTACGCGGCGCTCGGCGCGTTCACGCCGTACTGGAGCCTGTTCCTGACCGCGCGCGGGATGAGCGTGACCGCGATCAGCGTGATGATGGGCCTGTGGTACGCCACCCGCGTGATCGCACCCAGTGCCTGGACCTCGCTGGCGGCCGCATCACCGCGACCGATCCGCCTACTGCGCGTCGGCTGCGTGCTGACCCTGCTCAGCTTCGCCGCCTTCCTGCTGCCCCTGCCGCAGCCGTGGATGTACCCGGCGATGATCGTGTTCTGCTTCTTCTACAACGCGGTGATGCCGCAGTTCGAGTCGATCACCCTCACCCACCTGGGCAACGACAGCCATCGCTACGGGCTGATCCGGGTCTGGGGCTCGCTCGGTTTCATCGCCGTGGTCACCCTGTTCGGCTGGCTGATCGAAGGCGATGGCGCCGGCAGCCACGCCGGATTGTTGCCCTGGATGATGCTGCCCCTGTTCGTGCTGCTGGTTGCCTCGGCCTTCAGCAACCATTACGCGCGCGACATCGGCAGGACGGCGGGGGATGCCAGCGGCTTCTGGCAGATCGTGCGCCGACCGCCGGTGCTGGCGTTCTTCCTGGCCGCGTTCATGGAGCAGCTGTCGTTCGGCCCGTACTACACGTTCTTCTCGGTCTACATGGACCATCACGGTTACCGTACCTCCACCCTGGGCCTGCTGTGGACCATCGGCGTGGTCTTCGAAGTGGGCGTGTTCTTCACCATCGGCCGCTTCTTCCGCCGCTACGACGCCAGCTGGATGCTGCTGATCGCACTGGTCAGTTCCTGCCTGCGCTGGGCCGTGACCGCATTGTTCCCGGAGAACCTGCCGGTAATGCTGCTGGCGCAGACCGCGCACGCGCTGGGCTTTGCCGCGTTCTTTGCGGCGGCGATGCAGATGCTGGCGACCTACTTCCCCGGTCGTCTCAATGGCCACGGCCAGGGACTGCTCTATGGATTCTCGTCGGGTGTCGGCGGGGTGCTGGGCGCGCTTATTGCCGGCCAGCTGTGGAAGATCGACGATGGCCGCACCGCGTTCCTGGCGGCTAGCGGGTTTGCCCTGATCGGCGCCCTGCTCTGCTTCTTCGCACTGAGCCTGCCGCTGATACGCGCGCGCCGGACCCACGGCGCACACTGACAACGCTCCGGTTCAGCGCTGCAGCAACACCTGCTCCAGCGAAGGCAGCAGCACGCGGTTGCCATGCGCGCTGAGATGATCGCCATCGAAGAACAGCGGGCGGCCATCGCGCTGCGCGGGACATAGCGCGTCGTCGCACAGCACCGGCAGCGGGTCCCACAGCACGCCCCCCGGCAGTCCATCGACCACCTGCCGCAGGCTGCCCAGCATGGGTGCCCGCAACGTTTCCATCGCGACGCGCGTGCTGTCCAGCCCGTTGCGGCAGACCTCGTTGCGCGCATTGAAGCGGTCCGAGCAGCGATAGGGGGGCGCCGGCAGCACCGGTTTGGGTGCCTCCAGCACGATGCGCACACCGCGCTCGGCCAGAGGCTTCCACTGCTTGATCGCCTCGGCCGCTTCGGCCTCACGCCCTGCCGTGGCCTCCGCTGTCAGTTCGCCCGCCAGCTGCGCCTGCGCATCGAACAGCACGAACTGATCGGACAGGCGCGGCACCCGCAGCGATACCAGAACCACGGCGTCCCCCGGCTGCGCGCGCTGCGCGATGTCGGCAAACACCGCTGCGTCGAAATCGGTGCAACCGGCCCCGGCACCGCGCCACTTCTGCAGGCTCACCTGCGGGCATCCGCCACGGCCATAGAGGGAGACCTCAGAGCCGGTTTCCAGCGCCAGGCGCTGCAGCAGCTCGATGTAGGCCATCGCATGCGAATCGCCGGCAACAAACACCCGCTTCGGCGCACCGGCCGGCAGCGGACGGTCGCAGTTTCCACGGGTAAAGGTGCGCGCACTGCCGCCTTCGAATCGATGCTTCGCGGCCACCAGAGCACAATCGGGATAATCACCCGCCACACTCTCGCCATTGGGATACCAATCGGCTGGATGCCGGCTGACGGTACTCAGCGACAGCCGCGGCGCCTGCAGGTAGAGCAATGCCTGGATGCCGGCGGCGCACAGCAGTACGACTGCGCCGCTCAGCACCCACCGGCCTGGACGCAGGCGCTGCGACAACGGGCCGCGGAAGGGTTGCTCGACCCAGCGCCACGATACCCATGACAGCAGCAGCACCAGCACCATCGCAGCGATCATCTGCGGTGGTGTCCGCAGGCCCACGGTCCAGCGCATCAGCACGAACACCGGCCAGTGCCACAGATACAGTGAGTACGACAGCAGGCCAATGCGGCGCATCGGAGCGCTGGCGAGCAGCCGCGCCACCCATGCCTGCGGATGATGATGCAGCGTCCAAAGCAGGCCTGCGGTGGCGAAGGCCGGCAGCAGGCCGTCAGGCCACGGCGAGCGCCCGGCACGCGAGGAACATAGAGCCCACCCCAGCAGGGCCAGCGCCATCATGGCCAGCAGGGAAAACACCGGCGCAGCGCGCTTCAGTGCCTGACTGGTTGCGGGGTCCAGCGATTGCCGCACGTGCAGCAGCTGGAACAGCAGCACGCCCACGCCCAGTTGCCAGAGACGGGTGCTGGTGGCGTAGAACGCCCACGATGGCGGCGCCTCGCGCAGACCCAGCACCGCAGCGTGCAGCAGCGATGCCATGCTGACCAGTGCGAACAGGCCCAGGCTGATCCAGCGCCCGCGCGCGCCACGTGCCCAGGCCAGGAACAGCAACGGGAACAGCAGGTAGAACTGCTCTTCCACACCCAGCGACCAGGTATGGGTGTAGGGATTGAATTCGGCCTTGGGCGCGAAGTAATCGTTGCCGATCGCCGCCAGCACCCAGTTGCTGAATCCGAACAACGCCATCAGCCCCGTCTTGTCGCTGGCTTCGCTGAGCCACGACTCGGGAATGAACAGCACGCTCGCCACAGCGGTCAGCAACACGCACGCCAGCAGCGCCGGTGCGATACGACGGATGCGGCGCGCATAGAAGCGCAGCATCGACTGCCCCAGCGACAGCGGCGGCAGCCGATGTACCGACGCGCTGACCACGAAACCGGAGATGACGAAGAACACGTCCACGCCGGTAAACCCGCCCGGCAACCAGCCCGGGTCCAGGTGGAACACGATGACAGCCAGCACGGCGACCGCGCGCAGGCCGTCAATGTGCGGCACGTAGCCGCGGCTTGGATCAGCGGTCATCCCTTCCTCCGCGGCCGCGGGGGCAACGCGCCCACGGCGATCACGCGTTTACCAGACCAGGTCGTCCGGCACCTGGTACTGCGGGTCCGCGTACGGATCTTCCTCGGCCGGCGCATTCGGATCGACCTTCAGCGCCACCGACGGGGCGAACACTGCCTCGCACTGTGCCAGCACCTCGGCGGTCACCAGCAGGTAGCGGCCGTTGAGCTGGACCACGCCCAGCTCACCGGCATTGAGCGCGGTCAGCTGTTCGGCGGTCACGTAGATGCGCTTGATCTTGCCGCCGTACGGGAAGTGGCGGGCAATGTCCGCCTCCTCGGCATTGAGGCTTTTGCCCTGCAGCAGCGCTTCCAGCTTGGTCTTCGCCTCACGGCGCACGCGTGCTTCTTCCTGCTTCAGGCGCTCGGCCTCGATGCGCTCTTCCTTCTCCCGCTGCGCACGGATCGCATAGGCCTTGGCCAGGTCCATCTCTTCGGCGCTGCGCGGCTTGCGCGGCCCCTGCTGCCCTTGGCCACCACGCGCCTGCCCACCGGGCCTGCCCGCCCCACCATGGCCATGCCCGCGACGCTCGCCGGGCTTGTGCTCGCCCTTGCCTGCGCCCTGCGGCTTTGCATTGCCGTTGCCACCCTTGCCCTGCGGGCGGCCGTCACGGCGGGGGCCATCATTCTTGCGCTCGGGCCTGGGCGCGGGCTTGAAGCCCAGGCCCATCAGCTGGTCGCGGAGGGTATCGCTCATAGGATTCGGATCAGTAGTGCGGCGGCGGCGGTTCGCTCGCCGGATCGGAAGAATTCAGTGCGTTGCGGACCTTGCCCAGGTCCTCCAGCAGGACGCGCAGCACATCGGCATTGCGCATGCCCTGCATGCGGGCATCAGCCAGCGCATCGCTCAACTCGGCCAGCGCCTGTTCCTGGAAGGACACGCGCATCTCCAACTCGACCAGGCGCGCTTCCAGCGCCTGCTCACGTTCGGTCGGTAGATCAGACATGCAGCGAACGCCCCCGGCCGATGCCGTAGTACGCCAGGCCGGCGGCTTCCACTTCGGCCGGCTCATAGAGGTTGCGGCCGTCGAACACCACCGCGTCCTTCAGCTGCTCGCGCAGCTTCTGGAAATCGGGACTGCGGAACTGCTTCCACTCGGTCACCACGACCAGGGCGTCCGCGCCCTGCAGCGCTTCGTCAGCATTGCTGCAGAACACCAGGTCATCGCGTTCGCCGAAGATGCGCTGCGATTCGTGCATTGCTTCCGGATCGTAGGCACGCACCGTGGCACCGCCTTCCCACAGCTGCGCCAGCAGGCGACGGCTGGAAGCTTCACGCATGTCATCAGTGTTCGGCTTGAAGGCCAGGCCCCACACGGCGAAGGTCTTGCCGCGCACCCCTTCGTCCTCGCCCTTGTCGTAATGACGCTGGATGAGGGCGAACAGATGGCCCTTCTGTGCATCGTTGACCGCTTCCACTGCATTGAGCAGCTTCGGCTCCAGGCCATGCTGCTGGGCGGTACGGGCCAATGCCTGCACGTCCTTCGGGAAGCACGAGCCGCCGTAGCCGGCGCCCGGGTAGATGAAGTGCCAGCCGATGCGCGGGTCCGAGCCGATGCCCTGGCGGACCTGCTCGACGTCGGCACCGACGCGTTCGGCAATGTTGGCGATTTCGTTCATGAATGAAATCTTGGTTGCCAGCATCGCATTGGCGGCGTACTTGGTCAGCTCGGCCGAACGCACGTCCATCTCGACCACGCGGTCGTGGTTGCGGTTGAACGGCGCGTACAGGCGGCGCATTACCGCTACCGACTCATCGCTGGTCGCACCGATGATGATGCGGTCCGGGCGCATGCAATCGGCGACTGCGTCGCCTTCCTTCAGGAATTCCGGATTGGACACCACGTCGAAGGTGATGTCCGCGCCACGCGCGGCCAGCTCTTCGGCAATGGCGGCGCGCACCTTGTCGGCGGTACCCACCGGCACCGTCGACTTGTTGACCACCACGGTGGGCACGCTCATGTGCCGGCCGATGGTACGGGCAACGGCCAGCACGTACTGCAGATCGGCGCTGCCATCCTCGTCCGGCGGGGTACCAACGGCGATGAACACTACCTGGCCATGCGCGATCGCCGACGCGGCATCGGTAGTGAATGCCAGCCGCGACGCGGCGTGGTTGGCCTTCACCATCGGCTCCAGGCCAGGCTCATAGATGGGAATGACGCCCTGGTTGAGGCCATCTACCTTGGCCTGGTCGATATCGACGCAGACCACCTGATGACCGACATCGGCCAGGCAGGTACCGGTCACCAGTCCAACGTAACCCGTACCAAAAATCGCAACGCGCATATCCGTATTCGCTCCTCGATGACTTACGGCAGGACGCCCAGCAGCTCGACGTCGAACGTCAAAGTCGCGTTCGGGCCGATCGGGCCGCCGGGAGTGCCGTTCTCACCGTAGGCGAGTTCGCCCGGGATCCAGAAGCGGTACTTCGAACCGACCGGCATCAGCGCAACGCCTTCGGTCCAGCCCTTGATCACCTGGTCCAGGCCGAACTCAGCCGGCTGGCGGCCGTAGGAACTGTCGAACACGGTGCCGTTGAGCAGCTTGCCTTCGTAGTTCACGCGCACCTTGCTGCTCGGCAGCGGACGCTCGCCGCTACCCGGGCGGATCACCTGGTACTGCAGGCCCGACGCGGTGGTCACCACGCCCGGCTGGGTCTTGTTCTTGGCCAGGAACGCATTGCCTTCCTCGCGGTTGGTCTGCGCAGCGGCGGCGGCCTTGGCCTGCATTTCGGCCTGCTTGCTGCCCATGAAGGCCTGAATGGTGGCGGTCGCGTCAGCTTCCGTCATCTTCGGCTGTCCCTTGCTCAGGCCGGTGCTGATCGCGTCAAACAGCGAGGCGACGTCGATGTCATCCTTCAGCTGCGCCAGCGACGGGCCCACCGAGTAGGAACCGATCATCTGCGAGACCTTGACGCGGTCGACCTTCGGCGGCTGCGAACCCGGCGCCACGCCCGGCACCTGCTGGCCGCTGCGGGCCATCACGACCTGGCGCAGGGCCGCGTCGGTGGCCTTGGCCTGTTCCTGGGTGATCTGCGGCTGCAGGCCTTCGAACGAACGCTCCACGGCGGTGCGCAGCGCGGCCACGTCGATCTCATCGGCGATCGGAGTGAACGACTTGGCCACGTCCAGGCCGATGGCGTAGCCCAGCTTCTGCTTGGGGGAATTCAAGGTTGCGGTCTCCTTGGCGGCTGCGGGGGCAGCCGGTTGTTGCGACAGAGCGACACCCGAAGTGCCCATCGCCAGAATCAGAACCGACGCCGCGGCGCCGCGCATTCCCATCTTCATTCGCTGCATTCCTGGAAGTGTCTGGGCGCCGACGTCGGCGCGAAAAGGATCATTGTCGCACGCATGCCGTCGATGTCGAGGCATGCGTGCCGGATATCAATGCGTGGCGGCGGCCGCCAGCGCCTTGTCGATGGCCGCGATCAGCTGCGGATCGTCCGGCGTCACCTTGCTGGCGAACTGGGCGATGACCTTGCCATCGCGGCCCACGAGGTACTTGTGGAAGTTCCAGGCCGGCGCAACGCCGGTCGCTGCGGTCAGCCGCTGGTACAGCGGCGTGGCCTGCGGACCGACCACATGCACTTTCTCGAACATCGGGAACCTGACGCCGTAGGTCAGGGTGCAGAAGTCCTGGATCTGCTTCTCGTCACCGGGCTCCTGGCCCTTGAAATCGTTGGACGGGAAGCCGAGCACCGCGAAGCCCTTGCCGGCGTACTGCCTGTGCAGCGCCTCCAGGCCTTCGTACTGAGGGGTATAGCCACACTTGCTGGCGGTATTGACCACCAGCAGCACCTGGCCGTGGTAGCGCTGCTGCAGGTTGACCTGCTGCTTGCCAGCCAGCGGCCGGTAGCTGACGTCGAGCAGGTCGGCGGCCAGCGCATTGGCCGAGGCTGCCAGGCCGAGGGCCAGCAGAGTCAACAGGGACAGGCCGCGGAAGCGGTGCGGGAAGGCGGTCGACAGGGGCATGGGAACGTTCCGCAATAGCCGTTTCAAGGGTCCGGCCAGCATCGGCCGGGAATCGGCCGAACTATAGCACCGGGCCCTGTGGCACCTGTCGGCCCCGCCGTGGCACAGCTTTGCCGGGCTTGGCGACAGCCTGTGGGAAACGGCCGCGGCGCGTCGTCATTGACATAGGATTGACGTGACTGAATGGAAGGCGGTCAGGGAAGCCGGTTTCACCAACCAATTTTTCCTTTATTATCAATTGCCTGGATGGATATGGCGCGTTCTTGACCGCCCCTGCCATCAGTTGGGTGATGTGGGGGCTTGCACCCCGGCGTGCCGGTGTTATAGTTGCATACAACACCAGTCACCTGAGACAGGGGGAAGCCATGAACGTCCGGATCCGTCGCAACCTCACCGCACACGCGGCCGTCGCTGTTTCGACCCTGCTCGTGCTGGCCTGGTGGGCCACGCCCACCGCCCCTGCTTCTGCCGCTGCCGAAAGTGCGCAGGACGCGACGCTCTCCCCGGCAGGGAATGCCACCCCCTCCTCCCCCCCTCCCCCGCGTCGGCTGCACAGCGCGCTGTCCATGCCGTATTTCTCGTTCGCCCAGCCGCTGATCCCACGGAGCTGAACATGAGCGACATCCAGTGGAGCGACGGCGCTCCCATCTACCGTCAGTTGAAGGAGCGCGTGATCGCCATGATGCTCGACGGAATCCTCAAGCCGGGCGATGCCCTGCCTTCGGTGCGCCAGGTGGCCGCCGACTATCAACTCAACCCCATCACCGTTTCGCGCGCCTACCAGGAACTGGCTGACGAAGGCCTGGTGGAGAAGCGCCGCGGCCTGGGCATGTTCATGACCGAGCAGGCGGCTACGCAGCTGCGAAGCAGCGAGCGCGACCGTTTCCTCAACGAAGAATGGCCGGCGGTCCTGGAGCGCATCCAGCGCCTGGGCCTGAGCCTCGACGAATTGCTGCCCCAGGGGAAAGTCTGATGAAGAGCACTGCAAGTGAAGCGGTCATCACCGCCCGAGGCCTGCGCAAGGCCTACAAGACCACGGTTGCCCTCGACAACGCCAGCTTCAGCATCCCAAGCGGGCGCATCGTCGGCCTGATCGGGCCCAATGGCGCCGGCAAGACCACCGCGCTGAAGGCCATTCTTGGCCTGACCTCGGTGGAGGGGGACCTGAGCGTGCTCGGGCGTGACCCGCGACTGCACCGCGACGAACTGATGAATGACATCTGCTTCATCGCTGATGTCGCCGTGCTGCCGCGCTGGTTGAAGGTCCGCGAAGCGATCGACTTCGTCGCTGGCGTTCACCCGCGCTTCGACCGCGCCCGTTGCGAACGCTTCCTGGCCAACACCAAGCTGCAGCCGAAGCAGCGCGTGCGGGAGCTGTCCAAGGGCATGATCGTGCAGCTGCACCTGGCGCTGGTGATGGCCATCGATGCCCGCATCCTGGTGCTGGACGAGCCGACACTGGGCCTGGACATCCTGTACCGCAAGGAGTTCTACCAGCGCCTGCTGGAAGACTACTTCGACGAACAGAAGACGATCATCGTCACTACCCACCAGGTGGAGGAAATCGAGCATATCCTCAGCGACGTCATGTTCATCCGTGATGGCCGCATCGTGCTCGACGCTGAAATGGACGACGTCGGCCAGCGCTATACCGAGCTGCTGGTCAATGCCGAACAGCTGGACACCGCCCGCGCATTGAAGCCGATCGACGAGCGCAGCCTGGCGTTCGGCAAGACGGTGATGCTGTTCGATGGCGTGCCGCGCGCCCAGCTTTCCTCCCTCGGCGAGACCCGCATCCCGGGCCTGGCCGACCTGTTCGTCGCCATCATGAAGGGGACCTACGCATGAACGCCGTCAACCACCCCGTCAGCCCGATCGGCACCCTGCGCTGGCTGCTCAAGCGCGAGTATTGGGAGAACCGCGGCGGCTTCCTCTATGCACCGTTGATCGCCGGACTGATCTCGCTGGTGATGAGCACCATCGGCATCGCGTTCGGCCTGTTCGCGCTGCATCGTGCCGCGCGCGACGGCGGCCTGCACATCGACGGCGAAGATGTGAACATCAATGGCCTGGACCTGGCGCTGCTCACCCGCGACATCAGTGCCAAGGACCTGGCCGATCTCGGTAACGGCCTCGACCTGACCCTCGTGCTCAGCTCGGCGTGGCCATTTCTGGTCCTGGCCTTCGTGGTGTTCTTCTACTGCCTGGGCGCCCTGTACGATGACCGCCGCGACCGCAGCATCCTGTTCTGGAAGTCGCTGCCGCTGTCGGACACCCAGACGGTGCTGTCCAAGCTGATCAGTGCGCTGATCGTGGCCCCGCTGATCGCGGTGATCGCTGGCATCATCACCATGCTCGGCTTCATGCTGGTCATCAGCATCGTCGCGCTGATGCACGGTGGCAGCCCGATGACCCTGATCTGGGGCCCGGCCAGCCCGTTGACCCTGGCTGCCGGCCACCTGAGCTGGATTCCGGTCTACGCGCTGTGGGCCCTGCCCACCGCCGGCTGGCTGCTGCTGTGCTCGGCCTGGGCCAAGAGCAAGCCGTTCCTGTGGGCGGTGATGCTGCCGCTGTTTGCCGGCGTCATCGTCAGCACCACCAAGATCATGCCGCTGTTCGGTCTGACCACCGGCTGGTTCTGGCAGAACATCGTCGGCCGCCTGCTGCTGGGCGGCGTACCCGGCATGGACCTGCTGTATCGCCTCGGCGCAGGTGAAGGGTCGCGCCGAGATCTGGACTCGGTGGTCAGCCTGATGTCCCCTGCCTCGCAGCTGAAGTCGCTGGCGATGCCGGAGCTGTGGATCGGTGCGGCCGTCGGTGCAGTGTTCATCTTCCTCGCCATCCGCCTGCGCAAGCGCGCCGGCGAGATCTGATCCCATCCACCTGGAGGCATCACCATGCGTTCCCTGCTCGCCTGTTCTGCGTTGTTGCTGTTGCCGCTGTCGGCGCTGGCCGCCGATGCCCCTAACTGCAAGTTCACCGCTGCCCGTACGTTGAAGCTGGAGACATCCGGCGCCAAGGCGGTGGTGTTCGAGGTGAACCAGCATGACCTGAAGGTGGTCGCCAGCAAGGGCGGTGGCCAGCTGGATGGTCGCGCCTGCGCCTCCAGCCAGGAATGGTTGGACCAGCTGGTGCTGGATCAGCGGAAGGAAGGCGACAAGCTGGTGGTCAGCCTGCGCCGCGAAGGCCGCGACAGCGGCATCAGCCTGGGCAGCAGCTATGCCTGGCTGGACATCCGTGGCAGCGTGCCGGACAACCTGCCCCTGCAGCTGAAGGTCGGTTCCGGCGATGCCAGTGTGGACAACGCGCAGTCGCTGAGCGTGGATGTCGGCTCCGGTGATGCCATCATCCGTGGCACCCGTGGCAGCATCCACGCAGCGGTGGGCTCGGGTGACCTGGACATCGACGGCGGCAGCTCGCTGAACCTGCTGTCGCTGGGCTCTGGCGACGTCAAGGCACGCAACATCGGCGGCGATGCGGTCACCGGCACGGTGGGTTCGGGTGACCTGAAGCTCAGCGATGTCCGCGGCAACGCCCGGCTGGACACCGTCGGGTCCGGCGACGTCGGGTTCAAGCGCGTGCAGGGCAACGTCGAGGTCGGCGTGGTCGGCTCCGGCGATGTCGACCTGTCCGACATCGGCGGCAGCGTGCATGTGCGCAGCCACGGCTCGGGTGACATCCAGGTCGATGGCGTGCGCGGCAGCCTGACCGTCGACCACAGCGGCAGCGGCGACGTGGGCCACCGCAACGTCAGCGGCACCGTCACCCTGCCCCGCAAAAAGTAACCGCCACCGGACCGATCGAGGACACTGCCATGAATCTGCTGCGCGTGCTGCCTGCCACCCTGCTGTGCCTGCCGCTGATCGCCTGCGGCGGCACGTCCTCCACGCCTGATACCACCGTCGGCAAAAGCGTGGCCGAGGCGACCAGCGGGGTCGGCCAGACGGTCAAGGAGGCCATGGACGATGCCCGCAAGGACATCGCCCAGGGCAACATCAAGATCTCGGCCGACAAGCAGCCGCGTGCGGAGATCACGCCGGACGGGCGGCTGCTGATCGGCGGCAAGGAAGTGCCGGCTGATGAGGCCCAGCGCCGGCAGCTGCTGGAATACCGCGGCCACGTCGTTGCCATTGCAATGGACGGCATGGATGTCGGCCTGGCCGGTGCCAAGCTCGGCGCCAGTGCTGCCGGAGAGGCCCTGAAGGGCATCTTCAGCGGCGACAGCGAGGGCATCGAGAAGCGGATCAATGCCGAGGCGGAGAAGATCGAAGCCCAGGCCAAGCGCATCTGCAACCGCATGCCGGCGATGCTGGCCAGCCAGCAGGCGCTGGCCGCATCGCTGCCCGCGTTCAAGCCGTACGCCACGATGGACCAGAGTGACGTCGACGACTGCGGCAAGGACACCGTGGTCCAGCGCTAGGCCTGTGACAGATCAGCACACCCGGCCGGCAGCGGCGCCCCGCTGCCGGCCGTAACGTGCCGACCGGCTTACAATGTCGGCCCCGGACGCCCCCGAACCGAATGCCATGAAGAAGTTGTTCCTGCTGCTGGCCGCCCTGCTCTGCCTGGGCCTGGTCGGCTGTGACAAGGATTACCGCAACCACCGCGCCGAGCGCGGCAAGCCCAAGATTTCCGTCAGCGAAGGGATGGTGACCGTGCGTCGCCCGCCGGCACCGAACATCATCATCCTCGGCGATGGCACGATGAAGGTGGACGAGATCCAGATCCCGCTCGACGAAGGGCAGAAGCAGATGCTGCAGACGATGTTCGGCCGGCTGCAAGTACTGCGCCAGAACACCCTGGTCGCCGCCCCGGCCGATCCCAACATGCAACCGGTGAAGATCCAGCCGCCGGAAGGCATGGAAGTGATCCCGTCCGACCTGGTCCAGCGCATCCCCGAGTTCAAGGACTACACCGACACCTTCGGCAACATCGTCGCCGACCGCCGCTGAAAAAACGCCGCCCCCTGGGCGGCGTTTCCTCTTGTAGAGCCGAGCCCATGCCCGGCTCAGGTCCAGGAAGCAGCCGAGCATGGGCTCGGCCCTACGACCGGCGCATCAACCGCCGCCACCGCCCCCCGCGTGGATGCCACCGGCAGTCAGCGCGGTGGGGTCCAGCAGGCGGCGCAGTTCCGCTTCCTGCAGGCCGCTGTCTTCCAGCGCTACGTCCAGCACCGGGCGCTGTTCCTTGTAGGCACGCTTGGCAATGGCCGCTGCCTTCTCGTAGCCGATGATCGGGTTCAGCGCCGTGACCAGGATGGGATTGCGCGACAGCGCCTCGGCAACACGGTCTTGGCGCACCTTCAGCCCGGCAATCGCGCTGTCGGCCAGCAGCCGCGACACATTGGCCAGCAGGCCGATGCCATCCAGCAGGTTCACCGCAATCAGCGGCAGGGTGACGTTGAGCTGGAAGTTGCCGGTCTGCCCGGCCACGGTGATCGCGGTGTGGTGGCCAATCACCTGCGCGCACGCCATCACGGTTGCTTCCGGAATCACCGGGTTGACCTTGCCCGGCATGATCGAGCTGCCCGGCTGCAGTGCCGGCAGTTCGATCTCGCCCAGCCCGGCCAGCGGACCGGCGTTCATCCAGCGAAGATCATTGGCGATCTTGATCAGCGCCACCGCCAGTGCATTGAGCTGGCCGGACAACTCCACTGCATCGTCCTGCGCGGCCAGGCCTTCGAACTTGTTCTCGGCGCTGTCGAACTTGAAACCGGTCTGTTGCTTCAGTGCCTTGGCTACCTGCGCGCCAAAACGCGGGTCGGCGTTGATGCCGGTGCCGATGGCGGTGCCACCCAGCGGCAGGCGGCGCACGCGCTTGAGGCTGTCTTCGATGCGCTCCTGCGCCGAGGCCAGCTGCGCCGACCATGCGCCGAACTCCTGCTCGAAGGTCAGTGGCATCGCGTCCATCAGGTGGGTACGGCCGGTCTTGACCACCTTGCGCAGGCTGCGGCCCTTCTTGTCGAGGGTCTTGCGCAGGTGCACCAGCGCCGGCAGCAGCTGTTCGTGCGTCGCCAGCACCGCCGACACGCGCAGCGCGGTCGGGATCACGTCGTTGGAGCTCTGCCCCTGGTTGACGTGGTCATTGGGATGCACGGTGGTCTTGCCCGCCTTGCCGGCACGGTTGGCCAGGGTGGCGATGACCTCATTGGCATTCATGTTCGACGACGTGCCCGAACCGGTCTGGTAGACGTCGATCGGGAAGTGCGCGTCCCAGTTGCCGGCGGCCACTTCGGCAGCAGCGGTCTGGATGGCCTTGGCCACGTTCTTCGGCAGGTGGCCCAGCTCGGCGTTGACGCCGGCGGCAGCGCCCTTGACCAGGCCCAGGGCACGGATGAAACCGCGCGGCATGCGCTGGCCCGACACCGGGAAATTCTGCACGGCACGCTGGGTCTGGGCGCCCCACAGGGCGTCCGCAGGCACCTGCAGCTCGCCCATGCTGTCGTGTTCGATTCTGAAACCCTTGCTTGCAGCTTTGCTCATTGCATCAACTCCGCACTACTTCAGTTGGGGAAAGGGAAGCGGCGGCTGGCAGGGTGTCGCTTCCCGGGCTGGCGGCTGCGCCAACGATACTCCCTTGCCCGCAGCGTGGGATGACGAGGACGGGCCAGAACGTTCCGTCCGCAGGGCCGTGTTGTAGAGCCGAGCCCATGCTCGGCTTCCCGCAGGGCGCCGGATTCTCTGAAGCAGCCGAGCGTGGGCTCGGCTCTACAGGGCACGCCCCGCCGGCACGTCGTAGAATATCGGCCCCGCCGCTCGTCCCAGCCCTGCCGACATGTCCGATTCCGCCCTGCTCGCCCTGTCCCCGCTCGATGGCCGCTATGCCGGCAAGGTCGACGCGCTGCGCCCGATCTTCTCCGAATACGGCCTGATCAAGGCCCGCATCACGGTCGAGGTGGAATGGCTGCTGGCGCTGGCCGCCGAACCGGGCATCGTCGAACTGGCGCCGTTCTCCGACGCCGCCGTCGCCCGCCTGCGCGACCTGGCCGCCCGCTTCAGCCCGGCCCAGGCCGCGCGCGTGAAGGAGATCGAGCGCACCACCAACCATGACGTCAAGGCGGTGGAGTACTTCATCAAGGAACAGCTGAAGGATGACGCCGAGCTGGCGCCGGCGCTGGAATTCGTGCATTTCGCCTGCACCAGCGAAGACATCAACAACCTCAGCTACGGCCTGATGCTGGAACAGGCCCGCCGCGAGGTGCTGCTGCCGACCCTGGACGGCATCGCCAGCACCCTGCGCACCCTGGCCCACGCCCAGGCCGGCCAGCCGATGCTGTCGCGCACCCACGGCCAGACCGCCTCGCCGACCACTTTGGGCAAGGAACTGGCCAACGTGGTCGCTCGCCTGGAACGCCAGCGCCGGCAGATCGCCGCGGTCGAACTGACCGGCAAGATCAACGGTGCCGTCGGCAACTACAACGCCCACGTGGCCAGCTACCCGGACGTGGACTGGCCGGCCTTCGCCGAGCGCTTCGTGACCGGCCTGGGCCTGGTATTCAACCCGTACACCACGCAGATCGAGCCGCACGACAACGTGGCCGAGATCGGCGATGCCGCACGCCGCGCCAACATCATCCTGATCGATCTGGCCCGCGACATCTGGGGCTACATCTCGCTGGGCTATTTCAAGCAGCGCCTGAAGGAAGGCGAAGTCGGCTCGTCGACGATGCCGCACAAGGTCAACCCGATCGATTTCGAGAATGCCGAAGGCAACTTCGGCATCGCCAACGCGCTGTTCGAGCACTTCAGCGCGAAGCTGCCGATCAGCCGCTGGCAGCGTGACCTGACCGATTCCACCGTGCTGCGTGCACTGGGCACCGCGTTCGGCCACAGCCAGGTGGCGCTGGATTCGCTGGCCAAGGGCCTGGGCAAGCTGGAAGTGAACCCGCAGCGCCTGGATGCCGATCTGGACGCGGCCTGGGAAGTGCTGGCCGAGGCCGTGCAGACGGTGATGCGCCGCCATGGCCTGCCGAACCCGTACGAGCAGCTGAAGGCGCTGACCCGCGGCCAGGGCATCACGGCCGAGTCGATGCGTGCATTCGTGCAGGGGCTGGAGCTGCCGGCGGATGCGAAGCAGCGCCTGCTGGAGATGACCCCGGGCAGCTACACCGGCCTGGCCGAGTCACTGGCGAAGAAGATCTAAGAGGTTTCCGTTGCGGCGGCGGCCGCGGGCGCTGCCTGCGGCAGGCAACGGCAACAGCAATAGCAACGTCAAGAGCGGCTCTGGATTGCTGCTAGCTGGGCGGGCCGGGAGGGGCCAGCGGGACACGCCGTAAACCCATCCATGGGGGCTCGATGGCGCCATCCATGGCGCCAACGGTCCCGCTGACCCCTCCCGCCCCACCTCTGACAGATTTCCGGTGACGGATCGAAGAGCGTGGGGTTGTCGGGGCAGAATTTGAAAGAGGGACGCGGCTTCGCCGCGTCCGTCTTTGTTTGAGGGTCTTTTGTAGAGCCGAGCCCGTGCTCGGCTGCTTTTGGGCGTGGGCAACAGCAAGCCGAGCGTGGGCTCGGCTCTACACAAGCAAGCGCAGCGCGCGACCCGCCGTTGCCTTTCATCTTCTTCTTCCATTCCGTGGCGGGCCGCACAGGAAATTGTCAGGGGCCGGGCGGGTGGGCTGCGCGGGGGTGTCCGCCGCATGGATGCGGCGGCCAAGCTTACAGGGACGTACTTGCAGCGTCCCCCGCGCAGCCCACCCGCCCGGCCAAACCCGGCTTTTGCTTTCAGCGACCAACCCAAACCCCGCCACGAGGGGCTCCGCCGTTGGCCGGACACCCCGCGACAAACCACCGCACGTGCGCAATCCCGACGAACGGCGGACAATGGAACCCTTGGCGGCCCGCCACGCCGCCCCTCCCGCTTTCCGCTGCAAGGATTCCCCCATGGCCGCCCGCAAGTCCTCCGCCCCCCTGATCGAAGTCACCGCCCGCCCCGGCCAGCCGCTGGGCATGGCGCCGGCCACCTTCCTGCGCGACTTCTGGCAGAAACGCCCGCTGCTGATCCGCAACGCCTTCCCCAATTTCCAGACCCCGGTGCAGCCGGAAGACCTGGCCGGGCTGGCCTGCGAGGAAGGCGTGCTGGCGCGCCTGATCGAGCACGACAAGACCCAGGACGGCTGGCGCGTGCGCACCGGCCCGTTCCAGGAAGACGTGTTCCCCGCCCTGCCCGACCACGATTGGACCCTGCTGGTGCAGGACGTGGACAAGTGGGACCCGGACGTGCGCGCCCTGATCGAGCACTTCAGCTTCCTGCCGCGCTGGCGCATGGATGACGTGATGATCAGCTTCGCCGCCACCGGCGGCTCGGTCGGCGCCCATGTCGACCAGTACGACGTGTTCCTGCTGCAGGCCCACGGCCATCGCCGCTGGCAGATCGATGCCAGCGAATCGATCAAGGGCAGGCAGCCGCCGCTGGGCTTCCGCCCGGACGTGGAGCTGAAGCTGCTGAAGGTGTTCAAGCCCACCCACGACTGGGTGCTGGCGCCGGGCGACATGCTCTACCTGCCGCCGAACGTGCCGCACCACGGCGTCGCCGAAGACCCCTGCCTGACCTTCTCCTTCGGCATGCGTGCGCCGTCCTCGGCCGAGCTGATCAGCGACTACCTGGACACCCTGATTGCCGATGCCGACGAGAACATCCGCTATCAGGATGCCGACCTGAAGGTGCCGGCCGACCCGAACGAGATCGACACGGTGGCGATGGCGCGGGTGATCACCGCGCTCAACGCCATCCGCATGAACGACCCGGACAAGCTGGGTGACTGGTTCGGCCGTTTCATCACCACCTACCGCGCCGCCGGCGAAGTGATGGCTCACCAGGCCGCTCCCGCACCGGAGGAAGTGGTCCAGGCCCTGGCCTCGGGCCTGCTGCTGCAGCGTCACCCCTGGGCGCGCCTGGCCTGGCGCCGGGCCAAGCGTGGCGCCAGCCTGTACGTCAGCGGCCAGGACTTCGCGCTGCCGGTGAAGGACGCGCAGCGCCTCGCCGGCGCCGAGCAGCTCGATGCCGCCGCCTATCGCGGCCTGTCCGACAAGGGCCGCGCGGTGGTCCAGCAGCTGTTGGCCGGTGGCGTGTTCCAGCTGATCGATCCGAACGAGGTGTATGACGCTGAAGATGAGGATGACGGCGAAGACGCCGTGGTGCTCGGCGAAGTGGTTGAAGGCCGTGACCGTGTCGACGCGATCGACGCCGACGCGGTGTCCGACGATGTCCACACCGTGACCGTGCACGACGACGGCATCGAGGTCATCGTCAACTTCGAGGATCACGACGAAGACGACAGCGACGACGGTCGCGCCTGAGCCCTGCCGCCATGGTCCGGGTCCAGCAGGTCAGCCACGCCAACGCCCATGTTGCCATCCACGACGTGCGCCAACGCGTGTTCGTGCAGGAACAGGGCATCGCCGCCGAACTGGAACGCGACGCGCTGGACCCGGTCAGCGCCCATGTGCTGGCGCTGGACGCCGAAGGCCTGCCGGTCGGCACCGGCCGCCTGGCCCCCGATGGCCGCATCGGTCGCATGGCGGTGCTGGCCGACCATCGCAGCCAGGGCGTCGGTGAGGCCCTGCTGGAGGCACTGGTGGAGGCCGGGCGCCGGCTCGGCCTGGCCGAACTGCACCTGCACGCCCAGCTGCCCGCCCGCGACTTCTATGCCCGCCAGGGCTTCCTGCCCGAGGGCGAGGTGTTCGAGGAGGCCGGCATCGGCCACCAGCAGATGCGGCGGCGGCTGGGCGCGGCCAGCGCCATCGACAGCCGCGCCGAGGCCGTGGCGGCCACTACCGCCGTCATTCACCGCGCCCGTCGCCAGCTGTGGCTGCACAGCCGCCAGCTCGACCCGGGCCTGCTCGACACGCCTACGGTGCAGGCCGCGCTGCGCCGCTTCGTCACTGCCCGCCACGACAAGCAGCTGCAGGTGATCGTGCACGATGCCGCTGCGATCGCCGCTGCCGGCGCCCCACTGCTGGCGCTGGCCCAGCGCCTGCCCAGCGTGGTCCGGTTCCGCGAGGTCAGCGATCCGGTCGACCGTGCGTTGGCCTCGGCCTGCCTGCTCAACGATGCGGGCGACTTCTACTTTCGTCTGATCGGCCATCGCCTCGACGGCGAGGCCGGCATCGCACTGCCTGCACGTTCGCAGCCGTTCGAGCAGCAATTGCTGCGTGTCTGGGACCGTTCGCGCGATTGCAGCGAACTGCGCGCGCTCGGCATCTGAGCCGGCGCCGCCGACCCAACCTGTCTGGAACCGGCACCCGAGGACGCGGGTTGCCTGCGGCAATGCCCCTTCGTGGCCCGTTGGGGGTACAATTTGGCTGTTTGAACGCGCCCGCGCAGGGCTATTCATCATTCCTGCCGGGTCCTTCTGAAGCCATACCCCACAAAGCGAATCAACACCCTCCATCGTGGACAATCAACTGAAGCAGTTTGCGCAATCTTCGCAACTCGCCGGCGGCAACGCCTCCTATGTCGAGGACCTGTACGAGCAGTACCTGGTCTCCCCGGATAGTGTCGATCCCAAATGGAAAACCTACTTCGATGGCTTCAAGGGCCGTGAAGCAGGTGACATTCCGCACTCGGCCGTCATCTCCCACATCGCGGACGCGGCCAAGGATGCGCTGAAAGCTGGCACCGGCAGCGGTGCGGGCGACGAGCGCGAGCGCAATGTCGGTCGTCTGATCACCGCCTACCGCTCCCGCGGCCACCTCGACGCCCGCCTGGACCCGCTGGGCCTGGCCGCACCGGTCAACACCCCGGACCTGGGCCTGCCGTTCCACAGCCTGTCCGATGCCGACCTCAACAGCGAGTTCAGCACCGGCGGCGTCGGCGGCCAGCCGCGCATGAAGCTGCGCGACCTGCTGGCACGCCTGAAGGCGACCTACACCGGCTCGATCGGTGCGGAGTTCATGCACATCTCCGAGGTCGAGCAGCGCCAGTGGATCTACAAGAAGCTGGAAGCGGCCGGTGGCAACTACCAGCTGGACGCTGACACCCAGCGCCGCACCCTGGAGCGCCTGACCGCGGCCGAAGGCCTGGAGCGCTACCTGCACACCAAGTACGTCGGCCAGAAGCGCTTCTCGCTGGAAGGCGGCGACTCGCTGATCCCGATGATGGACACCATCATCCGCAGCGCCGGCAAGGATGGCGTCAAGGACGTGGTGATCGGCATGGCCCACCGCGGCCGCCTGAACGTGCTGGTCAACACCCTGGGCAAGAACCCGCGCAAGCTGTTCGACGAGTTCGAGGGCAAGTTCGAGCACGACGAGCACGCTTCGGCCGGCGACGTGAAGTACCACATGGGCTTCTCCGCCGACGTCGCCACTGAAGGCGGCCCGGTGCACCTGGCGCTGGCGTTCAACCCGTCGCACCTGGAAATCGCCGACCCGGTCGTGGCCGGTTCCGTGCGTTCGCGCCAGGAGCGCCGGAAGGACACCGCCCGCAAGCAGGTGATGCCGATCCTGATCCACGGCGACGCGGCCTTCTCCGGCCAGGGCGTGGTCATGGAGCTGTTCCAGATGTCGCAGGCCCGCGGCTTCGCCGTCGGTGGCACCGTGCACATCGTGGTCAACAACCAGGTGGGCTTCACCACCTCCAACCCGCTGGATACGCGCTCCACGCGCTATGCCACCGACGTGGCGAAGATGATCGCCGCGCCGGTACTGCACGTGAACGGCGATGATCCGGAAGCGGTGGTGTTCGCCGCGCAGCTGGCCTTCGAGTTCCGCCAGAAGTTCGCCAAGGACGTGGTCATCGACCTGATGTGCTACCGCCGTTGGGGCCACAACGAGGCCGACGAACCGGCAATCACCCAGCCGCTGATGTACCAGGTGATCCGCAAGCACCCGACCACCCGCGAGATGTACGCCGAGCAGCTGGAGAAGGCAGGCGTGATCGCCGCCGGTGCCGGCAAGGCGATGGTCGATGCCTACCGCGAGAAGCTGGACGCCGGTGAAGTGACCACCGAACTGGCCAAGGTCGAGAAGACCCCGCCGAGCAGCCCGCTGTTCGTCGATTGGCCGAAGCTGCTGGAAGGCAAGCTGTCCGACCCGGTCTCGACCAAGGTCGAGAAGAACAAGCTGGTCGAACTGGCCAGGCTGATCAACACCATCCCGGACGAAGTGCAGCTGCACTCGCGCGTGGCCAAGGTCTACGACGACCGCCGCAAGATGGCCGCCGGCGAGATTCCGGGCGACTGGGGCTTTGCCGAGAACCTGGCCTACGCCACCCTGCTCGACGAAGGCCATGCACTGCGCCTGGTCGGCCAGGACGTCGGCCGCGGTACGTTCACGCACCGCCACGCGATCCTGCACGACCAGAAGACCGACAACTACTACATGCCGCTGCGGCAGCTGGTGGATTCGCCGGAGAAGGCCACCGTCATCGACTCGCTGCTGAGCGAAGAAGCGGTGATGGCCTACGAATACGGCTTCTCCACCACCGATCCGAACACGCTGTGCATCTGGGAAGGCCAGTTCGGCGACTTCGCCAACGGCGCCCAGGTGGTGATCGACCAGTTCATCGCCGCCGGTGAAGCCAAGTGGGGCCGCATTTCCGGCCTGACCCTGCTGCTGCCGCACGGCTATGAAGGGCAAGGCCCCGAACACAGCTCGGCGCGCCTGGAGCGCTTCCTGCAGCTGTGCGCGCTGGAGAACATGCTGGTGGTCGTGCCGTCGACTCCGGCCCAGGCCTTCCACATGCTGCGTCGCCAGCTGCACATGACCACCCGCAAGCCGCTGGTGGTGATGTCGCCGAAGTCGCTGCTGCGCCACAAGCTGGCGGTGTCGACCCTCGACGAGCTGGCCAACGGCGAGTTCCAGCACCTGATCGGCGACGCCAATGCCGACGCCAAGAAGGTCAAGCGCGTGGTGCTGTGCTCGGGCAAGGTCTACTACGACCTGCTGGAGGACCAGACCAAGCGTGGCCAGGACGACGTGGCGATCATCCGCGTGGAGCAACTGTATCCGTTCCCGCGTGCGCTGCTGGCTGCCGAGCTGAAGAAGTACGGCAAGGCCACCGACGTGGTGTGGACGCAGGAAGAACCGCAGAACCAGGGTGCGTGGTACCAGATCCGCCACCACCTGCAGTTCTGCCTGGCCGATGGCCAGAACCTGCACTACGCCGGTCGCGCACGTTCGGCCTCGCCGGCTGCCGGTCACATGGCTGACCATGTCCGCGAGCAGCAGCAGCTGATCGCCGACGCACTGGTCAACCCGTTCAACGACCAGGTCGCTGAATAACTCTCCCCCCTATTTAGAAGACAAACCAGGAAGCTCCCGCAATGGCCACCGAAGTCAAAGCCCCGGTACTGCCCGAATCCGTCGCCGACGGCACCATCGCCACCTGGCACAAGAAGGTGGGCGACGCCGTCAAGCGCGACGAAAACCTGCTTGACCTGGAAACCGACAAGGTCGTCCTGGAAGTGCCGTCGCCGGTTGACGGCGTGCTCAAGGAAATCAAGTTCAAGGAAGGCGATACCGTGACCTCCAGCCAGGTCGTGGCGATCATCGAAGAAGGCGCCGTAGCTGCGGCTCCGGCCCCGGCCGCTGAAGAGAAGAAGGCTGAAGCCGCACCGGCCGCCGCTGCTCCGGCCGCTGCCGCTGCGCCGGCCCCGGCTGCCAAGTCGGCCGCCGACGCGCTGCCGCCGGGCGCCCGCTTCACCGCCATCACCGAAGGCGTGAACCCGGCCGACGTCGACGGCACCGGCCGTCGTGGCGCGGTGACCAAGGAAGACATCGTCAACTTCGCCCGCAACGGCGGCGCCGGCAAGGCCGGTGGCGCACGTCCGGAAGAGCGCGTGCCGATGACCCGCATCCGCAAGCGCATTGCCGAGCGCCTGATGGAGTCGAAGAACTCCACCGCCATGCTGACCACCTTCAACGAAGTCGACCTGTCCAAGGTTTCGGCCGCGCGCAAGGAACTGCAGGACGAGTTCGTCAAGGCCCACGGCATCAAGCTGGGCTTCATGAGCTTCTTCGTGAAGGCCGCTGCCAACGCGCTGCAGCGCTTCCCGCTGGTCAATGCCTCGATCGACGGCGACGACATCATCTACCACGGCTACTCGGACATCTCGATCGCCGTCTCGACCGAGAAGGGCCTGGTCACGCCGGTCCTACGCAACGTCGAGCGCATGTCGTTCGCCGACATCGAGAAGACCATCGCCGACTACGCCAAGAAGGCACGTGACGGCAAGCTGGGCCTGGAAGAACTGCAGGGCGGCACCTTCACCGTGACCAACGGCGGCACCTTCGGTTCGCTGCTGTCGACCCCGATCATCAACCCGCCGCAGAGCGCCATCCTGGGCATGCACGCCATCAAGGAGCGTCCGATCGCCCAGAACGGCCAGGTCGTGATCGCGCCGATGATGTACCTGGCGCTGTCCTACGACCACCGCATCATCGACGGCAAGGACTCGGTGCAGTTCCTGGTGGACATCAAGAACCAGCTGGAAAACCCGGGCCGCATGCTGTTCGGCCTGTAAGAAACCTCCCGCCCCTCCGCGCCTGCGCGGAGGGGTTCTGGTAATGCATCAAGGAATAATTCAATGGCTGAACAATTCGACGTCGTCGTCATCGGTGCCGGCCCGGCCGGTTACCACGCTGCCATCCGCGCGGCCCAGCTGGGCCTGAAGACCGCCTGCATCGACGCTGCGCTGGGCAAGGACGGCAAGCCGGCCCTCGGCGGCACCTGCCTGCGCGTGGGCTGCATCCCGTCCAAGGCGCTGCTGGATTCCTCGCGCCAGTTCTGGAACATGGGCCACATCTTTGGCGACCACGGCATCAGCTTCAAGGATGCCAAGATCGACGTCGAGGCGATGATTGGCCGCAAGGACAAGATCGTCAAGCAGTTCACCGGCGGCATCGGCATGCTGTTCAAGGCCAACAAGGTCGCCGCCTATTACGGCTTCGGCCAGCTGCAGCCAGGCAACGTGGTCAAGGTGAAGCAGCACGACGGTTCGGAAGTCGAGCTGAAGGGCACCAACGTCATCATCGCGGCCGGTTCGGATTCGATCGAGCTGCCGTTCGCCAAGTTCGACGGCGAGACCATCGTCGACAACGTCGGCGGCCTGGACTTCACCGAAGTGCCGAACCGCCTGGCGGTGATCGGCGCCGGCGTGATCGGCCTGGAACTGGGCAGCGTGTGGAAGCGCCTGGGCGCTGAGGTGACCATCCTGGAAGCCATGCCGGAGTTCCTGGCCGCTGCTGACGCCGAAGTGGCCAAGACCGCTGCCAAGGAGTTCAAGAAGCAGGGCCTGGACATCAAGCTCAATGCCAAGGTTTCCAAGACCGAGATCACCGGCAAGGGCAAGAAGAAGGAAGTCATCGTCACCTACACCGACGCCGAAGGCGAAAAGACCCTGACCGTGGACAAGCTGCTGGTGGCCGTGGGCCGTCGCGCCGCCACCAAGGGCCTGCTGGCCGAAGGCACCGGCGTCAAGGTCAACGAGCGCGGCCAGATTGAAGTCGATGCGCACTGCCACACCGGCGTCGACGGCGTGTGGGCGGTCGGCGACTGCGTGCGCGGCCCGATGCTGGCGCACAAGGGCTTCGAGGAAGGCATCGCGGTGGCTGAGCTGATCGCCGGCCTGCCGGGCCACGTCAACTTCGACACCATCCCGTGGGTCATCTACACCGAGCCGGAACTGGCCTGGGTCGGCAAGACCGAAGCCCAGCTGAAGGCCGAGGGCATTCCGTACAAGGCCGGCAGCTTCCCGTTCGCCGCCAACGGCCGTGCCGTGGCGATGATCGAGCCGGCGGGCTTCGTGAAGATCCTGGCCCATGCCGAAACCGATCGCATCCTCGGCATGCACCTGGTCGGCGCCAACGTCTCCGAGCTGGTGCACGAAGGCGTGCTGACCATGGAATTCAGCGGCTCGGCCGACGACCTGGCCCGCATCTGCCACGCCCACCCGTCGCTGTCGGAAGTGATCCACGACGCGGCGATGGCGGTCAGCAAGCGCGCCATCCACAAGGCGAACTGATCGTTCGCGGGTTGTGCCGGCCGCTGGCCGGGATGGCCGGATGCAAGGAACCCCGCTTCGGCGGGGTTTTTTGTTGCTCATTTCCCTGTAGTGCCGAGTCCACGCTCGGCTGCCCTGCACAGGCCGCCGAGCATTGGGCTCGGCGCTACACCTTTCCGGCCGGCTTCTTCGGCGGATCGTCACAGATGCGGTGCCGGACCACGGTTCCACCCGCCTTCCACTCCTTCACCACCCGGCAGCGCTCCCTGGGCTTGACCGCCCTGGCCGCTGCAGCATCCGCCTCATCGGCAGCGGCGGCCTGCTGTCGTTCCAGCCATGCGGACGACGGTGACACCGGTGTGGCCGGTGCCGGCCCCGCAAGCAATGCCAGCGCGACCAGCACCACTGCCCTCATGCCGCCACCGGGCCGCCGCCGAGCAGGCGCGCGGGCAGCATGAACAGCGCGCGCAGGAACGCAAACAGCGCCGAGAACGTGATGCCGACCAAGCGGAACGGCAGGCTCAGCAACCAGACAAACGGCCACGCGATCAGGGCGAGGACCGCCAGCGGCCAGCACAGCACGAACAGCAGGCACCACACACCGAGCGCGAACAGGGTCTTCATCACGGTCTCCTCGTGGCGGCACCTTGCCGCCTGCCGACACGTTGGCGCCCTGCCCTTGCCGCGCGCAAATGGTTTGCGACGAAACCGGGCTGGGGGCGATGAAACCGACCCAGCGCCGGTGCAATGCCGAGCCCATGCCCGGCTGCGCTTCGTGGCGACCGCATGGAACCCGCGCTGCACGGGGGCGCTGACAGCGGCTCCTGCCGCTGCCTTGGGCTCTACAGCGCCCGATGGCGGTTGCCGGCCAACGGCCGGCACGACCGTTACTCGAACGAACCGACCGAATCGTGGGCCAGGTTGTCGAATCGGGTGTATTCGCCAAAGAACTTCAGCTTGCACGAACCGGTCGGGCCACCACGGTGCTTGCCGATGATGATCTCGGCCAAGCCCTTGTCTGGCGAATTTTCCTTGTTGTAGTAATCGTCGCGGTAGATGAAGACGATCATGTCCGCGTCCTGCTCGATTGCGCCCGATTCGCGAAGGTCGGCCATCACCGGGCGCTTGTCGGTACGCGTTTCCAGCGAGCGGTTGAGCTGCGACAACGCGATCACTGGAACGTTCAGTTCCTTGGCCAGGCCCTTCAGCGAACGCGAGATTTCCGAGATTTCAGTCGCGCGGTTCTCGCTGTTGCCCGGCACGCTCATCAGCTGCAGGTAGTCGATCACCACCAGGCCCAGGTCATGCTCGCGCTTGAGGCGGCGGCACTTGGAACGCAGCACTTCAGGCGACACGCCGGGCGTGTCGTCGATGAAGATCTTGGTTTCCTTCAGCATCTTGATCGCGCTGGTGACACGGCTCCAGTCCTCGTCTTCCAGCTGGCCGGTACGCAGGCGCTGCGCGTTGATGCGGCCATTGGAGGAAATCAGGCGCATCGCCAACTGCGCGGCCGACATTTCCATCGAGAACACGGCCACGCCCTTCTTCGATTTGATCGCTGCGTACTCGGCGATGTTCAGTGCGAAGGTGGTCTTGCCCATGGCCGGGCGCGCGGCAAGGATGATCAGGTCGGTCGGCTGCAGGCCGGAGGTCATTGCGTCGAAATCGGTATAACCGGTCGGCAGGCCGGTAATGTTGCCGCCGTTCTCGAAACGACTGCGCAGCTCTTCGAAGGCATCCTTCAGTGCACCGGGCATCGCCACGAAATCGGTACGGCCGCGTGCGCCCTGTTCGGCGATGGCGAACACGCTCTTTTCTGCCGAGGCCAGCAGCTCGCTGCTGTCACGCCCTTCGGGCTGGAAGCCGTCGTTGACGATATCCGTGCCGACCTGGATCAGCTGCCGCAGCACCGCCTTGTCACGCACGATCTCGGCATAGGCCACGATGTTGGCGGCTGACGGCGTGGTACTGGCCAGCTCGACCAGGTAGGCGCCATCACCCACCAGTTCCATCTTGCCCTGCGATTCGAACCACTCGCCCAAGGTCACCGCATCGAACGGCCGCTCGCGCTCGGACAGCTCACGGATTGCGCGATAGATCATCTGGTGGTCGCGGCGGTAGAAGTCGCTTTCGGTCAGCTGGTCATTGACCCGGTCGTAGGCCTCCGGGGCCAGCATCAGGCCACCCAGCACCGCCTGCTCGGCTTCCACCGAATGCGGCGGTACCCGCAGCTGGTCGATGCGCGACTCGTCGCGTTCGCGATCGAAGCCATCACCGCGCTCTCTGCGGTTGGAACGGAAGCCGGGGCGAGCGGACATGCTGCGATGTTTCCTGCAAAAGTGGGCGAGACGAGTGTAGGCATGTGCCGCCCCCGGCGGCGATGGACAAGCCTGTGGATAAACCGTGGGAAAACGGGGGATATCCGCCGGTACCTGGCCAGACTGGCGTGGGAGCATCGCACTGCCTGCGACGGGCGCCGTTGCGGCGCCCGAGCACGCATTATCGCAGATGGTGGTGTCGACCGCTGGCGTCAATCGCCCTTGACGTGCACCTCGATCAGCGCCAGGAACCGGTCCATGTAGCCCTGCAGGAATTTCTGCGTGCCCTCGTTGTGGACCGTGCCGTCGGCATCGATCAGGCCGTCCTTGAAATGAATGAATGCCTCTGGCTGGCCGAGCACGTGCATGTCCAGGAAGGCCAGGCTGTTGCGCAGATGCTGCTGGGCCACGGCGGTGCCGATCTGGCCGATGGAGGCGCCGATCACCGCCGCCGGCTTGCCGGCAAACGCACTGTCACCATACGGGCGCGATCCGATATCGATGGCGTTCTTGAGCACGCCGGGCACCGACCGGTTGTACTCGGGTGTCACGAACAGCACCGCGTCGGCGGCGCGCACCTGGTCCTTCAGCCGGGTGCCCTGCGGCGGATAATCGGCGTCGAAATCCTGGTCGTACAACGGCAGATCGCCGATCTGCACATACTGGAAGCGCGCGCGATCACCGGCGAGCTTCTCCAGCGCATGGGCCAGCTTGCGGTTGCAGGAATCCTTGCGCAGGCTGCCAACGAACACGGCGATGGTGGGGACGGACATCGGGACATACTCCTCACGGTGCGGGAGCACCAGCCTAGTCGCCGGGCCCTTGCAGGCCGGTGAAGATCAGCCGCCCGTCACGCCCGCACGCACCTGCCGCCAATGCGCCTGCCAGGCCTGGAACATCAGCACGTTCCACAGATGGGTATGCCACTTGCGCTGGCCGCCGAGGAACTGCTGCCACAGCGGCTGTATGGCGGCCGCCGACAGCACGCCCTCCCGCTCCAGCCGTGCCGGCTGCAACAGGTCTTCGGCCCACGGCCGCAGGTCGCCCTTCAGCCAGTCACTGACCGGTGCGCCGAAACCGCGCTTGGGACGGTGCACCATCGACTGCGGCACATAACGGCACAGCACGCGCTTGAGCAGCACCTTGCTGGTGGTCTCACTGCGCTTGAAGCCCAGCGGCAGCGACCAGGCGAACTCGGCCACGCGTGAATCCAGCAACGGTGCGCGCGCTTCCAGGCTGACCGCCATCGAGGTCCGGTCGACCTTGCACAGCAGATCATCCGGCAGGTAGGTCAGGTAATCGGCCAGCATCATCGCGTCGGCCGGTGTGCCGGCGCCGTGCAACGGATCGGCCAGATCATAGAAGCTGCCGGCAGCCTGCGCGCCCGGCACTGCCGCTGTCGGGTCGCGCCAGCGCGAGATGCGGTTGCGGTACACGTCACCGATGCCACGCGCGCCGGACTCGGCCAACAGCGCGGCCAGGCCGCCGGTACGCGAGGCCTCGCCCTGCTGCTGGGAGCGCGCGCCCATCCAGCGCCGCAGCGGCCCAGGCACGCGCCCCAGCATCTGCCAGTTGCGCAGCGCGCGCACATAGCGGGTGTAGCCGAAGAACAGTTCATCGCCACCATCGCCGGAAAGCGCCACGGTCACGCCCTGCCGCGCCAGCCGGGCGACCAGCGCGGTCGGTACCTGCGAGGCATCGGCGAAGGGTTCGTCAAACATCGCCGGCAACTGCGGCACCACCGCCAGTGCATCGGCGCCACTCACGTAGAGTTCGGTGTGGTCACAGCCCAGGTGCGCGGCCAGTTCCTTGGCCAGCGGCGCCTCGTCGTGGCTCGAATCGGTAAATCCGATGCTGAAACTGTGCACCGGCTGCCCGCTCTGCGCCTGCATCAGCGCCGCCACCAGCGACGAATCGGTACCCCCGGACAGGAACACGCCCACCGGCACGTCGGCCACCATGCGCAGCGCCACTGCGTCGCGCAGCAGCCCGTCCAGCTGCTCCTCGGCCTCCTCGATGCGGCCCTGGAACGGCGCAGCCAGCGCCGCCTGCATGCGTGCACGTGCATCCCAGTAGGGGCGCTGCGCCTGTTCCGGGCGATGCGCCGAAGCGCCCGCCGCCACGGCTTCGGCATCCAGGCGCAGCACGCGGCCCGGCATCAGCTTGTAGCAGCGCTGGTGGATGCTGTGCGGGGCTGGAATGTAGTCCAGCCGCAGCAGCAGGGTCAGTGCGTCACGGTCGATGTCGTTGTCGAAGGCCGGGTGCTGCCACAGCGCCTTCAGTTCGGAGCCGAACACCAGGGTGTCCCCGGCCCAGCCGTAGTACAACGGCTTCTTGCCAACGCGGTCGCGGGCCAGCCACAGGCATTGCTGCTGGCGGTCCCACAGCGCGATGGCGAACATGCCGTTGCAGCGCTGCAGGGTGTCTTCCATGCCCCATTGCAGGATCGCTGCCAGCAGCACCTCGGTGTCGGAGTGACCACGGAAGACATGCCCCAATGGCTCCAGTTCTGCACGCAGGGCAGCGAAGTTGTAGACCTCGCCGTTGTACGCCATCACATAGCGGCCGTCGGCCGAAGCCATCGGCTGGTGGCCCAGCGGCGACAGGTCGAGAATGCTCAGGCGACGGTGTGCCAGCGCGATGCCTACACCGGCATCGACCCAGTTGCCGCCATCATCCGGCCCGCGATGGTGCAGCGCTTCGCCCATGGCCAGCACCTGCGCCTGCAGTAGCTCGGCCGACGCCACAGGCGCCGGCAACAACATTCCCGCCAATCCACACATGCATCAAGGTTCCTGCGCCAGTTCAAGGGCGGCGCCAATCACCGCATTGTCGCTTGGAAGCCCGAACATTGCTGCCCCCGCCAACGGGGTGTAGGTATCGGCACCGCAGACCCGGCGCAGTGGCAGATGGCCGAAACCGGCCTTGACCAGTGCGGTCACCACGCCCTCGCCCACCCCGCCACTGTGCCGGCCCTCGTCCAGCACCAGCACCCGCCGTGCGCTGGCGGCCTGGGCGGCGATGAAGCCGGCATCCAGCGGCACCAGCCAGCGCAGGTCGACCACCCGCACCTGCCAGCCCAGCTGCTGCCCGATGGCTCGCGCTGCGCGCAACGCCATCGGCACGCCGTTGCCATACGTGTAGACCACCAGATCGCCCGCCTCCGGCCCGTAAACACGGCCCTCGCCCGGCACCAGTGCCCGGCCCTGGGCCGGATAGTCGAACAGCCACTGGCCATCGCCCGGCTCATGCAGGTCCTTGCTCATGTACAGCGCGATCGGCTCCAGGAACACGGCCACGCGCCCATCCACCCGGGCCAGCGCCGCCAGCGTGCGCAACATCATCACCGCATCGTCGCCGCGCGACGGGCAGCCGACCACCAGCCCGGGGATGTCGCGCAGGGCGGTGATCGAGTTGTCGTTGTGGAAGTGGCCGCCGAAGCCCTTCTGGTAGCCCAGCCCGGCCACCCGCAGCAGCATCGGGTTGCGGTACTGGTCGTTGGAGAAGAACTGCAGCGAACAGGCCTCGCCACGAAGCTGGTCGATGGCATTGTGCAGGTAGGCCAGGTACTGGATTTCCGGAATCGGCAGCATGCCCATGTTGGCCAGGCCCTGCGCCATGCCCAGGATCATGGTTTCGTCCAGCAGGGTATTGAACACCCGGCGTGGCCCGAAGCGGCGCAGCAGATCCTTTGTGACAGTGTACACACCGCCCTTCTGGGCCACGTCCTCGCCGAACAGCAGGCTCTGCGGATACTTCGCCAGCAATTCCTGCAGGCCGTGGTTGATCTGGATCGCCAGATGCCGCGGCGCCTGTCGTTCGGGCAATGCCTCGATACCACCATAGAGTGCCTCGCGCGCTTCGGCAGTGACCTCGCGCTGCGCTTCAGCCTGCACCGCTGCCGGCGTGTACGGTGCGAGCGGCGCCATCACCTCCCGCAGCGACCCCAGCTTCGCCCCGCCTTCAGCCTCGGTGGCAGCGGCCATGCAGCGCGCACGCATCGTCTCGTAGGCCGTCTCGATCGCGGCCGCATCCATCCAGCCCGACTCCAGTGCGATCTGCGCCGAGCGCAGCAGCGGATCCTGCGCCTCGGCCGCGCACAGCTCCGGCAACGCCCGCCATTCCACTTCGAAGTCGGTGCCGGCGTGGCCCATCAGGCGCGTGGTGCGCAGATGCAGGAAAGTCGGTCGCCGCGTTCGCCGGCAGTGTTCCACCGCGGCCTGCACCTGGGCGTGCCCGGTGGCCAGGTCCAGCCCATCGGCGAAGAAATAGTCCAGCCCCGGCTGGTGGCTGAAGCGCTCGGCGATCCAGCCATCGGGGGTCTTCACCGAGATGCCCAGGCCGTTGTCCTCGCAGACGAACAGGATTGGCGCCAGCAGTTTCTGGTAGGCCGCCCACATCGCGGTGTTGAACGCCGTCTGCGCGGTAGCGTGATTGGCCGAGGCGTCGCCGAACGAGCAGAGCACGATACTGTCGGCGGGAACCGGCAGCGCCTGCGCCAGCCGCTTGCCACTCTCGATGGCCAGCGCGGTGCCCAGCGCTTTCGGCAGGTGCGAGGCGATGGTCGAAGTCTGCGGCAGCACCCACAGCGGCTTGCTGCCCCACACTTTGTGGCGGCCACCACTGGCCGGATCATCGGCGCAGGCAGCGAAGGAAAGCGCAGCATCGCGCAACGGGTCGATGCCCGGCACCTGGCGCGAACGCTCGGCCATGAAGGCGCCGGAACGATAGTGCAGGAAGGCAGGATCGGTGTGCCGGCAGGCCCGCGCCAGCAGCGCGTTGCCTTCATGGCCGGACGACCCGATGGTGTAGAAGACCTTGTTCTGCACGCGCAGCACGCGCGCCATCAGGTCCAGCTGGCGGCTGGCCAGCTGCGAGTCGAACAGTTCATCGAAGGCGGCAGCGGTGAGCGTACTGCCGGGCAGGATCGGAGCATCTGCCGCGGGTCGCGGGCGCGGCGTCCCGCGCCACCCGCGCACCGCCTCAAGGAAATTGACGTCGCACACCTCGGCGCGGTTGAGCCCCCGCATGCGTGCGGGAATCGGATCCGGAACCACAGCGAACATCGAACACCCTCCGTGTCGTTGTTGCGTTCCGCCCGGCAATACCGGGCGCTACCCTGTGGGCATCAAGCCGCCTCGAAACGCGAGCGCACCTCGGCGGTCACCGCCGGCATCGGCAGGAAGCGCGGCTGCGCACGCACGCGCTGCAGCCAGGCGCGCACCTCGGGGAATGGCTCCAGGCTGATGCCGCCCTCGCCTGCCACGTCGGTGTAGGCAAACAGGGCGATATCGGCGATGCCGTAGCTGCTGCCGGTGAACCACTGCGCCTGGCGAAGGTGCTGCTCCATCACCGCCAGCGCGGTGGCGGCGCGCTCGTGCAACCGTGGCAGCTCGGCGCGGCGTGGCGAGTCGGGCGCCGTCCAGCCCCGGATGAAGCGCGCTACCGCCACGCACGGCTCGTGCGTGTACTGCTCGAAGAACATCCAGCTCAACGCCTGCGCACGCTCCCAGCCATCGCTGGGCAGGTAGGGCGTGCCTTCTGCCAGCCAGAACAGGATCGCGTTGGATTCGGTCAGCACGCGGCCGTCGTCGCGGACGATCAGCGGCACCTTGGCATTCGGGTTGAGCGCAAGGAATTCGGGCGTGTGGGTCTGGCCATGGGCACTGTCCACTTCCACCCAGCGGTAACGGCTCCCGAGCTGCTCAAGCAGCAGCCGGACCTTGTGGCAATTGCCCGAGACCGACATGCCATGCACCGTCAGCGGGACGCGCTCTTCCACCATTGCCTGCTCCATCGGATCCGGCCGGCGGCCGGCTGCGTGCAGTCTGGCAAGTGCGCCAGGGAATGCCAAGCGCGGATGCAGCATGGCACCCCGGTAGTGCCGGCCGCTGGCCGGCAATCGCACGAATGCTGCCGCAACATGGTTGCCGGCCAGCGGCCGGCACTACCAGGCAACGCTCAGCGCGCGCGTTGCCGCCACTGCTCGCGCGACTGGCCCCAGATCTGCATCGGCTTGTCGTTGTAAGGCGGCGGCAATTCGCCCATGCGCAGCAACCTGCTGCCGAGCTTGCGCGCGACCGCCCGCGAGTTGTCGTTGTTCTCGGCGATGGTATGGATCACCTCGTGCCAACCCAGCGTGTCGAAGGCCCAGTCGATCGCCGCGACCGCCGCTTCCGGCGCATAGCCCCGGCCCCAGCTGGCGCGGCGGATGCCCCAGCCGACCTCGGTACCCGGCCAGTCCTGCGGTTGCCAGGGGCCCATCCGCCCGATCCAGTCCCCGCTGGATTTTTCGATCACGCTGAACATCGAGAAGCCGAACAGCTGCCAGGCGCCAGCCAGGCTGCAGAAGCCGCGCCAGGCTACCGAAGGCGGCTGCACGCCACCGAGGGTGCGCATCGTTTCCTCGTCGGCGCAGAACGCCAGATAGGGTTCGTAGTCCTCGCGCCGCAGCGGGCGCAGGATCAGGCGCTCGGTTTCCAGGCGCAGGTCGAAGATGCTCATGCCGACTCCATGTCGAAGGGGCCACCATGATGGTGGATTCGGCCTCCACACGGATGAATGCCCGCGCTCGCAACGAAACGGGCCGGCATGCGCCGGCCCGTCGGGTACAGCACGTATTCTGGATTACTGGCGCGTGGCCGCAGTGGCGCCGGCAGCAGCGGTCTGCGTGACCAGCTGGCCATCGACCACCGGCAGGCGATCGCTGGCCGGCTTGTTGTCCATGCGCACGGTCTTCTCGGCGCCGTCGTAGCGGTAGGTCACGTTGTAGCCCTTCACCACGTCATTGGTGCCCATGGCGATGCGGTTGCCCGGCTTGCTGGCCATGCGCATGGTACCGGTGGTGCCGTCTTCGTTGCGGTAGGTCACGTTGTAGCCGGTAACACGGCTCGACTCGGAGGTGGCGGTCTCGGTGTGGCACTGGCGCTCGGTGCGGTTGACCACGCGGCCACCCACGTGGCGCTTGTCGATCTGGTTGCCGATGAAGCCACCGGCCACCGCGCCTGCGGCGGTCGCGGCCTTCTTGCCGTTGCCGCCGCCAACCTGGTTGCCGAGCAGGCCGCCGACCACGGCGCCGACCACGGTGCCACCGACGTTGCCATCACGCTCCGGCAGGCGTTCCTGCACGGTCACGTCCTGGCACACCTCGTGCGGGGTCTGGGTGGTGGAAGTCTCGCGCACCGGATCGGTGCCGATCACAGTGGCGTAGGCCTTCTGCTTCTCGGTGATCGGGTCGACCTTCAGCACGTCGGCGTATTCCAGCCCACGCGGCGCAGACGGGTCGAGCCTGTCACCACGTGCGCCATCGTCGGTGGCACTGCCGTCGACCAGGCGCGACTCGCCATTGGGGGTGGTGGCGCTGATGGAATCGGGCGATTTGTCGCCACTCTTCATGAAGGCGGCGGTGGCGATGCCACCGACCAGCAGCGCGCCCGCTGCGACCAGGACAGTTGTAGTTGTGCTTTTCATGACCTGCTCCTTGCGGACCATCCGCAACGTTCTCGAACCAGATTGCAGCATGCGCTGCCTGAACGGAATCTCCACATTTCCTGCTCATTCCTGTAACCCATTCAGCATCGGGAAATGCTGGGCCCGTGGTAGCGTTTGCATATTCCCCACGAGGATTTCCGCCATGGCCAACCCGATGCTGCTGCCGGTACTGCAATGGGCCCGCCGGCTGCGCTACCCCACCCTGTTCAAGCTTACAGCGGGCCTGTTCGTGCTGACGCTGTTCATCCCGGACCCGATCCCGTTCGTCGATGAGCTGGTGCTCGGCTTCGGCACCCTGCTGCTGGCCAACTGGAAAAGCCGCCACGCTGCCACGGTTGCGCCGTCGCTGGAACAGCGTTGAGCCCGCTGGTCGACAGCCACTGCCACCTCGATGCCGGCGAGTTCGACAGTGACCGCAGCGCCGTGATCGCGCGCGCGCAGGCCGCTGGCGTGCGCCTGCAGGTGGTGCCGGCGGTGACCGCGGCCAGCTGGCCGAAGCTGCGCGTGGTCTGCCAGCAGGCGCCGGGGCTGCATCCGGCCTACGGGCTGCACCCGATGTTCCTGGCCGAGCACCGGCCCGACCATCTGCCGCTGCTGCGCGAATGGATCGAGCGCGAACGCCCGTGTGCGATCGGCGAATGCGGGCTGGATTTCTTCGTCGAGGGGCTGGATGAGGAGGCGCAACAGGCGTATTTCATCGGTCAGCTGCAACTGGCCCGCGAGTTCGAGCTGCCGGTAATCGTGCACGCGCGACGCGCGGTGGACGCGGTGATCGCCGCGATCCGCCGTATCGGCGGCCTGCGCGGCGTGGTGCACAGCTTTTCCGGCAGCCCCGAACAGGCTGCGCAGCTGCACCGGCAGGGCTTCCTGCTCGGTCTCGGTGGTCCGCTGACCTACGAACGCGCGCAACGACTGCAGCGCCTGGTGCGCGGGATGCCGCTGGAACAGCTGCTGCTGGAGACCGACGCGCCCGACCAGCCTGACGCCGGCATCCGCGGCCAGCGCAACGAACCGGCACGGCTGGCGGTCATCGCCCGCCATGTCGCGGCACTGCGCGGAATGGACGTTGAAGCCGTTGCACATGCCACGACGGAGAACGCGCGACGGCTGTTCGCTCTGCCAGCGTTGTAACGGGCGGCGGACCCGCCACCGGGCAGGGCCCGGCGCTACCGGCTGCACTTACGTGTTGATCGAATCGGCGACGATCAACGGCAATGCCGGCCAGCGGCCGGCGTCTACCGTCATGCGTCGGCGTGGGCTTCAGCCACGTCGGCCTTCACCTTCTTCGGCTCCAGCAGCATTTCCAGCGCCTTGCCCACTGCGGCGAAGGCGAACGCACCGGTGATGTGGGTCGCTGCCCCCAGGCCTGCACCACAATCGAGCTTCAATGCCGCATCGGCGCCCAGGTTCGGCCGGATGCCGCAGACACTGCCATCGGCCTGCGGGTACTTCACGTTCTCCAGCGAATACACCGCCGGCACGCCAAAGTAGCGCTTGGCATTCCTAGGGAAGTTGAACTCGCTGCGCAGCTTCTTGCGGATCAGTGCCAGCATGGCATCGTGCTCGGTGCGCGAGACATCGCGGATGCGCACCAGGGTCGGATCGGTGCGACCACCGGCAGCCCCCACGGTCAGCAGCGGCAGCTTGCGGCGACGGCACCAGGCGATCGTCTCGACCTTGACCCGGAAGCTGTCGCAGGCATCGATCACCAAGTCGAAGCCACGGTCCAGCAACTCGGCCATGTTCGACACGGTCAGGAATGCCTGCACGGCATCGACCTCGATGTCCGGGTTGATTGCGCGGCAACGCTCGGCCATCGCCTCGGCCTTGTTGCGGCCGTAGTTGCCTTCCATCGCCGGCAGCTGCCGGTTGGTGTTGGACACGCAGATGTCATCGGCATCGATCAGGGTCAGGTGGCCGACCGCAGAGCGGGCCAATGCCTCCACCACCCACGAGCCGACGCCGCCCATGCCCACCACCGCCACGCGGCTGCCCTGCAGGCGCTCGAGTGCGCCCACGCCATACAGCCGTTCGATGCCGGCGAAGCGTTGTTTGACCAGTTCGTTCATGCCGCTATTTTAACGTGCACCTGCCGGCACCTGCTGCGCGCCGGCATCGAACCCACCGTTGCACGCCGGAGAGCCTGCCATGAACGCCAGCCCGCCCCGCCGCCCGTCCCCTGCCTACCGTTACCTGTTCGTGCTCGGCCTGGGCCTGCTGATCGGGCTGGTCGCCACGGTGATGGTCGGCCGTGCCCTGCAGTCCCGCCGCGACCCGTTCCCCGACAGCCTGATGCAGGTGATGCAACGGCAGTCGCAGCTGCTGCTGCAGGCCCAGCAGCAGAACCGCTGCAGCCTGGCCGACAGCGTGCCGCGGTTGCAGGCAATGCGCTTGCTGTCCAACGACCTGGATCTTGCCTTCCCCGGGCTGAAGGACAGCGCGCAGTTCCAGCAGCATGCCAGCCAGCTGCGCGGCAGCCTCAATGCCGCCTTGGCCGCGCCGCCCAGCGACTGCACGGCCCTGGCGCAGGTGGTGGAAACGGTGCAGGCCGATTGCCGCGCCTGCCACCAGGACTTCCGCTGAGCCGCATTCATCCTGCAGCCGGGCAAGGGCTGCGCGGTTGGCGCCTTGTTCACGTTCAAAAGGGGACGATTCGTCCACCCTGCTGCACGACGCAGTACCACCCAACGCACCCGCCTTCACGGCCAGGAGACGCCCCATGAAGATCCAGCTCATCGCCGCCAGCGCCATCGCTACCCTCGCCCTGGCTGGCTGTGCCACCTCCCCCGGCTATGGCGGTGGCGGCTACAACAACGGCTACAACAACGGCGGCTACGGCAACAACGGCGGCTACAACCAGGGCCGTTGTGCCGACTGCGGCATCGTCACCCGCATCAACACCGTGCCCTCGGGCCGCACTGCGCCCAGCGCGACCGGCGCGATCCTCGGCGGCATCGTCGGCGCGGTGGCTGGCCACGAGATCTCCGACCACACCGGCGGCAGCCGTGGCAACAAGAACATCGCCGCCGCTGCGGGCGCGGTCGGCGGCGCGCTGGCGGGCAACCAGATCCAGAAGAACGTCACCAGCGATACCTACGACATCAGCGTGCGCATGGACGATGGCCGCACCATCGTGGTCAACCAGCGCGACCTCGGCGGCATCCGCGAAAACACCTACGTGCGCGTAGTCAACGGCAAGGTCATCCTGCGCTGATCTGCACCGGGCCGATCGCAAAGAAAAAGGCCCGCTTGCGCGGGCCTTTTTCATGCGACGGCTTGCAGCGCGATCAGGTCGGCTGCACGGCGTCGGCCTGCAGGCCTTTCTGGCCCTGCACGACGGTGAAGGTGACCTTCTGGCCTTCCTTCAGGCTCTTGAAGCCCTGGGTCTGGATGGCGCGGAAGTGCACGAACACGTCTTCGCCGTTTTCACGGCTGATGAAGCCGAAGCCCTTCGCATCGTTGAACCACTTGACGGTACCGGTCTCGCGATCAGACATCTCACTAACTCCCTGGTGACTCTCTCTTGTTGTTGGAAACGCCTGGTGGGCGGCTGACAAGCAAGGGGGAAGCGAGGTGCATCGATGCAGCGGATCGGGAAGATCTTGCTTCATCAGGCCACGATCCACGGTGACCTTGCCAAGCTCAGCGACTGCAACTTAACCCGCCCAAAACGAAAAAGCAACTGGCAAAATCTTTCACTGTCAACCCCAAAACGGCCACCATACGGGACAGCATGGGACTCTCATTCATCTTGTATCTGCTAGCGGTCATTTTTGTCCTCGCCGGCATCGCGGGCATCATCCTCCCGGCCCTGCCCGGCATCCCGCTGGTGTTCATCGGACTGCTGCTGGCGGCCTGGGCGGACGGCTTCGTCCACGTCGGCTGGCCGACCCTGGTTGCGCTGGGCGTACTGACCGTGCTCTCGCTGCTGGCGGACGTGCTGGCCACCGTAGTGGGTGCACAGCGGGTGGGTGCCAGCCGCAAGGCGCTGTGGGGCACCTTCGCCGGCAGCATCGTGGGGCTGTTCTTCATGCCCATCGGCCTGTTTGCGGGCCCACTGCTCGGCGCCCTGCTCGGCGAGTACTGGCACACCCGCGAGCTGGGCCGCTCGACCAGGGTGGGACTGGCCACCTGGCTCGGCATCCTGCTCGGCCTGGCGCTGAAACTGGCCGTAGTGATCGCGATGCTTGGCCTGTTCGCCTTCGCGTGGTTCCTGTAATCGGCACCGCCTTCACGCCGCACGCACGCGGTGGGCGTGCATAAACCGTGGGGGCTGGCCGCGACCCGGTACAGCCGCCACACTGTGCGACTCCCGTATTCACCGAAGGGCCTGCTGGAATGACCCTCCCCCCGCTGCTTCCCCGCCTCGCACCGCTGGCGCTGGCCTTGGCCAGTGCTCCGCTCGCTGCGCAGGAGTTCGCGCCCAGCGCCGAAGCCTCGCCGGCCGCATGTGCGGCGATTACCACAGACGCTGCCCGCCTGGCCTGTTATGACCGGCAGTTCGGGCGCTCCGCGCAGTCCACCGCCGAGGCCGACGCTGCCGCCGAGGCAGCAGCACAGGCCCGTCGCGAAGAACGACAGACTGCACGCGTAAGCCAGGGCGAAGAGAAACTGCGCGAGCGGGTCAGTGATCTGCTCCGCCCAGCAGAGCCCGACAGCGCGCTGGCAAACGCTGGCCGGGGCTCACTGCTGGACAGCCGCTGGGAACTGGCCGAGGACTCCAAGCTCGGCCCGTTCCAGCTGCGCGCCTACAAGCCGGTGTACCTGCTGCCTGCGTTCTGGACCAGCGACCGCAACACCACACCGCATTCGCCGAATCCGGCCAACACGGTCACCACGCCGCAGGTGCTGGACAGTGCCGAGCTGAAGTTCCAGATCAGTTTCAAGACCAAGATCGCCGAGAACCTGTTCGGCGACAACGGCGACATCTGGGCCGGCTACACCCAGAGCTCGCGCTGGCAGGCCTACAACAGCGAGGATTCGCGCCCCTTCCGCGAAACCAATTACGAACCGGAAGTGATGATGGTCTTCCGCAACGGCTACTCGATCGGTGGCTGGCGCGGGCGGATGACCGGCATCGCGCTGAACCACCAGTCCAATGGCCGGGCCGACCCACTGTCGCGCAGCTGGAACCGGGTCATGCTCAACATCGGCCTGGACCGCGAGAACTGGGCGCTGGTGCTGCGCCCCTGGTACCGCATCCCGGAAACCCGCAGCGATGACAACAACCCGGACATCGAGGATTACATGGGCCGCGGTGACGCGACCCTGACCTGGAACCGCAACGGCCACGAAGTCTCGTTGATGGCACGCCATTCGCTGCGCACCGGCAGCCGCTCGCACGGCGCCCTGCAGCTGGATTACGGCTTCCCGATCAGCAACCTGCTGCGCGGCCATGTGCAGGTCTTCGACGGCTACGGCGAAAGCCTGATCGATTACAACCACAAGGCCACCTACGTGGGCGTGGGTGTGTCCCTGCTGGAGTGGTTCTGATGGACGTGACGATCTGGCACAACCCGGCCTGCAGCAACTCGCGCGGCGCACTGAAGCTGATCCGCGATGCAGGCTTCGATCCGGAGGTGATCGAATACCTGGGCAACCCACCCGATGCGGCCACGCTGCGCCAGGTGCTGGCCGAATCCGGACTGGACGCGCGGGCGCTGGTGCGCAACAAGGAGGCGCAGTTCACCGAACTTGGCCTGGAGGATGCGGACGAGGCCACGCTGCTGGCCGCGATGGCCGAACACCCGCGGCTGATCAACCGCCCCGTGGTGCGCACGCCCAAGGGCACACGGCTGTGCCGGCCGCCGGAAACGGTGCTGGAGATCCTGTAACCCGCACTGCCAGAGCCGAGCCCTGCCCGGCTGCTGCCCGGCTGCTGCTCGCGTGCCACCCGTGAATGCAGCCGAGCGTGGCTCGGCGCTGCAGAACGGGCTACTGCCAGTCGGTGATGCCCTCGCGGCGATACACCTCGGCGAACGCCGGGCGCGCCTTCATCGACGTGGCATGCGCCTTCAGCGCCGGCCAGGTGTCGCTGGGCCTCGGCATGTTGCGCGACCAGCGCATCAGCATCACCAGCATGTAGTCGGCCACGCAGGGCGTGGCGCCCAGCAGGTAGGGGCCATGTGCATGCAGGTGCGCGGCCACATGCTGCCAGGCCGCTTCCAGGCGCTGCCGTGCCATCCCGCGGCTGGCCTCGATATTCGCCTCGCCCGCCATTTCGTGTGGATAGAACCAGGCTCGATAGGCCGGCTGCAGCGTATTGGCACACCAGAACATCCAACGGTAGGCATCGGCGCGCTGCGGTGTGCCCAGCGCGGGCAGCAGGTTGGCGTCCGGATGGCGATCAGCCAGGTACAGTGCAATGGCCGCCGCTTCGGTCAGTACCAGGCCATCGATCAGCAGCGTCGGCACCACGCCAGCAGGGTTCAGTGCCAGGTACTCGGCCGACTTGTGCTCGCGTGCGTCGAAATCCAGCAGCACCAGTTCGTGCTCGATGCCGAGTTCGATCAGCAGCCAGTGCACCACCAGGGCTGCGGTGCTGGTCGAACCATACAGCGTGGTGCTCATGCGCAAGTCCCGGGTGGATGAATCGGCCGATTATGCCCTGCACGGGCAATCGTTGCTCAGCCGCAGCGGCTCATGCAGGTATCGCGGCCTTCGCTACAGGACATGATCGGCGTGCGTATCGCGCAGTCGTGTGTCTTCAGTTCACAGGAACGGCGCAGTTCGGGATTGGCAACGTCCTTGCAGCGTTTGTCCGGCGCCGGCACCATCTGTTGTTCGCAGCTGAAGTCGTTGCTGCCGATACTCCCCCGCGCCATGCAGCTCCGATAATCGGCCTGGCATTGCACGCGGCACTGCGAGGAGGCGGAGAAATCCGCACCTTCATAGGAGGACGTTGTGCTGCAGCCGGCCAGGACCAGCAGGAACACAGTCGCGACGGATCGATGCAGGCGCATGGGCACATCCAGTGCAGGGATGTGCCGACCCTAGCAGACTACGGTTACTCGTGCAGGCCCGACGCGCGCCACGATCAGTACACGGGAACACCGGTGTCGGTGCGGCCATCATTCACGGTGCCGCCGCAGGAGAGCAGGCATTGGGCGTACGGAGCGCCGCATGAAGGAAGCACCGGGGGACCGCAGTAGTTGCCGGCACCGTTGCCCCCTTCGCAGTTGTGCCGCTGCTTGTCATCGGCGATATCACTGCAGCGGCTGATGACCCGGCTCTTCTCGCTTTCGCAGCTGCGCTGATCCGACTCGGCAAGGGCGCGGTTGTGGAAGTCGCAGGTTGCCTTCCGGTTCTCGCAGACCGACGCGCAGATCTTCCCCGCTTCGTGGGTGGGAGGCTCGACGAAGTAACGTGGCCCGCAGGCGCTGCACGTCAGCGCAGCGACCAGCAACACGAAAACACGCGGCCACTGCAGCACGATGGACTCCCTTCCAGAACGCCAGCCAGTACGTTAGCAGAGCAGGCCACGCGCAGGCAGGCTGCACACAACAACGGCGCCACACGGGCGCCGTTGTCTGAACACTGGGTGGAAGGATTACTCCACCACCACCGGAATCTTGCCAATACGGGCCTGCCATTCGCGCGGGCCGGTCTTGTGCACCGATTCGCCGGTGGAATCGACGGCCACGGTCACGGGCATGTCCTGCACGGTGAACTCGTAGATCGCTTCCATGCCCAGGTCGGCGAAACCGACCACCTTGGCCGCCTTGATCGCCTTGGACACCAGGTAGGCCGAACCACCAACGGCCATCAGGTAGGCCGACTTGTGCTTCTTGATCGCTTCGATGGCGGCCGGGCCGCGCTCGGCCTTGCCGACCATGCCCAGCAGGCCGGTCTGCGCCAGCACCTGCTCGGTGAACTTGTCCATGCGGGTCGCCGTGGTCGGGCCGGCCGGGCCCACCACTTCGTCGCGCACAGGATCTACCGGGCCGACGTAGTAGATGAAGCGGCCCTTCAGATCCACCGGCAGTTCCTCGCCCTTGTTGAGCATGTCGACCATGCGCTTGTGCGCGGCGTCGCGGCCGGTCAGCAGCTTGCCGTTGAGCAGCAGGGTCTGGCCCGGCTTCCAGCTGGCCACGTCTTCCGGGGTGATCGTGTCCAGGTCCACGCGGGTGCCCTTGGACGCGTCATAGGTCAGCTTCGGCCAGTCTTCCAGCGACGGCGGGTCCAGCATCACCGGGCCGCTGCCATCCAGGGTGAAGTGCGCATGGCGGGTGGCCGCGCAGTTCGGGATCATCGCCACCGGCAGGTTGGCCGCGTGGGTCGGGTAATCCTTGATCTTGATGTCGAGCACGGTGGTCAGGCCCCCCAGGCCCTGCGCACCAATGCCAAGCGCGTTGACCTTCTCGTACAGCTCCAGGCGCAGCTCTTCAATGCGGTTGGACGCACCCCGGGCCTGCAGTTCGGTGATGTCGATCGGCTCCATCAGCGCTTCCTTGGCCAGCAGCATCGCCTTCTCGGCGGTGCCACCGATGCCGATGCCGAGCATGCCCGGCGGGCACCAGCCGGCGCCCATGGTCGGCACGGTCTTCAGCACCCAGTCGACGATGGAGTCGGACGGGTTGAGCATGGCGAACTTGGTCTTCGCTTCCGAACCACCGCCCTTGGCGGCGACGATCACGTCGACGGTGTTGCCCGGCACCACCTTGACGTTGACCACGCCCGGAGTGTTGTCCTTGGTATTGATGCGCTTGCCGGCCGGATCAGCCAGCACAGAGGCGCGCAGCTTGTTGTCCGGGTGCATGTAGGCGCGGCGAACGCCCTCATTGGCCATCTCTTCCACGCCCATGGTGGCGTCGTCCCAGCGCACGTCCATGCCGATTTCCAGGAACACGGTGACGATGCCGGTGTCCTGGCAGATCGGGCGGTGGCCCTCGGCGCACATGCGCGAATTGATCAGGATCTGGGCCATCGCTTCCTTCGCGGCCGGCGACTCCTCGCGCTCGTAGGCAGCGGCGAGGTTCTTGATGTAGTCGACCGGGTGGTAGTACGAGATGTACTGCAGCGCGTCGGCGATGGACTGGATGAGGTCTTCCTGCTTGATCGATGTCACGGCTTGCTCGCTTGCTCGAGGCTGGCGGGGGTAATCCGCCCATTTTACCCCCTCCCCCGGCCCCGGGGTGGTCGTGCTGGGCGCTGGCCGGCAAGATCAGATCCAGAAGCCCTGTCACGCCCCGCCCCGTTGGCGCGTCCTTGCCCACATGAACGCCGAAACCGCTTTCCAGACCCACCGCCCGCGCCTGATGGCCCTGGCCTATCGCCTGCTCGGCAGCCGCGCCGACGCCGAGGACGTCGTCCAGGATGCCTGGCTGCGCTGGTCCGGCGCCGATCCGGCCAGCGTCCGCGATGCCGAAGCCTGGCTGGTCACCACCACCACCCGGCTCGGCCTGGACCGGCTACGCGCGGCCAGGCGCGAGCGCGCGCACTACGTCGGCCCGTGGCTGGCTGAACCACTGGCGGTCACGCTGGAGCCCGACCCGGCGCCGGGCCCGGCGCAGCTGCATGCGCTGGCCGACGATGTCTCGGTCGCCTTCCTGACCCTGCTCGAACAACTCGGCCCCGAAGAACGCGCCGCTTTCCTGCTGAAGGAGGCCTTCGACCACGACTATCGCGAGATCGCCGACCTGATCGGCCACAGCGAGGCCAACTGCCGGCAGCTGGTGCATCGCGCCCGGCAACGCCTGCAGTCCGGACGGCCACGCTTCAACGCCGATGCCAGCCAGCACCGGCAGCTGCTGGCGCGTTTCATGGAAGCCTCCCAGGTTGGCGACAGCGAGGCGATCCAGGCCCTGCTGCACACCAATGCGTTGCTGGTCTCCGACGGCGGCGGCGTGGTCACCGCAGCGGTGCGGCCGCTGCTGGGCGCCGAGCGCATCGGCCGCCTGTTCTGGGCCATCGCACGTCGCGGCGCGGTGCATCCGGCGCAGCTGGGCTACGTCAACGGCGAACCGGCGATCCTGCGCTTCCACGGCGATCGGCTGCACTCGGTCACCACCATCGAGGTGATCGATGGCCGCATCGCCAACGTCTACAGCGTGCTGAATCCGGAAAAGCTGCCGACAGTTGTCACGCGCGAGGGTGCTGCGGCGTCCTGGTAGTGAAAGGTGGCCATCGTGGCCGCCGTGGAGCCGAACATGTCCGACCACGCCTCTCCCCGCGTCCCCTACACCCTCCTGGCTGCCGACGCTTTCAAGGGCCTGCTGGCCACCAGCAAGGCGGTGCATGACAGTTCGATCGATCCGACCCTGATGGAACTGCTGTTCCTGCGCGTGTCGCAGCTCAACGGCTGCGGCTACTGCATGGACATGCACGGCACGGCCCTGCGCAAGGGCGGCATCGAGCCGCGCAAGCTCGACACCCTGCCCGCCTGGCACGAAAGTCGTTTCTTCGACGCACGCGAGCGCGCAGCGCTCGGCTGGGCCGAGGCGCTGACCCGGCTGACCGACGGTGCGCCGTCGCAGGCGGCGTTCGATGCGTTGGCGCCGCACTTCGATGAGAAGGGCATGAGTGATCTGAGCATGGGCATTGCGGTGATCAATGCCTGGAACCGCCTGGGTGCGGGCCTGCTGCCGCCGCTGCCGTAAGCCGAACGAGGCATGGGTAACACTGTTGCCCATGCCCCAATTCCAATGGAAAGTGGTAGTCGTTGCCGAGAACCCACAAGAACGTCGTTATGGGAAAACTGCCCGCCCCCGTACTGAAAGCGCTGCGTGACTATTACCAATCGGACGACCCGAAACCAGACGACGTGGTCCGCCTGCTGTCGCTTCATGACCTTTTTTCGCCCAAGTTCCGGGTCGAACACGACACTGCAATAAGGGATTTACTGAACGTCTTCAGCGGGACCCGGAAAGATCATGTTGTGGACAACTTCATCTTGGGCGTAGCTGAAAATTCGCCGTCGCTCAGAGCAGGTCTATCGGCCTACTCCTTCGTGATCAACTTCCCCACTCACACCTTCTCAAGCGATGACGGCGTCGTCTGCAAGATCTGCGGAGAGTTCAGGGAAGTTACTGTCGACCCAACCTTCATAAACGCCATCCGCTTTCAGGCCGGCTGCATGGTAGGGAATTCACCAACTCACCTGACGCAATTCTTGATTGAACACTCCAGGACACCAAGGCGTACTCCCAGTAGCCTGACCACCTTGTCAAGAATTCTCCAGGAAATCAGAAACGCTAGTGCAGACGACACGCCCAACACACTACAACGCAGCATCCGCAGAATTCCAGGGGTGCAAATGAGCGTCTATGAGGCGCGTGGCTTGCTTACTGCCTTGGGTCATGCGGGAATTCTTCAATCCGGGGGACATCAAGGCCTGGCTCAGGCATTCGTCAATGCGGAAACTGCACCTCGAAAGCACCATTCGTCGGATTGGGGTTACCCCATTTCGTTCTGGACAGGCGCTGATGGGTTCAATGACGATGCCTTGCACTATTGGTTTTCGAGCTATCCCGAGCTGCTGGATGGTCTGATCCAGCCGCGTTAATGCCACCCATTGCCGCACTCCCTTGCGGGGTCAGAGCCCTTCGCGCCGCAACTGGTTCTGACCCCGGCGCTGCCACACGGCTGCACTGACCCCCTCTGCACGTATCAGGCCGCACAATATGCGCATGCCTGCTACCCCCACCGCTGGCGCCGCCGCCGCGAACAGACCCAGCCTGCGCCAGCGCTTCAGGGCGATGCGCAACCTGCCGCCGTTCCTGCGCATGGTCTGGAAAACCAGCCCCGCGCTCACCCTGGCCAGCCTTGGCCTGCGGCTGATCCGGGCGCTGCTGCCGGTGGCGATGCTGTACGTGGGCAAGCTGATCATCGACAGCGCCCTGCACCTGAGCCAGCACGGTGCCGGCTTCCCGCCACTGGGCGAGGCGCTGTCCAGCGGCCTGCTCAATCCACTGCTGGGCCTGCTGGCGCTGGAATTCGGCCTGGCCATCGCCTCGGACCTGCTCGGCCGGCTGGTCAGCTACGCCGATGCGCTGCTCTCGGAACTGTTCGCCAATGCCACCAGCATCCGGCTGATGGAACACGCCGCAACGCTGGACCTGGAGGACTTCGAAGACCCGGACCTGCAGGACAAGCTGGACCGTGCGCGGCGCCAGACAATGGGCCGGATGAACCTGATGAGCCAGCTGTTCGGCCAGGTACAGGACGCGATCACCGTAGCCAGCCTCGCCGTTGGCCTGCTGGTCTACGCACCGTGGCTGATCCTGCTGCTGGCGCTGGCACTGGTGCCGGCCTTCATCGGCGAATCGCACTTCAACGCGGCCGGTTACAGCCTCAACTTCCAATGGACGCCCGAGCGCCGCCAGCTCGACTACCTGCGCCAGCTCGGTGCCAGCGTGGAAACGGCCAAGGAAGTGAAGATCTACAACCTGCACCGCTTCCTGGTGGAACGCTACCGGCGGCTGTCGGTGGCGCTGTTCCAGGCCAACCGTGCACTGGCCCGGCGCCGCGCGTTCTGGGGCACGCTGCTGGCTGCACTGGGCACGCTGGGGTACTACACCGCCTACGCCTACATCGCGTGGCGCACGGTGCGCGGCGACTTTTCGATCGGCGACCTGACCTTCCTCGCCGGCAGCTTCCTGCGCCTGCGCCAGCTGCTGGAAGGCCTGCTGATCGGCTTCTCGCAGGTCGCCAGCCAGGCGCTGTATCTGGATGACCTGTTCTCGTTCTTCCAGATCGAGCCGGAAATCCACTCGCGTGAAGGCGCCGTGCGCGTGCCGCAGCCAATCCGCCAGGGCTTCGTGTTCGAGAACGTCGGCTTCCGCTATCCCGATGCCGAACAGTGGGCGGTGCGCCATCTGGATTTCCAGCTGTACGCAGGTGAAGTGCTGGCCCTGGTCGGTGAGAACGGCGCCGGCAAGACCACGCTGGTGAAACTGCTGGCACGGCTGTACGAGCCGGACGAAGGCCGGATCCTGCTCGATGGCCGCGATCTGCGCGACTACGACCTGGACGACCTGCGCGCCAACCTCGGGGTGATCTTCCAGGACTTCGTGCGCTACAACCTCAGCGCGGGCGAGAACATCGGCGTTGGCCAGGTCGAGGCGATGGACGACCAGGCGCGCATTGCCGACGCCGCAAGGCGCGGCATGGCCGAGGAAGTGATCGAGGACCTGCCCGGTGGCTACGACCAGCAGATCGGCCGGCGCTTCAAGCAGGGCGTGGACCTGTCCGGCGGCCAATGGCAGAAGATCGCCATCGCGCGCGCATGGATGCGCGATGCGCAGGTCATGATCCTGGATGAGCCAACCGCAGCGCTGGATGCGCGCAGCGAGTTCGAGGTGTTCCAGCGGTTCAGGGAACTGGCGGATAATCGCACCGCAGTGCTGATTTCCCACCGCTTTTCCTCCGTACGCATGGCCGACCGCATCCTGGTCCTGGCCGACGGCCGGATCGAGGCCAGCGGCACCCACGCGCAGCTGATGGCACAGGGTGGCCGCTACGCCGAGCTGTTCGAGCTGCAGGCGGCGGGTTATCGCTGAGAACGCCTCTCGTTCCGCCCAATGAGAACCTGTCTCATTTGAGATAGAATCACCCCCGACGACTTTTGATAGATACGCCCATGTCCACCGCTTTTGGCGCCGAAACGGTGCTTGAGGTCCGCCACTGGACCGACGCCTACTTCAGTTTCACCACCACCCGCGACAGCGGCTTCCGCTTCGAGAACGGCCAGTTCGTGATGATCGGCCTGGAAACCGAGGCGCGCCCGTTGCTGCGTGCCTACTCCATCGCCAGTGCCAACTGGGAAGAGCAGCTGGAGTTCTTCAGCATCAAGGTGCAGGACGGCCCGCTGACCTCGCGCCTGCAGCACATCAAGCCGGGCGACAAGGTGCTGGTCGGCAAGAAACCCACCGGCACCCTGCTGATCAGCGACCTGCACCCCGGCAGGAACCTGTACCTGCTGGGCACCGGCACCGGCCTGGCGCCGTGGCTGTCAGTGATCAAGGACCCGGAAACCTACGAGCGCTTCGAGAAGGTGATCCTGTGCCACGGCGTGCGCTACGAGAAGGACCTGGCCTATCGCGACTACTTCGAGAAGGAACTGCGTGAGCACGAGTTCCTCGGCGACATGATCGGCGACAAGCTGCTGTACTACCCGGCTGTCACCCGCGAGCCCTTCGCCAACCAGGGCCGCCTGACCTCGCTGATGGAAAGCGGCCAGATGCAGCGCACCCTCGGCCTGCCGGAACTGAGCCCGGAAAATGACCGCGCGATGATCTGCGGCAGCCCGCAGATGCTGGCCGACCTTCGCACCGTGCTCGATGCCCGGGGTTTCCAGGTTTCGCCGCGCATCGGCCAGCCGGGTCACTACGTGTTTGAGCGCGCGTTCGTCGAGAAATAATCCATCGTATCTGTAGAGCCGAGCCCGCGCTCGGCTTGCGCGCGGCGCGCGCTCTCGGAGTCAGCCGGAAAAGCAGCCGAGCGTGGGCTCGGCTCTACAGCAGCGCTTCAATCGCGCCGCGCAGCTGTTCCGGCCTGGTGGTGGGCGCATGCCGCGACACCACCCGCCCTTGGCGATCAACCAGGAACTTGCTGAAATTCCACTTGATACGGGCACTGCCAAGCAGGCCGCGCTTCTCGCGTGACAGCCAGGCCCACAACGGATCAGCCCCCTCGCCGTTGACCTCGATCTTCTCCGACAGCGGAAAGCTGACCGGATAGTCCAGCGAACAGAACTGGCGGATCTGCGCCGCATCCCCAGGCTCCTGCGCACCGAACTGGTTGCAGGGAAAGCCGATCACCACCAGGCCGCGCTCGCGATAGTCCTGCCAGAGCTGTTCCAGCCCCCTGTACTGCGGGGTGAAGCCACAGCGGCTGGCGACGTTCACCAGCAGCAACGGGTGGCCCTGATAACGGGCCAACGCATGCGGCTGGCCTTCGAGGTCACGGAAACTGAAATCGTAGGCGCTGGTCATGATGGCGGGCCGTGGGCGGTGAATGCATGGTACCCGCGCCCGGCCCCGGCAACATGCCTTTTGACACAAGTGCGGACGCCGCCGGCCGGGTTACCCTCGGGCCCTTGTTTGCCTTACCGGAGTTCCTGCCTTGACCACCCGCCTTGCCCTTGCCGTGGCCATGTCCCTCGGCCTTGCCCTGCCCGCCTTCTCGGCCGGCGCCGCCCCGGCCGCCAGCAGCACCGCTCAGCAGGCCAATCCGTTCTTCGCCGAAAGCCCGTTGCCGCTGCACTTCCCACAGTTCGACAGAATCAAGGACAGCGACTTCGCCCCGGCCTTCGACGCCGGCATGGCGCAGCAGCTGAAGGAAGTGGAAGCGATCGCCAACAACAAGGCCAAGCCGACCTTCGACAACACCATCATCGCCCTGGAGAAGAGCGGTGACATCCTCGACCGTGCGACCACCGTGTTCTTCAGCCTGGTCGGCGCCGACACCAATGACACCCGCAAGAAGCTGCAGGCCGACTACTCGGCGAAGTTCGCCGCGCACAGCGATGCGATCGCGCTGAACGGCAAGCTGTTCGCCCGCATCCAGGCGCTGTATGACACCCGCAGCCAGCTGGGCCTGGACGCCGAAGGCGTGCGTCTGGTCGAGAAGTACTACGACAACTACGTGCGCGCCGGCGCCAAGCTGTCCGAGGCCGACAAGGCCAAGCTGAAGGAGATGAACGCCGAACTGGCCAGCCTGGGCACCAGGTTCAGCCAGAACGTGCAGTCGGAAGTGAACGCCTCGGCGATCACCGTCGACGACGTCAAGGAACTGGACGGGCTGTCCAAGGAGCAGATCGCCGCCGCCGCCGAAGCCGCCAAGGCCCGGGGCCTGGAAGGCAAGTATGTAATCACCCTGCTCAACACCACCGGCCAGCCGCCGCTGACCAACCTGGCCAACCGCGCCCTGCGCCAGAAGATCTACGAAGCGTCGGTCAGCCGCGGCAGCCGCGGCGGTGAGTTCGACAACACCGCGCTGGTTTCGCGCATCATGCAGCTGCGTGCCGACAAGGCCAAGCTGATGGGCTTCCCGAACTTCGCCGCCTACAACCTGACCAACCAGACCGCCAAGACGCCGGAAGCGGTCAACGCGATGCTGGGCAAGCTGGCCCCGGCCGCGGTGGCCAACGCCAAGCGCGAAGCCGCCGACCTGCAGGCGATGATCGACCAGGAACAGAAGGCCGCAGGCAAGCCGACCTTCAAGCTGGAACCGTGGGACTGGGCCTTCTACAGCGAGAAGGTGCGCCAGGCCAAGTACAACTTCGACGAGTCGCAGCTGAAGCCGTACTTCGAAATGAAGAACGTGCTGGAGAACGGCGTGTTCCATGCCGCCAACCTGGAATTCGGCCTGACCTTCAAGCAGCGCACAGACCTGCCGGTCTACCACGACGACGTGACCGTCTACGACGTGTTCGACGCCGACGGCAGCCAGCTGGCAATCTTCATCTTCGACCCGTACGCACGCGCCTCCAAGCGCGGCGGCGCGTGGATGAACTCCTACGTCTCGCAGTCGAAGCTGACCGGCTTCAAGCCGGTGGTCGCCAATCACCTGAACATTCCGAAGCCGCCGGCCGGCCAGCCGACCCTGCTGACCTGGGACGAGGTGAACACCACCTTCCACGAGTTCGGCCACGCCCTGCACGGCATGTTCTCCAATGTGAAGTACCCGTACTTCTCGGGCACCTCGGTGCCGCGTGACTTCGTCGAGTTCCCCTCGCAGGTGAACGAGATGTGGGCCGACAACCCGGTCATCCTGAAGAACTACGCCAAGCACTACCAGAACGGTTCGGCGATGCCGCAGGCGCTGCTGGACAAGGTGCTGGCGGCGGCCAAGTTCAACCAGGGCTTCGCCACCACCGAGTACCTGGGTGCAGCGATGCTGGACCAGCGCTGGCACCAGATCGGTGCCGACCAGGTGCCGACCGCCAAGGACGTGATGGCCTTCGAGCGCGCCGCGCTGGAGAAGGACGGCATCTACTACGCGCCGGTGCCGCCGCGCTACAAGACCCCGTACTTCAGCCACATCATGGGTGGCTACTCGGCCGGCTACTACGCCTACATCTGGTCGGAAGTGCTCGACGCCAACACCCAGAAGTGGTTCAAGGACAACGGTGGCCTGAGCCGCAAGAACGGCGACCACTTCCGCGCCACCCTGCTGTCCAAGGGTGGCAGCGTCGACGCGATGCAGCTGTTCCGCGATTTCGCCGGCCACGAGCCGCAGATCGAACCGCTGCTGGAAAAGCGTGGCCTGACCGGCGCCGGCAACTGATCGCCTGCGCGCTAGCGTGAAACGAAAACCGCCCGGGAGACCGGGCGGTTTTTTTCGTTGAGGTCATCGCCGGAACAATCGTTCCCACCATCGTTTCTGCGTGTTTGCCGCCGGAGCCGTATCCGTATCCAGGGTTTCCGGCACGAACTGCGCCAGCTGCGCCGCGACGGCCTCTGCGTACAGCAACGCGCCATCGGGGGCGCAGTTGAGCAGATTGCTCATGCTGGTCGATGCGTTGAGGTCCATCGGATTCGGCTCGACCACCTCGCTTGCTTCCAGCAATCCGCATCCCTTGCCGATGGCATCATCGACAACGCTCCAGAATACGGCCAGTCGACCATCGGAGAACAGCTCGTGCAGACGCGCGCGCAGGTCATTGTCCCCGGCGTAGTCCGCGCGCATCTGCTTCAGCCGGTCATGCGTGATGAACACACCACCACCGTAGTTTTCGCGCAGGTGGTTGCCTGCAGCGGCGTCCGCCCACTGTGGCGGCACCAGTTGCCGCCAGTCCGCGAAATAGCGGGCAACCACCGGATCGTCGATGAAGAACGAAAGGGCGCTCCCGCGAAGATAGTGATACCGGCGCAGGTGACCGGCCACGATCGCCAGGTACAAAGCATGCCCCTTCTCGAAGGGCACGTCTGCGCTGATCGAGCGAGCCTCGTCGATGCGTTCCTGGAGCTGCTCCATGTAGAACGGCTCGATCCGGAATTGCTGCTGCAGCGGCTCAACCAGCGTCGCGTCCTCCAGCGCACGGAAATAGAGGCCACGGATTTCCGAGTCCGCGACTGGATGGTAGGTGATGTCCCAACCCATGCTGCAACGCCTTCAGGAATGCGGTAATGCCGCCGACCCGACAGCTTAGCGTCGTCGGCACCCTTGCGGAGAGCAGGCCGTGCAATACCCGTAGTCAACGTCAATGAGTGTCGTATCAGGCCTGATCTATCCCTCTCTCCCGACGCAACACTACCGTGGCGCCACGTACCCGCCCGGCACGCCTTCCGGCGACAGCACCAGCTGCCACAGCTGCGCGTGCCGGCAGCGGAAGGTGGCCATCGACCCGGCCAGGTAGAAGCGCCACATGCGGCGGAAATGCTCGTCATAGCGCGCATCCAGCCGTGGCCACGCTGCTTCCACGTTGCGCCGCCATGCCTGCAGGGTCAGGTCGTAGTCGGTGCCGAAGTTGTGCCAGTCTTCCAGCACGAAACGGCCTTCGAACGCCCGGGTGATCTGCGCCGCCGACGGCAGCATCGAGTTGGGAAAGATGTAGCGCGCGATCCACGGGTCGGTGCGATGCCGGGAGACGTTGGTGCCGATGCTGTGCAACAGCAGCAGGCCACGCGGCGACAGGCAGCGTTTGGCCACCTCGAAGAAGCTGGCGTAGTTCTTGTCACCGACGTGCTCGAACATGCCGATCGAGAAGATCGCATCGAACGGTTCGTCCAGCTCGCGGTAGTCCTGCAATCGGATCTCGATCGGCAGGCCCGCGCACAGGTTCCGCGCGAACCCGGCCTGCTCCTGCGAAATCGTCACGCCGACGCCACTCACACCGTAGCGCTCAGCGGCGAACTTCAGCGCTTCGCCCCAACCACAGCCGATGTCCAGCACACGCTGGCCCGGGCGCAGGCCCAGCTTGCGGCAGACCAGGTCCAGCTTGGCTTCCTGCGCGGCATCGAGATCATCGGCATTGCGCCAGTAGCCGCAGCTGTAGACCAGACGCTGGCCCAGCATGGCCTGGTAGAGATCGTTGCCGAGGTCGTAGTGGCGGCGGCCGACCTCGTAGCTGCCCTGCCCGGCCTGCAGGTTGAACAGGCGCGCCTTCAGCGCATCGGCCACTTCGCGCCAGCCGTGCACCCGTTCATCCAGGTGCGCCTGCATCAGATGGACAAGGAATTCATCCAGGACGTTGGCATCCCACCAGCCGTCCATGTAGCTCTCGCCCAGGCCGAGCGAGCCGTGGGCCATGACCCGCGCGAAAAAGCGCGGGTCATGCACCTGGATGTCCTGCGGCTGGGTACCGCAGATGCGGACCCCGGCTTCGTGAAGCAGGCCGGTGACCCGCTCCTGCAACCCTGTATCCACGCCACCTCCTCCACTGCGGTCAACCGCGTGCGAACAGCTCCACGTAGTCCCTGGCCACGTGCGGCAACAGCACCGCCGCCGGTACATCGGCGGTCTGGGTGCCGTCCGAGTATGGACCCACCTGGTACGGAGGGAAAACAAAGCGCAGCGCGGTGATCTGCCCCTTGTCGTCGGTCAGTGGCTGGAACTGGCTGAAATTGTCGGCCTGCGGGCCAGTCCCGTCGGCGATCATGCGCGATGCGTTGCGCAGCGATTCCTGCAGTTGGGCCGGGTCCATGTCCTCGCCGCTGAGCCGCGTGGCCACGCGTTCGCGCAGCTGGTCGGCGACGAACTCACTGATCACCTTCCAGCCCTTGGCATCGGTCACCAGCTTGTCGGCACTGAGCATCTGCTGCTGCTGCGGCAGCCATACGAAGCGCGCCACCAGCGGTTCGCCGTGGGCGCCACCGGTGTAGCGGCTGCCATCAGCACTGACCACCACCAGCTGCGGGGTTTCCAGCAGTTTCTCGAAACTCAGCGACAGCTCGTAGGGCATGGTCGGCTTGTCGTTGCCGAGCCCGTCCAACGCCTGTTGCAGGTCACTGCGCGCACTCGTCGCATAGTTCTGCAGCGCACGGGCCAACCCCGGATAACGGTCGATGCCGGCCGGGTAGCTGATGCCCACCACTTCGCGCTCGTTGTTCTCGATCACGTCGCGCAGGTCCAGCGGCGCTTCCGTGGCCGGCGTTTCGGCTGCGGCGGTGGCCTCGACGGCGGGAGCCGCCTCAGCCGCCGGTGCCGGCTCGCTTTCACGCTGGCAACCGGCCAGCAACAGCACGCCCACCACGCCGGCCAACGCACTGCCGCGCAGTGGCCGGTTGTTTCCAATCTTCATCGGGATCCCCTGTTCATGTTTGTACATCATTGCCTGCCATGGCTGAAGCGTGGCCCGCCGGCGTTCAGCCAGCGAGCAGGTCGTGATACTCCTCATGCCGCTGCAGGAACGCCTCGGCGTAGGAACAGGCCGGCACCACCTTGTACTTCTGCTCGCGGGCGAAACGCAGTGCCACGCGGGTCAGCTCACCGGCGATGCCACGGCCGGCGATCGGCTCAGGCACCTCGGTGTGGGTGATGACCATGCGTTTGCGCTTGATCTGGTAGTCCAGCACCGCCAGCTGTCCACGCACACGGGCGGTGAAGCGATGGTTGGCCAGGTCGTGTTCGACCTCATAGGCCAGACCGGGGGGCGTGACCGAAGCCATGGAACTGTCTCCTGCGGCGACTGCGTGGATGGTGCGCAGCCGGGCGCCATGATCGCGTGAAGCCTGAACAGGGGCAAGTCTGATCCATTCACGTCAGTTTGCGACCCTCAAGCTGGAGCGCTGACGGCCGCTATCGCCTGTGGAGGGGTACGGCCAGCTTGGCACGCCCCTTGCGACCGTTGACCATGCGCACCCCCGCGGAGGCTCCGATGCACCCCAGCGATTCCCATTCAGATACTGACCGCGCCCTGCTGGAGGGCCTGCTGCAACTTGCGGTGGAAGGGCAGACCGAAGACCAGGATTTCCAGCGCATCGGCGAGGAAGTGTTCGCCCGCCTGCTGGATACCTACGGCCAGCAGCACACGCTCTGAAAACCGGGGCGAATCGTCACCGATTCGCCCCGCTACCCGCTTCAACCGCCGCCGAGGCGGAAGGTCGGGTTGGACAGTTCGCGCAGGAAGTGGTTGAAGATGCTCGGCTGCATGGCCAGCATGAAGATCACGCCGAACGCCGCACCGGCCAGATGCGCGCTGTGGTTGATGCGGTCGCCGCCGCGCTTGTCCATCCAGATGCTGTAGCCGACATAGAACGCGGCATAGATGATCGCCGGTGCCGGGATGAAGAACACCAGGATGATCGACCACGGCTTGATCAGGATGAAGGCGAACAGCACCGCCGATACCGCCCCGGACGCGCCAAGGCTGAGGTAGTTCGGGTTCTTCTGGTTCTTCAGGTAGCTGGGCAGGATCGAGACCAGCAGCGCGCCGATGTAGAACGCCGGGTAGGTCAGGTAGCTGCCGGTCAGCTGCACCATCACGCTCTCGATGAATCCCCCGAAGAAGAACAGGGTGATCATGTTGAAGATCAGGTGCGACCAGTCGGCGTGGATGAAGCCATAGGTCACCAGCCGGTCGTACTGGCGGTGACGGTCGATGGCCGGCGGCCACAGGATCAGGCGGTCGGCCAGCTTGCGATTGTTGAACGCCATCCACGACAGGAGGGCGGTGATGGCGATCAACAGCAGATTGACGGGGGTCATGTCAGGCTCAGGCGCTACGGTAGTTGTCGACCATACGATAGCGTTTCGCGTACCAACCGAAGGCCAACGCCGCGACGAAGGCGAAACCGGCAAAGAAGAACATCAGGAATGCCGCCTCGCTGAGGCCTGTACTGGCGATCTTGTGGGTCACCGCGTCGTTGCGCACGGCAGCGTTCGACAGCAGCACCCACAGGTTGCCGATGGTGGTGGTCAGGTTCCAGAAGCTCATCACCACGCCCTTCATCGCCTGCGGCGCCTGGCTGTAGGCGAACTCCAGGCCGGTGGCCGAGACCAGCACCTCACCGAAGGTCAGCAATGCATACGGCAGGATCTGCCAGAAGATCGACAAAGCGTTGCCGCCGTCCATCACCACCTGGATGCCGCCGACCACGATCCAGGCCAGGCCACTGAAGGCGATGCCGGCGGTCATGCGGCGCAGCGCGGTCGGCTCCAAGCCGAAGCGGCGCAGGGCCGGGTACAGCACCAGGTTGTTGAACGGAATCAGGATCATCACCAGCAGCGGGTTCAGCGCCTGCATCTGCGAGGCGGTGAACCAGCTCGGCATCTGCATCTGCTGGCCCTGCAGGACCCAGGTCGAGGCCTTCTGGTCGAACAGCGAGAAGAACGGCGTGGTCAGCGCGAAGATCACCAGCACGCGCAGCACCGAGCGCACGCCTTCCACGGCTTCGGCTGGATGCTGGCCACGGGCCCGGTCCAGCTGCAACCAGGTGCCGCCACCGATGCCGGCGAGAATGGCCACCAGCGCCAGGCACAGGCAGATCACGATGCCCAGCGAACCGACCAGGCCGAACGACGCCGCTGCCAGCACCAGGCCGAGCACGGCGATCACCAGGCCCGGGCGGCCCTGGCCGGCCGCGCGTGCGGTCAGCGCAGTGCGCACCACGTTGGCGAACGAGTGCGGGTCCTTCGGTGGCAGCGGCACCAGCACGTAACGCTTGCGGCCCAGCCAGAACACGAAGGTGGCGATGAACATCAGGATGCCCGGGATGCCGAACGCCCACTGCGGGCCCCAGTTCTTCAGCGCCAGCGGGATCAGCAGCGAGGCGAACAGCGAGCCGAAGTTGATGATCCAGTAGAAGGCGTCGAAGACGATCTTGGCCAGGTGCTTGTTGCTCTGGTCGAACTGGTCGCCCATGAAGGAGGCCACCAGCGGCTTGATGCCACCGGCACCCAGGGCGATCAGGCCCAGGCCGAGGAAGAAGCCCTCGCGGCTGTTCTCGAACAGGGCAAGGCACAGATGGCCGGCGCAGTAGACCAGGCTGAACCAGAGGATCGTGTGGTACTTGCCGAAGAACCTGTCGGCCAGCCAGCCACCGAGCAGCGGGAAGAAATACACGCCGATCATGAAGCTGTGCATGATGTCCTTGGCTTCACCGGCACGGCCTTCCGCAGTGATTTCCTGCAGCAGCAGCGAGGTGATCAGGAACTGGACCAGGATGTTGCGCATCCCGTAGAAACTGAACCGTTCGCAGGCCTCATTGCCGATGATGTACGGAATCTGGCGCGGCATCTTTCCTTGGCCGGCGATGGGGGCGACTGCGTCGTGGCTCATCCTGTAAGGCATTCCTGCAAAGCGAAAGGCGCAAGGTTACCGGAACCGGGGCTTGCGAAGCACGCTGCAGGGCTGCATGACAACGGTGCCAATCCATGGCAGGCAGTGCAGGCCCTGCCGGAAGTCACGGCACCTGCACGACAAAAGCGTAAACTTATCGTTATGCGCCCCCTCGCCCCCGCCCGCCTCCTGCTCAGCTGTCTCGTGCTGCTGCCGGCGTTGCAGGTACAGGCGCGGCCGCAGGCGCCGGCCGCCGCCAGTGAGAGCGCGCCCCGTCAGCTGACGGTGGCCGCGCTGGAGTTGCCCAGCCGCGATGACGCGCAATGGAAGCAACGCCGCGAGCAGGTCGCACAACTGCTGACCGACCTGCAGCCGGACGTGATCTCGGTGCAGCAGGTGCTGCAGCAGCAAGGCCGCAACCCGGCCTGCTGGCTGGCCAGCCGGCTGCGTTACAGCTGCGACTTCGTTACCGCCGATCCACCCAGCCAGACATTGCGGCATGGCAACGCGATGCTGACCCGGCTACCGGTCAGCGAGGACGGCGTAACCCTGCTGCATCCTCCCGGCACCTTCAGCGCGGCCGGCATGATGCGGCTGAAGCTGGGCGAGGCGCTGGTCAACATCTATGTGGCACGGCTCCGCCCCGACCCGGACGAGGCCGCCGCGCGCCAGCACCAGACCAGCGACCTGATGACCTGGATTGGTGCCACCGCCGAGGGCATGCCCAGCCTGATCGCCGGCGACTTCTCGGCCAACACGATGGAACTGGTGCGCAGCACGCCGGGCTTCCAGCCGGCGCGGCGCAATCCCGGCGGCCGAGCCGAGGCGCCTGCGGCCAGTGGTGGGGGCAGCACTGGCCATGGTCTGGATGTGCTCTTCCAGGTCAAGCATTTCGACGGCATCCGCCAGCAGCCGATCCTGCTGCCGGCCGACGGCGACCTGCCCGGCCTGCGCCTGGGCGTGATGGCCACGTTGCGCCTGCAAGGCAATACGGCCACCGCCGAATAGGGAGTACCGGCCGCTGGCCGGCTCCCCGGGGATCACACGATTGCCGGCCAGCGGCCGGCACTACCGAATGATTGCTGGAACAGAAAAGGCCGGGTTATCCCCGGCCTTCTCCGTTCATCCCATCACCGCGATCAGGCGATCGCTTCCTGGTAACGGCGCTCGACTTCGTTCCAGTCGATGACGTTGAAGAACGCGCCGATGTATTCCGGGCGACGGTTCTGGTACTTCAGGTAGTACGCGTGCTCCCACACGTCCAGGCCGAGGATGGGGGTGTTGCCTTCCATCAGCGGGCTGTCCTGGTTGCCGGTGCTTTCGACCACCACCTTCTTGTCCGGGGTCACGCTCAGCCACGCCCAGCCGCTACCGAAACGGGTCAGCGCCGCCTTGGTGAAGGCGTCCTTGAACTTGTCGAAGCCGCCCAGGTCCTTGTCGATGGCCTTGGCCACGTCGCCCACCGGGTTGCCGCCAGCATTGGGAGCCATCACGGTCCAGAACAGCGAGTGGTTGGCATGGCCACCACCGTTGTTGCGCACCGGACCCTGCAGGTTCTCCGGCAGCGACTTGAGCTTCTTCACCAGTTCTTCGACCGGCAGGTCAGCGTACTCGGTGCCTTCCAGCGCCGCGTTGACGTTGTTGATGTAGGTCTGGTGATGCTTGGTGTGATGGATTTCCATCGTCGCCGCATCGATATGCGGTTCCAGCGCGTCGTAGGCGTAGGACAGCTTGGGCAGGGTATAGGCCATGGTGCATCTCCTGATTGCGAGGGCACCCGACGTTGTCGGGCGGTGCGCGGTGAATGATGGGGACAGAACGGCAGATTACCAAGGGGGATGTAAAGGAAATTGCGTCCCGCCGGTGAGCACGACGGCAATTGTTACGCGGCGGTGACGCAGCCCCCTCCTCATGCGCCGTGCAGCGCGCAGGCGCTACAGTGCGAGCACCACCCTCGCCCGCTCCCTTGCCCATGCGCAACCCCCGGCTGCTGATCACCGCCATCGCCCTGCTGCTGCTCGGCCTGGTAGTCAACCATTTCATGCAGCGCCCGCCGGCGCCGCAGTTCGCGCCGGACCTGCAGGGTGCGCCTGCCGCGCGCGCACCGGCCACGGCCACGCCCGGCAAGGGCAACGGTCTGCCCGCCTTCCTGCCCGCCGAAGCCCTGCAGACGATCGCGCTGATCCAGCGCGGCGGGCCGTTCCCGCACCGCCAGGATGGCAGCACGTTCGGCAACCGCGAACAGCAGTTACCGCAGCGTCCGCGCGGCTACTACCGCGAATACACCGTGGACACCCCCGGCGCGCGCACCCGTGGCACGCGCCGCATCGTCACCGGCGGCGATCCGCCGGAGGCGTGGTACTACACCGACGACCATTACGAATCATTCCGCAGCTTCACCGTACCGGCCCAGGGAGCGCAGTGATGAGCCATGACGATTTCGGCCTCGGCCTGCACGACATCAACAATGCCGGTGTCTACGCCATCGACAGCGACGACATCGGCGCCCTGGCCGCCGCAATGCGCGATGCCGGGCTGAAGGTGATCCGCATCGATCTGGAAGGGGTGGCCGACAAGCGCACCCTGCTCGCACGGCTGGCCGCGCAGCTGGATTTTCCGGCCGGTTTCGGCGGCAACTGGGATGCGCTGTCGGACAATCTACGCGACCTGCAATGGCTGCCAGCCAACGGCTATGCACTGTTCCTGTGCGACGTGGACGCGCTGCGCGCCACCGCGCAGAAAGACTTCGACACCCTGCTGGACGTGATGGACGAGACCAGCCGCGACTGGCTTGGCCGCGACGTCCCGTTCTGGGTGTTCCTGTCGCAGAGCGCGTAAGGTCACTGCCGTGGTGGATGCCGACCTTGGTCGGCGCTTCTGCGCCAACCAAGATTGACACCTACCCAAGCGAGCCTGCCAGGGCGTGGCGCGCTCCCTAGCCTACCGGCTCCCGTTATCTTCCTGCAGTTCTTTCTTGAACGGAATGTCCGGCGGTGGCCGCGCCACGGCCGGCTGGTCCTGCATGTTCGGATTGGTAAGGCCACAGCCACCACCGGCCTGCAGGATCGAGATCACGCAGGAAATCTTCGTATTGGTACCCGGCAACGGAATCTCCATTGCCTTTATTCCCTTGCGCACCCACTCGGCCAGCAGCGATTCCTGCGGGACCCAGTATTTGTCGAATGACGTGGGCGTGTAGTCGTAAGGCGGTCGCTTCAACCAGGTGCCCGATTGCGCGATGCGTTCCTTGCTCCAGCCATCGTTGGCACCACCGGGCGCACCGCGCTCGGCACGTCCATCGCCTTCCTGGCCCGGCACGCGGACGCTGCCATCGGCGTTGAACAGGCCACTGCCCTTGCCGGTGGCGCTGGCCTGGCGGGCGCCCTTGTCGGCGCCGTCCTGTTTGCGGCTCGACGCCCCCCAGTCATCGCCCTTGGCGGGCGTGGCCCAGTTGCCCGGATCGGGGGCCGGGCGCGCTCCAGCCTGGGCCGGTGCCGTGCTGGAGGCGGACGGCCGTGGCGTGCTGCTTTCGGCCTGGCGCGCACTGCCACTGGCCGCAGGCGCGGCCGTTGTCGCTGGCGCGCTGCCGCTGGACGTTGAAGGCGCCGCCGCGGGTGCCGACGCGACTTCGCGCTCGCGCACCTGCAGGTCACGGCCTGCCGGCGCTCGCACGGTCGGCTCGCGCCCGGCCACAGCAGCCATCCGTACCTGCGGATCGACCACGGCCTGCACTTCGCGCTCGCGCACCTGCACATCGCGCTGCGGCACACGGACCTGTACATCGGCCGTGCGCAGCGGCTGCGATATCGCCGGTGCATCGACCGTACTGATTTCACGCTCCTGCACCGGGATGTCACGCAGCTGCGGCGTCCGCACCGCGATCTCCGGCGCACGCAGTGCGGCCGGGGCCGGCGGCACCTGCACCGGCTGCACACTGCGCTCGCGCACCGTCGGTACCGTGTCGCGCGGCACGATGCTGATCTCCGTGCGCGGCACGCTGACAGGTGGCACCACGAAATCCGTACTGGCCTGCGCCACTTCGGTGGCCTGCACCGGAGACGGCGGCGGTGCCGCGACCGGCGCCAGCTCGGATTCGGCGGGCGGCGGCGGCACGCTGGCCACTGCAGCCGGAGCGGGTGCGGACGCAGCTGCCGACGCGGACGCCGGACGCGGCTCAGGCGCCGTTGCGGCCCCTGCGTTCTGGCCAGCTGCAACCTGGCCCGGCGGTGCAGCGGCCGCCGCTTCCGCACCTGGCTGATCGCCGCCGCCTTCCTGGGTAGCGCGACCGACGAACTCCACCTGCACGCGCTCGCCCTCGGCGCCTTGTTCTTCCGGTGCCGAGGTGCGGATCACTGCCACCCATAGCAGCAGCATGAAGAACAGCAGATGCAGCAGCGCACTGGCCAAGGCCGAGACGCAACGCATCCAGCGCTGGTCGCGCGGCGCAGCATCCCAGTCCTGCCAGAACAAGCGGCGCAGCGCCTGCCACGGCGACAGCTGCGGCGATTGACCGGGTGGCCCCGGCAACGATCGGGGCAGCAATACCGCGATCACGTCGCGCGCGTGGTACGGCCGCGGCAGCGGCCCCAGCGAGCGCAGCCACAGCGCCCAGCCATAAGGCAGGCGCGTGGTCTTCTCGAGGACGGCGCGGGGCTGCTGGCGCGCCAGCAGTAGATCGATGAGTTGCTCGGCCCGGGTCAGAGGCACGCGTCAGCGATCAGGCGACGTTGTCGCGCGGGATGTACGGCGCGTGGCCGCTGTCGTGGTCGGTCGCGTCGCGCACGGCGGTCACGCCCGGCACGCGGCCCATCAGGGTCTTTTCGATGCCCTGCTTCAGTGTCACATCGGCCATGCCACAGCCCTGGCAGCCACCGCCGAAGCGCAGCAGTACCACGCCGTCGGCCGAGACTTCCTGCACGGCCACCTTGCCGCCATGCGAGGCCAGCTGCGGATTGACTTCGTTCTCCACCACCCAGTGCACGCGCTCGACCAGCGAGGCCGCATCACCGGGCGCTTCACCCTTGATGCGCGGCGCCTTGATGGTCAGCTGCTGGGTACCGGCACTGCCGGCGACGATGTCGATCTCGGCCCCGTCCAGCCAGCCGACGCTGCCGGCATCGACGTACAGGGTGAATCCTTCGCAGTCCACCGCCCACTCATCGCCGAGCAGGTCGGTCGGTTCGGCGAACTCCAGCCGGGCGTCGGCGCGCGGGGTGCCGGGGTCGACCGCGCTCAGGCGCACGCCCATGCCGGGCACGCCCTCGCGTTCGATCAGCTTGCGGAAGTGGGTCTGGGCAGTGTCGGAGATCTGGATCATCAGGCTATTCTAGCCAAGTACGCGTCAGCCGCTCATTCGGTTTATACACCGTCCGGCGCATTGTTCAGTCAACACGAGGTGGAGATTCCCATGGCCGACCTGATTCCACTGGCCCAGGCCCGTTGCGTGCCACGCAAAGGCAGCGACCACAAGCTCGGCGAGGCCCGCCTGGCCGAACTGCTGCCGCAGGTTCCCGGCTGGGAGCTGAGCGAGGGCAGCCAGGCCCTGACGCGCACCTTCCGCTTCAAGGATTACTACGCCACCATGGCCTTCGTGAACGCGCTGGCCTGGATTGCCCACCGCGAGGACCACCATCCGGACCTGGCCGTGCACTACGACCGCGCTGTGGTGCGCTTTTCCACCCACGACGTGGGCGGCCTGAGCGAGAACGACTTCATCTGCGCTGCGAAGACTTCGGCCCTGACGGAGCAACTGCCATGAACGTACGCTTGCTGAGCCTGTCCCTGATTGCTGCGACCGGCCTGGCCGGTTGTGGTGCCTCCGAGCCGCCGGCGCCGCCAGCGACCGCGCCGACCGAGGTGGCCGCGGTGAAGACGCCGCCGCCGCAGTACCCGCTTGAACTGGCCTGCATGGGCGTGGGTGGCACCAGCACGTTCAAGGTGACCATCGGCACCGACGGCAAGCCAAGCGAGGTCGCCCTGCTCACCGGCGCCGGCAATCCGCAGCTGGACGAGCTGGCCAAAACGGCCGTTCAGGGCTGGCAGTTCAAGGCTGCCACCCGTAACGGCGCTGCCGTGCCGGCCACCATCCAGGTGCCGGTCAGCTTCAACCCGCCGCAGCCGAAGCCCGATCAGTGCTTCGCCATCGAAGAACGCTTGCGCCGCGGCGGCTGATCGCGCGCGCCCCGACGAGGCCAGCCGACGCCCGCCTCGCCCTCCCCGCCCCGGGCTTATCCGGGGCGGCTGTCTGTTGACCAGGACCGCGTCGGTACATGCTGCAGATTCCCCCCGAAAATGTCTGGATCGCACTGGCGGTCACCCTCGCGGCCGGCCTGGCCACCGCCATCGGCAGCCTGCTGGTGCTGTTCTCGCGCCGCCCCAACCCGCGCCTGCTGGCCTTTGGCCTGGCCTTCGCCGGCGGCGCGATGGTCTACGTGTCGCTCTCGGAAATCCTCAACAAGTCCATCGCATCGTTCGCCCTGGCCTATGGCGAGCGCAGCGGCTTCACCTACGGCACCCTGGCGTTCCTGCTGGGCGTGATCGTCATCGTGCTGATCGATCACTTCATTCCCAATCCGCATGACAGCCTGGACAAGCAGGACCCCGCGTTCCGCGAAAACAGCCGCGAGTACCTGAAGCGGGTCGCGCTGCTGACCTCGGTCGCGATCACAGCGCACAATTTCCCGGAAGGGCTGGCGACCTTCTTCGCCACGCTGGAAAGCCCGTCGGTGGGCATGCCACTGGCCTTTGCCATTGCCATCCACAACATCCCCGAGGGCATCGCGATCGCGGTGCCGGTGTACTTCGCCACCCAGAACAAGGCCTATGCATTCAGTGCCAGCCTGCTGTCCGGCCTGGCCGAGCCGGTGGGCGCGGCGCTGGGCTACTGGCTGCTGTCAGGATCGCTGTCGCACGCCACGTTTGGCTGGGTGTTCGGACTGATCGCCGGCGTGATGGTGTTCCTGGCGCTGGATGAGCTGCTGCCGGCGGCCAAGCGCTATGCCAAGGGCCACGAGACGGTTTACGGACTGGTGGCCGGCATGGGCACCCTGGCGATCAGCCTGGTGCTGTTCAAGTGGTGAGGGGTTCCCGGCCAACGGGCTGAGCCCCCTCGCGGCTGGCGGAGCGACATTCCGGGTTGGGCCGGCCGAGGTGGGTTTGCGGGGGACGCCGTAAACCCATCCTTGGGGGCTTGGGCGCGCCATCCATGGCGCTTACACCCCCGCAAACCCACCTCGCCCGGCCTCTGACAGGCTATAGGCGTGCCAGCCGCGCGATGAAAGAATGAAAAAGCGAAGCCCGCGCTGCGCGCGTGAGTCGAGCGTGGCTCGACTCTACAAGGGCTGCGTGCGGGTATGGGTCTACGCTGCGGCTGTCAGGTCCGCCTTGTAGCGAGCCGAGCACCGCAGGTCCGGCGAGGGCGAAGAGGCGCGGGTGTCTGAGCGCAGCGAGTTCCGCGCCGCCCCTCGGCGGACCGAGGAGCGCAGGGTACCGGCGCGCAGCGCCGGCTCGCGGATGGCGGCGTGTTTCTTTGGTTACTTTACTTTGCACGAGCAAAGAAAGTGACGAGCCCACTCATCGCAGGGAAGCGACGGCGCCGACCAAGCACCCGGCCCCGCCGAACCGCCGTCAGCGCAGGCGGCCCAGCGCCTCAACCAGCTCATCGGCCAGCGGTGCATTCAGCACGTACGGGCTCTTGCCGTCATCCAGCGCGAACTCCAGCGAAGCCGCGTGCAGAAACAGGCGCTTCAGCCCGATCTGCTCACGAAGCCGCTTGTTCACCGCCGGATCGCCGTACTTGTCGTCACCGGCCACCGGGTGGCCCAGATGCTGGGCATGCACGCGGATCTGATGGGTGCGGCCGGTTTCGATGCGCACCTCGCAGTACGAATGGCCGCCGCGGCGCTCCAGCACCCGGAAGTGACTGATCGATTCCTTGCCGATCGCGTTGACCTGCACATGGCGCTCGCCGCCCTGGCGCAGGCCCACGTGCAGCGGCGCGTCCACCGTCATCACGCCATCGGGCATGCGCCCGGCCAGCAGGGTCAGGTAGCGCTTGCGGATGCCGGCGCCATGGTCTTCACGCAGCAGGGCCTGCAGTTCACTCAGCGCCGAGCGCTTCTTGGCCACGATCAGCAGGCCGGAGGTGTCGCGATCCAGCCGATGGACCAGCTCCAGGGTCTGCCCCGGGCGCAGCGCACGCAGGGTCTCGATCGCCCCGAAGCTGATGCCGCTGCCGCCATGACTGGCCACGCCAGAGGGCTTGTTCAGGGCCAGCAGGCGGGCATCCTCGAACACGATGGCCTGCTCCAGGCGGCGCATGAACGCCTCAGGTGGACCGGCCTTGTCTCCCTCCTCGCTGAGACGCACGGGTGGTACACGCACCTCATCGCCCGCCTCCAGCTTGCGCTCGGCCTTGGCGCGACCGCCGTTGACCCGCACCTGGCCACTGCGCACCAGCTTGTAGACCAGGCTGCGCGGGGCCCCCTTCAGCTGGCCGAGCAGGAAGTTGTCCAGGCGCTGGCCGGCGCGGTCGGCGGGAACGGTGATCATGCGCACGGAAGGCTTGTCGCCTGCGGGCTTGGTGGGGTCTTGGGCGGTCATCAGGCTGTTTATTCTGTTACACTCGGGGGGCGAGATAAGGGATTGATTTCGTTGGAAGTTACTCAGGGCCAGAAGCCCAGCTTCCGACGAATCCGGCACAGTGCGCGACCACCGCCCGCGGGGCGGCCATGTTAGCGGCTCACCGGCCTTCCCGGCCATCGCCGGATGCCTGACACGCAACCGTGCTGAACATGTCCCGCGTGGCGCTCCAGCCTGGCTGACAGCTGCCTGCGGCCCCGCAACACCCAAAACCCATAAGAGTGAAGCGCTCCCGCGGCCTGCCGTGGTGTCGTAGCGCTGGAAACCCAAGCCGCCCTCCCCGCGCTTGCGCGAATGGGCGGCGAGCCGTGTCCAGAGGCGAAACCCCATGGCGTTCCGCGCGGTAGCCGCTTGCGAGGAACGCAACAATGAAGCGAATGCTGATCAACGCAACGCAGGCTGAAGAGCTGCGTGTTGCCATCGTGGATGGCCAGTCGTTGTATGACATCGACATCGAGCAGCCGTCGAAGGAACAGAAGAAGTCCAACATCTACAAGGGCCGGATCTTCCGCATCGAGCCCTCGCTGGAAGCGGCCTTCGTCGAATACGGCGGTGGCCGCCATGGCTTCCTGCCGTTGAAGGAAATCTCCCGCGACTACTTCCAGGCCGGCGTCGACCACAACAAGGCCGGCATCCGCGAACTGCTGAAGGAAGGCCAGGAGATCGTCGTCCAGGTCGACAAGGAAGAGCGTGGCAACAAGGGCGCCGCCCTGACCACGTTCATCTCGCTGGCCGGCCGCTACATGGTGCTGATGCCGAACTCGCCCAGCGCCGGTGGTGTGTCCCGCCGCATCGAGGGCGAAGACCGGGCCGCGCTGAAGGACGCGCTGGACAAGCTGAACATTCCCGACGACATGGGCGTGATCATCCGTACCGCCGGCGTCGGCCGCGATGCGGAAGAACTGCAGTGGGACCTGGACTACCTGCTCAACGTCTGGCGCGCCATCGCCGAAGCCGCGCTGAGCAAGCCCGCTCCGTTCCTGATCTACCAGGAGTCGCGCCTGATCGTGCGCGCCCTGCGTGACTACCTGCGCGCCGACATCGGCGAGATCCTGGTGGACACCGAGGAGATGTACGAGCACGCCCGCGAGTTCATGCAGCAGGTGATGCCGCAGACCCTGCGCAAGCTCAAGCACTACAAGGACGACATCCCGCTGTTCAACCGCTTCCAGATCGAGTCGCAGATCGAAGGTGCATACGAGCGCAACGTGCGCCTGCCGTCGGGCGGCTCGATCGTGGTCGACCAGACCGAAGCACTGACCGCGGTCGACGTGAACTCCTCGCGCGCCACCAAGGGCAGCGACATCGAGGACACCGCGTTCCAGACGAACCTGGAAGCGGCCGAGGAAGTGGCCCGCCAGCTGCGCCTGCGCGACCTGGGTGGCCTGGTGGTCATCGATTTCATCGACATGGCCTCCAACAAGCACCAGCGCGAGGTCGAGAATCGCTTGGCCAACGCGCTGAAGTACGACCGGGCCCGCGTCCAGGTCGGCCGCATCTCGCGCTTCGGCCTGCTGGAAATGAGCCGCCAGCGCCTGCGCCCGAGCCTGGGCGAGTCCAGCCAGATCGTCTGCCCGCGCTGTGACGGCCACGGCCGCATGCGCAGCGTCGAGTCGCTGTCGCTGTCGATCATCCGCGTCGCCGAAGAGCATGCGATGAAGGAGAACACCGGGCAGGTGCTGGTGCAGGCCCCCGTGGAGATCGCCAATTACCTGCTGAACGAGAAGCGCAGCGCCCTGCGCGAGATCGAGCAGCGCCACGAGGCGCCGATCGTGATCGTGGCCGACGAGCAGCTGCATACCCCGCACTACACCGTCACCCGCCTGCGCGAGAACGAGTTGGGTGAAGAAAGCAGCAAGCCCAGCTACCAGCGGGGCACCCCGCGCAAGCTGCCGGTGCACGCGCTGACCAAGGGCCAGCTGAACATCCCGCCGCCGGCGGTGACCCAGGTCAAACACACCTCGCCCGCCCCGGTTCGCGAGGAAGTTGAGCCGGCCAAGGCAGCCCCGGCCCCGGTCGCGGTCGCACCGACGGCCCCGGCCCCCAGCGGCGGCGTGATCGGCTGGCTCAAGCGCGTGTTCGGTGGCGAGCCGGCCCCGGCGCCGGCGCCGGCCGCTCCGGCGGCGCGTCAGTCGCAGGACGGTGGCCGCAAGGACCGCAACAAGGATCGCAACAAGGACCGCAAGGACCGTCGCGACGACAGTCGTGGCAATGGCAACGCGCAGCAGCAGAAGGATGGCGGCAACCGCAAGGACCGCGGCGAGCAGCGCAAGGACGGCCGCAACGGCAACAACGGCAATGCGCAGCAGCAGCCGCAGCAGGGCAAGCAGAAGGAGCCGCAGCACAAGGATGGCCAGCAGCAGCCGCAGCAGCAGAACAAGCCGCGCAACGAGCAGCAGGGCCAGAACCAGAACCAGCAGCCAAAGCTGAAGCAGCCCAAGCAGCCGCGCCCGCAGCAGCAGGACGGTGACAAGCCGGCCGAGAAGCCGCAGCGCAATGCCGCCGAAGCAGCTGCCGAAGCCGTGACCGCAGCGGCAGCCGTAGCCGCTACGGCCGTCGCCGCCAACGGGGTGAACGCGCTGGAAGCCACCGCGCCGGTGACGCCGGTTGCTCCGGCACCCGCCGCTCCGGTGGAAGCCGCTGCGTCGGCCGACACCGCTGCCAACGCTGGCAGCGCGGCCGAGGTGACTGCGGTTGCCGGCGAGGAGGCTGCAACCGACACCAATGGCGAGCAGGCAGGCGAAGGCGCAACCCGCCGTCGTCGTGGCCGTCGTGGTGGCCGTCGCCGTCGTCGCGGTGGCACCGAGAATGCCGTCGGCAGCGACGCCCTGGGCGATGACCAGGACGATGGTGATGACGGTGAAGACACCGACGGCGCCGAGCCGAGCGTCAACAACACCGCCGGAACCGCTCCGGTTGCTGCGGTGCAGCCGGTCCGTTCGCAGCCGGAGTTCGACTTCGATGACGAAGTCGAGCCGATCGCCATCGAAGCCGGGAAGCCGGCCCGCGCTGCCGCCGCTGCGGTTTCCGCACCGGTTGCGGTGGTGAGCAGCGCCGTGGTCGAAGTCTCCGCCCCCGTCGCGGCTGAAGCGCAGGCGCCGGCCGAGGCTGCTGCGAAAACTGAAACGGTGTCCTCGCCGGTGCAGACCAGCATGCTCGATGCCATCGACGCTGCGACCCCGGTCCAGCCGGTCGCCGACGCCACTCCGGTGGTGGACGCTGCCGCGCCGGTGATCGAAGCAAAGCCGGTTGTGGCTGAAACGACCGCAGTGGCTGAAGCCGCTCCGGTGATCGAAACGAAGCCGGTCGCGGTCGAGGCCGCGCCGGTCGTGGAATCGAAGCCGCAGGTGGTTGAAGCAACCCCGGTGGTTGAAACCAAGCCGGTGGCCAGTGAGAGTGGCCCGGTGGTGGAGGCCGCCCCGGCCGTTGAAGCCACGCCGGTCGTCGAGACTGCGCCGATCGTGGAACAGCCGGTCGCGCCGGTGGCGGTGGAAGCCGCGCCGATCGAGGCCGCTGCCCCGGTCGCCGAAGCCGTGGTGACGCCGTCGATCGATCCGGTCGCCGATGGCCATGCCGACGCCGCAGCGCAGGCTGCAGAAGCCAGGGCCGATGAAGAAGACGAAGAGGCAGCCAAGCGCACGCCTCCGTCGAACTGATCGCGCCTTGATAGCGTGAAAACGAAACGGCGGGGATCAATGATCCCCGCCGTTTTTGTTTGTGCGTCGGGCCGAACCGTGCCGACCAAGGTTGGCACCTACCCAAGCGTGCCTGCGTCAGGGTTTCGGCGCGAACTGCAGGCGGGTCCACACGCCGTAGTGGTCCGAGGCCCAGCGACCGCTGTCATCGGGCTGGTCGAACAGGATCTTCGCCTCGCGTGCGACCATCTCGTCCTGCTGGAAGAAGATGTGGTCGATCCGCGACGGCGCCTGGTAATAGTGACGGTTGAGCGTACTGACCGCGGACAGATCGGTGTTGACATGCACGCTGCCGTAGCTGTCGCCGTAGTGGCTGCGCAGCTCGCTCAGGTCGCCGGCATCCACCAGTGCATTGAAGTCGCCGGCGATCACCACCGGTGCACCGGCCGAGGTTGCAGTGATGAAGCGCAGCAGGTCTTCGACCTGGGTGCGACGGATGCGCTGCCCGTTCTCGTCGCTGCGCTCGTTCAGATGCGTGGCGTAGATGTTTACCGGCGTGCCGTCGACGTCGATGCGCAGGTGGGCCACGGTGCGGTAGTCGTCCAGCGGCTGCAGCAGATGATCGCCCTGAGCGAGGATCGGCCGCCGGGTCAGCAGCGCATTGCCGTAGCGCTTGGGTGCCGCGACCGGATCGGTGGACACGAACACATACCTGTAGCCGAGTTGGCCGGCCAGCCATTGCGCCTGGTTTCGCACGTTGCGGCGCTGGATCACTTCCTGCAGGGCAACCGCATCCGGCTGCAGGCGCTTGAGCTCGGCCAGGATGGTGCGGCGCCGGCTCGGCCAGTCTTCGCGGTCGTGGTGCAGGTTGAAGGTGACCATGCTCATGCCCGGCGCGCTGGCAACGTCGGGCGCCACAGTCGTGCCAGCCGGTTCAGCCGCCATCATCACGCCCGGCAATGCCATTGCAATGGCCAGCCCCAGGGCGCGCACCGACGTGCGCACCTTCGCCCGCTGCTGCTTCATCGTTACTGCCCCTTGCGTTCGGCGCGGCGCACTGCGCTCGGCACGTCGATCTCGATCCGCGCCGGCAGCTGGTGCACGTGCAGTTCTCTGTTGATCCACTGGGCCGCTTCACCGTTGATGCTCGCCTCGCCCGGGTCGCCAGCATACGGCCACGGCAGCACCACACCACCGACCGGCGGCACCAGGCCCGGTTGCACCTCCAGCACCAGCTGCTTGTCGCTGCGCTGCAGGCGGTAGTTCAACTGCCCCTGCGGCGTGCGCAGGCCCTGCACGGCAATGCCCTCGCCCTGCAGCCACGCGGTCGGCACGCCGGCGGCCAGTACCAGCGCATCGTCCAGATCACGGTTGTAAGCGAACATGTCCAGCGCAGAGCGCACGAAGTCCGAAGCCACCCAGGCGTGCGGCAGGTCACCGACGAAGAACGGCTTGCGCGGCGTGCGCGAGACCACTTCGGCCCACTGGTTCCAGGCCTGTGGCGCGCGGTCCCTGAAGAAGAACTCGGTGGCCTGCCAGGCGCGGTCGCGCCAGCCCAGGCGCACGAACGCTGCCACGTTGCGCCATTCGTACGGGGTGTAATCCTTCCACTCGCGCTTGCCATCGCGACGGGCAACGAACTCGTTCCAGTAGCGCTCGAAGGTCGCCTCCAGCGCCTGCTGCGGCAGCCGGCCCTGCTCGCCGCCGGGGGCAAGCGCGATCGTGGTGGAGGTGGCGTCGAAGTCGCCCAGCTCGGCCGAGCCCGGCAGGTAATCGATGTTGTGCTGCTGCATCGCCGACAGCAGCGAGGCCTGCAGGTCAGCACGGAACTGGTCGCGCGATTCGGCGATCTGCATCGCCTCGACCTTGCCCAGCTGGGTCGCCAGCAGCGCCGCGTCCTTGTAGCCGCGCAGCGCCCAGAAGTTGTCCCAGTAGGAATGCATCGGCTTGGCCGAATAGCCTTCATGGCTGATCGAGGCCGGCATCATCCCGTAGAACGCCGGGTTGCGCGCGCGGTTTTCCTCGGTGCGCTCGCTGGCGCGCAGCTGCTCCATGTAGTTGTAGGCGCCCTGCACGTGCGGCCACATCAGCTCGGTGAACGTGCTGTCGCCGGTGTAGCGCCCATACTCGGCGATGCTGTAGATCAACTCGCCATGGCTGTCGTTCTCCGGCACCGGGTCGCTGCCGCGCGCGTCGACGCAGCACGGCACCTTGCCGTTTTCGAACTGGTACGGCGCATACCAGTTGATGTAATCGCGCACCGCATCACTGCGCCCCATGCGCAGCAGGCCCTCGGAGATCATCGCGCCGTCGCGGATCCAGCTGCGCGCATACGACCGCGTGCCCGGCTGCAGGCGCGGTCCGACACGCGAGATCAGCATGTGCGCCACCGCCGTGCGCAGGGTGTCGACCAGTGGCTGGCCTGCAGCAGGCACCTGCAGCGAAACCACGCCCAGCTTCTTCCGCCATTGCTCGGCCACCTGCGCCTGCGCCTTGGCCACATCCAGCGCCTGCGGCGCCCAGCCACCGGTCTGTGGCAGCACCACCGCCACCTCACGGTTCTGCCCGGGCTCCAGCCTGATCGTGTACACCAGCGCACCCGACGCCATGCCGGTGCTGTCCTTCACCGCCGTGGTCGCCGGGTACGTGCCGCTTTCCAGATGCATCGCATCGAGCTTGCCATCGAACGTACTGGCAAAGCGCGCGTCCGGTACCTGCAGCGGATAGATCCGCGGCTCACCGTTGACCCGAACCAGCTGCTCACCTACATCCAGGGCATCAATCCGGCTGAAGCCTCCGACGGTATTAAGGAACTGGGTGGGCGGATTGACCTGCCACGGCCGTATCGCCAGTGCCAGGGTGTATTCGTGCGCGACCTTGTCCGGATTGCTCAGCCGGTAGCGGCCGATCAGCTGCGCACGCTCGGGCGTGCCCTGCACGAAACCGGTCACCGAGAGTCCGGCCTTCTCATGCACCCAGTCGACGGTGGCGATCGGCAGGTAGTGATCCTGCAGCGACTGAGTGATAGCCACTTTCGACCAGTCCAGCAGCTTGCCGTCCAGGCGGATGAACGGCTCGATGCTGAAGCTGCCCTTGGCCGGCTCCAGCGCGCCATCTTCGCTGATCAGCGCCTGCTCCTGGCCACCATCGAGGCCGAGCAGGGTCCAGTAGGGCTGTTCGCCCACATACGCGCGCGGCAACGAACCGCGCGGCAGATCGGCGGCTACCGAGGACAGGAAGGCATTGGGCGTGGCGGCGAACGCCAGCGGCTTGAGTGCGATGTCACGGATGCCATAGCGCCAGTTCGGGCCATCGCGCAGATCGAAACGCACGTAGCGCGCGTCGGTATCCGGCAGGGCAAGCCAGTCGCGGCCACCGGCACCGCTGGTCACTTCGCGCACGATGCGCCAATCCCGGCCATCCTCGGACGTCCGCACGGTGTAGCGATTGGCTTCCAGGTTCGGCAGCCAATCGATCACGACACCGCCGATCTCGCGGCTCTTTTGCAGGTCCAGGCTGATGGTCTGCTGCTTGACGCCACCGCTGATCCAGAACGTGTCGCTCTTGCCGTCGATCATGCGGTCCTGCAGCGCGGTGGCGGTATCGGCAATCACCGACGGCACCAGCGCCGAATCATCCTGCGGTGGCAGCCCCTGCAGGGTCAGCCTGTCGAAGCATACGGTGCCGCGGCCGCCGACCTTGCTGTAGATCGTGAACTCGACTGCGGCGCTGCGCGCCATCTCCTTCTCGGGCGAGGGACCCCACGCCTTGTCGATCTGGCGGCGGCGGTACTCGACCGGCGTCCAGCCCTTGGGGAAACTGTAGCCGGGACGATTGACCCACCAGACGTTGTCACCGCTGGCATCGATCAACTTGAACTGCAGGTCGTTGCCCGGTGAATCACCGCGCAACTGGAAGCCGAAACGGTAATTGACCGGGTATTCGATGTTCAGCGCGCGGCGGATGCCGACGTAGCCGGAGACATCGTGGAAGTCATAGTCCAGGCACAGCGCGCGGCCGCCGCCAGCGCCACTGACCGGGCGCAGCGAACCGCTGACCTGGTCGGACAACACCAGCTTCCAGGCCGCGACGTCGTCGAAGTCGTCCAGCACCTTCGGTGCCGGCAGCGCCGGTGGCGCGGCGATCGCCAGGGAGGTCCACAGCAGGCCCAGTCCAACGGCGATCGCTCGCTTCATCCCTTGACGCTCCCCAGCAACAGACCTTGAATGTAGTACCGCTGCAGCACCAGGAACAGCGCCAGCACCGGGACCACGGTGACCACCGCGCCGGCCATCATCATTTCCACGTCCATGATGTGCTCGCGCGAGAGGGTGGCCAGCGCCACCGGCAAAGTGTAGTGCTCCTGATCGGTCAACACGATCAGCGGCCACATGAAATCGTTCCATGCGCCCATGAAGGTGAAGATCGCCAGGGTCACCAGCACCGGCTTGAGCATCGGCAGCACGATCTGGAAGAAGATGCGCAGCTCCCCTGCCCCGTCGATACGCGCCGCTTCAAGCAGCTCGTCCGGGATCGAACGCGCGTACTGGCGCACCAGGAAGATGCCGAACACGCTGGCCAGCGCCGGCACGATCACCCCACCAAAGCTGTTGACCAGGCCCAGCTGCTTCATCAGCAGGAACAGCGGCAGCATCGCCACCTGCGCTGGAATCACCAGCGCCGCCATCAGCACCTGGAACAGGCGCTCGCGGCCGACGAAGTTGAGCTTGGCGAACGCATAGCCGGCCATGGTGTTGAGCAACAGTGAGCCAAAGGTGATCGCCAGCGAGACGAGCAGGCTGTTGGCGAAGTTGCCGCCCATGCCAGTGCGCGCGAACAACTCATGGTAGTTGTGCGTGGTGATGCTGGAAGGCAGCAGCGGCGGCGGGAAATGGCTGGCCTCGCCCTGCGGCATGAACGAGACCGAGAGCATCCACAGCAGCGGTGCCAGGCTGACCAGGGCCAGCACCAGCAACGCACCATTGATCAACCACGGGTACCAGCGCGACTGGCCGATTTCACGACTCATACCAACTGCCTCTTGCGGCCGAAACGCAGCATCACGGTGGTCACCGCCAGGATGATCAGGAACAGCAGGAACGCCACGGCGGAGGCGCGTCCCAGGTTCCACCACTTGAAGCCTTCCTCGAACATGAAATACAGCACGCTGACGGTGCTCTGCAGCGGGTCGCCGCGGGTCATGACATACGGCTCGGCGAACAGCTGGAAGTAGCCGGACACGGTGATCACCCCGACCACCAGCAGCACCGGGCCGAGCATCGGCAGGGTGATGTGCAGGAACTGCTTCCAGCGCGAGGCGCCGTCGATGCGCGCAGCCTCGTACAGGTCATGCGGGATCGCCTGCAGGCCGGCCAGGAAGATCACCATGTTGTAGCCGAAGTTCTTCCACACCGCGAACAGCATGATGGTCGGCATCGCCCAGTTGGGATCGCCCAGCCAGTCGATCGGGCTGATGCCCAGGTGGCCCAGGCCGTAGTTCACCAGGCCGTAGCTGGTGTGGAACAGGTAACGCCAGATCACCGCCACCGCCACCAGCGTGGTCACCACCGGCGCGAACAGCGCGGTGCGGAACAGCGCCTTGAAGCGCGCGGCCGGCGCGTTGAGCAGCATCGCCGCGCCCAGCGACACGCCGATCGACAATGGCACCCCGATCAGCACGAAGTAGGTGGTGTTCCACAGCGACTTCCAGAACATCGGTGTCTGCAGCAGGTCGATGTAGTTGCCGAGGCCGACAAACCGCAGGTTGCTGCTGTCAGCCAGGGCATACAGGTCGAAGTCGGTCACGCTCAGCGCCAGCGCCGAAGCCACCGGCAGGCCGAAGAACACGCCCAGCACGATCAACGAGGGCCCGGCGAAGATCCAGCCGGCAAGCGAAGTACGTTTCATTGCGCGCTCCCGGCGGCTACGGCACTGCTGGACTGCGACGACGGTGCGCGCTGCTGCAGGCGTTGTTGTTCATGCATCCAGCGGCGCTTGGCCAGCACCTTGTCCACGCGCTGGTCCAGTTCTTCCACGGCCTTGTCCTGCGGCAGGCCACCGCGCACCACCTTCTCGGTGACGATGCGCATTTCCTGCACGATGCGCTCCCATTCGAGCACCTTCGGCGTCGGCTTGACCCGCTCCAGCTGGTCACGGAATGCCGCTGCCAGCGGATCGTTGGCCAGCGACGGTGCGTTCCAGGTACTGCGGCGCGGCGGCAGATCGCCGATGATCGAATGGAAACGCGCCTGGATCTGCGGCCGCGACAGGAACTCGATCAGCTTCCACGACGCTTCCTTCTGCTGCGACTTGCGGAAGATCACCAGGCTGGTACCACCGGCGATGCCGGCGCCGGGGCCGTCCGGACCCGGTAGCGCCGCGGTGCCCCACTGCCCTTCCAGTTCCTTCGGCTGCAGCTTCTTGAACTCGCGGATGTTCCAGGGGCCGGAGATGTAGAACACGTTGAAGCCGCGGAAGAACTCGTCCCAGACGTTGGAGATCTGCGTCTCGGACATCTTCGGCGCCCAGCCCTGCTCGAACATGTTGGCGTAGAAGGCCAGCGTGCGGCGGAACCCCGGGCTGGCGAAATTGCCGCGGGTGTCATCGTCGCGCAGCAGCGGATCGGGTTGCTGCAGTGCCAAGGACAACTGCTGCTCGAACTCATTGATCGGCATCAGCACCGCATAGCGGTTCGGCCCCTGCATGCGCTTGATCGCCGCCATCTGCTCGTCCCACTCGGCCCAGGTACGCGGCGGGTGGTCGTAGCCGGCCTTGGCCAGCAGGTCCTTGCGGTAGTAGATCAGGCGTGTATCGACGTACCACGGCACGCCCACCAGCTCGCCGTGGATCACGTTGGTATCCCAGATGCCCTGGAAGTAGTCCTTTTCATCAACGACCGCCGAGTGATCGACGAACGGCTGCAGCGGTGTCAGCGCATCGAGCTCGGCGAACTCGGGCACCCAGGTGTTTCCGAGCTGGCAGACATCCGGCAGGCCATCGGCAGCGAACGCGGTCAGCAGCTTCTCGTGCGCTGCCGTCCACGGGATGTTCTGCACATCCACCTTGATGCCGGGGTTCTCGGCCTCGAACTCGTGGATCAGCTCGCTGACCACCTCGGCTTCGCGACCCATCGCCCAGAAGCGCACGGTGGTGGTTCCAGGCTCGGTGCGGGCGCAGCCGGCCACGGCCAAAGCGGCCAGGGCGGGCAGCGCCCAGCGGCGCAGGCGGTCGATCCAGTTCGGCACCGGGTTACTTCCCCTGCCCTGTGTTGCGGTTGGCATTGTTTTTCTGTTCCTGCGCGGCAGCCGCGCGTGATTCGGCGATACCCACCGCGCGTGCCGCCGCGGCCTTTTCGTCCTTCTGCAGCTCCAGCGGCTGGAACGCGCCTTCCGGCGCCAGCCAGCCACCGCTGAACCCTGCCCGCTCCAGTCCCTTGCGGATGTAGGGGTTCTTCTTCATCACCTCCCACACGAAATCGTTGCGGTAGTTGGCGATCATGGTCAGGATCGGTCCCTGGTCGATGGCGATGTAATCGCTGGCGACCCAGCCGCGATCCGGCACCAGGCGGCCGGTCTTGATCGGGATGTCGTAGTTGAAGCTGGGGTTGAATGAATCCAGGAAGCCGTAGCTGGAATAGATGTAGTCGCCGTAGCGCTTGTGCATTTCCAGCGTGGCCGGGATCACCTGCTCCGGCGCAAACACCACCGAGGCGATCGCAGCAGTCGGGGCAATGGTGCCGTCATCGAAATTCTCGCGCAGCCCAGCGCCGCGCGAGGAGTAATGGCGGAACTGGCGCTGCTCGCCGCGGTACTCCTGCGTGGTGTTCTGCGGGCCATCGCTGGCGGTCAGGCCCCACACATTCTCGCCATACTCCTTCCACTGCATCGGGTTGGCGATGGCGTATTCGCGCTGGGCCAGCGCAGCCGAGCGGCTGTTGAGGAAATAAGTGCTGCCGCGCTCGCGCATGTATGCGTCCTGGATATCGCGGAAGTCGATCCAGACGTGGCTGTACTGGTGGCCGAACAGCGGGCCGAAGGACAGGTATTCCTGGCCCTGGTAAACACCCCAGTCGTTGTCGTAGGTGCGCGTCCACACCGTCCACGCATCCGGGCTGACCGGGTGCGTGGGCGACCCCAGGGCAAGGATGTAGACCATCATCGCCTCGTTGTAGCCCATCCAGTCGTGGTCGATGAAGCCGCTCTCGGGGAACCAGCCCATCGAGATCAGCGGCGCACGCTGCTGCAGCCACGGCCAGTCCACCTTCTTGTACAAGGTGTCGGCGATCTGGCGGATCTCCTTCTCGCGCGGATCATCGCCGTCGTAGTACGACTGCGCGAACAACACGCCCATCATCAGCAGTGCGGTATCCACCGAGGACAGTTCGACCCAGCTGTCGTAGCGACGGCCTTCCTGCATGTCCAGGAAGTGGTAGTAGAAGCCCTTGTAGCCGGCCTTGCCGGTGCGCTGCGGGCCCATCGGCACATCGCGGAAGAACTTCAGCGTTGTCAGCGTCCGATCGATCGCTTGGTTGCGGCTGACCCAGCCGTTTTCTATGCCGATCGGATAGGCGGTCAGTGCGAAGCCGACCGAAGCGATGCTGGCGAACGGCCGCGACGGATAGCGGTCCGGGGTCAGGCCGTTCACTTCGTTGGTGGTGTCCCAGAAGAACTGGAAGGTGCGGCGTTCGATGTCATCGAACAGCGGAGGAAGCTCCGGCTTCATCGGCCGCGGCGGTGCGTCGGCCTCGATCAGGATCACCGGCGGGCGGGGCTTGGCAGGTTCCTGCTGGGCCGGCTGGCAGGCGGCCACGGCCAGGCTCAGCGCTGCGGCGGACAACAGATGGCGTGCCTGCATGGCGCGGTTCCTCCGGTGGTCTGATCGATGGGAAAGCATAACGTCCAATGATCTGAAATCGTTTACAACGTGCGTTCTTAAAAAACCACGAAAAACGTGGCTTGACACCGCGATCATTGCCCACGCCGCTGCCCCTTGGCCGGCAGCGGCGTGGGCAATGGACCGGCACAGGGCCGGCCATTGCCGTTTTCACCGATGCCGCCAGCGAGCCGGCGGCATCGGGTCATGCATCACCGCCCGGGCTTAGAAGCGGAAGCCCACTTCGGCCTTGACCTGGCGCGGAGTACCGATGATGTCGCCGGTCTCGTTGTAGCTGGCCTGCAGCTTGCCGTTGGTCTTGACGTAGTTGTAGGTGGAGAAGTTGTCGAAGTTGAACACGTTGATGATGTCCAGGCGGGCGTACAGTTCGGTGTTGCCCGCCAGCTTGAACGTCTTCGTCGCCTGCAGGTCGACCGAACGGTAGCCGAAGATCTTGCCACCCACCAGGAATTTGCCGGTGGCGTTGGGCACGGCCGCCTGCGGAGTCGGCAGGGTGTAGCCGCTGGCCTGCATCACCGGGTACCAGTCGTTGACCGCGGTCGGGGTGGCCAGGGTGATCTTGCCGCCGAAAGTGATGCCCCAGAAGCCCGCGTAGGAACCGGTCACCACCAGGCGGTGGCGCGGCGCGCCGTTGGAGCGGATGGTCGGGTAGTCACCGATCAGGCCGCGATCAAAGGCGTACTTCTCGTTGATGTCGCGGTTGTGGCGCGCAGTGGTCCAGGTATAGGCGATCGAGGTGCCCCAGCCGCTTTCCTTGGTGAACGGCTTCTGTGCCGACAACAGGACCTGGGTGGCGCGGGTCTTGATGCCCTGCTGGCCGATGATCAGGCTGCCGAAGCCCGGCACGTTGCAGCTCCAGGCCTGGCTCAGGCCTGCGGAGGTGCCGCCGCACAGGCGCGGATCATCGAAGAACTGGCCGGTCGGGTAGCGGTTGCCCAGGGTGAAGGCGAAGCCGTCGTAGCTCAGGGTACGAGCGATGGTGGCATCGGTCAGCCAGTCGCCGATCTGGTTGCTCATGCCCAGGCTGAACTGATCGGAGTACGGCGCCTTCAGCTTGTTGTTCAGCAGGTCAACCTCCAGCCCGGCATTGCTGGTCGCGCCGACCAGTGCCTGCAGGTTGCCGATGCCGTTGAGCAGGTTCGGGTTCCAGTCATAGCAGGCGGCCTGGCCGTTGATGCAGGCGCCAGTGGCCGGGTTGCGGAAGTAGATGGTCGGCTGCGGCAGGGCCAGCTTGGTGGTTTCCAGCTGCAGGTTGTCGAACAGGTCACGGTCGTAGGAACGGCCGGCACCACCGTGGATCACGTGCTGCTCGTCGGCATTGATGTCATACGAGAAGCCCAGGCGCGGCTGCCAGGCATCCTTGAATGCCTTGCGGTTGTGGCCGTTGCTGATGTAGTCGCTGATGTCCAGGCCGCCCAGTGCCAGCGAATCGGCATAGGTCTGGCCGGCGGGGGCGCGCGGATCCTGCGAATAGATGGCGTCGACCACCTGCTGCGGGGTCACGAAGTCCAGGTAGGACGGGGTCTTTTCGTAGTCCCAGCGCAGGCCGATGTTCAGCTGCAGGTGGTCGTTGACCTGCCAGTCGTCCTGGATGAACACGCCGTACTGCTTGGACTTCGAACGCACTTCGCCGGACACGCCGGACACGCCGGTCACCGGCTTGACGAACTGCGCCTTGTACGGAATCGAATCGGGGAAGTCCGGATCGCCCAGCGAGTAGGTGAAGGTCGGGTTGATCTGTGCCGCATCGGATGCGTACAGATCGATCGCCTTGTACTTCACGCCCATCTTGATGGTGTGGTCACCGGCCCACTGGATGCCATCCAGGGTCAGGTTGTCTTCGATCGACCAGCCCTTCTGGCCCTTCACCTGCGAATCCAGTGCCGAGGCGCCACCGATCTTCACGATGGTGCGGTCTTCGGGGCCGTCCGGTGCGGTGTAGGTGATGCCGTTGGCCAGCGTCAGCGGGGTCGGGTTGTTGAACGAGTCTTCGTGGGTGACCATCAACTCGTTGTAGTAGCGCTCACCGCTGTGGTTCCAGCGCAGGGCGTAACGACGGTCGGTGTTGACCACTTCACGGCCGGCTTCCGGCGAGGTCTGGCCACTGAACTGCGACTGGGTTTCGTCGCGGTCCTGGAAGGTCAGCTCGATGCGATCGTTGTCGGTCGGCTCGAAGTCGATCTTGCCGAAGATCAGGTCCTGCTGGAACGGCTGGCTGGCCGGGCCAAGGCCGGCGGCGCCGGCCGGCGGCAGCAGGCCGGCAGCGCCGGTGACCGCGCCATCCGGCGCGATGGTGACCGGCAGGTCGAAGCGCTTGGCTTCGTAGGTCACGAAGAAGTGCGCCTTGTCCTGGATGATCGGGCCGCCCAGGGCGAAGCCGTATTCCTTCTCGGCCGAGACCATCTTCTCCTTGCCACCCTGGCGCTCGGCCGGGGTCTTGGCACGCATGTCTTCATCGGTGTAGCGGTAGAACGCCTCACCCTTGAACTCATTGGTGCCGGACTTGGTTGCAGCCGTCACCGCGGCGCTCGACACCTGGCCATACTCGGCCTTGTAGTTGCCGCTGATGACCTTGTATTCGCCGATGGCCAGCTGCGGGAACGGGTTGCCGGCGCTGCCGGACTGGCCGGCCACGCCGCCGCCCTTGACGTAGCTCTTCTGGCCCACGCCGTCGATGTACACGTTGGTGCCATCGGCATTGGTGGCGCCGCCGCGCAGCGAGGTGTTGCCCTTGGCGTCGCGGGTGAAGATCAGGCCCGGCACCGCGTCGGCGAACTCCAGGAAGTTGCGCGATACCTGCGGGGTGGTCTGGATCTGCTGCAGGCTGACGGTCTTGCCGACTTCGGAGGTGCGCACTTCCTGCAGCAGGGTCGGTGCAACAACGTTGACGGTGTCCAGGTTGGTGGCCGCGGTCGAACCCGGGGTGCTGCTGGCGGCACCGGCAAAGTTCAGCGTCGCGGTCGAGGCCACGGTGACGGTGACCTTCTGGGTCTGGCCGTTGGCGACCACGTTGTAGGTGCCCGGATCCAGGCCCATCAGCGAGTAGCTGCCGTCGGCGCGGATGGTGCCACGGCGGACGGTACCGGTGGCCACGTTGGTGGCGGTCACTTCGGTGCCTGCCTGGGCGCCGGCAACCTGGCCGCGCAGGCTGGCGTTGGCCGACTGCGCCATGACGTTGGGGGCGGCAGCCAGCATCAGGCAGCTGACCAGTGCGGTGCTCAGCAGCCGGCGCGCCGGCATGCGGAAGGTGGTATGCATCATCAACTCAATCTCCGGGTGGCGGTAACCGCTTGCGCGGTCCCTGCGATCAATCAAAAAAGAAGGAACGCCTCTGGCTTCAACGGCCGGATGGCGGAGTGGTGGAATCGCGAACAATCAAGCGGGGAACCAGGGTCTGCTTGTCCCCTGCCCCATCCGTGGAGGTGCCGTCCATCAACTGCATCAGACGCGTCATGGCCCGGTCGCCGAGCTCGGCGATGCTGACCTGCATGGTGGTCAGCGACGGGTGGACGAAACGCGCCAGTGGAATGTCATCGAAACCCGCCAGGGCAACATCGGCGGGCACACGGACGCCGGCCTGGGTGAATGCATACAGGCACCCCAGGGCCATCATGTCGTTGGCGGCGAATACGGCATCGGGCAGCGCTCCGGCTGCCAGCAACTCCTGACCGGCACGATGGCCGGAAGCTTCGTCGAAATCACCGGGCAACTCGATGCCTTCGGCGCCACCGCCAAAAGCCACCAGCGCGTCACGGAAGCCGCGCAGGCGCTCGCGCGCGTCGAAGTTGAGATCCGGGCCAGAAATGAAAGCGATGCGACGGTGGCCGGCGTCCAGCAGGTGGCGGGTCATCGCCATCGCACCTGCGTGGTCATCGATGCTCAGCACCGGGTGGTCCTGCCCGGGCAGATAGGTATTGATCAACACCGTCGGCAGCGACTGCGGCAGGTTGTCGGTCAGGAAGCCCGGGCTCTCGGCGTAGGGCGAGAGCACAAGCAGGCCGTCGACGCGGCCGCGCATGGCACGCAGGGCCGCGCCCTGCTGTTCCTGGTCGCCGTGGTAGCTGGACACCAGCAGGTGCTGGCGGCGGTTGCGGGCCACGCCGTCGATGCCGCGCATCAACTCGGAGAAGAATTCGCCGTACAGGTCAGGCAGCACCACGCCCACCGTATTGGTGCGGCGGCTGCTCAGGCTGCGGGCGGCGGCGTGCGGGGTGTAACGCAACCGTGCGGCCACCTCCAGCACAAGCTGGCGGACCGGTTCGGCGACATTTTCATGCCCGTTGAGCGCGCGGGAAACCGTGGCCACGGAGACCCGGGCTTCGCGTGCGACGTCTTTGATTGTGATAGCTGCCTTGTTCACGAAGCCGCCCTCCACGGCTTGGACCTACCAGCATTGGCGCGGAATGTAAGCGTTTCCATCTGGGCTTGTAAACAGTCCGTTAGGCGAATGTCCCGAAATGGACATGAAAACCTGTCCGTGGCGAGGCCCATGAAGGACCCGCCAGGACAGCGTGGGACAAGGGCTCAGCCCTGTTCTGACGGGGTCTGCGCGCGGATGGACAACGCGTGGATATCGGTCTCCATCATCGACCCCAGCGCGGCATAGACCGCGCGGTGCCGGGCCAGCGGACCCAGCCCGGCGAAGCGCTCACTGACCACATGCACGTTGAAATGGCCGCGGCCATCGCGTGCACCGGCATGACCGGCGTGACGATGGCTGTCGTCTTCGATTTCCAGCACGCTGGGGGCCAGCGCCTGCTGCAGTGCGTCACGCATCCGCTCGATCCGCTCCGCGTTCACGGCAGGACCTTGCGGAACGGCCGCACCTGCACATGGGTGTATACGCCGGCGGCGACGTACGGGTCGGCATCGGCCCAGGCCTGTGCCTGTGGCAGCGACTCGAACTGTGCAATCACCAGCGACCCACTGAAGCCGGCCGGACCCGGGTCCTCGCTGTCCACCGCCGGGCACGGCCCGGCCAGCAGCAGGCGCCCCTCGTCGCGCAGCGCATTCAGGCGCGCCAGGTGTTCCGGCCGCGCCTGCAGCCGCTGCGCCAGCACATCCTGGCCGTCATGCCCTTCGATCACATACCACACCGGCATTTCCTCGCTTGCTTTGTCGGGTGCGCAGATTCTAGCCAATGCGCTCCCTGCCCCGGCCCGGCTGGACACTGGCGCGACAAAGGCTTACCCTAGACTCCATTGCACGTGGTGGATGCAGCAGCCCGTCGGTTTTGCGGCCAACGCAGCCCCCGACGACCGTCCCGCTGCTTCAAACCGGACCATCCGGCCGGGCCACGTAGACGACCTCCCCGTAGTTCTGTCGCTGCCGTCTCCTGCGGCGCGTCCTGCTGTTTGATATGTGTGGAATCGCGCCGATCCCGGCGTGTCTGGTGCCCTGGGGCGCCGTGGCGTTGGCCCGGCGAACCCGGTGCCGCGACTGGTCCGTTGCAATCCTGATGTCCATTAGATGACTTCCGAACTCGCGCTTGACGCGAACCCGCCAACCCGGCCGCCCGCCCCCCAGCAGCAGGAAATGCCGCTGGCCGTGGTGCATGGGCAACCGGTCCTGCAGATCCCGCAGGACCTGTACATCCCGCCGGACGCGCTGGAAGTCATCCTGGACGCCTTCGAAGGCCCGCTGGACCTGCTGCTGTACCTGATCCGCCGCCAGAACCTGGATGTACTGGACATCCCCGTCGCCGAGATCACCCGGCAGTACGTGGAATACATCACTGTGATGCGCGAGCTGCGCTTCGAGCTGGCGGCCGAGTACCTGGTGATGGCCGCGATCCTGGCCGAGGTGAAGTCGCGGATGCTGTTGCCGCGCCCGGTCAGCGAGGAAGGCGATGAGGCCGACCCGCGCGCCGAGCTGGTGCGCCGGCTGCAGGAGTACGAACGTTTCAAGCAGGCCGCCGAGGACATCGACGCCCTGCCCCGTCAGGACCGCGACACCACGGTGGCGCATGCCTTCATGCCCGAACGCGCCACGGTGAAGCTGCCGCCGCCGGTGGACCTGAAGGAAATGCTGCTGGCTTTGCACGACGTGCTCAAGCGCGCCGAGCTGTTCAGCGGCCACGCCATCAAGCGCGAGGCACTGAGCGTGCGGCAACGCATGGGCGAGGTACTCGGCCGCCTGGAAGACGGCAGGTTCTATCGCTTCGAAGGGCTGTTCACGGCCGAAGAAGGCAAGCTGGGCGTGCTGGTCACGTTCCTGGCGGTGCTGGAGCTGGCCAAGGAACAGCTGCTGGACATCGTCCAGGAAGAACCGCTGGCGCCGATCTACGTCAAGTCGCTGGCGGCCGGCAACACCAACGCCCCGCTGCAGTTCAGCAGCGAGTTTGACGACAACGACGCCGCCAATGCCAATGAGTGAGCGCTGAGTGCCGATGGACCAATCGCTGATCGACCGCATTGTCGAGGGTGCCCTGCTGGCCTCCAGCCAGCCGCTCACCCTGGCCCAGCTGAAGGACCTGTTCCCGGAAGATGAGCCCGCACCGCCAGGCAGCATCGAACGTGCGCTGGAACGGCTGCGCGAGGCCTGCGAAGGACGCGGCGTGGAACTGGTCGAGGTCGCTTCGGGCTTCCGCTACCAGGTCACCAGCGAAGTGCATGGCTGGATCAGCCGGCTGTGGACGGAACGCAAGACCCGCTACACCCGTGCCACCCTGGAAACCCTGGCGCTGATCGCCTACCGGCAGCCGATCACCCGCGGCGAGATCGAACAGGTGCGCGGCGTGGCGGTCAGCAGCAACATCATCCAGGCACTGGAAGAACGCGAATGGATCCGCGTGGTCGGCCACCGCGACGTGCCCGGCAAGCCGGCACTGTTCGGCACCACCAAGGGCTTCCTGGACTACTTCGGGCTGAAGCGGCTGGACGAACTGCCGCCGCTGTCGGAACTGAAGGACTTGGGCGAGCTGGAACCGCAGCTGGCGCTGGACCGCGATGCTCCGGCCGTTGCCGGCGCCGACGGTCCGGACGTCTCGGCCGACGGCGCTGCCGCCAACGACGACGCCGGCCTGGCCGGCAGTGACACCCCCGATTCCGCCGATGCAGCGCCTGCGTCGGCCACCGATGAGCAAGCACCTTCGCCCCTCGATGATGGGCACCCCGATTCCGCGCCGGGCGAGCGCGCGGTGCCCCTGAACGAACGCGAAGACAACGCCGTCGCGATGACGACCGTGGCTGTTGACCAAGCCGATTCCGAACCAGAGGCCGACCTCGAAACCGTCGGCCGGAGCAAAACTGATGAGTGACACCCCCCGTAACAAGCTCTCGCTGAAGCGCGAAGCCACCTCCGAACAGTTCAAGCTGGAAGAGCGCCTGCACAAAGTGCTGGCCCAGGCCGGCCTCGGCTCGCGCCGTGCGCTGGAACAGCGCATCGCCGAGGGCCTGGTCAAGGTCAACGGTGAAGTCGCGCAGACCGGCATGTCGGTCAAGAGCGGCGACAGGATCGAACTGGACGGTCGCGGCTTCGTCGCCACCGCCCTGTCCGAACCGTCGCGCGTGCTGGTCTACAACAAGCCTGAAGGCGAAGTGACCACCCGCGAAGATCCCGAAGGCCGCCCGACCGTGTTCGAATCGCTGCCGCCGCTGAAGGGCGCGCGCTGGATCGCGATCGGCCGCCTGGACATCAACACCACCGGCCTGCTGCTGGCCACCACCGACGGTGAACTGGCCAACGCCATGATGCACCCGTCGTTCGAGGTCGAGCGCGAGTACGTGGTGCGCGTGCGTGCACCGGAAGGCGAGGAAAAGGTCTCCGACGCCATCGTCGATCGCCTCAGCCGTGGCGTCGCGCTGGAGGACGGTCCGGCCAAGTTCGATGAGATCGAACGCATCGGCGGCACCGATTCGCACGACTGGTTCCGCGTCGTGGTGAAGGAAGGCCGCAACCGCGAAGTGCGCCGCCTGTGGGAATCGCAGGGCTGCCAGGTCAGCCGCCTGAAGCGCACCCGCTACGGCAAGGTGAGCCTGCCGCGCGAACTGGCCCGTGGCCATTCGGTGGAACTGGGCACCGCCCAGGTTGAAGCCCTGCGTGCGCAGCTGAAGCTGGAAGAAGGCGCGCCGTCGGCGCTGACCCTGCAGCCGGTGATCGGCCAGCGTCGCGCCGCCAAGACCACCGTGCGCGTGCGCGAAGGTGGCCGCGGCAATGCCTACGTCAATGGCCACAACACCGCTGACGAAGGTCGCGAGCTGCGCCGTTTCGACAACGTCCGCGAAGACCGCGGCCGTGGCCGCGGCGGCAAGGGTGGCGGCTTCAAGGGCGGCCTGACGGTCAGCGGTGAAGCGGCAGCCAAGCAGTCGCAGAAGCCGTTCAAGCAGCGCGCCCCGAAGAATGATCGCTCGCTGCCGGAAGGCAATCCGGCGGCATTCCGCACCTGGTACGTGCCGGATGGCGTGAGCACCGGCCCGAGCGGCCATCGCAACGCCGGTCCGGGCGCGCGCGGCCCCGGTGCCCGTGGTCCGGGTGCAGGCGGCCAGGGCCGTCCGTATGGCAAGCCGAAGGGTCCGGGTGCAGGCGCCGGTGGCGGGCAGGGCCGTGGCGGTTTCGGCGGTGAAGGCCGTGGCGGCGCAGGCGGCCAAGGTCGTCCGGCCGGTGCCGGCAACCGCTCGCAGGGCCAGGGCAACAGGCACCCGTACGGCCATCCGGGCAATGCCCCGAGCTTCCCGTCCGACCACGCCACGCCGGGCTTCAACCCCTACGGCAGCCCGAAGCCGGCGCACGGTGCGCGTCCGGGCGGTCGTGGTCCGGGCGGCGGCAACCGTGGCCCGGGCGGCAATCGCGGCCCTGGCGGCCCGGGTGGGAACCGTGGTCCGGGCGGCCCCGGTGGCAACCGCGGACCGGGCGGCCCGCGCCGCAGCGGCCCGCGCGGCGGCTGATCACCGGCACGACTGAAATGAAAACCCCGGCTCCGGCCGGGGTTTTTCTTTGAAAAGGGGACGGAGGGGATTAAGTCGTTTTTGCCACGGCCTGTATCAAAGGGGCGAAAGCGACTTAATCCCCTCCGTCCCCTTTTGCGTGGCGCTGGAACGCGGCGGGCGTGGTGCCGGTCATGCCGCGGAAGAAGGCGATGAACGGGCTCTCGGCGGAGAAGCCGGTGTCCTGGGCCACATGCACGACGCGATGACCGAGCAACAGCAGCTCCATGGCCCGCATCAGGCGCCATTGCTGGCGCCAGGCCTGATAGCCCATGCCTGTATCGCGTTGCATCAACCGGCCAACCGTACGCGCGCTCAGGCCGGTACGCGTGGCCAGTTCGTGCAGTTCGGGCGGCAGCTGTTCGGCCAACGGCAGGCAACGTGCAATGCGCGGATCACGCGGCAAAGGCAGGTCCATCGGCGCCACCGGTGCAGCAGCGATTTCCAGCACGCACAACGCCAGTTGGTGGTGCGCGCGCGGCGACTGCCAGTCATGGTCGAACGGCGCCTGCGCAATCGGCTCCAGCAAGGCCTGCAGCAGCGGCCCCACGCCGATGATCGCCGGTTGCCGGGGCAGCTGGGCTGACAGGGTGGCGTCGAAGTACAACGAACGGTAGTCGACCGCCTGGCGCATCTGCGCGCGATGGCGTAGCCCACCGGGAATCCACGCGGCGCGCGCGGGCGGCAGCAGGCTGATGCGATCACCGTAGGTGAGGCGCGTGCAGCCCTGCCGGGTGTAGAGCAGTTGCGCGCGTGCATGCTGGTGCCAACCCGAGTCGTGATCCGCCAGTGAGGCTGCGATCCCCAGCACCGGAGCGCTCCAGGCATCGGCGTCGAAGTGCGTGTGCGGCTGCAACCAGGCCATGTCTGATTTCATACATTCGATGACAGGATAGACAGGGTGCGTCATTGCAGTCGCGACCACAATGCGCAGCCCCGTTTCTGGAGCGCCCGCATGTCGCGCCGCCTGTTGTTGCTCACCATTGCACTGCTGATGTTTCCGCAGTTGGCACAGACCCTGTACAGCCCGGCCCTGGCCGATCTGGCCAAACGCTTCGCCCTGCCGCCGGGTACCGCCAGCCAGGCCATGAGCCTGTATCTGTTCGGCTTCGCTGCAGGCGTGCTGCTGTGGGGGCGCCTGGCCGATCGTATCGGTCGTCGCCCGGCCCTTCTATGTGGCTTGGGCGTCTTTGCCGTGGCTGCACTGGGCGGCCTGCTCGCTGGTAGCTTCGGCCAGGTGTTGCTGGCCCAAGCGCTGGCCGCGGTTGGCGCCGCCGCCGCTTCGGTGGTCACCCAGACCGTGCTGCGCGACCACCTGCAGGGACCCGCGTTGGCGCAGGCATTCTCCTGGATCGGCATGGCCCTGGCCCTGAGCCCGGCCATCGGCCTTGCACTGGGCACGCTGCTGGTCGCCGTCCATGGCTATGTCGGCGTACAGTCCGGCCTGCTGCTGACCGCTGCCGTGCTGGCAGTCGCATGCCTGGCTGGCCTGCGCGAAAGCCGCCCTGCACATATCCCGCACACGCCCATGCTGCCGCTGCTGCGGCAACTGCTGTGCGATCGCTGGATCTGGTCACACGCATTGCTGGTGATGGCTTTCAACGTAGCGATGTACAGCTGGTACGCGCTCGGTCCTTTCGTATTTGCGCGCCTGCACTGGCCCGCCGCCTGGTTCGGCGCCAGCGGCGCGTTGCTGGCACTGGGCTCGGCACTGGGTGCATGGGGCAATGGCCGCCTGTTGCGTGCCGGCGTTGCCGCGGCCACGCGCATCCGCACCGCCGCAGGCCTGGTTCTGACGGGAGGCCTGCTGGCTGCGCTGCTGCATGATCACCCTGCCGTGGTCGCGACGATGGTGCCGGTGGTGACGGGCTTCGGCCTTGCCATTCCCAATGTGCTGGGCCAGGCCCTGCGCGGCTACCCACATTGTCTTGGCAGTGCAGGCGCACTGTTCGGCCTGCTCTACTACCTGTTGATCGGTGCGGCAATGGCGTTGGTCGGTGCAGTGCAGCTGCTGGCCCCGACGCTCATCGTGTGTGGCCTGCTGGCCTTCTGGCTGCAGCGGCGGCGTCCCGCTGCGACCTAGGAATTGCTGCAAAAACAGCGCACTGTGCGCGGCTTCCGGGAACGGCTTTGATTCGCTGGCTATCGTGCGCGCTGTCCCACACAAGACCGATGCCCATGATCACCATCACCGCCGAACAGGCCCGCGCCAACGCTGACGCCGCCAAGCGCCCGATCGAACTGTTCTACCGCGACCTCGACAACGCCATCCAGGCCGCCTCGGAAAATGGCCGTCGCTACATCGTGTTCGGCTTCAGCCAGGTAATGGCCAGCGAGCAGCTCGTCGAAGACGCGGTCGCACAATTGCTGAAAAATGGTTTCGATGTCGAACGGCTGTTGAGCGATTCCGAACAGCACTACATCCGCATCAGCTGGGGAACTGCCCAGCCGACGCGCCTCAGCGCCGGCTGATGGTGAAGGCGGCGCCGTCCACGCCCAGGTCCCAGCCCTTGCCGGTACCGGACAGGGCCAGCGAGATGTCGCCCTTGGTCATCACCTGCGCGTTGCTGGATTTCACCGCACCCGCATGCGCACCCACCGACGCGTAGGTACCCAGCAGTTCGTTGACGCTGACCGCACCGGTGAAGCTGCCACGCCCATTGGTGATCTTCGACTTGCCCACGGTCAGGCCCCCGCCCTTCACTTCGATACGCACCGGCATGCTGGCGCCATTGGCGCAGGTGACCGTGCCGGTGCCGGAAGCGGTCTTGTAGATCAGCGACCAACCGGACAGGTTGTAGCGCAGCTGGCAATCGAGATTGCCGGCGGCGTGTGCAGCTGGGGCCAGCGTTGCAGCAGACAGGGCCAGCAGCAGGGCGAGAGGCTTGTTCATGGCGGCACTTCCAGTTCGGTCGGACTGCCGGCGAATCTAGCAGCGCGCGCGTGCAGATTGGATGCAGGCGCGCGCGCTGGTGCGGCGGTGTTCAGGCCGTGGCTCAGGCCTGTTCGTCCAGGCGAAAGGCATCGGCATCGAGCATCGCCGGGAAGCGCGCACGATGCGCGGCCAGTGCTTCGGCCGAAATGGTGGTGGTCACCACCTGTTCGCGTTCGCGGATCTCCACCTGCGGCTGGCCGAGGAAGTCGATCACCGCGCTGTCGCCGGCGTAGTGCAGCTGGTTGCCGTCCACGCCGACGCGGTTTACCGCCGCCACGAAGCACAGGTTCTCGATCGCGCGCGCACGCAGCAGGGTTTTCCACGCATAGGCGCGCGCCGACGGCCAGTTGGCCACGAAGATCTGCAGGTCGAAATCCAGCTGCTGCGGGCGTTCGACGTTGTAGCGGTTGCGGCAGAACACCGGGAAGCGCAGGTCGTAGCAGACCTGCGGATTGATCCGCCAGCCCTTCCATTCCACGCTCAGGCGCTCACGGCCAGCGGCATAGCGCTCGTGCTCGCCGCCGTAACGGAACAGGTGGCGCTTGTCGTAGTACTGCAGGTTGCCATCGGGGGTGGCGAACAGCAGGCGGTTGTACACGCCCTCGCCGTCGCGCAGCTGCACGCTGCCGATCACCGCCGCACCCAGGGCCCGGGCCTGTTCGCGCGCCCAGGCCACGGTCGGGCCGTCCATGCCTTCGGCCTGGGCAATGGCGTCATTGGAGAAGCCACTGGTGAAGGTCTCCGGCAGGATCACCAGGTCGGTGGTGCCGGCCAGCGGTGCGAGCAGCGCGCCGTAGTAGGCGCGGTTGCCGACCGGATCGTGCCAGCGGGTGTCACCCTGGACGAGGGAAATGCGCAGGTCCTGCATGTTCACGCCTCCGCTCAGAGCAGGCGCAGGCGTTCGATCGCCGCGTCCATCGTTGCTTCATTCTTCGCAAAGCACAGGCGCACCAGGCGCTGGCCGGCCGGCGGCGTCTCGTAGAACGGCGACAGCGGGATGGCGGTCACGCCCTTCTCGATGGTCAGCCACTTCACGAACTCATGGTCCGGCAGGTCGCTGATGGCCGAGTAGTCGACCAGCTGGAAGTAGCCGCCCGGGACCGGCAGCGCCTTCAGGCGGGTACCGGTCAGCTGCTCGCGGAAACGGTCGCGCTTGGCCTGGTAGAACGCGCCCAGTTCCAGGTGGTGTTGGGGTTCGTCGCGGATCATCGCGGCGAAGCCGTACTGGGCCGGGCCGAAGCTGGTGAACGTGTTGTACTGGTGCACCTTGCGGAATTCAGCGGTCAGCAATGGCGGCGCCACGGCGTAGCCGATCTTCCAGCCAGTGCAGTGGTAGGTCTTGCCGAAGCTGGAAATGACGAAGGTGCGCTCGCGCAGTTCGGGATGGCGCAGCGCCGACTCATGGCGGCGACCGTCGTAGATGATGTGCTCGTACACCTCATCGGAGACCAGGTAGATCTGCGTGCCGCGCAGCAGCGCGGCCAGCGCCTGCATGTCAGCCTCGTCCAGCATCGCACCGGACGGATTGTGCGGGGTGTTGACCATCAGCATGCGGGTGCGCGGGGTGATTGCCGCGCGCACGCGGTCCCAGTCCACAGCGAAGGTCTGCGGGTCCAGCGGCACGTGCACGGCCTTGGCACCGGCAAGCTCGATCGCCGGCTCGTAGCAGTCATAGGCCGGGTCGAGCACGATGACTTCCTCGCCGGCGCGCACCACCGCGTGGATGGCATTGAAGATGGCCTCGGTGGCGCCACTGGTGACGGTGATTTCGGTGTCCGGATCAATGGTGGCGCCGTACAGGTCCAGCGACTTCTGTGCGATGGCCTGGCGCAGCGGCGCCACGCCGGTCATCGGCGGATACTGGTTGAGGCCGGCCGCCATCGCCCTGGCGGTCTCATCGATCAGGCGCTGCGGCGCGGAAAAGTCCGGGAACCCCTGGCCCAGGTTGACCGCGCCATGTTCGGCAGCGAGCTGGGACATCACGGTGAAGATCGTGGTACCGACCTTGGGCAGCTTGGTGGTGGGTTGCATCGGCCTGGACTGTGGAGAACAAGGGCCCCCGAGTTTACGCAATCCGCACGTCGGTAGTGCCGGCCGCTGACCGGCAACCTCGGCTGGCAGATGGCGAAATTGCCGGCCAGCGGCCGGCACTACCATGTGAATTCACCGCTACAATTGCCATCGCACTCCGGCATGAAGACCCCTGCCCCTTGAACACCCCTGCATTGCTGGCCGCCAGCGGCCTGAGCTTCTCCCGCAATGACGAGCCGGTGTTCGGCCCGCTGGACTTCCATGTGGACGCCGGCGAGGCACTGCTGGTGCAGGGTGGCAATGGCGCCGGCAAGACCACCCTGCTGCGCGTGCTGGCCGGCCTGGCCCGGCCCGGCGCCGGCCAGGTGCGGATCGACGGCAAGCCCGCCAGCAACGCCGAGCGTGCGCGCTATGTCGCCTATCTCAGCCACCTGCCGGCGCTGAAGCCGGACCTCGGTACGCTGGAGAACCTGCACTTCCTGTGTGGCCTGCACGGCCGCCGCGTGCGGCAGATGCCCGGCAACGCGCTGGCCATCGTCGGCCTGGCCGGTTACGAGGACACTCTGGTACGCCACCTGTCGGCCGGGCAGAAGCGGCGGCTGGCACTGGCGCGCATCTGGCTGTCGCCGGCGCCGCTGTGGCTGCTGGACGAGCCCTATGCCAACCTCGACCTGGAGGGCATCACCCTGGTCAACCGGATGATTTCGGCGCACCTGCGCGCCGGTGGCGCTGCGCTGGTCACCACCCACGGCGCCTATGCCGCACCGCCGGTGCGTACCCGCCAGCTCGACCTCGGCGGTGCCGCATGATCGCGCCGGGTACCGAACCGGGCCTGTGGCAGACCGCAGGCGCCCTGCTCAAGCGCGACCTGCGCCTGCTCTGGCGCCGCCGCGGCGACGCGCTGCAACCGCTGCTGTTCGCGGTGCTGGTGGTGGTGCTGTTCGCGCTGGCGCAGGGCCGCGAGCCACAGCTGCTGGCCGCCACCGCCGGCGCGGTGCTGTGGCTGGCCGTGCTGCTGGCGGGACAGCTGTCGCTGGATTCGCTGTTCCGTTCCGATGCCGAAGACGGCTCGTTGGAACAATGGCTGCTGGCGCCGGTGCCGCTGGCCTGGCTGGTGCTGGTACGCGTGCTGCTGCACTGGGCCACCACCGCCCTGCCGTTGATCGTGGTCAGCCCGCTGCTGGCCGAAATGCTGCATCTGCCGCATGACCAGCTGCCGATGTTGCTGGCATCGTTGCTGCTGGGAACGCCGTTGCTGAGCCTGATCGGTGGCGTGGTCGCTGCACTGACCGTCGGCATCCGGCGCTCTGGTATTCTCGTGGCGTTGCTGTCGTTGCCGCTGTACGTGCCCGTGCTGGTGTTCGGCGCAGGCAGCCTGGCGGCAGCCGGGCGCGGGCAGGATCCGGTCGGTGCGCTGCTGATGCTGGGCGCTGGCCTGCTGGTCGCGCTGGTGCTGGCTCCGCTGGCCACTGCTGCTGCAATACGTATTTCTCTGAGTTGACCGAGCTGAGAGCCAATCCACCCCTGCTGGATAGCCGCCACGCATGAATCCGATTGTCCGCTGGTTCCACCAACTCGGTTCGCCTCCCACGTTCGACCGTTTCGCCGCCCGCTGGTCGCGGGTGTTCTACCTCGCCGCAGTGCCGGTGCTGCTGGTCGGCATGTGGCAGGCGCTGCTGGTGGTTCCGCCGGAAGCCAAGCAGCTGGACAGTTTCCGCATCCTCTACATCCACGTCCCCAGTGCCTGGATGAGCCTGTTCGTGTTCGCACTGATGGCGCTGTACGCGGCCATCGCGCTGATCTGGCGGATCAAGGTCTGCGAGATCCTGGCCATGGCCTGCGCGCCGATGGGCGCCGGTTTCACCCTGATCACCCTGCTGACCGGCAGCATCTGGGGCAAGGGCACCTGGGGCACCTGGTGGGACTGGGACCCGCGCATGACCAGCGAGCTGGTGCTGCTGTTCCTGTACCTGGGCGTGATCGGCCTGTACCACGCCATCGAGGACCGCCGCAGCGCCGCACGCGCGGCCGGCCTGCTGGCCATCGTCGGTGTCAGCCTGCTGCCAGTGATCCGCTATTCGGTGGACTGGTGGGGCGGCCTGCACCAGCGCCAGTCCATCAACGTGTTCGGTGAATCGGCGATCAGCAGCGCGATGATCGCGCCGCTGTGGTGGATGGTGATCGGCACCAAGTTCTGGTTTGCCGGTTCGGTGCTGGCCAAGGCGCGCTCTGACAATCTCGACCGCGAGGCCGGCAAGGCCTGGGTCGGTGGACGTGTCGGTGCCGAACGCCCTGTCCCGGAGGCCCAGCCATGACCCACCTTCCCTATGTGATCGGCGCCTACGCCGTGTTCGTACTGGTGCTCGGCGCCGATGCCATCGGTTCGTGGCTGCGACTGCGCGTGGCACGCCGGCTGGCACTGGCCCGCCAGCAACGCCAGCAGACCCGGGCGGGCAGGCAGGACGCAGCGACGCCGCTGTCGACGGAGCTGGAACGATGACGCCGGTACAACGCCGCCGCCTGGCCTGGGTACTGCTGGCACTGCTCGCCTCCGGCCTGGCCACCGCGCTGGTGGCGATGGCACTGGAGCGCAACATCGCCTACCTGTACACCCCTTCGGAAGTGCTGCGCGGCGATGTCGATGCGCAGTCGCGCTTCCGCTTGGGCGGCATGGTGGTGAAGGGCTCCTTCAACCGCCCGGTCGGCTCGCTGGAGGCGCGCTTCGAAGTGACCGACGGCGATGCACAGCTGGCGGTGACCACCTCGCGGATCCTGCCGGACATGTTCGCCGAAGGCACCGCGGTGGTCGCCAGTGGCCGCCTGCAGGACGGTGTCTTCGTCGCCGACGAAGTGCTGGCCAAGCACGATGAGAAGTACGTGCCGAAGGAAGTGGCCGACAAGATGGGCGATGCCCATCGCAGGCACGACGTGCCGGTGACGGCCCCCGAGGTGCGCTGAGTGCTGCCCGAACTGGGTCAGATCCTGCTGTTGTGTGCGTTGCTGGCCTCGCTGCTGCAGGCCGGCCTGCCGCTGGTCGGTGCGCATCGCAACAACGCGGCATGGATGGCAGTGGCGCGGCCTGCCGCCTTCGCGCAGCTGCTGCTGTTGGCCGGCGCGTTCGCGGTGCTGACCGCCGCGTTCGTGCAGCAGGATTTCTCGGTGCGCTACGTGGCCGAGAACTCCAATTCGCTGCTGCCGATGATCTACCGCTATTCGGCGGTGTGGGGTGCGCATGAGGGCTCGCTGCTGATGTGGGCGCTGGTGCTGGCATTGTGGACCGGCGCGGTGGCGCTGTTCTCGCGGCACCTGCCAGCACCGGTGCAGGCGCGCGTACTGGCGGTGATGGGCATTGTCAGCGTCGGCTTTCTCGCCTTCCTGATCTTCACCTCCAATCCGTTCCTGCGCCTGAACCCGGCGCCGCTGGAAGGCCGCGACCTCAACCCGCTGCTGCAGGACCCGGGGCTGATCATCCATCCGCCGATGCTGTACATCGGTTACGTGGGTTTCGCGGTGCCGTTCGCGTTCGCGGTGGCCGCGCTGCTGGAAGGCCGCGTCGATGCGCGCTGGCTGCGCTGGACGCGGCCGTGGACCAACGTCGCCTGGGGCTTCCTGACTCTTGGCATCGCGCTGGGCAGCTGGTGGGCCTACTACGAGCTGGGCTGGGGTGGCTGGTGGTTCTGGGACCCGGTGGAGAACGCCAGCTTCATGCCATGGCTGGTCGGTGCGGCACTGATCCATTCGCAGGCCGTCACTGAAAAGCGCGGCACGTTCGGCAGCTGGACCCTGCTGCTGGCGATCGCGGCCTTCGCGCTTTCGCTGCTGGGCACCTTCCTGGTGCGCTCGGGCGTGCTGACCAGCGTGCATTCGTTCGCCGCCGATCCGTCGCGTGGCCTGTTCATCCTGGTGTTCCTGTCGGTGCTGGTCGGTGGCAGCCTGCTGCTGTACGCGCTGCGCGCCAGCCAGCTGAGCGTGGACGCCGACGATCCGCGCCGTGGCTTTACCGCCACCTCGCGCGAGACCCTGCTGCTGGCCAACAACCTGCTGCTGGCCACCGCCTGCGCGATGGTCCTGCTGGGCACGCTGTACCCGCTGCTGGCCGATGCGCTGTCGCTGGGCAAGATCTCGGTCGGCCCGCCCTACTTCGGCAGTCTGTTCCTGCTGCTGATGGCGCCGATGATCCTGCTGCTGCCGTTCGGCCCGCTGGTGAAGTGGCAGCGCGACCAAACTTCGCGTGCATTCGCGCTGCTGGCGCCATGGCTGGGGCTGGCCGTGCTGCTGGGCGCGCTGGCCTGGTGGCAGGCGCCGCAGAACGGCTGGAAGGCCGGCATCGGCGTCGCCGCTGCGGCCTGGGTCGCACTCGGCACCGCACGCTTCGTCTGGCAGCGCCTGCGCGGCAATGGCCGCTTCACCGCCGAGATGCTCGGCATGATCGTCGCCCACGCCGGCATCGCCGTGTTCCTGGCTGGCGCGCTGCTGGTCGAAGCGCTGAACGTGCAGCGTGAAGTGGCGCTGGCACCGGGCCAGCATCTGGTGGTCGGTCGCTACGAAGTGCGCTTCGAGGGCGTGGACCATCGCGAAGGCCCCAATTTCATCGCCGACCGCGGTCACCTGCGGGTGTTCCGCGACGGCCGCGAACTGGCCCTGCTGCACCCGGAGAAGCGCCAGTACGCCAGCGGCGGCCAGGTGATGACCGAGGCCGGCATCGATGCACGCTTCGACGGCGATGTCTACGTGGCATTGGGCGAGCCGCTGGGCAACAATGCATGGGCGGTACGGGTGCACATCAAGCCGTTCGTGCGCTGGATCTGGCTGGGCGCGCTGTTGATGGCCCTGGGCGGATTCATCGCCGCCGCCGACCGCCGTTTCCGTCGTCCGTAGGAGTTTCCATGTCCGAGTCCCCTGCCCCGCGCCCCTCCCGCCCGCTGCCGCCGGTAGCCATCGTGATCGGCGTGCTGTTCTTCTTCGGCCTGCTCGGGCTGATGATCTACGGGGTGATGAAATCGGGTGACCCGCAGCGCGACGTGCTGCCGTCTGCGCTGATCGACAAGCCGGCACCCGCGTTCGCGCTCCCGGTGCTGCACGATCCGGAGATGATCGTGCACAGCGACGACCTGCGCGGTGCGCCCTACCTGCTGAACGTATGGGGCAGCTGGTGCGCGGCCTGCCGCGAGGAACACCCGGTGCTGACCCGCTTCGCGGAAAGCAAGCGCGTGCGCGTGATCGGCTACAACTGGAAGGATGATCCGAAGGACGCGCTGCACTGGCTGGAGCAGCTGGGCAACCCGTTCATGGTGGTGCTCAGCGACGTCGAGGGCCGCACCGCGATCGACTGGGGCGTGACCGCTGCGCCAGAAACCTTCCTGGTTGATGGCAGTGGCATCGTACGCTGGAAGTACAGCGGAGCGATGACCCAGCGCGTGGTCGACGAGAAGCTGATCCCGGCACTGGAGAAGATCGAGAAGGCCCAGGGCAGTGCCGGCAACACCCTGCATACGGCGCCCTGAGCCGATGCGCTGGCTGCTGGCGCTGCTGCTCCTGATGCTGCCGCTGGCCGCGCTGGCCCAGCAGCCGCTGCACGATCCGCAGCCGCTGCAGTTCCGCGATGGTGCCGAGGAACGCCGCTTCCATGACCTGGCCGCGCAGCTGCGCTGCGTGCAGTGCCAGAACCAGTCGCTGGCCGACTCCAACGCGCAGATCGCCCAGGACCTGCGCCGGGAGGTGCTGCAGTTGATGCAGCAGGGCCACGACGACGCACAGATCAAGCAGTTCCTGGTCGCCCGCTATGGCGACTTCGTGCTCTATCAACCGCCGCTGCAGCCGGGCACCTGGCTGCTGTGGGGTGGGCCTCTGCTGATGCTCGGCGCCGGTGCACTGGTGGTGCTGGGCATCGTCCGCCGACGTGGACGCACCGTCGGCGCGGCGCCGGCCGGCAAGGCCGATGAAGGAGACGAATGGTGAACCATTGGCTGCCGGTGCTGGCCGGCCTGGTTGCTGCGCTGATGGCAGCACTGGTGCTGTGGCCGTTGCGCCACCACGGTCGTCGCGGTTTCGTGGTCGGCGTGTTCGCACTGGGCGTGGCCGGTGCCTGCCTGTACCTGCTGGTCGGTGATCCGCGTGCAGCACAGTTACAGCCGACGCCGTCGGTAGCCACCCTGCGCGATGGCGTGCAGGCCCTGCAGGATGCACTGAAGCGCGACCCTCAGCGTGCCGATGGCTGGGCATTGCTCGGGCGTTCGCAGGCAGAACTGGGCAATGCCTCAGCTGCGGCAGACGCCTTCGCGAAGGCCGCCGAATTGGCACCGGATGATCCTGGTGTGCTGGTGGAAGCCGCGCAGGCGCGCGCGCAGGCTGATGCCGGCAAGCAGTTCGATGACACCGCGATGGCCTGGTTGCAGCAGGCACGTACACAGGCCCCTGACGCCGAGCGCGCCAGCTGGCTGCTGGGCATCGCCCTGCGCCAACGCGGAAGGAATGCCGAGGCCGCGGATGTGTGGAGCGGCCTGCTGCCGCGACTGGAACCGGGTGCCGCGCAGGCGCTGCAGGCGCAGATCGCGATTGCCCGCGAGGCCGCCGGCCATGCGCCCGATGCTGGCGTTGCGGCGCCACCGGCGCTGCTGCAGGTGCGCGTGCAGCTGCCGGCACTGAACAACGACGAGTGGCCCGCCAGCACCCGGGTGTTCGTGCTGGCCCGTGCCGTCGGCGGCCCGCCGATGCCGGTGGCCGCTCGCAAGCTGCCGCTGAGCGGATTCCCGGACACGGTCGGGCTGGGCGACGGTGACAGTCCGATGCCAACCGCACCGCTGTCGGCCCATCGCGAAGTGGAAGTGCTGGCACGCATCTCGCGCACCGGCAGCGCCAATCGCAGCGAGGGCGACCTGCAAAGCGACGTGGTGCGGGTGACGCTGCCGCATGACGGCGTGGTTGAGCTGCGGTTTCCCTGACTTGTAGAGCCGAGCCCACGCTCGGCTGCGATTGGGTTGCCGGCGCCCGCCAGCCGAGCATCGGCTCGGCTCTACAGCAGATCCACGCCATGCGTGGATACGACGGTCCGGTCCGCGTCCACCCGCTGCTGGAAACCAGCGTGTCGCCAGCTCCACAGGCCGCCCCGCTAGAATGCGTGCATGACCGAATTCATCCCGCCCGGCACCCGCTTCCACGCCCTGCCCTCGCCCTTCCCGTTCAAGCGCGGTGGCGCCCTGCATGGTGCACGGGTGGCCTACGAGACCTGGGGAACGCTGGCGACTGACGCCAGCAATGCGATCCTGATCGTGACCGGCCTGTCGCCGGATGCGCATGCGGCGGCCAACGAGGCCAATCCGGCACCGGGCTGGTGGGAAGCGATGGTTGGCCCCGACAAACCCATCGATACCAACCGCTGGTTCGTGGTGTGCGTGAATTCGCTGGGCAGCTGCAAGGGCTCGACCGGCCCGGCTTCGCTCAACCCGGCCAACGGTGAGCCCTACCGCCTGGACTTCCCCGAACTGTCCATCGAGGACGGCGCTCGCGCCGCGATCGAAGTCGTGCGTGCGCTGGGCATCGGGCAGCTGGCCTGCGTGGTCGGCAACTCGATGGGCGGTATGACGGCCCTTGCCATCCTGATGCTGCATCCGGGCATCGCGCGCAGCCACGTCAACATTTCCGGCAGCGCGCAGGCGTTGCCGTTCTCGATCGCGATCCGCTCGCTGCAGCGCGAGGCAATCCGCCTTGACCCCCGCTGGAATGGCGGCCACTACGACGACGACGCGTATCCCGAGTCCGGCATGCGCATGGCGCGCAAGCTGGGCGTGATCACCTACCGCTCGGCGCTGGAGTGGGATGGCCGCTTCGGCCGCGTGCGGCTGGATTCGGACCAGACCGACGACGATCCGTTCGGCCTGGAGTTCCAGGTGGAAAGCTATCTGGAAGGCCACGCACGGCGCTTCGTGCGTTTCTTCGATCCGAACTGCTATCTGTACCTGAGCCGCTCGATGGACTGGTTCGACCTGGCCGAGTACGCCGATGGCGATGTGCTGGCCGGGCTCGCGAAGATCCGGGTGGAGAAGGCGCTGGCCATCGGCGCCAACACCGACATCCTGTTCCCGGTGCAGCAGCAGCAACAGGTCGCCGATGGCCTGCGTGCCGGAGGCGCTGACGCCCATTTCATCGGATTGGAGTCACCGCAGGGCCATGACGCCTTCCTCGTCGATTTCGAGCGTTTCGGCCCGGCCGTGCGCGGCTTCCTCGACGCATTGTAAGTGGCGTGGCGGCGTAACCTCGCACTGGCCGCGTTCGGCGCGTTGATCGCGCTGATGATCAGCGGCGTGCTGCCGCTGTGGCTGGGCGGCTGGTGCCTGCTGGCCAGTGCGGTGTCGTTCGGCCTCTATGGCCATGACAAGCGCGCGGCGCAGCGAAAGCAGTGGCGTATTCCCGAGCGCACCCTGCAGCTGCTGGCCTTTGCCGGTGGTTGGCCCGGCGCACTGCTGGGCCAGGCGATGTTCCGCCACAAGCACCGCAAGGCCGCGTTCCAATGGGTGTTCTGGCTGTGCGTGCTGGCCAACGTGGCCTCGATCGCGGTGATGCTGCGCGAGTTTTCGCGATAGCCAACCTGTAGAGGCGAGCCCATGCTCGGCTCCGTACAGAGGCAGCCGAGCATGGGCTCGGCTCTACAGTAGATCCACGCCACGCGCGGATGTGCATCGGTCAAAGTTCGCGGACCAACACCCCGTCGCGCAATCTGTACTGCGTATCGACCACGCCTTGAGGCAGATCATCGTGGGTGATCATCAGCAGGCTGCGCCCGTCCAGCAACCCGGAAAGGTCCTGCAACAGCGCGCGTGCGGTATCCACGTCGAGGCCTTCGGTCGGTTCGTCCAGCAGCAGGATCGGCGCATTGCGCAGCAGCGCGCGCGCCAGTGCCAACCGCCGCGCTTGGCCGGCTGACATCGTCGCGCCGTTCTCGCCCACCCAGGCCTGCAGGCCGCCGTTGCGCTCGGCCCATTCGCCCAGACGCACGCGGCGCAGCGCCGCCCACAACGCGGCGTCGCTGGCATCGGGATAACCAAGGCGCAGGTTCTCGGCCACGCTGCCGGCAAACACCGGCGCGTTCTGCGGCAGCCACGCCAGTTGCCGGTGCCAGTCAGCCTGGGCGAAATCACGCAGATCGCGGCCACCGTAGGTCAGCCGTCCCTGCTGCGGATCCCACAGCCGCAGCAGCAGGCTGGACAGCGTGGTCTTGCCGCTGCCGCTGTCGCCGCGAATCGCGATGCGCTCGCCCGGCGCCAAGGTCAGATGCAGGCCGGACAGCACCGGCCGCGCCGCACCGGGCCACTGGAAATGCACGTCATCCCACTGTACGCGCGCGGCCTGCGGTACCGGCTGCGGCGCCTGCGGATCGTCCACCGTCGGCGGTTGCTCGACGATGGCCTGCAACCGATCGGCGGCAATGCGCCCGGACTGCAGCGACTGCCAGGCCAGGCCCAGGCCGGCCCACAGCTCGATCAACGCCACGGTCAGGAACACCAGGCCCGCGGCCATCTCCGGCGCGATGCGCTGCTGTTCGGCCGCATGCAGGGCCAATGCCAGCATCGCCACCAGCCCCAGCCCGGCGACCAGACCGTGCAGCGTCGAGGCCGCGATCAGGCGCCAGCGGCGGCGGCGATCACGCGAGGCCAGCTGCTTGGCAGCTACGCGTACCTTGAGCTGCCAGGCCGCATCGGCGTGCAGCGCGGCCAGGTCACCCGCACCTTCCAGCCCTTCGAATGCAGCGGTACGCAATGCGGCACGATGCGCGGCACGGTCGGCCTCCTCGTCGTCATGGCCACGCACGCCCAGCCACGGCACGCCGAAGGCGATCAGCAGCGCCAGCACCGCCATCAGCACCGCAGCCGACGGCAGGATCAGTGCCGCCGAAACGATCGCGACCAGCGACAATCCGCCCAACGCCACCAGCGGCCCGATCGCACGCACCAGCAGGCCGTCCACTTCACCGATATCGCCGAGCAGGCGCGCCAGAAGGTCGCCGGTGCGCGTAGCCCCCAACCGTGCGGGTGCCAGCGGCAACGCGCGGCGGAAGAACCACACGCGCAGGTCGCGGGCGATGCGCAGCGTGGCGTCGTGGCCGACCAGCTTCTCGAAATAGCGCGACACGATGCGCGCCATCGTCAGCCCGCGTATGCCAGCGGACGGTGAAAAGAAGTTGAAGCCTTGGCCGAGGCCGGCCGCGCCAGCCAACGCGGCGGCGGTGAGGAAGCCACCGGACAGACCCAGCAGAGCGGTGCCGGCCAGCATGGTGGTCCACAGCAGCAGCACGGTGAGCAGCAGGCGCGGCCGATGGCGCAGGAACACCGCGCGCAGCGAATCAGGCGAACGGCTCATGCGCGCACCGCCTGTGCCGGCTCGACCAGGCGGCCTTCCGGCAACAGCAGGCAACGGTCGGCCCAGGCGATCACCGCCGGGCTGTGGGTGGCGACCACCACGCTGCGGCCACGTGCATAGGCGGCCAGGCTGCGCAAAAGCGCCGCTTCGGTATCGGCATCGAGGAACGCGGTGGGTTCGTCCAGCAGCAGCACCTGCGGATCGCGCAGCAACAACCGGGCCAGGCCGATACGACGGGCTTCGCCGCCGGACAGGCCGAAGCCACGTTCGCCGATCACCGTGTCCAGGCCCAGTGGCAGGCGCTGTGCGAACTGCAGCACCTGCGCGGCCTCGGCCACCGCACGAAGACGCGCATCGCTGGCACCCGGATCGGCCAGGCGCAGGTTGTCGGCAATGCTGCCGTGGAACAGGTAGGGGCGCTGGCTGGCATAGGCCACCTGCACACCGGGACGCAGCTGCAGCTTGCCGGCGCGCGGCGGCAGCCAGCCGGCCAGCGCTTCCAGCAGGGTGCTTTTACCGGAGCCGCTGGGACCAACCAGGGCCAGGCGCTGGCCCGGCTCCAGCCGCAGGTCCAGATCCTGCAGCACATCCTGCGGCGCGCCCAGCGGGCGCAGCACCAGCCCTTGTGCCTGCAGCGGCGGCAAGGCGGCCTCGGCCGGCTCCACCGCCAAAGGTGCAACCTCGTTCTCGATCAGGCCCTGCTCATCGGGCAGCGACTGCAGCAGGCGCTCCACTTCGGCGGCGGCGGCCAGTGCATTGGCGCGATCATGGTAATGCGCGGCCAGCCGTCGCAGCGGCGCATAGAATTCCGGTGCCAGCAGCAGGCAGAACAGCCCCGCACCCAGCGTCGGCACCGCTGCATGCAGCGACATCATGCCCAGATAGCTCAGGCCCAGGTACAGCGCCACCATCGCCACGCTCACCGAGGCGAAGAATTCCAGCACCGTGGACGAGAGGAAAGCGATGCGCAGAACCTTCAGGGTGCGCACGCGCACGCCTTCGGCAGCCGCCTCGATCCCCTCCAGCTCAGCTTCGCCGCGGCCATACAGGCGTAGCAGGCCCAGGCCCTTGATCCGGTCGGCGAAATGGCCGCTCATGCGTGCCAGCTCACCCAGCTGCGCACGGCCGGCCGCTTCGGCGCCCCAGCCCACCAGCATCATGAAAAATGGCACCAGCGGCGCAGTGAACAGCAGGATCAGCGCCACCACCCAGTCGACCCAGGCGACAGCGGCCAGGATCAGCAGCGGCACCACCACCACTTCAGTGCGCACCGGCAGGAAGCCGCTGTAATAGCTCTCGATCGCATCACCGTGATGCAGCATCAGTTCGCCCAGTTCGCCGGTGCGGCGCTGCCGCAGCCACAGTGGGCCGTGGCCCAGCAGGCGTGCGAACACGCGTTCGCGCAATGCCAGGCGTGCGGCGTCGGCCACGTCACCGGCAGCCGCCTGGGTGGCGCTGCCCAGCAGCGTGCGCAGCACCAGGATCACCGCCAGCCCACCCAGCGCTGGCAGTCCCGAGGCCAGCGGCACGCGCTCCACCAGCACCTGCTGCACCAGCCAGGCGATGGCGGCAGCCTGGCCGATCAACAGCGCGCCGGACAGGCTGATGCACAGCGCGGCCAAGCGCTGGCGGCCCCGGGCGGAGCGTGCCAGGTCGGCCAGCCAGGCCGTGCGCACACGCCGCTGGCGGGCGGTTTCAGCTTCCGGGGACAGGCCGTCAGGGGTCGTTTCGGCAGCGCTCAAGAGGTCTTCACGGGCAACGGGGGAGACACGGCATTGTAGGCGCAGGCAATAGCCCGCCCCTGCGGCCGGCGGTCGCAGTCTTCATCAGGTTGGCATACGATCAACCGGGGCACCTGTTCATACATTGATCTGGATCAAGGCTGTTTGAAGTAGTCGGTCACATCATTCACGTCGTAGACCACCCTTCCCGCCACCTGCAACGGCACTATCCAACGAGGTAGCCAGGCCATGATTGATCAGACAGTCGTAGAACTGTCGCGGCTGCAATTCGCGCTGACCGCGATGTACCACTTCCTATTCGTACCGCTCACCCTCGGCCTGTCCTTCATGGTGGCCATCATGGAGAGCGTGTACGTGATGACCGGCAAGGAGATCTGGCGCAGGATGACCCTGTTCTGGGGCGTCCTGTTCGGCATCAACTTCGCCATGGGCGTCGCCACTGGCATTGTCATGGAGTTCCAGTTCGGCATGAACTGGTCCTACTACAGCCACTACGTGGGTGACATCTTCGGTGCGCCGCTGGCCATCGAAGGCCTGATGGCCTTCTTCCTGGAAGCCACCTTCGTCGGCCTGTTCTTCTTCGGCTGGAACCGCCTGAGCAAGGTCAAGCACCTGATGGTGACCTGGCTGATGGCGCTGGGCACCAACCTGTCGGCGATCTGGATCCTGGTCGCCAACGGCTGGATGCAGAACCCGACCGGTGCGGTGTTCAACCCGGAAACCATGCGCATGGAAGTGGTCGACTTCATGGCGGTGGTGTTCAACCCGGTGGCGCAGGCCAAGTTCGTGCACACCGTCAGCGCCGGCTACGTGACCGGTGCGGTGTTCGTGATGGCGATCAGCGCCCTGTTCCTGCTGCGCAACAAGCACAAGGACCTGGCCCGACGTTCGTTCGCGGTGGCCGCGGCGTTCGGCCTGCTGTCCTCGCTGTCGGTGGTGGTGCTGGGTGACGAGAGTGGCTACGCCGCCAGCGAACACCAGAAGATGAAGCTGGCCGCGATCGAAGCGATGTGGGAGACCGAGCGTGCGCCGGCCGACTTCACCGCCTTCGGCATCCCGAACCAGGACACCCACCAGAACGACTACGCGGTGAAGATCCCCTACCTGATGGGCCTGATCGCCACCCGTTCGTTGAACCAGCCGATTCCGGGCATCCTGGAACTGGTCGAGCGCGCCGAACACCGCGTGCGTGGCGGCCAGCTGGCCTACGGCGCGCTGGAACGCCTGCGTGCGAACAAGAACGACGTCGAAGCACGCGAGATGTTCGACCGCCACTGGCAGGACCTGGGCCACGGCCTGCTGCTCAAGCGCTATCGTGATGACATCCTCAACGCCACCCCGCAGGAAATCTCGCAGGCGGCGATGGACACGGTGCCGCGCGTGATGCCGTTGTTCTGGACCTTCCGCGTGATGGCCGGCCTCGGCTTCTACCTCATCGCCTTCTTCGCCCTGGCCTTCTACTACTCCTGCCGCAACAATTTCCAGGACAAGCGCTGGTTCCTCAAGCTGGCCCTGTGGACGCTGCCGGCACCGTGGATCGCGATCGAGTGCGGCTGGTTCGTGGCCGAGTATGGTCGCCAGCCGTGGGCGGTCGATGGCGTGCTGCCAACCTTCTATGCGGCATCGGGGCTGGCCCTGCATGAAATCGTGCTGACCCTGGCCGGCTTCACCGCCATCTACACCGCGCTGATCGTGGTCGAGATCAAGCTGATGCTCAAGGCGATCCGCAAGGGTCCGGACGAGCTGCTGCCATCGCTGCAGTCGCCCCAGCCGCATGCTTCCCACAATGCCTCGGCGCCGGCCGCCGGCCAGGCCTGAGGCAGGAGAACCAAGATGGATTTCATTCTTCTGGACTACACCACGCTGCGCGTGATCTGGTGGCTGCTGCTCGGCATCCTGCTGATCGGTTTTGCCGTGATGGATGGTTTCGACCTGGGCGTAGGCACCCTGCTGCCCTTCGTCGCCCGCACTGACGCCGAACGCCGCCGGGTGATCAACACCATCGGCCCGGTCTGGGAAGGCAACCAGGTGTGGCTGATCCTGGGTGGCGGCGCCATCTTCGCCGCCTGGCCGCCGCTGTACGCGGTCAGCTTCTCTGGCTTCTACCTGGCGATGTTCGTGATCCTGTTCGCCCTGATCCTGCGCCCGGTCGGCTTCAAGTTCCGCAGCAAGATGCCCAGCGAACGCTGGCGCAACACCTGGGACTGGGCGCTGTTCATCGGTGGCTTCATCCCGGCGCTGATCATGGGCGTGGCAGTGGGCAACGTGCTGCTGGGCGTGCCGTTCCATTTCGATGACAGCATGCGCATCTTCTACACCGGCTCGTTCTTCGGCCTGCTGATGCCCTTCGCGCTGCTGGCCGGCCTGCTGAGCGTGTCGATGCTGGTCGCCCACGGTGCCGCCATGCTGGTGATCAAGACCGACGGCGCGGTGGCCGAGCGTGCCGCCCGATTCGGCAGCATCGCGGCGATCATCGCCTTCGTGCTGTTCGCGGTGGGCGGCGCCTGGGTGGCCTTCGGCCTGCCGGGTTACCAGATCACCTCGCAGGTGGTTACCGATGGCGCCACCAATCCGCTGCTGAAGACCGCCGAACTCGGCGCCGCCGGTGGCTGGATGCGCAACTACAGCGCGATGCCGGCCACGATCCTGGCCCCCCTGCTCGGCCTGGCCGGCCTGCTGGCCAGTGCGGTGCTGCTGCGGGCCCGTCGTGGTGGCCTGGCCTTCATCGCCTCCGGTGCGGCCATCGCCGGCGTCATCCTGACCGTCGGCTTCGCCATCTTCCCGTTCCTGCTGCCGTCCTCGAGCCAGCCCACCTCCAGCCTGACCGTGTGGGATGCCTCGTCCAGCCACCTGACCCTGTGGATCATGCTGCTGGCCACGGCGGTGTTCCTGCCGATCATCCTCGCCTACACCACCTGGGTGTACCGCGTGCTGAAGGGCAAGACCACCTCCGAAGAGATGGGCAACAACCCCAACGCGTATTGATTGCTTGCACGTGTGCCGATCAACGGTCGGCACCTACCCGGAATGAAGGAGACTGATCATGTGGTATTTCGCCTGGATTCTCGGTGCCGGCCTCGCCTCGACGGTGGCCATCCTCAACGGCATGTGGTTCGAAGCCCGCGAGCAGAACCGCATCGAGAACGAAAATCGTCGCTGAGATGTAAAAAGACCTTGCCGCCTTGGCCTTCACACGGTATCTTAGGCGGCTCCTTCGGGGTGTAGCTCAGTCTGGTAGAGCGCTACGTTCGGGACGTAGAGGTCGCAGGTTCGAATCCTGTCTCCCCGACCACTTCGGTGGTGGCATTGAAGCCTGGTGATGTCGCCCAGGCTTTTTTGTTCCCTGAAGTGGCACCGCTTTCGCGGTGTGAAGAAAACAGCGTTCACCCCTTGCCGCCATCGGGATGAATCGCTAGAATAGGCGGCTCCCTTCGGGGTGTAGCTCAGTCTGGTAGAGCGCTACGTTCGGGACGTAGAGGTCGCAGGTTCGAATCCTGTCTCCCCGACCACTTCGGTGGTCACCAAGAAGCCTGGAAGACATCACTGTCCTCCGGGTTTTTTTGTACCAGGCGCCAGGCCTCCCGCATGACGGGACCTTGCCAGGCAGCGCACGTACAATGGCCGCGCTGCCGGCCCGCCAGCAGCCCCTCCCCCACCTGCCGCTTCGGCGTAGACCGATGCCGGCGCTGCATGCCATTGCCCCGGCGTGCGACACCTGCAAGGACCACCGATGAGTTCCTCCACTTCCGATTCGCCGTCGCTGCTGCACGGTCGTGTCCTCGCGTTTGCCGCGATCCTGCTGGCAGCGGTCAACCTGCGCACTGCGGTCACCTCGATCACCCCGCTGCTGGACGTACTCGGCCAGCAATTCGGCTTCGGCACCACCATGACCGGCGTGCTGGGCATGCTGCCGACCGCCTCGTTCGCGGTGTTCGGCGTGGCCACGCCGACGCTGGCGCGGCGCCTGGGCCTGGAGCGCACCACGCTGCTGGCGATGGTGATGGCGATGGCCGGCCTGCTGCTGCGCTCCAGCGCCGGCAACGTCGGCACGCTGCTGCTCGGTTCGGTGCTGGCACTGGCCGGCATGGGCATCGGCAACGTGGTGGTGCCGCCGCTGGTGAAGCGCTACTTCGCCAACAAGGTCGGCACCATGAGCACGCTCTACATCAGCGTGCTGCAGCTGGGCACCATGCTGCCCGCATTGCTGGCGGTACCGGTGGCCAACGCCGCTGGCTGGCGCGTGTCGCTGGGCATGTGGGCACTGCTGGCACTGGCCGCAGCATTGCCGTGGCTGGTTCTGGCCAGGCGCGCACCGAAGCCGCAGGCAGATGCCATCGACCCGACCGCACAGCCGCATGGGAAAGTCTGGCGCACCTCACTGGGCTGGAGCATGACGCTGATGTTCGGCATGACTTCGCTGATGACCTATTCGATGTTCACCTGGCTGCCACGCATCGTGGTCGAGGCCGGCGGCACACCGGCCTTTGGTGGCGTGATGGTGGCGGTGTTCTCGGCGCTCGGGCTGCTGCCGTCGCTGGTCATTCCATCCATGGCAGTTCGCATGCAGAACCCGTTTCCGCTGGTGCTGATCGGCTTCTTCTCGTTCGTGATCGCCTTCACCGGCCTGCTGCTGGCACCGATGAAGGCCCCCCTGCTGTGGGCGTGCCTGCTCGGCGTCGGTCCATCCACCTTCCCGCTGGCGCTGACCCTGATCAACCTGCGCACGCGCACCCCCACCGGCTCGGCGGCACTGTCCGGCTTCATGCAGGGCGTGGGTTACAGCTTCAGCTGCCTGGGGCCGTTCCTGGTCGGCTGGCTGCATACGGTCAGCAACGGCTGGACGCTCCCGTTCAGCTTCCTGTTCGGCTGCGCCACCCTGATGCTGTGCGCCTCCTGGGTGGCCTGCAAGCCGCGCAAGCTGGAAGACCTCTGGTAAGCCGCGCAGGGCCTCGCAACCGGCCCCACCTACCGCTCGTCAGCCCGTCTGCGCATTTTGACGCCGGGCTGACAATTCCGGGCGGATAGTGCCCACGAATGCCCATCCTTGCCGCGTGCCGGCATCGGGCATGGGGGCGGCAGCGCCGCCCAGGCCACCATTCGGTGTGCGGGGGACTCTCGTTTCAGACAAGACATTGCAGGTCGCTGTCCGGGTTTGTATCCGTCCTTGCTGGACGGGAATGCACGAAGGGAGTGACGCGGGCCACGGCCACGCCAAAAGCTGGCATGTGATGTGCGTCACATTTCTCAGGTTGTCTGGTTCGGAAGCCAAGGGGGTCCCCAATGGTTGTCCACCGCCGGCTGGCGCTCTGCGTCGGCCTTGCCTGCACCGCCCTGGCCTGGGCCAGCGGCGCCGCCCCGCCTGACCGCGAGGCGGCCTTGGCCGAGATCGGCCGCTACCGCGACCAGGCCCGCTGGCTGGATGCCCTCGGCGCGATCGAGCGCGCCAGCCAAGAGCAACCCAACGACGACCTGCTGTTCAAGCTGCGCGTACTGACCCTGGGCGACATCGGCAACGCCTGGCGCGCCTGGGAGCTGTACCAGCAGCGCCCGCAGCTGTTCGACGCTGCACAGAAGCAGCGCATCGAAGGCGACTACCTGGCCAAGCGGGTGGTGTGGAGCCTGGCCTACAGCAGCAGCGAAGACAGCCGCCTGGAAGAAGCCGAATCGACCCTGGCGCGCATGCAGCGCTACCTGGGCAGCGAAGGCACCCCGCCCGCGCAGGCGCCGCTTCGCGTCCGCATGGACCGGCTGATCCTGCTCAACCGGCTGGGCCGCCATGCGCAGGTGCGCGAGGAAGCCCGCGCACTGCAGGCCGAAGGCCATGCCCTGCCCGACTATGTGCTGCCTGCGGTCGGCGATTCGCTGATGGGCACCCTGCATCCGGAAGAAGCCATACCGGTGCTGCAGGCGGCAGTGGCCGGCGACCCGACACGCGATGCTTCGCATTCGGAACTGGCCTATGCCTACCTGGAGAGCGAGCAGCAGGAAAAGGCGATCGACCTCCTGCAGGCCTGGCGTGACAAGGAGCCGGCGTGGCGCTGGAGCAACGGCAAGTCACCGTACGCGAACTGGTCACGTTACGAGGCCGACCTGAATCTGGCGATGGTACGCGCCTACAGCGGCGACCTGCGCACCGCACAGCATGACCTGGAATCGATGGTCGACATCGCACCGGGCAACGGCGGCCTGCAGAGCGCGCTGGGCAACGTGTACATGATGCGCGGATGGCCAAGCATGGCACTGCAGCGCCAGCAGATGGCACATGCGCTGGACCCTCGCGACATCGAGCCGCGGCTGGGGATGGAGGAGGCCTACGTCGCCCTGCAGCGCGATGACCTGGCAAGGCCACTGCACGACGATCTTGTCGCACGCTACCCGACCCAACCCGCCGTCGAACGCATGGACCAGGCCTGGCGGGCGCATCGCGGTTGGCAGCTGAAGGCATGGACCGACATTGGTCGCAGCTCCGGCGGTGGCGGCACCTCGCCGCTGGGCAACAACGACCGTCACTACGGCATCGAAGTGCAGACACCGGTGCTCGACGACCGCTGGCGGTTGTTCGCCTTGGCCGACAGGCGCTCGGTCGACTTCCAGGACCAGCGCATCGACCCGCTGTGGCTGGGCGCGGGCGTACGCTACCGCTTCGGCCAGCTGGATGCGGAAGCGGCGGTACTGCGCGCCAACGACCACATTGGCGATACCGGCCTGCGCATCGGCGTGGGTTGGCAGTTCAACGATTACTGGCATGCTGGGCTGGTGGCCGCACGCAATGACCCGGAAGCCTCGATGCAGGCGCGCGTGGCGGGCATCACCGCTGACAGCGTGAGCGCGCAGGTCGACTACCGGCGCAGCGAGCTGACCCACTGGATGTTCGGCGCCAGCCGCTTCCGCTACGACGACGGCAACCACCGCGAGCTGTTCAGCACCAGCATCGAACAGCGCCTGCTGACCCGCCCGCGCTGGTTGATCGACGGCCTGGCCAGTGCCTACACCAGCCGGGGCAGCCGCGACGACACGCCCTACTTCAACCCGAAGCGCGACCGCATGGTCGAGATCGGGCTGCGCATCGACCAGCAGCTGTGGCGGCACTACGAGCGCCACTTCCGGCACCGCCTGACGGTCTCGCTGGGTGACTACTGGCAGGACGGCTTCGGCAGCGCTCTGGTCCCTTCGGTGTCCTACATGCACGAATGGCAGCTGGGCCAGGGCCGCGTGTTCGAGTACGGCGTGCGCTGGTCGCGGCCGGTCTACGACGGCCACCGCGAGCGTCATATCGGCTTCGAAGCCGCACTGCGCTGGGGAGAGTGACATGGCCCGCATCCTGCGACTGATCGTGCTCCTGCTGCTGGCCGCCACGCCGCCGGCGTTCGCGCAGCAGGCCCTGCATCTCGATGCCACTGACAACGGCCTGCTGATCCTCAGCTACCACGACATCCGCGACCGGGTCGCGGCCAAGGGCGATGCCGATACCTATGCGGTGAGCACGCAGAACTTCGCCGCACACCTGGACTGGCTCGGCGCGCATGGTTATCACCCGGTCTCGCTGTCGCAGGTGATCGATGCCTCGCAGGGGCGGGCCACGCTGCCGCCCAAGCCTGTGCTGCTGACCTTCGATGACGGCCTGCGCAGCATCTACGACAAGGCCTTCCCATTGCTGCAGGCCTACCGCTACCCGGCGCTGGTGGCGGTGATCACCGATTACGTGGACATGGCTCCGGGCCGCACCATCGACTACGGCTACCGCCCGTTCGGCCGCGATGACTTCGTCACCTGGGCGCAGCTGAAGCAGATGCACGACAGCGGCCTGATCGAAGTGGCCAGCCACACCGACGACCTGCACCACGGAGTGCTTGCCAATCCGCAGGGCAATTCGACGCCAGCGGTGGTCACCCGCATCTACCGGCCGGCCACGCGCAGCTACGAGAGCGAGGCGCAGTACGAGCAGCGCCTGCGCGCCGATCTCGGCCGCAGCGTGCAGCGCATCCAGCAGCATCTGGGCGTGCGCCCGCGCGCCATTGTCTGGCCGTACGCCGCCTACAACCAGTTGAGCAACGACATCGCCGAACAGCTGGGCATGCCGGTGTCCTTCGATCTGGAAGGCCGCAGCACGCCAGTGACCAGCGACCTGCATGGGCTGGCGCGCTTCCTGGTCAGCGACAACCCGACCGTGGAGGGCCTGGCCTACGAGCTGCGCCGCGATGTCGCGCTCGATGGCATCCGTGCCCTGCAGATCGACCTGGATGATGTCTACGACGCAGACCCGGCGCAGCAGGCACGCAACCTCGATGTGCTGGTCGAGCGGGTCAAACGCATCTCGCCCACCCACGTCTACCTGCAGGCCTTCGCCGATCCCGACGGTAACAACACCGCCGATGCACTGTACTTCCCCAACCGGCACATGCCGATGCGTGCGGACCTGTTCAGCCGGGTCGCCTGGCAGCTGAAGTCGCGCGCGGGGGTGAAGGTCTACGCATGGCTGCCGGTGCTCGGCTTCGAGCTGCCCGAACCCGTGCAGCGCAAGGCACTGGCGATCCGCAACGGCGATCCCGATGGCATGTACCGGCTGGACTTCACCAATCCGAAGGCCCGCCAGATCATGCTCGACATCTACGAGGACTTGGCGGTCAACTCGTACTTCGAAGGCCTGCTCTTCCATGACGATGGCTATCTACGCGACACAGAACTGCCGACGCTGGCGGCCGGCGACGATGGCAGCGCTCGCACCCGGGCGCTGATCGACTTCACCCTGGCCCTGCGCGACAGTGCGCAGCGTTGGCGGCCGAAGCTGGCCACGGTGCGCAACCTGTACGCGGAGCCGGTGCTGCGTCCGCAGAGCGAGGCCTGGTTCGCGCAGCGCCTGGACCTGTTCAACAAGGCCTACGACCAGACCGCACTGATGGCGATGCCGTGGATGGAAGGCAGCAGGCATCCGGAACGCTGGCTCGACCAGCTGCTGGCCGCGGTGCGCGCGCACGATCCCCAGTTGCAGCACACCCTGTTCGAACTGCAGACCGTCGATTGGCGCAGCGGGCAACCGATTCCCGCCGAGCGGCTGCGCGCGCAGATCCGCCAGCTGCAGGCGCAGGGCGTGCACCACTTCGCCTGGTACCCGGATGACTTCATCGCCGGCCAGCCTTCCACCCATGATGCCCGCGCGGCGATGTCCGCCGGCAACTTCCCGTACCCGGAGAAGTGACATGGACATGCATCCGCTGCTGCAGGTCCTGTTCCAGTTCGCCTTCTACTACCCGATGGTGATGGCGTTCTTCTGGATGTCGGGCGGCCTGTATTACTACTTCCGGCGCGAACGCCATTCGCGCCCACGCAACGACCCGCCGCTGATGGTCGATCCACCGTTCGCGAGCCTGTTGATTCCCTGCCACAACGAGTCCGCGAACCTCGACGACACGCTCGGCGCGGCGCTGGCACAGCGCTATCCGGCCGACTACGAGGTGATCGCCATCGACGATGGCAGCAGTGATGACACCGGCGCCCGGCTCGACGTGCTGGCGGCGAAGCATCCGCGGCTGCGCGTGCTGCACCTTGACCGCAACCTCGGCAAGGCCAACGCGCTGCGCATGGGTGCGCTGGCGGCCCGCTCGGAGTACCTGGTGTGCATCGATGGCGATGCCATGCTGGAGGAACACGCCCTGCACTGGATGGTCTGGCACCTGGTCAGCGGCAACCGCGTCGGTGCGGTCACCGGCAACCCGCGCATCCGCAACCGTTCCACCCTGCTTGGACGCCTGCAGGTGGCCGAATTCTCCTCGATCATCGGCATGATCAAGCGCGCGCAGCGCGTGTACGGGCGCATCTTCACCATCTCCGGAGTGATCGCAGGCTTTCGCCGCACCGCCCTGCACCAGGTCGGCTGGTGGTCGGACGACATGGTGACCGAGGACATCGACATCAGCTGGCGCCTGCAGCGGGCGCATTGGGACATCCGCTACGAACCCAACGCGCTGTGCTTCATCCTGATGCCGGAAACGCTGAAGGGCCTGTGGCGGCAACGGCTGCGCTGGGCGCAGGGTGGCGTGGAAGTGATGCTGCGGCATGCGCGTTCACTGCTGCACTGGAAGGAGCGGCGCATGTGGGGCGTACTGCTGGAGTACGTGCTGAGCGTTATCTGGGCCTACACCATGTTGTTCATCGTGGTGCTGTGGGTGCTGGGCAAACTCATCGACATGCCGCCGCAGCTGTACATCGCCAGCCTGCTGCCGCAATGGCATGGCGTGATCCTGGCCCTGGTCTGCCTGATGCAGTTCGCCAGCAGCCTGATCATCGACCGTCGTTACGAAACACAGATTGGACGCAACTACTTCTGGGTCATCTGGTACCCGATGGCGTACTGGCTGATCAGTCTTTCCACCACCCTGGTGGCGTTGCCGAAGACCCTGCTGCGCCGTCGCAGCAAGCGCGCCACCTGGACCAGTCCCGATCGGGGGATCCGATGAACGCACAACGCCCGTCCAACCGCTTCGACTCGCGGATGATCCGCAAGCCGCATCGCCAACCACGCTTCCAGCGCACCGCCTGGGGCTTCGTCACCCTCGCGTTCTGGGGGTTCTACTTCTACCTGTGGGCACCGTTGGTGACCCTGTTCTCGTGGCTGATCGGCGGCCAGCTGGCCTGGCAGCAGCTGTACGAACGGCAAAGCCACTTCGACCCCTATGTGCTGGTGGCACTGCCGCTGATGCTGCTGTGTGCCAGCGTGCTGCTGATCGGCTGGGCCGAGTACAACCGCGCGCGCTTCCGTGGCCACGAGCGACGCCTGCCGCGACCACTGGCCAGCCTCAATGAAGTCGCGGCCGATCTGGGTGCCAGCACCGGCCTTGCCGAGCGCCTGCTGGGCTGCAAGGCCGCCACGCTGCACATGGACGATCACGCGCGGCCGATCGGTATCCGCCGCGAGGTGGTGTGACGCCCCGGTAGTCGCCGACCCGGGTCGGCGCTTGCTTTGGTAGCTGCCGATCCTGGTCGGCGCTTGGGCCTGGTGGGCGCCGACCTTGGTCGGCACCGGGGTCTACCGCGAAGTGCATCCGCGCATCGCGTGGATCTACTTGCGCGTCTGCCCTTCGCCGCGCACGACAAATCGTTCGACGGTGAGTGCTTCCAGGCCCATTGGGCCGTACGCATGCAGGCGCGTGGTGGAAATGCCGATCTCGCTGCCCAGGCCCAGCTGGCCACCGTCGGAGAAGCGCGACGAGGCATTGACCATCACTACCGCCGAGCGCAGCGCGGTGACGAAGCGCTCGGCATGGCCGGCGTCTTCGGTGGCGATCACTTCGGTATGGTCGGAGGTATAGGCACGGATGTGCGCGATGGCCGCCTCGAGGTCATCAACCACGCGCACGGCCAGCACCAGGTCGAGGAACTCGGCAGCGTAGTCGTCTTCGCTGGCGGCGGTGCTGCCCGGCAGCAGCGGCTGCGCGTTCGTGTCGGCGCGCAGCTCCACGCCACGCTCACCGAGCGCCTGCGCCACGCGCGGCAGGAAGGCTTCGGCCACATCACGATGCACCAGCAGGGTTTCCAGCGAGTTGCAGGCCGACGGACGGCTGCACTTGCCGTCCACCAGAAGGTCGATGGCTTTGCCGAGGTCGGCGCTGGCATCCACGAACAGGTGGCAGACACCCTTGTAGTGCTTGATCACCGGCACCCGCGCATGCTCGGCAACGAAGCGGATCAGGCCTTCGCCGCCGCGCGGAATCGCCAGATCGATCAGTTCATGCAGCTGCAGCAGTTCCAGCATTGCTTCGCGGCGCAGGTCGGTCAGCACGGTCACTGCCGCCGCCGGTACGCCATTGGCCTGCAGGGCGCCGGCCAGCGCCTGGGCGATGGCGGTGTTGGAGTGGATCGCTTCGGAACCACCGCGCAGGATCACGCCATTGCCGGCCTTCAGGCACAGCGCGGCCGCTTCGGCGGTCACGTTCGGGCGCGCCTCGTAGATCATCGCGATCACGCCCAGCGGCACGCGCACCTTCTGCACGCGGATGCCGTTTGGACGCACATCGTCGCGGGTGATCTGGCCGACGGGATCGGGCAGCGCGGCGACCTCTCGCACGGCTTCGGCCATCGCGAACAGGCGTGCCGGGTCCAGCGCCAGGCGGTCGAGCATGGCACTGCCAATGCCTTTCTCGCGCGCAGCGGCAAGGTCGCGCGCATTACCGGCCAGGATCAGCCCGGCATTCACTTCCAGTGCCTGGGCCATCGCCAGCAGCAGCGTGCGGCGCGTCGCACTGTCGAGGCCGGCAACGGTCTGGGCCGCGTCACGGCAGGCACGCGCCTGCGCTTCGATGTCGCTCATCGGCGAGTCCTTCAATCCGGTCATGGCAGCACCAGGTCGTCTCGATGGACGACGCTACCGCCGTAGTTGTAGCCCAGCACGGCCTCGATGTCGCGCGAATGGCGGCCGGCGATCCGGCGCACATCATCGGCCGCGTACTGGCTGACTCCGCGCGCCACGCAGACGCGGCCCTGTGGCGCGTTCCAGCACACCTGCACCATGTCGCCACGGCGGAACATGCCCTCCGCGCCGGTGATGCCGCCGGGCAGCAGCGAGGCGCCCTTCTCGCGCATCGCCTGCGCCGCGCCGGCATCGATCACGATCGCACCCTCGACCAGCGGCGCGTGCCGCAGCCAGTGCTTGCGTGCCGCCTCGCGGCTGCGCGCAGCGTGAATGCGGGTGCCGAACAGGCGGTCCTGCGCCAGCGCGCGCACCACGTCACCGCTGCGGCCGTTGAACAGATAGGTTTCGATGCCAAGGCGCCCGGCCTTCGCCGCCGCCTCCAGCTTGGTCCGCATGCCGCCGGTACCAGCCCGTGAGCCGGCGCCACCGGCCATCGCCAGCACCTCGTCACTCAATTCCGGTACGTCGTGCAACGGCCGCGCGTCGGCCACGGTGCGCGGGTCGGCACTGTACAGGCCGTCGATATCGGTGGCGATGAACAGTGCATCGGCATCGACCAGCGCCGCCACCGTCGCCGCCAGGTTGTCGTTGTCGCCAAGCTTGAGCTCGTCCACCGACACGGTGTCGTTCTCGTTGACCACCGGTAATGCTCCCAGCCGCAGCAGTTCGTTGAGCGTAGCGCGTGCGTTGAGGTAGCGGCGACGGTTGCGCAGGTCGTCATGGGTCAGCAACACCTGCGCCACCGGACGCTCGAAGAAGCGCTGCCAGAGCCCGATCAGTTGGGCCTGGCCGAGCGCGGCCAGCGCCTGGCGCGCCGCCATCGCCGCACCGGGCTCATCGGCCCGCGGCAGGATCGCGCGCCCGGCCGCAACCGCACCGGACGACACGATCACCACCTCACGTCCGGCCAGTACATTGGCAGAAACGAACTGTGCCAGGCCCAGCGCGTGGCGGGGCGACAGGCCGCCGCCATCGGCGGCGAGCAGGCTGCTGCCCACTTTCAGCACCGCACGCCGCCACGGCGGCAGCGCCTGTTCCGGGAACGGCGAAGCGACGTGGCTGGCATGCAGAGTCATCAGTCAGGGCCTCAGCGGGTGTTCCATTCGTGCACGGTCAGGTCGGAGGCATGCATCGTCACCAGCGGATCGGTGGCGACGATGGCCTGCGCCTGCGCCAGGCTGTCCACGTTGCACAGCACATAGGCGCCACCACTGCCGTCGGCGAAACCACCAGTCAGCTGCAGCTTGCCCTGCGCCTGCAACGCATCGAGGAAATCGCGGTGCGGCTGCACCGCTGCATCGTTGAAGTCCGGCCGGCGCATCGCCATCACCAGGTAGACAGTGCCCGCCATCAGGACAGCGCCTGCCAGCGCGCGCGCAGTTCGTCCAGGCGCAGGTCGGCGGCCGAACCCGGCGACACGCGCGCGGCGAGGCTGCCTTCCGGGGTACGCCCCTGCCCTGCACTGTCGGCACCGGCAGCTGCGGCCTTGTAGGCCTCACGGAACGGCACGCCGGCCACGGCCGCTTCCACCGCCACGTCGGTGGCATACATGCCCGAATCGATGGCCGCACGCAGCTTGTCGTCACGCCATTCCAGATTGGCCAGCAGCGCCGGCAGCAGTTCCAGCGCGGCCAGGCCACGGCCGAAGCCGTGGAAGATGGCCCCCTTGGACGACTGCAGGTCGCGATGGTAGCCGGACGGCAGCGACAGCAGCTGCTCGATCTCGGTGCGCGCGGCGGCGACGCTGGCGTGGGTGGCACGCATCAGCTCGATCACATCCGGATTGCGCTTGTTGGGCATGATCGAACTGCCGGTGGTGTACTGCGCCGGCAGCGCGACGAAGCCGAACTCGGCGCTGGTGAACAGTGACAGGTCCCAGGCAATGCGGCGCAGGTCCAGCGTGGCGCCACCGAGCGCTTCCAGTGCAGCCAGCTCGAACTTGCCACGCGACAGCTGCGCATAGATCGGCGAGATCTGCATGCGCGCGAAGCCGAGCGCCGCCGTGGTGTGCTCGCGGTCCAGCGGCAGGTTCACGCCGTAGCCGGCAGCGGTACCCAACGGATTGGCGTCGACCAGCGCATGGGTATCGCGGGCGCGGATGGCGTTGTCGATGAAGGCCTCGGCCCAGCCCGCCCACCACATGCCGGCCGAGGACACTACGGCGCGCTGGATGTGGGTGTAGCCGGGAATCGGCAGGTCCTTCTCGGCCTGTGCGCGGTCCAGCGCAACCTTGGCCGCTTCGGCGCTGAGCTGTGCCACGCGCTGCAGCTTCTCCTTCAGCCAGAGGCGGGTGGCGACCAGGATCTGGTCGTTGCGGCTGCGGCCGGTGTGGATCTTGCGGCCGGCATCGCCGAGGCGTTCGGTCAGGCGCGCTTCGATCGCCGAGTGGCCATCCTCATACTGGGTATCGAGCACGAAGCGGCCTTCGCGGAAATCCTGCGCCAGGATCTCCAGTTCGCGCAGCAGGCCGTCCAGCTCGTCGGCACTGAGGATGCCGATGTGCTGCAGGCCTTGTGCATGTGCGGCGCTGGCAGCGATGTCATGCAGGAAGAACTCGCGGTCGAGGATCACGTCGTCGCCGGCGAGGAAGGTCTGGATCTGGGCGTCGACGGCGACGCCGGGCTTCTGCCAAAGAAGGTCTGCCATGGGGGCTCCGGAATGCGTATTCAGTGCGGGATCGACGTCAGTTCGTCGATGCCAAGCGCGAGGTTGAGGTTCTGCATGGCCTGGGTGGCCGCGCCCTTCAGCAGGTTGTCCAGGGTCGCCACCACCACGACCCGCTTGCCGCCCGGGGCCAGGGTGAAGCCACCGACCTGGGCACCGTGGCGACCGGCAATGCGGCTGACCCACGGCGCTTCATCCACCACGTCGATCAGGGGTTCGCCGGCATAGGCCTGCTGGAAGCGCTCGACGATCTGCTCGCGGGTCTGCACCCGGTTCAGCCAAAGATTGGCGGTGAGCGTGATGCCACGGAAATGCGGCGCGACGTGCGGCATGAATTCGACCGCCACGCCCAGCTGCACGGACACTTCGCGCTCGTGCACGTGGTTGGTCAGCGCGTAGGGCATCAGGTTGTCGGCCAGCAGTTCGACGTTGTTCTTGTCCGACGGCGTGGTACCGGCACCGGAGTAGCCGGAGACACCGAAGCACTGCGGCGGACCGGCCAGCAGGTCCAGCAGCGGATGCACCGCCAGCTGCATGGCGGTGGCATAACAGCCCGGGTTGCTGATGTGCTTCTGGCCGTTGTAGCGGCCACGGGTCAGCTCCGGCAGGCCGTAATACCAGCTGTTGTCGAAGCGGTAGTCGGCCGAGAGGTCGACGATGACGGTGTCCGCCTTCTCCGCCTCCAGCGCGGCCACGAACGGCGCGGCCAGGCCGTTGGGCAGGGCCAGGATCACCGCATCCACGCCCTTGGCCGCCACCGCGTCGGCGTCCAGGTTCTCGTACTGCAGATCGCCCTGGAATTCCGGGTGATGGTCGGACAGGCGCTGCCCGGCGCGCTCGCGCGAGGAGACGAAAGCCAGTTCCAGCCGCGGATGGGCGGCCACCAGCTTGATCAGCTCGGCGCCGGTATGGCCGCGGGCACCGACGATGCCAAGGGTAAAGGTCGAATCGTTCATGCGTGGCTGTCCAGGCGGTACTGCAGGTGGCGCTTCACGCCCTGCCATTCCGCATCGATGATGGAGAAGATGACGGTATCGCGCGGCGTGCCATCGGCATGCCGCTTGTGGTTGCGCAGCACGCCATCCTGCTTGGCGCCCAAGCGCGCGATGGCGGTGCGCGAGGTGACGTTGAACCAGCTGGTTTCCAGTACCACGCTGATGCAGCCCATGGCCTCGAAGGCGTGCTGCAGCAGCAACAGCTTGGCTTCGGTGTTGGCGCCGGTGCGCTGCACGCGCGGCGTGTACCAGGTGTAGCCGAGGCTGAGCCTGGGCACGCTGGCATCCATGTCGTAGAAGCGCGTGCTGCCGATGATGTCACCCGCCGCATCACGGATCACGAACGGCAGCACCTTGCCTTCGCTCTGCGCCTGCAACGCGGCCCGCACATAGGCCTCGGCCTGTTCCGGCGATGGCACCTGGGTGTACCAGAGCTGGTCCAGGCCGCTGCCTTCAAGCGCATCGCGCAGGCCGGGCACGTGCTCCATCTGCAGCGGCTGCAGGGTTACGTGCTGGCCGCGCAGGGTAGGAACCGTGTTCCAAGCATCGAGGTTGCTCATTGCTCAGCCCTGCAGGCTCGGGGTGCGCTGCGCGCAATGATCGACATAGGTCTTGATCCGGTCGATGCCATCGGCACCGAACCAGAATACCTTCCACTGATCCTGCTTGTAGCAGCCATCGGACTCGGCGTAGTAGAAGTGATTGATCGGGTTGCCATGGCGCGAGCGCCAGAACAGCTGCGGCGTTTCTTCCAGCATCACGTTCCAGACCGCACGGCCGAGGCCTTCGCCCTGTGCGTCGTCGAGCACGGCGAACTTGTCCAGGTACACGCCTTCGGCCTCGTCGGTGAGGATGACCGCGGTGCGGTAGTTCTCGCTGACGTAGGCGCGCAGCAGCCTGGTCTTCTGGAAATAGTCCGGCACCAGGGTGCGGCCGAAGCTGGATTCGATCAGGCCCTTCAGGCGCGGCAGGTCCAGTTCGTTCCAGGCGGTGGCGCGCAGCACTTTTTCGCCCTTGCGCACCAGCGTGCCCGAGCCCTTGTGGGTGAACAGTTCCTTGGCCAGGTCGGCCGGGCGGGTGATCGACACCGACGATTCCAGCGGCAGGCGATCGAGCAGATCCTTGATCTGTTCGATCTTCACCTTCATGCCGCCGTGGATCCACGGCTGCGCGATCAGGTGGTCGTACTCGGTGGACAGGTTGATCGAATCGATCACGTTGCCCGCCTCGTCCAGCAGGCCGCCGGTGCCGGTCAGGAAGATGATCTTGTACGGCTGCAGTTCCTGCACCAGCTCGTTGGCGGCGAAGTCGGCGTTGACGTTGAGGATCTGGCCACCGGCGGTTTCACCCAGGCTGGTGATGACCGGGATCGAGCCCGCACGCAGGCTGGCCTCGATCGGCGCCAGGTTGACCTTCTTCACCTCGCCGACCAGGCCGTAGGTATCCACGTCCAGGTACTCGGCCTCGAACACGCCACCGGTGATGGAGGTGGCGCGCGCGCCGTTCTGCTGCAGCGCCTCGACCAGGCGCAGGTTGGACTGCTGGAACACCCGGCGCACGATCGCCAGTGCTTCCGGCGAAGTCACGCGCAGGCCGTTCACGGTCTGCTTGTCGATGCCGGCCGCCGACAGCTCGGCATCCAACTGCGGGCCGGCGCCGTGCAGCACGATCGGGGTCAGCCCGACTTCCTGCAGGAACGACAGCGAAGAGGTCAGCGCGTCGAGATCGTCGCGCAGCACCGCGCCGCCGACCTTGACCACGGCGAAGCGCTTGGCATCCAGCTGCGAAAAGCGCTTGAGGTACTGGCTGATCTCCTTCGCGCTGGCCATGCTGGAAAGCAGGCGCACGATGGTCTGGCGGGTCTGGCGGTGGGGCTGGAGGGCAGGAGACATTTCGGTTTCGTCGGAAAGGGAAGAATCAGGCGCCGGCGGCGATGATGCGGTGCACGGCGTCGGTGTAGCGCTGCAGCTGGTCCAGCGTCACGAACTCATCGGCGGTGTGGGCCTGGGCAATATCGCCCGGACCAAACACCAGGGTGGTGTAACCGGCGGCGGAGAACAGCGAGGCCTCGGTCCAGAAGTCCACGGCGTTGCCGATCGGCAGCTCAAGCGCGTCGGCCACGTCACGTGCCAGCAGGCGGCGGTTCTCGGCTTCGGCGATGTCGCCGGCCGGCAGGCTGGGGCCACGGAAGGTCTCGGTGAATACCGCCGCTTCCGGCTCGGCGAACCCGGCGAAGGTGGCCAGCAACGCGTCGATGTTCATCGACGGCAGCGGCCGGAAACCGAAGCGCACTTCGGCAGCGGGCGCGATCATGTTGGCCTTGATCCCGCCTTCGACGCGACCGATGTTGAAGCGCAGGCCCGTCAGCCCACCGAAGCGCGCCGAAGCCAGCGATTCCACATGGTCCAGCGCGCGGTTGCCCCAGCGCATCGCCTGGTGCAGCGCGCTGGCAGCCGCATCCTGCTTGCCCGAGGCGTGCCCGGCACGACCGGCGAACTGCATCAGCACCGAGCTGATGCCGCGATGCGCCAGCACCGCTTCGCTCATGGTCGGCTCGGCCACCAGCACCGCTTCATACGGCAGGCCACGGGCCAGGAACGCGGCGATGCAGCGCGGATCGTTGGCTTCTTCATCGCTGGAGAACAGGAAGGCCGCGTCACCGTCGCTGGCATTGGCTGCGGCCACCAGTGCGGCGGCCGCGCCCTTGATGTCACACACGCCCAGACCGACCACGCGGTCGTCCAGGCGGCGCATCACGTGCGGGTCGGCGCTCCAGTGCGGCGAATCGGGCACGGTATCAAGATGTACGTTGAACAGGTACTTCGGCGTCCCGCGCACGGCGTACAGGCTGACCGCACCGGCGCCGTGGTCGATCACCTCGACGTTGAAGCCGGGCAGGTTCGCGCGCAGGTAATCGAAGATGCCACCGGTGGTGATCGCGCGCGGCGGGTTGCGGGTGTCGAAGGACACCAGGACCTGCAGGTGATCGAGCGTCTGTTCAAGCATGAAACAAAGATCCTGTGGAATTCCGCCGGGCATGGCCCGGCGCTACCGTGATGCGTCTGGTGGAGAGCCCCCTTCTTGTTGAAGGGGGCGCGCCAACGGCGCAGGGTTAAGGTGGAATGCGCGGGAGACGCGCGCGCAATTCAATCGCTCAGCGATTGACTTGCGCGTAAAGCGTCGAGCTCATACCGAACAGCTTGATGAAGCCTTCAGCCTCCTCCACGCCCCAGTCGGCCGACTGCGCGTAGGTGGCACCCTTGGTGTTGAGCAGGTGCGGCGACTTCACGGCCACCGCATCGACGCGGCCACCACGGGTTTCCAGCACCACTTCACCGTTGACCTTGGCCTGCGAGGACTTCAGGAAGGCTTCGATGTCGGTCTTCAGCGGGTCGTGGTAGAAGCCTTCGTACACCAGCTCCACCCACTTGCGCGCCACGTCCGGCTTGAAGCGGTTCTGCTGCTTGGTCAGCACCGCATCTTCCAGCGCGCGGTGTGCGGCCAGCAGCGAGACCAGGCCCGGGGCCTCGAACACGATGCGGCCCTTCAGGCCGATCACGGTGTCGCCGGTGTAGACGCCGCGACCGACGCCATACGGGGCGAACAGCTTGTTGAGCTGGGCCAGGATCTGGTCGCCCGGCAGCGCCTTGCCGTTCAGTTCAACCGCTTCGCCTTCAATGAACTTCAGGGTGACGGTCAGCGCTTGTTCCGGCCATTCGCTGCGCGGCGAGCACCAGCCACGCGCACCTTCGCCCGGGGTTTCCCAACGGTCGATCTCGCCACCGGACATGGTCACGCCCAGCAGGTTCTCGTTGATGGTGTAGGCCTGCTGCTTGGCGCGCACGCCGAAGCCGCGCTCTTCCAGGTATTTCTGCTCGTAGGCACGGGTCTGGGTGTGTTCCTTCTGGATCTCGCGGATCGGCGCGATGATCTGGTAGTCACCCAGCGCCTTCACGGCCAGGTCGAAGCGGACCTGGTCATTGCCCATGCCGGTGCAGCCGTGGGCGATGATGTTGGTGCCCAGTTCGGCGGCACGCTTCAGCGCGGCATCCACGATCAGGTAGCGGTCCGACACCAGCAGCGGGTACTGGCCCTGGTAGCCTTCGCCGGCCCACACGAACGGCTTGACGAAGCCTTCCCAGATCGCCGGGCCACCGTTCACAGTGACATGGCTGGTCACGCCCAGCTCGGCGGCACGCTTCTCGATGAAATCGCGCTCTTCATCATCCACGCCGCCGGTGTCGGCGAACACGGTGTGCACGTTGTAGCCACGCTCCTGCAGGTAGGGCACGCAGAAGCTGGTATCCAGGCCGCCGGAGAAGGCGAGAACGACGTCTTTATTGCTCATGGGGAGGGTATGTCCTGGTAGCGCCGGGCCGTGCCCGGCGGAAATGATTGAATCGGAAAAAATCAGCGCCCGGCAACCGCGGCCATGATCGCCTTCTGCACGTGCAGGCGGTTCTCGGCTTCGTTGATGGCGATGCACTGCGGCGAATCCATCACCGCATCGGTGGCCTTCACGTTGCGACGCAGCGGCAGGCAGTGGCTGAACACACCGTTGTTGGTCAGCGCCATCTTGCGTTCGTCGACGATGAAGTGCTTGAACTGGTCGCGGATCGGCTTTTCCGGTTCCCAGTTGCCGAAGAACGGCAGCGCTCCCCAGCTCTTGGCGTAAACCACGTCGGCGCCGGCGTAGGCGCTGTCGAGATCATGGCTGATCTTCAGCGAACCACCGCTCTCGGCCACGTTCTGCTCGGCCCAGCCCATGTAGCGCTCGTCGAGGATGTAGTCGGCGGTCGGGCAAAGCAGTGTCACGTCCATGCCCATGCGGGTGGCGATGGTCAGCGCCGAGTTGGCCACGGCGGTGTTGAGCGGCTTGGGGTGGTAGGTCCAGGTCAGCACGTACTTCTTGCCACGCAGGTCCTGGGTGCCGAAGTGCTCCTGCAGCGCCATGATGTGGGCCAGCTCCTGGCACGGGTGGGTGATGGTCTCCATGTTGATGACCGGCACCGGCGAATACCTGGCGAAGCTGTTGAGGACGATGTCCTGGCGGTCGTACGCCCAGTCCTGGAACTTCGGGAACGCACGCACGGCGATGATGTCGCAGTAACGGCCCAGCACCTTGGCCACTTCCGCGATGTGTTCCTCGGTATCGCCGTCCATCACCGTGCCGAGGTTGAACTCGATCGGCCACGCATCCTTGCCCGGCTGCAGCACCACCGCATGGGCGCCGAGCTGGAACGCGCCCAGTTCGAAGCTGGTGCGGGTGCGCATGGACGGGTTGAAGAACACCAGCGCGATCGACTTGCCCTTGAGCTGGTCGCCGAGCTTGTTGCGCTTGAACAGCGCGGCCTGGGTCAGCAATGCGTCGAGATCGCTGCGGCTCCAGTCCTGGGTGTTCAGGAAGTGCTTGGGGGACATCTTCTTTCCTTGCGTGGCGGCGCCGGGTTCGACGCGGTGGAAGGGAAAACAGGAAGCAAAGGTGAAACGAAAAGGTTGCAGTTGCAGCTTTCAGAACGCGGAAACGAAAAAACCCAGCCGGCGGGCTGGGTTTTTTTTCGGACGAACAGCAAAAAGCTCCGGTTACCCAGCGAGAATGTGGGGTTCCGGTCGACGCGCACGCGAGGTCATGCCCGACGCCTGTCGGGCTGCGCTGCTGTCGTGCTGGAAGTCGGTGAGCTTCATGGCCGAATATCTTTGCATGCGGCCGTGACCGGCGCAAGGGGCCGGGGTCGCAGAATCAGGGATTGCCGGCGGCGCCCTGCTCAGGACCGACCCAGGGGGTGATCGACACCCGGATCTTGAGCCGGTTGCCCGGGTCTTCCGGCAGCCGCGACCGATACTTGGTGCCCTTGTAGACGTAGTCCACGTCGTAGGCGATGGGCCGGCGGAATTCACGCCCCACCGGCACGATGCGGCAGTCACGGGTCAGCATCGGGCCATTGTTGGCAGGCGCCGGGGCCGGCGTTTCGGGGCCGGCCTCTTCGGAGGGCTCCTCGTCGCTGCGCTTGAATATCGAGCGCACCGAGTCCCAGAAACGGCTGATCCGGCCCTTGTCCTCGACCGGCTCCTCGCCGGTCACGTTGACCGGGGCCAGGGTGCGGGTCGACACCGGCTCGCAATGCTCCTCGGTACGGGTCGCGCGCAGGGTCTGGAATACCGGCTCGACGTTCAGTACCTGGGCGTAGTCGAACTTCACGTTCTCCACGATCACCACCCGGTTGCGGGGCTCGGCCTCCTGCGCCAGCACCACGGCGGGCAGCGCCGACAGGCAGGCCAGGGTCAGCAATGCGGTGGATTTCAGTGGCGACGGGAGCAAGGACACGGCGATAGTGTAGGCAGTGGCGAGCGCAAGGGGCTGAACATTACCCGTCCACGCCGCTCCTGCCCACCCCACCCTGGCTCCCTCCGGCGTCCACCGGTGGCAACCAGCGCCCCCAAAGGGAGCGACACGTTCTAAAATCACAGACTTGTCCCCCAGCCACAGCCCCATGACCCTGCGCCTGCACAACAACCTGACTCGCCAGCTCGAACCGTTCACCCCGCTCGACCCGGCCTGTCCGACCCTGTATGTGTGCGGCCCCACGGTCTACAACTACGTGCACATCGGCAACGCCCGTGGCCCGGTGGTGTTCGGGGTGCTGGCCGACCTGCTGCGGCGGCGTTTCGGCGCACTGCGCTACGCCCGCAACATCACCGACGTGGACGACAAGATCAACACCGCCGCGCGCGAGCAGGGGGTGCCGATCAGCACCATCACCGACAGGTTCGCCGCCGCCTACCGTGAAGACATGGCCGCGCTGGGCGTGGTGCCGCCTGACATCGAACCGGAAGTGACCGCGCACATGCCGCAGATCATCACCATGATCGAGCAGTTGATCGCCAGTGGTCATGCCTATGCCGCCGAAGGCCACGTGCTGTTTGCGGTGGCCAGCTTTGAAGGCTACGGCAAGCTCTCGCGCCGTGATCCGGAAGAGATGCTGGCTGGCGCCCGCGTCGATGTCGCCCCCTACAAGCGTGATCCGGGCGATTTCGTGCTGTGGAAGCCATCCAGCGACGACCTGCCCGGCTGGGAATCGCCCTGGGGCCGTGGCCGCCCGGGCTGGCACATCGAATGCTCGGCGATGGCCGCCGCCCACCTGGGCGAGACCATCGACATCCATGCCGGCGGCGTCGACCTGCAGTTCCCGCACCATGAAAACGAGATCGCGCAGAGCGAATGCGCGCATGGCGGCAGGATCTTCGCCCGCTACTGGCTGCACAACGGCATGCTCAACTTCGGCGGCGCCAAGATGAGCAAGTCACTGGGCAACATCGAGCGCGTGCATGACCTGGTTCGCCAGCATCCGCCGGAGGCACTGCGCCTGGCCCTGCTGTCGGCCCACTACCGTCAACCGCTGGACTGGTCCGATGCGCTGATCGAACAGTCGGTGCGTACGCTGGACCGCCTGTACGGCACCCTGCGCGAACTGGCCTCGGTCGAGGCCAGCGCGGTGATTCCGGCCACGGTCGAAGCGACCCTCGACGACGACCTCAACACCCCGCAGGCGCTGGCCGAAGTGGCCCGCATCGCGGCCGAGGCGCGTCGTGCCACGGACCCGGCCGAACAGTCGCGCCTGAAGGCCGAGCTGCTCGGTGCCGGCCTGGCGCTGGGCCTTCTGCAGGCCGATCCGGCGCAGTGGTTTGGTACCGCTGCGGGCGCTGACGGCGACGATGCCCGTATCCAGGGCCTGATCGACGAGCGCGCTGCGGCCAAGAAGGCGCGCGACTTCGCCCGTTCCGATGCCATCCGCGACCAGTTGGCCGCCGAAGGCATCGTGCTGGAAGACACCCCGCAGGGCGTGCGCTGGTCGCGCAAGCGCGGCTGACCTGCTGCCCTGCCCCGTGGCCGGCCCGCCGGCCACGCCCCCACTGTAGAGACTGTTGTGACCGACTCCCCGTTCCCGCTTGAACCCACCGCCGCCGAGGCCCAGACCGCCATCGCCGAGGAATTCGGCTTCTTCGGCGACTGGTCCGAGCGCTACCAGTACCTGATCGACCTCGGCCGCAAGCTGCCGGCCTTCCCGGAAGAATGGAAGACCGAAGAGCATCGCCTGCTCGGCTGCCAGTCGATGGTCTGGATCGTGCCGGAAGGCAATGCGCAGTCGCTGCGCTTCCATGCCATCAGTGATTCGGCCATCGTCTCCGGCCTGATCTTCCTGGCGCTGCGCGTGTACTCCGGGCGCTCGGCGCGGGAGATCCTGGCCACCGAACCGAGCTATATCCAGGACATCGGCCTGGCCCGCCACCTGTCTCCGACCCGCAGCAATGGTGTGGCTGCGATGCTGGCCTTCATCCGCGAGACCGCGCAGACCCAGCTGCAGCGCGATCCGTCGTGAACGAGCCTGCCACAGCCGAGGACACCGCGCTGGGCCTGCTGTCCCGGCCCGGCTTCGCCAAGCTGCTGGCCTACCGCATCTTCGCGATGCTGTCCTACCAGGTGGTGGCAGTCACCGTCGGCTGGCACATCTACGAAGTCACCCGCAATCCGTTCTCGCTGGGCCTGATCGGTCTGGCCGAGGTGCTGCCGTTCTTTTGCGTGGCGCCATTCGCCGGCTACCTGGTCGACCATCTGCCGCGGCGTCGGTTGGGCATGGCGGCCTGTTCCGGGCTGATCGCCACCGCGCTGGTACTGACCAGCGTGGCCAAGGGCTGGCTGCCGTTTGAAGGCGTGTGGCCCATCTATGCAGCCATCGCCCTGACCGGCATGGTCCGCGCCTTCCTGTCACCTATCTACAACGCACTGTTCGCCCGCGTGCTGGCCCGCGATCAGTTCGCGCGCGGCGCAGGCCTCGGCGCGGTGGTGTTCCAGGCCGGCATGGTCGCCGGCCCGGCGCTGGGCGGCGTGCTGGTCGGCTTCGGCGGCAAGGGCCTCTCCTACGCGGTGGCTACGGCCTTTGCGCTGGTGGCGATGGCCTGCCTGGCTACATTGAAGGTGGAAGAACCGGTGCACACCGGTCCCGCCGCGCCGATCTTCAAGAGCATCGCCGAAGGCGCGCGCTTCGTGGTCGGCAACCGGATCATGGTCGGGGCGATGGCGCTGGACATGTTCTCGGTGCTGCTGGGCGGCGTGGTGGCGATGCTGCCGGCCTTCCTGCACGAGATCCTGCACCACGGTCCGGAAGGCCTGGGCGTCCTGCGCGCGATGCCGGCGCTCGGTTCGGTGTGCGTGGGCCTGTGGCTGGCCCGCCACCCGCTGCACCGCAATGCCGGCCGCGTACTGCTGTTCGCGGTGGCCGGTTTCGGCCTGTGCGTGATCGGCTTCGGCCTGTCGCAGCACTTCTGGCTGTCGGCGCTGATCCTGCTGTTCTACGGGGCCTTCGATGGCATCTCGGTGGTGATCCGATCGACCATCCTGCAGTTGGCCACGCCGGAAGAGATGCGCGGCCGGGTGTCGTCGATCAACGGCATCTTCATCAGTTCGTCCAACGAGCTGGGCGCGTTCTATGCAGGCACGATGGCGAAGCTGCTCGGCCTGGTGCCGGCCGTGGTGCTGGGTGGGTTTGCGGTGCTGAGCGTGGCCGGGATCACCGCGTGGAAAAACCCGACATTGCGGAAATTGAATCTGCGTGATCTGCAGTAGCGTCGGCTCGTCGTTTCCGCGACAGCCGCTTTACGTGCGCCGACGCATTGGTAGCGCCGGGCCATGCCCGGCGGCCCTTTTCCGCGACCGCGGCGGGGTGTCACTTTCTTTTCGCGAAAAGAAAGTAACCAAAGAAACGCTCCGCCATCCGCGAGCCGGCGCTGCGCGCCGGTGCCCTGTGCTCCTCGGTGAATCAGGGGACGGCGCCGAACTCGCTGCGCTCAAACAGCGGCGCCTCTTCGCCCCTGATTCCCCTGCGGTGCTCGGCTCGCTACAAGGCGGACTCAAGTCAAGAGCCGCAGCCGCGCACGCAGGCTTCGGTAGCGCCGGGCCATGCCCGGCGAGCGAAGTGGTGGTCTTTGCTCTCATCCTCCCTCCAAGCCCGCGCCTTCGGCCTGAGCCGAGCGTGGGCTCGGCTCTACATCGGCCGCGCACGCAGGAAACCGTCGAGAGCCTGCGGGTGGGTCCGGGCAGGACCGTCCGCGGCATGGATGCCGCGGCCGAGCTTACAGGGATGTACTTGCAGCGTGTCCTGCCCGGACCCACCCGCAGGCTCCACCCGATACCCGGAAGGCGCTGCTCTACACAGCCAACTCGAACCCAACAAAAAACCCGGCCGAGGCCGGGTTTTTCGCATGACCATACAACGAGCAGGAATCAGTCGCCCTGCTGCTTCTGCAGGTGCTCCCAACGCTCCTGGGCGTCGATGGTGCGCTCGGCGGTCAGGCGCGCTTCGAGGCGCTCCAGGCCGATTTCTTCGCCGGTGTCGACGCAGTAACCGTAGTCGCCCGCTTCCAGGCGCTTCAGGGTGCTGTCGATCTTGCCGATCAGCTTGCGGTAGCGGTCGCGGGTACGCAGCTCCAGCGAGTTCTCGGTCTCGCGGGTCGCGCGCTCGGCTTCGTCGCCGATGTCACGCACTTCCTCACGAAGATTCTCGATGGTCTGCTTGGACTCTTCCACCAGGTCCGCGCGCCAGTTCTGCAGACGCTGACGGAAGTACTCCTGCTGCAGCGGGCTCATGTATTCCTCTTCCGAGGACGGCTTGTAGCCAGTCGGCAGGATCGGGCGGCCGGTGGCCTCGTCGGTCTTGTACTCGACCACCTTGTACTTGCTGCGCGGGGCCGGTGCAGCCGAGCGGGCGGCGACGGCCACGGCAACCTTGCCGACAGGGCGCGACACGGTCTTCGGGGCGGAATCGGATTTCACGGCGGTTTTGGCAGGCGATTTCGAAACGGGCACGGGATTCTTGGATTGCGGGGCCTTCGAAGCGGCAGGAGCGGCGGCCGGGGCCGGCTTGGAGGCCGGTTGGGCTGCTGCCACTGCCACGGTCTTGGCCGGGACAGGCTTGGCCGGAGCCGGCTTGGCAGCAGGCTTCGGTGCGGACTTCACTACTGGGGCCGGGGCCGGCTTTACGGCCGGCGCGGCAACATTCTTGGCACCCTTCTTTACAGCGGCAGGCGTGGCGACCGGCTTGGCCGCAGCGACCTTCTTTGCTACGGGCTTGGCGACCGGCTTGGCTGCAGCCTTCTTCACCACCGCCTTCGGCGCCGGCTTGGCGGCGGCCTTCTTGGCCACCGGCTTGGCGGCAGCTTTCTTCACCGGCGCAGCCTTGCTGACGGTCTTCTTCGCCGGCGCCTTCTTGCTGGCAGCGGCTGGCTTGGCCTTGGCGGGCGCAGCGGCCTTCTTCGCCACCGGCTTGGTTGCCTTGACCGGCGTTTTCTTTGCGGTGGCCTTCCTGGCCGCCGGTTGCGAGGACGCTGCCTTGGTCGCCGGCTTGCTGGCCGGCTTCTTGGCAACGGGCTTTGCCGCCAACTTCTTCACAACAGGCTTGGCGGTTTTCTTGGCGGCCGTTGCGGCCTTCTTTGCAGTTTTTTTAGCAGCCACGAAACGCTCTTCCTTGGATTCCCCGGGGCCCGGGAAAGCGGGCCTTTATAGCCTACCCGACCCGCAGCAGCAACCTCGGCACCCTGCCCCATTCAGTCCTGGAGCCAAGGCGCCCAATGGGCAGTCCGACGAACACGGACCGCCTTGCGCGGTACGGAACCTGGCCAGCACCCGACGGTGCTGGTACCGGTCGCAGGCCATCGGCGACATGCGACCAACGGCCCATCCTGCACAAATGCGGCCTTCATGCCAACTGGCATAAGATGACTGGGTGATCTCGCGCCTGCTCATCGCCTTGCTGCGCTTCTACAAGCGCTTCATCAGCCCCTTGCTGGGGCCCCGCTGCCGTTTCGTGCCGAGCTGTTCTGAATACGCGATGGACGCGATCTCGCGGCACGGCCCGCTGCGCGGCAGCTGGCTGGCTGCGCGCAGGCTGGGCCGCTGCCACCCGTTCCATCCCGGCGGCTTCGACCCCGTGCCCGAGTCCCCCAACGCCCCCTCTTGCCGTTGCACAGGAAAACATTGACATGTCCTCCACCCTCATCACCAATGCCCGCATGGTCAACGAAGGCCGCACCTTCGACGGCGACCTGCGCATCGAGAACGGCCGCATCGCGCAGATCGGCAACGGGCTGGCGCCGCGCGACGGCGAGCAGGTGGTGGACGCGGCCGGGCGCTGGCTGCTGCCCGGCATGATCGATGACCAGGTGCACTTCCGCGAACCGGGCCTGACCCACAAGGGCGACATCGCCAGCGAATCGGCGGCCGCCGTGGCCGGTGGCCTGACCAGCTTCATGGACATGCCCAACACCAACCCGCCGACGCTGGATTCGACCATCCTGGAAGCCAAGTACGAGCTCGCGCGCGGCCGCGCCTGGGCCAACTACGGCTTCTACCACGGCGCCAGCAATGACAACCTGGACGCGATCCGTGCGCTGGACCCGAAGAAGGCCCCGGGCGTGAAGGTGTTCATGGGTGCTTCGACCGGCAACATGCTGGTCGACAACCCGGAAACGCTGGACGCGATCTTCCGCGAATGCCCGACCCCGATCATCACGCACTGCGAAGACACGCCGATGATCGATGCCAACCTGAAGGCCTTCCAGGAAAAGTACGGTGATGCGCTGACCCCGGACATGCACCCGGACATCCGTTCGCGCGAAGCGTGCATCAAGTCGACCCGCCTGGCGATGTCGCTGGCACGCAAGCACGGCACCCGCCTGCATGTGCTGCACATCTCCACCGCCGACGAGCTGGCGCTGTTCGAGAAGGGCCCGCTGATCCGCGCCGATGGCAGCCGCAAGCAGATCACCGCCGAAACCTGCGTGCACTTCCTGCACTTCGCGCGCCCGGACTACGCGACCAAGGGCAACCTGATCAAGTGCAACCCGGCGATCAAGGAAGTGTCCGACCGCGAGGCAATCACCGCTGCACTGGCCGATGACGTGCTGGACGTGCTGGCCACCGACCACGCGCCGCACACCTGGGAAGAGAAGCAGAAGCCCTACGCGCAGGCGCCGTCGGGCCTGCCGCTGGTGCAGTACGCACTGGTGGCCGCGCTGGAGCGGGTGCACGAAGGCAAGCTGACCCGCGAGCAGGTGGTGCAGAAATTCGCACATGCGCCGGCGCAGCTGTTCGACGTGGAAGAACGCGGCTTCCTGCGCGAGGGCTACTTTGCCGACCTGGTGCTGGTGGAGGACGTGCCGTTCACCGTCAAGCGCGAGGACGTGCTGTCCAAGTGCGGCTGGTCGCCGTTTGAAGGCACCACTTTCCGCTCGCGCATCGCCTCCACCTGGGTCAACGGCCAGCTGGTGTGGGACGGCAGCAAGCTGGTGGGCGAACCCGCCGGCCAGCGCATGACCTACGACCGCTGATGCGTTCGGCACTTCTGTTCGGAGCGCTGCTGCTGGCCGCGCCCCTGTTCACCGCACCGTCGGCGCAGGCACAGGACGGCATCGGCAGCCTGATCGACAGCCGCGTGGTGTTCCCGGCCAGTGCGTCACAGGGCGCGCTGGTGATCGGCAAGGTGCCCGCTGGCAGCCGCGTGCAGTACGCCGGCCGCCAGCTGCGGGTGAGCGGCTATGGCAGCGTCGTGTTCGGCATCGGCCGCGACGAGAAGGGTCCGCTGCACGTGCAGGTGCAACGCCCCGATGGTGGCAGCGAGACCGCAACCATCGCGGTGACGCCGCGCGACTGGCCCACCGAGCGGGTCAACGGGGTGCCACCGAAGACGGTGAATCCGCCGGCGGCGATCGCCGAGCGGATCAAGCGCGAACAGGCGCAGGTAACCGCTGCACGTTCGCGCGACGACGACCGTACCGACTTCACCCAGACCTTCATCTGGCCGGTCCAGGGCCGCATCAGCGGCCGCTTCGGCAATGCGAGGGTGTACAACGGCCAGCCCGGTGCCGGTCATTCCGGCATGGACATCGCGGTGCCGACCGGCACGCCGGTAAAGGCACCGGCCGCCGGCATCGTCACCTTCGCCGGCCCCGACCTGTACCTGACCGGTGGCACGCTGCTGCTCGACCACGGTTTCGGGGTCAGCTCCAACTTCCTGCACCTGTCGCGCATCGACGTAAAAGTCGGCGACCGTGTGGAGCAGGGCCAGGTGATCGCTGCCGTCGGCGCCACCGGCCGTGCCACCGGCCCGCACCTGCACTGGGGCATGAACTGGTTCGAGACCCGTATCGACCCGCTGCTGGTGCTGGAGCGCAAATAACGCCCATCGCCCGGTGCAGCGGTGAGCCACTGTTGTAGAGCCGAGCCCACGCTCGGCTGCTGTCGCGCAGAGATGAGCCGAGCATGGGCTCGGCTCTGCAGACAGCATTCAATCAACCGCGCGAGGTAGCGCCGGGCCATGCCCGGCGGAGCGCGGGATCAGCCGCGCGCCGCCCACCACACGCGCAGCAGGGTGCGCACCGGAGTGGCTTCGATTGGCTTGCCTGCGGCCTGCGCGGCCACACGGGCACGTGCCAGGCTGGACCACACGCGGCGCGGGCGCGGGCCGGGCACGCGGGTGCCCCACCCCTTCAACAGATGCTGCGCCCAGCGCTGCGCAGCGGTGCTGGCATCACCGTCCAGCAGGCTGCGCGGCACACCGGCCACGCCGGCATCCTGCAGGCGCTGGGCCAGGGTCTGCAGCTGCACCGCGCGACCGGCACCGGTGCGCGGCTTGTCCGCGAACAAGGTTGCCTCCACTGCGGCTACGGCCTCGGCGTAGTTGGCCAGCGCGCGCTCGGCGCCGGCTGCATCGGGCGCGACGGTGCGTGCTTCAACCAGATCCGGCAGCGCTTCGGCCAACTGCGCCCACGGCGCACGCACCGGCTCCAGCAGCCGGCCCAGCGGATGGCGCGAACGATGCCCGGCCCAACTGCGCAGCTCCTCGCCCCACCACGCCAGCTTGGCGTCGGCCGGCAACGGGTCGCCGCTGGTGTTGAGCATGTCGTCGAACTCCTGCAGCAGCGCAAACCACGCCACGGCCAGCTCGCGTTGCGATTCGGCCACGAACGGGGCGGCCACCGACCATTCCGGCCAACGGCTGCGCCACTTGTCGAGGAAACTGTCCAGCGCGGTACTGCTCACTACACCATTCCTTACGGCTGGGCCGGGGTTGCCGGCCGGGTCGGCCAGAGACTGGCCAGTTGCAGAAGTTCAGCGTTCTCGACCAGCACGTCGGCCTGCCAGGCCAGCGGATCGTCGCTGTGCAGGCGGTAGCCCCACAGCGCCGCCACCGACGGCATGGCCGCGGCCCGCGCGGCGATGATGTCGCGCTCGTCGTCACCCACGTACACGCAGTCTTCGGCAGCAACGCCAATGGCCTGCGCAGCGTGCAGCAGCGGCAGCGGGTGAGGCTTGCGCTCGGCCAGGCTGTCACCGCCGACCAGCACCGCGCAACGCTGCTGCCAACCATGTTGCGGCAGGATCAGACGCGCCAGGTACTCCGGCTTGTTGGTGACGATGCCCCACACCGTACCGGCCTCATCCAGCGCGGCGAGCATGCCGGCCACGCCGTCGAACAGCACTGCGTGCTGGCCGATCAGCGCTTCGTAGCGCTGCAGGAATTCTGGGATCAGCGCGTCACGTGCGGCGACGTCCAGTTCCGGGAAGGCAGCCGAGACCATCGCCCGCGAGCCCTTCGACACCACCGGGCGCAGTGCGGCCGGATCGATGGGTGCACGACCACGTTCGGCCAGCATCGCGTTGCAGGTAGCGACGAAGTCCGGCGCGCTGTCCAGCAAGGTGCCATCCAGATCGAACAGCACCGCGCGCGGGAAGCGTGCAGAGGTCATGCCGGCTTGACCGCGTAGGCCAGATAGTTGATGTCGGTGCGGCTGCTCAGGCGGGCATGGTTGCGCCACGGCTCGTAAGCCATGCCACTGACATCCACCAGCTGCACATCAGCCTCGCGCAGCCAGCGCGCCAGCTCGGCCGGCTTGATGAATTCCTGGTAGTGGTGCGTGCCCTTGGGCAGCAGGCGCGCCACGTACTCGGCGCCGACGATCGCCACCGCGAACGCGGCGGCGGTGCGGTTGATGGTCGACAGGAACAGGTGGCCGCCCGGCTTCAGCAGGCGATTGCAGGCGTCGATGATCGCGCCCGGGTCGGGCACGTGCTCAAGCATTTCCATGCAGGTGACCACATCGAAACTGCCCGGCTGCTCGGCGGCCAGATCCTCGGCGGCCTGCACGCGGTAGTCGACCTTGGCGCCGCTTTCCAGCGCATGCAGGCGCGCGACCTTCACCAGCTCCGGGGCCAGGTCGATGGCGGTGACGTCGGCGCCGGCCTGGGCCAGCGCTTCGCTCAACAGGCCGCCACCGCAACCGATGTCGAGCACACGTGCGCCGCGCAGCGGCACGCGGTCGGCCACGTATTTCAGGCGCACCGGGTTCAGCGCATGCAGCGGCTTCTGCGGGCCGTCAGCGTCCCACCAGCGGTTGGCCAGCGCGGCGAACTTGTCCAGCTCGGCCTGATCGAAATTGGAGGAAGCGTGGGGGGCAGTCATGAGGGGTCCTTGCGGCGCCAGGGATCAGGCGCGGATATGACGGATGCGCTCGCGCCACTGGCGCGCGTTGGCGATGATGCCCGGCAGGTCCATGCCGACCAGCTCGCGCTGCACCAGCTTCGGCTTGCCGGCGATCCAGACGTCGCTGACCTGCTGGCGGCCGGTGGCGTACACCAGTTGCGACAGCACGTTGTGCAGCGGCTGGGTTTCCAGCGCAGACAGGTCGACGCAGACCAGGTCGGCCTGCTTGCCGACTTCGATCGAGCCGATGCGGTCACCGAAGCCCAGCGCGCGTGCGCCACCCAGCGTGGACGCGCGCAGCGTGGTTGCCGCATCCAGTGCAGTGGCGTCGTCGGCCACGGCCTTGGCCAGGATCGCTGCGGTGCGGTTCTCGCTGAACATGTCCAGGTCGTTGTTGCTGGCGCAGCCATCGGTACCGATCGCCAGGTTCACGCCTGCGCGCTGCAGGGCGCAGGCCGGGCAGAAACCGGAGGCCAGCTTCAGGTTGGATTCCGGGCAATGCACCACGCTCACGCCGCGCTCGGCGCACAGGTGGATTTCCGCATCGGTCAGCTGGGTCATGTGCACCGCAATCAGGCGGTCGTTGACCAGGCCGAGCCGATCCAGCCGCGCCAGCGGGCGCTGGCCGTGCAGCCTGATCGAATCGTTGATTTCCTGCGCGGTCTCGTGGGTATGCAGGTGCACCTGCATGTCGAGCTGGTCGGACAGCATCCGCACCCGCTCGAAGTTGGCATCGTTGACCGTGTAAGGCGCATGCGGCGCGAACGCGGTGGCGATCAGCGGATCGGTGCGCCACTGGTCGTGCAGTTCACCGGCCTTGGCGAAGTACTCGTCGTCGGTCTTGGCCCAGGCGGTGGGGAAATCGATGATGACCGCGCCCACCAGCGCGCGGAAACCGTGTTTCTTGTAGACCGCGGCCTGCACGTCGCCGAAGAAGTAGTTCTCGTTGGCGCAGGTGGTGCCGCCGCGCAGCATCTCGGCGATGGCCAGGGTGGTGCCGTCGGCAACGAATTCGGGGCCGATCACCGCCGCTTCCACCGGCCAGATGTGCTGCTGCAGCCAGGTCATCAGCGGCAGGTCGTCGGCGACGCCGCGCAGCAGGGTCATCGGGTTGTGCGTGTGGGCGTTGACCAGGCCCGGCATCAGCGCGGCCTCGGGGCGACTGACTACCTGGGCGGCACGGAAGCGCGCGCGCGCCTCGGCACGCGGCAGGATGGCCACGATCTCGCTGCCACGCACGGCGACGGCATGGTCTTCCAGCACCACCGCATGCGGCTCGATCGGAACGACGTAACCGGCTTCGATGAGCAGGTCGCAGGCTTCGGGGAGGTGCGGGCTATCGCTCATGCGGGCTCACTGGCTATTGGAGAAGGGCCTGGCGGGAGGCGGTAGCGCCGGGCCATGCCCGGCGGCTGTCCGCTGCGGCGCCATGGGCGCCAGCAACGGGTTCCGGGTTATGCCCGGAAAGCCGAGCATGGCTCGGCTCTACAGGTAATCCGGCTGCGCCGGATTACTTGACGCGTGCGGAGTACTCGCCCGAACGGGTGTCGACGCGGATCACTTCGTCCTGGTTGACGAACAGCGGCACGCGGACCACGGCGCCGGTTTCCAGGGTGGCCGGCTTGCCGCCGCCGCCCGAGGTGTCGCCACGGACGCCCGGATCGGTCTCGGTGATCTTCAGCTCGACGAAGTTCGGCGGCTGCACGAAGATCGGCTCACCGTTCCACAGGGTGACCACGCAGGACTCTTCGCCCTTCAGCCACTTCTCGGCGCCGCCCATGCCGGCCTTGGTGGCCTGGACCTGCTCGAAGGATTCCGGATCCATGAAGTGCCAGTACTCGCCATCGCTGTACATGAAGTTCATGTCGGTGTCGACGACGTCGGCTGCATCCAGCGAGTCGGTCGACTTCATGGTCACTTCCTGGGTACGGCCGTCCTTGATCAGGCGGTACTTCACGCGGGTGAAGGCCTGGCCCTTGCCCGGCTTGACGTATTCGGTGTCGATGATGACGGCCGGTTGGTTGTTGACCAGGATCTTCATCCCGTTCTTGACGTCGTTCATGCCGTAGCTGGCCATGCGTAAACTCCTGAGTGGCAGAAACGCCGCGGGTGCGGCGAGCCGTTAGAATGGAAAGCCCACCGGGTGCCGGTGGGCAACTGTTTTTCTGCCCCCATGATAACCGCAGGCCCCCTCTCCATGCAGCTTTCCGCCTTCCCCCGGCCCCAGTCGCCAGGCGCGCCCGCGCGCTGGCAGCAGCTCTGGCGCCAGGCACTGCGCGACCCACAGGCCCTGCTGGCCCGGCTGCAGCTGGACCCGGCCGCGCTGGGCGTCTCGGAAGCGGCCATGGCCCAGTTCGCGCTGCGCGTGCCGGAGGGCTTCGTGGCCCGCATGCGCAAGGGTGATCCGGCCGATCCGCTGCTGCGCCAGGTGCTGCCGATCGACGAGGAAATGCGTCCCGCGCCCGGGTTCAGCTTCGATGCGGTGGGCGATGGCGCGGCCAAGAAGGCCACCGGCGTCATACAGAAGTACCGTGGCCGTGCCCTGCTGGTCGCCACCGGCAGCTGCGCGATCAACTGCCGCTACTGCTTCCGCCGCCACTTCGACTATGGCGCGGAGAACGCCGCCAAGGGTGGCTGGCAGGAGGCCGTAGCCGCCATCGCCGCCGACCCGGACATCGACGAGGTGATCCTGTCCGGTGGTGACCCACTGTCGCTGGCCACGCACAAGCTGGTCGAACTGACCGATGCCCTGCGCCCCATCCCGCATATCCACCGCCTGCGCATCCACACCCGGCTGCCGATCGTGCTGCCCGAGCGCGTGGACGATGAGCTGGTCTCCTGGCTGGGCAGTCTGCCCTGGCCGCTGGCGATCGTGGTCCACGCCAACCATGCCAATGAATTCGACGCCAGCGTGGACGCGGCGATGGCCCGCCTGCGCGCTACCGGCGCCCAACTGCTGAACCAGGCGGTGTTGCTGCGCGGGGTCAATGACAGCGTGCAGGCCCTGCAGGACCTGAGCGAGCGCAGCTTCGACGCCGGCGTGCTTCCCTACTACCTGCATCAGTTGGACCGGGTCGAGGGCGTGGCCCACTTCGAAGTGGATGACGCCCAGGCCAAGGCGCTGATTGCCGGCCTGACCGCGCGCCTGTCCGGTTATCTGATCCCGAAACTGGTGCGCGAACTGCCCGGCGACCCGAGCAAGCGTCCGCTGTAGCCCCAAAAAAGGGGACGGAGGGGATTAAGTCGCAAATGCACAAGCGACTTAATCCCCTCCGTCCCTTTTTTTTGTGTCGGTCAGAGGCCCGATTCGATCATCCGCACCACTTCGGTGGCGGTCACCGGATGACTCAGCCAGTAGCCCTGGCCAAGATCGCAGCCGCGCTGCACCAGCAGCTCGAACTGTGCCTGCTGCTCGATGCCCTCGGCCACCACGGTGATGCCCAGTGCGTGGGCCATGGCGATGATCGCCGTGGTCAGCGCCAGATCGTCGGGATCGCGCTGCATGTCGGCCACGAAGCTCTTGTCGATCTTCACCCCGTCCACCGGTACCTGGCGAAGATGGCTGAGACCGGAGAAGCCGGTGCCGAAATCGTCCAGCCAGACCTTCACGCCGGTGCGGTGCAGCTTGTCCAGCAGCTGTGCGGCCACCATCTCGTCGCCGATCACGGCGGTTTCGGTCAGCTCCAGATGCAGCCGCGAGGCCGGTAGCCCGGACTCATGCAGGCACTGCGCCACCAGTGCCGGCAGTTCGCCGCCGCGCAACTGCCGTGGCGACACGTTGACCGACACGAACAGGTCGTCCCCGGCCGTCCCGGGCGGCCATTGCGCGGCCTCCATGCAGGCCGCACGCAGCACCTTCGGGCCGATGACTTCGATAAGGCCACTCTGCTCGGCCACCTCGATGAACACCGAAGGCGGGATCGTGCCCAGGGTCGGGTGCTGCCAGCGCAGCAGCACTTCAACGCCGACCATGCGGCGGTCGCGCATGCGGAAGATCGGCTGGTAGGCCAGGCGCAGTTCGCCGCGCTCCCAGGCGCCGCGCAGCTCCTGTTCCATATGCACGCGACGCTCGACTGCATGGTCCATCGCCCGGCTGTAATAGCGATAGCAGTTCTTGCCCGCCATCTTTGCCTGGTACATGGCAATGTCGCCGTTCTTCAGCAGGGTGGTGGCATCGGCCGCATCGTCAGGGAACAGGGTCACGCCGATCGAGGTACCCAGGAACAGTTCCCGGCCCTGCACCACCAGCGGCTTGCCCAGCTCCCGCACCAGCACTTCAGCCAGCAGCCGCGCATTTGCGGCCACATCACCATCGCCCACCAGGATCACGAACTCATCTCCGCCGAAGCGCGCCAACAGGGCTTCATCGCCCCCGGCTTCGGTGACCGCGCGATCGATACGCTGTGCAAACTGCAGCAGTGCTTCATCGCCAGCTTCGTGGCCAAGGGTGTCATTGACTCGCTTGAAGTCGTCGATATCGGCGAACAACAGGCCCAACCGGTGATTGGCGGCACGGGCAGCCATCAACCGATGATCAAGCGCCTCGCGGAATGCCAGCCGGTTGGTCAGCCCGGTCAACGCGTCGGTATAGGCCATGCGCCGCACTTCGCGGTCATGGCGGGCGATCGCATCACGCATGCGGGCAAAACCGCGCACCAGTTCACCCACCTCGTCGTCGCGGGTGTTCTCGGCCAGCGGCGTCTGGTAGTCGCCCGCCTCGATGCGACGGGCAGCGACGGCGAGATCACGGATCGGCGCAACCAGAGTACGCTGCACGTACAGGATCACGACCACGCCGATCACCACCAGTAGGCCCAGCATCAACAGCAGCCAGCCCAGGTGACGGCTGCCGACCTGCTGCAGGCGTTCGCCCAAGGTGGCGTTGGCTGCCTGCTCGCGCTGCTGCACCTCATCCAGCGCCATGCCGACGCGGACGCCGCCAATGCGCTGGTTGCCGACCATGATCGGCATGGTGTTGTCGAGCACCTTCGGCGACTCCTGCACGACCAGCGCCTGCGCAGCCGCGGCCCTGGGTGCAAGAGGATCAGCCATCGGCTGGCCGAAACCGGATACTTCGACCGAGCCGTCGTGAACCAGCCGGCCGCGTTCGTCGAACACCAGCACGTAGCGCACCACGGGCTGGCGCGCAGTACTGCGCACCAGTACGCCAACCTGGTCCAGGTCACGGTAGTACAACGGGTTGGCCAGCGCATCGGACAACTCGCGCGCCATCGCCTCGCCGCGGCTGCGCACGCTGCGGTCGAACAATTCATGGATGACGCCACCGCTGAGGTTGCGCACCTCGCCCTGCATCGCCGCTTGCCGCCCCAACAACACTGCCAGGATCGCGATCACCACGACCATTGCCCCGCCCATCGCGAGCAGGAACCGGGCCTGCATCCCCGAGCCAAGCCACTTCATTCCACTTCCATCCGCACGCGCGTCAATCCTTGTTTCAATTCATCCAGCCGCTGCTGCGCATGCGCATCGACGCGGTGGAACCCGGAAGTGCCAAAAAACCGATGCAGCGCTCCCCGTGCCCTCGGGTCGCCGGCCGCCTGCAGCAGCACTTCCTGCAGGCGATCGCGCACGCGTGGATCAAGGTTGGCGCGGACCATCTCCACCGCACGCGGGTAGGGTTCGGTGCGCAGCAGCTCGCGGAAGTCGCGCCGGAACGCTGCTGGCATCCGCCGTTCGTCATTCCAGTCCACGCTGCTCACTGCTCCCACGTCAACCACCCCCTTGTGCACGAACGTCGCGATGTTCAGCTCGCTGCGTGCAAATACGTAGCCCACGCTATCTGGGCCCGGCATTTCCCATGCACCGGCCAGGATCTGCGGCGACAGGCCTTCCTGCAGCAACGTCATCACCGGCACCAGGTAGGCACTGGTGGACGACGTGTTCTGCAGGGCCAGGCGATGGCCCCGCAGATCCTGCATGCGCTGGATCGGGCTGTCGCGGCGCACGAAGAAAACCGTCTGGTACTCCCGCACACCGTTGCGCTCGGTCAGCAGCAGCGGACGGGCGCCACTGCGCTGGCCCAGCGCCACCGCCGTACCCGAGGTTTCCGTGACCCAGTCGACACGACCGCGCCGCAGATAGCTGGCCATCTGCTGTGGATCGCGTGCCATCAGGATCCTCCCCTCCTTGATGCCAACGTCGTGCATGCGCGCCACCACGTAATCCAGCAAGGGCTGAAGCTGCTCGTGGTGGGCCTTGGGATCATCGCTGATCCGGCCCAGCACCAGCACGTGGTCCGGTGCTGCACGCACCGTCCCGGCCAGCAGGACCATGGCCAGGCTCAGCAGTCCCCCCTGCATTGCCTTTCGCAGACCCGACACAGGCTTCATCCCCCCCTGGGTATCCAGACAGACTACCCGAAAAAATGAGAACGTCGTCAGCTGTCCTTGTTGCCTGCTTGTGCCAGTCGCGCCATGCGCTGGGTGTCGGCGAGGATGCCGCGCAACAGGCGCACTTCCTGCTCGCTTGGCTCGCTACGCAGGAACAGGCGGCGCAGCTTGCGCATCGCCGATTCCGGCGCGCGGCCCTTGTGGAAATCGATCTCGTCCAGCGTGTCGCCGAGCTGGGCGAAGAAGCTCTCCATCTGCTCATGGCTGGCGGCCTGTTCGCGGAAGCCGGGCTCGGGATTGGGGGCCGGCTGCGCGCCCAGCAGCTGCATGCGCGTTTCATAGGCCAGCACCTGTACGGCGGCCGCCAGGTTGAGCGAGCTGAACTCAGGATCGGACGGGATGTGCACCGCCGCATGGCAGAGCTGCAGTTCCTCGTTGGTCAGGCCGGTGCGCTCACGACCGAACACCAGCGCCACCTCGGCGCCCTCGCCCGCCTTGGCCACCGCGCGGGCGGCGGCATCGGCCGGCAGGTACTCCTCCAGCTGCACGCGGCGGGCACGCGCGGTGCAGCCCAGCACCAGGCGGCAATCGGCCACGGCCTCGGCCAGGGTGGCGACCACCGGGGCGTCCCCCAGCACATCTTCGGCCCCGGCCGAGCGGCGGAAGGCCTCCTCGTCCAGAGGCTTTTCGGGAGCGACCAGCACCAGGCGGGCCAGGCCCATGGTCTTCAGGGCACGGGCGGCGGCCCCCATGTTGCCGGGATGCTGGGTACCGACCAGGACGAATCGGAGGCGGGTGGCGGCGGGAAACTGGGACATGAACAGGGAAAAGGTCGAGCTGGACGATGACCAATGGTAAACTGTGCGGCCGGCCACTGCGCCGGACCCGCTCTTTTCCCCCGCCAGTCCATCTCTTCTGCCTTTCCGGGAGCCAACGCCATGCAGAAACCCGCCGTCACCGTCATGGTCAAGGCCGCCCGCCTCGCCGGCAACGTCCTGTTGCGCAACATCAACAAGCTCGAGGCACTGAACGTCGTGCAGAAGGGCCGGATGGACTACGCCAGCGAAGTGGATGCGGACGCGGAAAAGGTCATCGTCAAGGAACTCAAGCGCGCTTACCCGGACTACGGCATCTTCGGTGAAGAAGGTGGCGTGCAGGGCGAGCGTCGCCAGATGTGGGTCATCGACCCGCTGGACGGCACCAGCAACTACCTGCGTGGCGTGCCGCACTACTGCGTGTCGATCGCGCTGGTCGAGAACGGCGAGCCGACCGATGCGGTCATCTTCGATCCGCTGCGCAATGAACTGTTCACCGCCAGCCGTGGCGCGGGTGCCGTGCTGAACGACCGCCGCATCCGCGTGGCCGACCGCAAGGACCTGGAAGGCACCATGATCCACACCGGCTTCGCGCCGCGCGAGCGCAGCCGCGCCAGCGCCCAGCTGAAGGCGGTGGACGCCCTGCTGGTACACGGCGAGGACATCCGCCGCACCGGCTCGGCGGCACTGGACCTGGCCTACGTGGCCTGCGGCCGCGCCGACGCCTACTTCGAAGCCGGCGTGAAGGCGTGGGACATCGCCGCCGGCCTGCTGCTGGTCCGCGAGGCGGGCGGCAAGGTCTGTGACTTCAAGGGCGCGACCCTGGGCCGCATGGACAACCGTGGCCCGGAGACCCACCAGATCGTGGCCGGCAACCTGAAGGTGGCCGAGTCGCTGCAGAAGGTGCTGGTGAACACCGGCTACGCCGCCGAGTTCGACGCAAAGTTCTGAGGTCCCGCGTAAGGCGGTTCATGGAGACGGCACCTGCGAAGGTGCCGTTTTCGTTTGTGCGCACGGAGAGTCGTTTCCGCGACCGCGGAGGGGTGTCACTTTCTTTGCTCGTGCAAAGAAAGTAACCAAAGAAACACGCCGCCGGGGCGCGAGCCGACGTGCTGCGCACGCCGGTACCCTGCGCTCGCTCAAGGCGGACCCAACGTCAAATGCCACAGCTGCACCCAGTAGATCCGCGCCACGTGTGGATGCTGTCGATCTTGATCTTGATCTTGATCTTGATCTTCCAGTCCGCCTTGAGCGAGCCGAGCATCGCAGGGGAATCAGGGGCGAAGAGGCGCCGGTGTCTGAGCGCAGCGAGTTCGGCGCCGTCCCCTGATTCGCCGAGAAGCGCAGGGTACCGGCGCGTAGCGACGGCTCGCGGCTGGCGGAGCGTTTCTTTGGTTACTTTCTTTGCGCGCAAAGAAAGTGACACCCCTCCGCGGTCGCGGAAATGATCCTAGGCATCGCCTGGCGCCACCAATGCGTGCGCGCGCAAAACAAAAACGCCCGGCGCGAGGCCAGGCGTTCCTGCACTGCTTTACGAGCGAAAGCTCACGCCACCGTCGACGCCCGCAGCGCGGCGATGCGCTCTTCCAGCGGCGGGTGGCTCATGAACAGCTTCTTGGCCGTCGAACCGGCAATACCGAACGCGGCGATCTGGGTCGGCAGCGTGCTCTGGCCGTGGTTGAGCTGCAGGCGCTCCAGCGCGGCGATCATCTTCTGGCGGCCCGCCAGCGAGGCACCGCCTGCATCGGCGCGGAACTCGCGGTGGCGCGAGAACCACATGGCGATCATCGTCGCGAACAGGCCAAACACCATCTCCAGCACGAACACGATGATGTAGTACGCGAAGCCACGGCCGCCGCCTTCGCGGTTGCCCGACAGCGCGCTGTCGATGATGCCGCCGACCACGCGGGCCAGCACGATCACGAAGGTGTTCAACACGCCCTGCAGCAGCGCCATGGTGATCATGTCACCGTTGGCGACGTGGGCGATCTCGTGGCCCAGCACCGCTTCGGCCTCGTCTTCGCTCATGTTGTGCAGCAGGCCGGTGGACACCGCCACCAGCGCGTTGTTGCGGTTGGCACCGGTGGCGAAGGCGTTGATCTCCGGGCCGTCATAGACCGCGACTTCCGGCATGCCGATGCCGGCGGCCTTGGCCTGGCGCTCGACCGTGGCCAGCAGCCAGCGCTCGGTCTGGTTGCGCGGCTCGGTGATCACCACCGCACCGGTGGAGCGCTTGGCCATCCACTTGGACAGCAGCAGCGAGATGAAGGAGCCACCGAAACCGAAGATGCCGGCCATCACCAGCAGGCCGCTCATCGAACGCGCGTCCACGCCCAGGATCGACATGACGATGCCGGCCAGGATCAGGACCGCGAGGTTGGTCGCCAGGAACAGGGCAATACGGGTGAACATGGGAAAATCCGGCTCGGAAGGGGTCGATATCCGTCAATTTGCGGTGCGCTCAGCTTGAATTCAAGCGCCAACCTGACCGACGATTCAGCCTGCATGACCGCCATTGTTCCCTGCGGCCGCTTCGCGCCCTCGCCGACCGGCCTGCTCCATCCCGGATCCCTGCTCGCCGCCTTCGGCAGTTGGCTGCTGGCCCGCCACCATGGCGGCCTGTGGCGGCTGCGCATCGAAGACGTCGATCCGCCGCGCACCGTGCCCGGTGCCGCCACATCACAGCTGCAGGCGCTGGCCGCGTTCGGCCTCGCCCACGACGGCCCGATCCTCTGGCAGAGCACCCGCGGCGAGGCCTACCAGGCCGCACTGGACGTGCTGCTGGCCAGCGATCTGGCCTTCATCTGCCACTGCAGCCGCAGCGAGTTGGCCGCCAACGGCGGCATCCATCACCGCTGCGTTGCGCGGCAACCGCGACCGGACCCTGCCGTCCGCTTCCGCGTGCCACCGGGCAGCGTCGTGCGCTTCAATGATGGCCTGCGCGGGCCGCAGCACCAGGACGTGCATGCCGAAGTCGGCGACTTCGTGCTGCGCCGTGCCGACGGCTGCTGGGCCTACCAGTTGGCCGTGGTGGTCGATGACGCCGAGCAGGGCGTGACCGAAGTGGTGCGCGGCGCCGACCTGCTCGACTCCACCGCGCGGCAGATCCTGCTGCAGCAGGCGTTGGGGCTGGCGGTGCCGCGCTACTGGCACCTGCCGCTGCTGCTCGATGCCCCAGGCCACAAGCTGTCCAAGTCGCTGGCGGCGCTGCCGGTGGACAGTTCGCGCCCGCTGCCAGTGCTGCGCCGGCTCTGGGAGTTGCTTGGCCAATCACCTCAAGCGCTGGAACCTGCCTGCGATCTGGATCCGCTGCTGGCGGCCGCCCGGCAGGCCTTCGACCCGGCACGGCTGCCACGTGGCGACATCCTGTTGCCGGCCGGCGCACTTTCCGCGCCGATGTTGCAGAATCCCCCTTCCCCCACCTGATTCCGGACAGCATTCCATGACATCTCGCGTCGCACTGGTCACCGGCGGAACCGGCGGCATCGGTACCGCCATCTGCCAACGCCTGGCCGACCAGGGCCACCGGGTCGCCACCAACTACCGCGACGAGGCCAAGGCCCGCGTCTGGCAGCAGGCGATGACCGAGCGCGGCTACCACGTGGCGATCTTCCCGGGCGATGTCTCCGATCCAGACAGCGCCGAAGCGCTGGTGCGCGCCGTCGAGGCCGAGCTGGGCCCGGTCGAGATCCTGGTCAACAACGCCGGCATCACCCGTGACACCACCTTCCACCGCATGCGCGCGGACCAGTGGCACGATGTGATCAACACCAATCTCAACTCGGTGTTCAACGTCACCCGGCCGGTCATCGAAGGCATGCGCCGCCGCGGCTGGGGCCGGGTCATCCAGATCAGCTCGATCAACGGCCTGAAGGGCCAGTACGGCCAGGCCAACTATGCTGCGGCCAAGGCCGGCATGCACGGCTTCACCATCTCGCTGGCCCGCGAGAACGCCGGCTTCGGCATCACGGTCAACACCATTTCGCCCGGCTACGTCGCCACCGACATGGTGATGGCAGTTCCGGAGGACGTGCGCGCCAAGATCATCGCCGACATTCCCACCGGGCGCCTCGGCAAGCCGGAAGAAATCGCCTATGGCGTGTCCTTCCTGGTGGCCGAGGAAGCCTCGTGGATCACCGGCAGCAACCTGGACATCAACGGCGGCCACCACATGGGCTGGTGAGCCGCGCAGGGGGCGCCGCGGCATGCACCGGCGGCCCCTGCCGATGGTCATGCTGCGCAGCACGCAAACCCTTGTTGCGCAACATGATCGCCCCTGAAAGCCAAGCCTGGCGGGGGCTGGGGCGGTTGCAACCGCTGCTGCACTGCGCCATGCTGCGCGTCTACTGTGACGAGTACCGCTTCATGGCTGCGACCCGCATCATCAAGAAGTATCCGAACCGCCGTCTCTACGACACCGAGATCTCCAGCTACATCACCATCGAGGACGTGCGGCAGCTGATCCTGGACGGTGAAGACTTCGAAGTCCGCGACGCCAAGAGCGGCGACGACCTCACGCGATCGGTCCTGCTGCAGATCATCGCCGACCAGGAACAGGACGGCGAACCGATGCTGTCCACGCAGCTGCTGAGCCAGCTGATCCGCTTCTACGGCGATTCCCTGCAGGGCTTCATGGGCAACTACCTGGAGCGCAGCATGCAGGTCTTCCTCGACCAGCAGCAACAGTTCCGCCAGCAGATGGGCAACCTGCTGGGCCAGACCCCGTGGGCGATGATGAACCAGCTGACCGAGCGCAACCTGGAGCTGTGGCAGGAATTCCAGCGCAGCATGGGCAGCGGCTTCGGTGGCCCGCGCCCGGGCGGCACCGGCACGGGCACCGGCAACAAGCCGAACGAACCGGGCACCGGCACCGGCAGCAAGACCCGCCGCTGAGCCGCTTCACAGGCTGATACGAAAACGGCGCGCCCCTGGCGCGCCGTTCTGTTTGGCATCGCGCCAACGATGCGTCAGCGTTTCGCCTTGCACCCCGTGCACACGCGCTCGACCTTGTACCCCTTCGCCTTCAGCTTCTCGACCACGCCATCACTGCCCAGCAGGTGCAGCGTGCCGACCACCACCAGCGTACCGCCCTGCCCGGCCTGCAGGTACGGCTGCAGCTTCGGCACCCAGGCATCGTTGCGCCCGGTGTTGATGCGCTGGTACAGCTGCGGGTACTGCTGGCGCATCTCTGCCGCCATCTTGGTCCACAGCAGGCGATCATCACCGCGGCGCCACGCATCATGCAGCAGCCGCGCCTGCTCATCGGCCTTGCCGGCCTGGTCCAGTGCTTCGGCCAGCATCTGCCGCTGTTCCTGCAGCGTCATTCCGTCAAGCATGCCGATCTGGGTATCAATGTCCTCCAGTCCCGCCGTCTTGCGGCCGGTCTTCTGCGCGCGCTCCATGAAGTGGCGGTCCAGGCCCAGCGCCGGGTCCAGGCCGAGCTTCTGCATCTGCCCGATCGAAATGCTCAGGCCGACGAACCAGGGCTTCATGCCCTGCATCTGCGCCAGCGGCAACTGGTTCTGGGCAGCAAAGGCCTGCAGCTTCTGCCAGGTGGCCGCATCCAGATCACGCTTCAGCTCGCTGCCATCGGTGCGGATCGCCGCCTGCACCATGCGGCTGGCCAGCTGGGGCGACTGCATGTCTTCCGGCGACAGTTCGAACACTACCCGCTGTGAGGCCTCGAACGCCTGTTCGACATCGGGCGACAGCGGGTAGTCCTGCGGCTTCAGCAGGTGGAAGGAACCGAGCAGGTAGAGGCGTGAGTCGCCTGGGCCAGTCACTTTCCACAGCAACGGCACCGGCGGCCTGGCCGCCGCTGCGCCAGCGGTGTCGGCTTGCAGGGTACGTGCTGCAACCAGCGGTGCCAGCGCACAGGCCGCCAACAGAACGGCGGCACGCAACAGTGATCTGATCGGCATCTCAGCCTTCTCCTTCAGGCAGGTGGTAGGCCTTCTCGCCCGCTTCCACGCGCAGGTCCAGCCGGTTTTCAGGCGGCGCCAACGGGCAGGTTGCATAGGCGGTGAACGCACACGGTGGGTTGTAGGCATGGTTGAAATCGATGCGCACCGTACCATCGGCGCCTGGCGCATCGGTGTCCAGGTAACGCCCAGCCGGATAGCTGCCGCGACCGCTGGTGCGGTCGGCGAAGATCAGGAACAGCGGCTGCCCGGGTGCACCTATCGCCTCCAGCCGCCAGTTGCGGCCATCACGCTGGAACTCGACCGCGCCCGCGTTCGGCATCTCGGTGGTCAAGCCAGTGATATCGACGATCGGCAGGGTCTTGCCTGGCGGGTGCGCGATGAAGCGCGCCTGCACCTGCCAGTCAGGACCGCCCGGCCAGTACTCCAGGCCGGCGAACCCACGGCGTGCAGGCGCATCGGCGTGCTTGACCCGCAGCGCATCGCGCGGACCGCGACGGATGATGCTGAGCTGGCCTTTGCCACCATCGAAGGCCAGCAGCGTCGGCTGCGGATCCTTGTCGGTGTCGATGCGGATGCGGCCGCGCACCGGTTTGCCCCCATGGCTGACATCCGTACCGGCTTCGGGAGTGAACCACCATTGGCTGCCTTCGCGGCGCAGCAGGCCCAGCTTGTCCGGCCCCACCGCCAGGCGGATGCCATTGGTCGCGCCACTGCCGACAAAGTGCGATCTGTTCTGCAGCCAGTGCAGGCCGACCAGCGCTGTCCAACCGTCCGGGCGGGTCAGGTCCTGATAGCGTGCCACCCGCCACTGCTGCTGCCCGGCGGCATAGGACGGATCCTCCGCGGCCGAAGCCGGTGCCGGCGGCGGCGCGGGGCTGCAGGCGGCCAACACCATGGCGACCAGCAGGCCGCCCATTCCCCGATAACGCATCGATGCTCCCCTCAACGTCCGCGCAGGAACCAGCGGTCGATCTCCGCCAGCGAAAAACGGGCCCAGGTCGGCCGGCCGTGGTTGCATTGGCCGGACCTCTCGGTGATCTCCATGTCGCGCAGCAGCGCGTTCATTTCCGGCACGGTCAGGCGACGGTTGGCACGCACCGCGCCGTGGCAGGCCATGGTCGACAGCAGCTCGTCGCGCGCGCTGGCCACGCGGCGGCTCTGGCCGTGCTCGCGCAGGTCGGTCAGCACGTCGCGCAGCAGGCCTTCCGGTTCGGCATGCGCCAGCAGTGCCGGTATGCTGCGCACGTGCAGTGAACCGGGGCCGGCACGGGTCACTTCGAAGCCGAGTGCGGCCAGCGTGTCGGCTTCGCTTTCGGCGGTATCGGCCTCGCGCTCGCCCACCGCCAGCGTGATCGGCACCAGCAACGGCTGCGACTGCAGGCCGATGCCATCGTGCGCGTTCTTCAGCCGCTCGTAGCCGATGCGTTCGTGGGCCGCATGCATGTCGACCACGATCAGGCCTTCGGCGTTCTCGGCCAGGATGTAGATGCCATGCAGCTGCGCGATCGCATAGCCCAGCGGCGGCACGCCTGCGTCGGCACTGGTTACCGGCAGTCCGTTCTCGGTCGGCATCGGCGGCAGCGCAGCACCGCGCTCGGCGCCGGCCGGCGTGGCATACAGCGCGGCATAGGCAGCCGGTGCATCGGCCACCTGCAGGCCCAGGGGCTGCTGCGGGCGCCAGCCGGAAAAGCCACCGCCGCCTGCGCCCGAGCCGGCACCGGGCGCAGGCCCACGCACCAGCCCGAAACCCGATGCGCCCGCGCTCGATGCCATCGATGCAGCAGCGGCGTCCACCGGATGCACCGGACCCGCACCGATCTCCTGCGCCGACATGCCCGCGCGGGTATCAGCCAACGCGTCCTTCAGCGTGCGATAGACGAAGTCATGCACCAGCCGCGAATCACGAAAGCGCACCTCGTGCTTGGCCGGGTGCACGTTGACATCAACACGGGTCGGGTCCAGTTCGAGGAACAGCACATAGGCCGGCTGCCGACCGTGGTACAGCACATCGCCGTACGCCATCTTCACCGCGTGGGCGACGCTGCGATCGCGCACCGAACGGCCGTTGACGTACAGGTACTGCTGGTCGGCGCTGGCACGCGAGTAATGCGGCTGCGCGATCCAGCCATGCAGGCGCAGGCCGGCGCCACTGTGATCCACGCGCACGGCCTGGTTGGCGAAATCCTCGCCCAGCGTTTCTGCCAATCGCGTATCGGAATACAGATCGCCCGGCTTGTAACGGCGCGAGGCCTTGCCGTTGTGGGACACGCGCAGTTCGACGTCCGGCCGCGCCAGGGCCAGCGAGCGCAGCCATTCTTCGATATGGCCCAGCTCGGTGCGCTCGGCGCGCAGGAACTTGCGCCGCGCCGGTACGTTGTAGAACAGCTCGCGCACTTCCACCGTGGTACCCGGCGCATGCGCGCGCGGCGTCACCTCACCGATCTTTCCACCTTCGATCTGCAGCGCGGAACCATGCTCGTCATGTGCGCGACGCGAGGCCAGGGTGAAGCGACTGACCGAGGCGATCGACGGCAGCGCTTCGCCACGGAAACCGAGCGTGGCCACCGATTCAAGATCGTCCAGATCGGCGATCTTGCTGGTCGCGTGGCGCGATACCGCCAGCGGCAGCTGCTCCGGCGCGATGCCACTGCCGTTGTCGCGGATGCGGATCAGGCGTACACCGCCCTCTTCAAGATCGATATCTACGCGGCTGGCACCGGCGTCGATCGCGTTCTCGACCAGCTCCTTGACCACCGAAGCGGGACGCTCGACCACTTCGCCAGCGGCGATCTGGTTGATCAGGATCTCCGGCAAGGGCCGGATCGGGCGCGGACCGGGCGCGCTCATGGGAGAGGATGGGCAGCAGACTTCATGGGTCGATGATAGCGGAGCGCCCGTGGGTAGAGTCGACTGTCAGTCGACTGCTCTCCGCCCGGGCGCCGAAAAGCCCCGCGCTGCGCACGTAGTCAACCAACAGTCGACTCTACCGCGCTCTACAGGAAGCGGATTACTTGCTGCCGCCGGCCATGGTGGCTGCGGCGTCGATCTCGGCCTGGGCACGGGCCGCGTACAGCGTGCCGGGCGGTGGCTGGCGGCTGAAGAAGGTGTGCACGCCATCGAGCACGGCACCGGCGATCTTGCGCTGGTAGGCCGGGTCGGTCAGGCGACGCTCTTCATCCGGGTTGGAGATGAACGCGGTTTCCACCAGCATCGCCGGCATGTCCGACGTACGCAGCACCGCGAAGTTGGCGCGCTCGATGTTCGGCTTGTGGTTGTTGCCGATCCGCTTAAGGCCGCCCAGCACGTGGCCGGCGGCGTCTTCGGACGCCTTCATGTAGCCGCTCTGCGCCAGGTCCAGCAGCACATTGGCAAGCGTGCCCTCGGTCTGCTGCAGGCGAACGCCACCGACCAGATCGGCCGCGTTTTCCTTGTCTGCCAGCCAACGGGCGCGCTGCGAAGAGGCGCCCTTGGTCGACAGCACGTACACCGACGAACCGGTGGCCGAACGGTTCTCGGCCGCGTCGGCATGGATCGAAATGAAGATGTCGGCCTTGTTCGCACGCGCCTTCTGCGCGCGCATGGGCAGCGGAATGAACACGTCGCTGTCGCGCGTAAGATAGGCCTTCAGGCCCGGAGTCGCATTGACCTGACGGGCCAGTTCCCGCGCCACCGCCAGGGTGACATCCTTCTCACGCTTGCCGGTCGGGCCGATCGCGCCCGGATCCTGGCCTCCGTGACCGGGATCGATGGCCACCACCAGATGGCGCATGCCGGCCTGCATGCGGATGCGGGAGGCATCACTGGGCATGGCCGGGCGCGGCGGTTCCACCGGCGTCGGTGCCGGCGCAGGCACCGTGGCCGGCGGCGTGGTCACCACCGCTGCGGTGCGCTGCCCAGCGAGGATCGCGGCCGGCGAGGAAGAAGGCGAACTGCTGGCCACGGTACCCGCCGCCGCGACCTGGGCCGGCGCGGTGGATGGCGCCGGGGTAGGCGTGGCCGGCGCGGCGGCGGTGGCACTGGCCTGCTGCCGCACCTGGGCAGTCAGCAGCGCCGTGGCACGCGCGGCATCGGTACGCGCCTGCGCGCTCTCCGCCGGCGTCGGCGTCGGTGCGGGCGTGTTGGCCGGCGCCTGCGGCGGCACCGCCGGCGTCGCTGCCGGACGGCTGGCGGCCACGGCCGGGCCATCGCCCGGCCATTCGATCACCAGCTTGGATTCATTGCCCTCGCGCTGCATCTGTGGGCGGAACGGCGCCACCGATTCAGCAAGGTCGAAAACGACACGGAAGGTACCCGGCACCGGCTGTCCGGTGCGCACTGCGGTGACCACGCCCTGCGCCGCCGGCATTTTCAGGTTGCGTACGGCGCTGGAGTCCGGGAAATCGACCACCAGGCGGTTCGGTCCGGCCAGCGACAGCGTCTTGTAACCGCCACTGCCCACCAGCGAGATCTCGGCACGGGTGCCGGTGGCACCGGTATTCAGCAGGACCTGGCGAATTTCACCGGCCCACGCGCTGACGCTCGCCAGACCCAGTCCGACGGCGGCACAGATGGCGATGAGACGGTTCCCCGGGCGCATGGCTCAGGATTCAATCACCGCGCTGAACGGAATGCAACACCTTTTTCCTTAATAATCCGTAACCTGCCGGTGTTTGTTCTCGTCAGCCGACAGATATGGCCTGCAAGTCGCCTCCTTGGGGAAGCCGTTTCAGCCATTCATGCCCTGCGTCGCTGGCGCCAGTGAGACGAACGCGACGCCCTTGTCCCTCGATCTCCAGCGCCACCACCAGGTCGGTTGGCGGCAGCGCACCGGCACCGCGTTCCGGCCATTCAACCAGCCACAGTACCGCGCTGCCCTCGTCCAGCCCGAGGAAATCGAGTTCGCCGGCCTGCCCGATCCGGTACAGATCCAGATGCCAGGCCTCGCCACCGCCGGCCAGCGGATAGCGCTCGACCAGGGTGTAGGTCGGGCTGCGGATGGCGCCCTGGACACCCAGCGCGCGCAGCAGTGCGCGGGCCGTGGTGGATTTGCCGGCCCCCAGGTCGCCGCGCAGTTCGACCAGCGCCTGCGGCGGCCGCGTGGCCGCCAGCCATTGCCCGAGCAGTTCAGTGGCATGGCTGTCGGCAAGGAAGAAATCGATCATCGGGAAAGTTCCGGGTTGGCCAGTCGCCGCAACGGCGACAGCAGATCAGTAGGAAGCAGGCCGCGCGCGCCATCGGCGGCTGCGGCGTCGCCCGCGAGCCCATGCAGCAGCGCACCGGCCGCGGCGGCGTCGAAGGCGGCCAGGCCCTGCGCGCGCAGGCTGGCGATGATGCCGGTGAGCAGATCGCCCATGCCTCCCACGGCCATGCCGGGATTGCCTGCAGCGATCAGGCGTGGCGCCTGCCCGGGCGCCGTCACGATGCTGCCTGCGCCCTTCAACACCACCACGGCGTGGAAGCGTTCGGCCAACGCCTGCGCACAACGGTAGCGATCGGCCTGGATGTCAGCGGTACTGCAGCCGAGCAGGCGCGCGGCCTCGCCCGGATGTGGCGTAAGGATGGCGTCCGGCAGCGCGCGCGGATCCTGCGCCAGCAGGTTCAGTGCATCGGCATCGACCACCAGCGGTCTGGCGCTGGCCAGCGCCCGCGCAAACAGCGCGCGCGCCCATTCGTCCTGGCCCAGGCCCGGCCCGATCGCCACCACCCTGGCCTTGTCCAGCAGCGCCGGCAGCACATCGCCGTCTTCCAGCGCATGGGTCATCGCCTCCGGCAGGCGCGCCAGCAACGGGCCGACGTGATCGCGGCGGGTGCCCAGGCTCAGCAATCCGGCGCCGGCACGCAGCGCGGCCTCGGCCGCCATGGCGATGGCACCGCCGCTGCCATGGTTGCCGCCGACGCACAGCACGTGCCCGGATTCGCCCTTGTGGCTGTTGGCGCGGCGCGGCAGCAGCAGTGCCGGCAAGCGCGCCTGGGTCCAGTGCTCCACGGCGGGTGACACGCCCTGCCATGCGGCCGCGGGCAGCTGCAGCGGCGCCAGCGCCTTCCGCCCGCAATGATCCAGCGCATCGCCGGTATACAGCCCGCGATGCGGCACGATGAACTGCAGGGTCAAAGCGGCCTTCACCGCCACGCCCGGTACTGCACCGCGATCAGCGTCGACGCCACTGGGGACGTCCAGCGCCAGAACCGGTGCCGCCTGCGCGTTGAGGGCGACGATCAGCGCCTGCGCCACACCTTCCGGCACGCGATCGAAGCCCAGACCGAACAGGGCATCGACCCAGATATCGGCCTCGGGCAGCACGCCGTCGAAATCGGTGAGGGTGCCGCCACCGGACTTGAATTCCGATGCGGCACGCTGCGCCAGCGACGTCGCCGGTGGCTTGCCCGGCAAGGCGATCACCGTCACCGTACGCCCGGCCTGTCGTGCATGGCGGGCCAGCACCAGGCCATCGCCGCCGTTGTTTCCTGCGCCAACCACCACGCCGATCCGCTGCGCTTGTGGCCAATGCTGCAGCAGGCACTGCCAGGCGGCGTGGCCGGCCTGCGCCATCAGGCTCCAGCCGCCCTCGGCAGCCAGTGCCGAGGCCTGCGCATCAAGCGCACGCGCGGCAGCGGAATCGAACAGAGCGGCAAGGTTGGCCATGCGGGGATTTTATACTGGTGCATATGTCTCCCGCCCCCGCCCCTGTCGATCCGGCCCAGGCCGTACAGCGCATCCGCGAACTGGCGCGTGCGCATGGCTTCCAGCGCTGCGGCATCGCCGGCATCGAGCTGGGCGAGGACGAGGCGCACCTGGCCGACTGGCTGGGCCAAGGCCTGTACGGCACGATGGACTGGATGGCGCGCCACGGCACCCTGCGCGCGCGCCCGGCCGAGCTGCTGCCCGGCACGGTGCGGGTGATCTCGGTAGGCATGGACTACAGCCACAAGGACGACACCGAAGCCTGGGCAACCCTGGCCGACCCGGGCCGCGCCTACGTGGCCCGTTACGCCTTGGGCCGCGACTACCACAAGCTGATGCGCAACCGCCTGCAGAAGCTGGCCACGCAGATCAACGATGAAGTGGCACCGCTGGGCTACCGGGTATTCGTCGATTCGGCGCCGGTGCTGGAGCGCGCACTGGCGCGCAACGCGGGGCTGGGCTGGATCGGCAAGCACACCTGCCTGATCGACCGCAACGGCGGTTCCTGGTTCTTCATCGGCGAGATCTACATCGATATCCCGCTGCCGATCGATGCGCCGGCTACGGCACACTGCGGCACCTGCACGCGCTGCATCGATGTCTGCCCTACCCGCGCGATCACCGGCCCGCAGCGGCTGGACGCGCGGCGCTGTATTTCCTACCTGACCATCGAGCACGACGGTGCCATCCCCGAAGACATGCGGCCGTTGATCGGCAACCGCATCTACGGCTGTGACGACTGCCAGCTGGTCTGCCCCTGGAACAAGTTCGCCAAGCGTACCGACGAAGCCGATTTCCGCGCGCGCAACAACCTCGATACCGCGCGCCTGGACCAGCTGTTCGCCTGGGACGAAGCCGAGTTCCTGCGCCGCACCGAAGGCAGCCCGATCCGGCGCAGCGGCCATGAGCGCTGGCTGCGCAACATCGCCGTGGCGCTGGGCAATGCGCCGTCCTCGGCCGAAGCGCTGGCTGCCCTGCAGACCCGCATCGACGATCCCTCGCCGCTGGTGCGTGAACACGTGCAGTGGGCACTGGGCCAGCACACGGTGCGCTGACGTGCGATCCTGAGCCCCCGTTCCGCCCGCAGCACGCCGTTCCCATGCAGCCACGCAACAACGACATCCTCACCCCCAGCCAGCTCAACACCCTGGCCCGCGACCTGCTGGAAGGCAGCTTCCCGGCGATCTGGGTCGAGGCCGAACTGGGCAGCGTGGCGCGTCCCGCCTCCGGGCATCTGTATTTCACCCTGAAGGACGCACGTGCGCAGCTGCGCGCGGCGATGTTCCGAATGAAGGCGCAGTATCTGAAGTTCGTGCCGCGCGAAGGCATGCGCGTGCTGGTGCGCGGCAAGGTGACCCTGTACGACGCCCGTGGCGAGTACCAGATGGTGCTGGACCACATGGAGGAAGCCGGCGAAGGCGCACTGCGCCGCGCCTTCGAGGAGCTGAAGGCACGGCTGGAGGCCGAAGGCCTGTTCGACCCGGCACGCAAGCGGCCGCTGCCGGCGCACGTGCAGCGCCTTGCGGTGATCACCTCCACCACCGGCGCCGCTGTGCGCGACGTGCTGAGCGTGCTCGGCCGCCGCTTCCCGCTGCTGGAAGTGGACCTGCTGCCGACCCTGGTGCAGGGCAGCAGCGCCGCTGCACAGATCACCCGCCTGCTGCAGGCCGCCGATGCCAGTGGCCGCTACGACGTGATCCTGCTGACCCGTGGCGGCGGTTCACTGGAAGACCTGTGGGCCTTCAACGATGAAGCACTGGCCCGTGCGATCGCCGCCAGCCGCACCCCGGTAGTGTCGGCGGTGGGCCATGAAACCGACTTCAGCCTGAGCGACTTCGCCGCCGACCTGCGTGCACCGACGCCATCGGTGGCAGCCGAGCTGCTGGTACCGGACCAGCGCGAACTGGCCCTGCGCCTGCGGCGCACCGCGGCACGCATGGCGCAGCTGCAGCGGCACACGATGCAGCAGGCGATGCAACGTGCTGACCGTGCCCTGCTGCGCCTGAACGCGCAGAGCCCGCAGGCGCGACTGGACCTGTTGCGCCGCCGCCAGCTCGATCTGGGCCGGCGCCTGCATGCCGCGTTCAACCAGCAGCAGGAGCGCCGTGCTGCGCGCCTTCGCCATGCAGCGGCGGTCCTGCGCGGGCACCACCCACAGCGCCAGCTCGACACGATGCAACGCCGCCTGGCCGCCCTGCGCGGACGACCGCAGGCAGCGATGCAGCGTCTGCTGGAACGCGATGCGCTGCGCCTGCGCGGGCTGGCGCGTTCGCTGGAAGCGGTCAGCCCGCTGGCGACTGTAGCGCGCGGCTACAGCATCCTGACCCGCAGTGACGATGGCACGCTGGTGCGCCAGGTCGATCAGGTACAGCCCGGCGACGCATTGCAGGCGCGCGTGGGCGACGGCGTGATCGACGTGCAGGTCAAGTAAAGGGGTTCGGGAGGGCTGCGCCCTGCACCTGCAGAGGCAAATGCAACAGCCGAAGCAACAGCGAAAGCGGCTCTGGACTGCTGATAGCTTGGCGGGGTGGTGTGGCTGTGCAGGACACGCCGTAAACCCATCCCTGGGGGCTCGATGGCGCCATCCATGGCGCCAACGGTCCTGCACAGCCACACCGCCCCACCCTCGACAGTGTCCCGATGACGGTCGGTAGATCCACGCCATGCGTGGATGAATCTCTTTCAGATATCGAATCAATTCGGGGTCAGATCCGTTTTCCTGCGGAAAACGGATCTGACCCCAAGCGCCATTCCGGCAGATCGCGGACATCTGTCGAAGGCGGGGTGGGTCCGGTTGCGGGGGCGTGAGCCGCATGGATGCGGCGACCGAGCTTACATGGACGTACTTGCAGCGGCCCCCGCAACCGGACCCACCCCGCCATCCCACGGAATGCACGCTGTTGCTGTTGCTGTTGCTGTTGCTTCGGCAGGTGCAGGGCTGCAAGCCCTGCCGAACAACCCCCTACTTTGCCTGCTCGCAGAACTTCTGCCGGTACTCGAGTGCCTTCGGCATCAACGCCTGCAGGTTCTGGATACGGGTACCCGGGTTCGGGTGAGTCGACGCGAACTCCGGCGGTGACTGGCCACCACTGGCCTGGCCCATGCGCTGCCACAGCGGCACCGCCTCGCGCGGGTCGAAGCACGCCGCTGCGGCCAGCATCAGTCCCACTTCATCGGCCTGCGTCTCGTGGCTGCGCGCATAGGGCAGCAGATACCCGTAGCCCATCGCCGACATCATCATCTGTTGCTGCTGCGCATCCATGCCGCTGGCGGCGCCGGCCATCTGCCCGATCTGGGTCAGCTTCTGCTGCGCCATCCGCTGCGCACCGTGGCGCAGCAGCGCATGGGCAATCTCGTGGCCCATCACCACCGCCATCGCGTCGCGCGTGCGCGCCACCGGCACCAGGCCGGTATAGACCGCCATCTTGCCACCAGGCAGGCAGAATGCGTTGGCCTGTTCAGATGGGATCACGTTGACTTCCCACTGGAAATCACGCGCGAAATGCGCCGGCTGAACGCCGTGCTCCTGCGCCAGTGCAGTCTCCACCACATCAACCTTGGCAATCAGGCGCTGGGCGATGTCGCGCACATCGCGCGCGATCGGCGCGTTGGAGTCCATCGGCGGCTCCTCCGAGAGGATCTGCTGGTAGGCCTGCAGGCCCAAGGCGGTCTCCTGGCGGGCGTCCAGGCTGCTGTCAATCATCACCTTCTCGCCAGTGTAGGGGTCCACCGTGCGATTGGAAAACCAGTAGAAGAGCGCATAGCCGGCGGCCAGCAACAGCACCCACCAGCGGATGTTGCCAAACAGGCCGCGACGCTGCGGGCCTTGGGGCGAGCGGGAAAAGGGATCATTGCGCATCAGGTGTCGTCCAGCAGGCCCCGCCGGCCGGCGGGCACGGCGCAATCTTAGTGCGCGGGCGCCAGCAGCGGGTGAAGCCCGGTGCCGCTCAGATGCCCCGCACCAGGCGGAAACCGATGCGCGCGCTGGTGGTGTCCGAATCCTGCGACTGCCGCCACGCCGCACGGGTCTGCTCCGGCGCGTTGGCCCAGTTGCCCCCGCGGATCACCCGTGCGCGGCAGCCCGGGTTGAACCAGGCCGCGCCATCGGAGGGCGCGCGCCGGTAGCTGGCATGCCAGCAATCGGCCACCCACTCGCTGAGATTGCCCGCCATGTCGTGCAGGCCGAAGGCATTGGCCTGGAAACTGGCCACCGGCGCGGGCCCCCACCAGCCATCGCCATAGCCGATGAAGGCGTTGTGCCAGTGCCGTCCCGATGGCGAGACATCCTTGCTGCCAGTGAAGTTGCCAGCACCGGGCGGCGGCGTGCCGGCGGCGCCCCACGGATAGCGGCCACTGCTGCCGGCGCGCAGCGCGTATTCGAACTCGGCCTCGCTGGGCAACCGGTAGCTGCGCCCGGTCTGCTCGGACAACCACGCCGCATAGTTTTCGGCATCGCGGATACTGACATGCATCACCGGCGAATTGGCCATCGCGAGGCCACCGTCGTAGTCCGAACGCCAGTCCACGCCGCTGCGGCGGATGAAGTTGCCGCTGCGTTCGTCATAGACCACCGAATGGCCGCGACGGGTCGCACGCGGGCGCGCATTGGTCGCCTTCACGTAGCGCTGGAAATCGCTGACCGTCACCTCGGTGATCGCCATCGCGAAGCCTCGATCAAAGCGTACATAATGCGATGGCCGCTCGGCATCGCTGGCGCCCGGCTCGGCATCACCGGCCCCCATCTGGAAGCCGCCGTGCGGGACCACCACCATCTGCGGCCCGCGCCCGCCATCGCGCATGGCATCGCTGAATACCTGCCCCGGGCGGAAGCTGCCGTAGTGCGTGGCCAGGTCAATGCGCTCACGCAGCTGGGCCACCACCGGGTCTCCCGGCAGGGCGATGCGCAGGGCCTCGGCCAGTTTCTCGCGTGCCGGCTTCAGGCCCTGCGGCGTGGACAGGTCGCGCAGGCCGTCATCGCGCAGCTGCAGCAACACCGCCGCACGGATCTGCTCGATGCGCTCGAACGCGTCGGCAATGGTCGGCGATGAGTCGCGCACCTTGCTGGCTTCGGCCAACCAAGTGCCCGCGCTGGCGAAATCGCGCGCGCGTGCAGCATCTTCGGCGCGGCGGATCAGCCCGCTTTCGGCTGCGGCCAGTCCCTGCCGCGCACGGCTGTTGTTCCCATCCAGTGCCAGCGCCTCGCGGAAGTTGCCAATAGCCCCGTCCCCGTCTTCGCCGATCCGGCCCGAGCGCAGGTCCTCTTCACCAGCGCGGTTGTAAGCCACCACCCGCTGGGCAAGCTCCACCCGTCCCTGCAGCGCGCGCACCTTCCCGTCCTTCGGCGCCAGCGTCAGCAGAACCAGCGCCTGGCGGCTGGCCTCGGCCAGCGCCTCGCGCTGCCTGAGCGGCCGCACCAGCAGCGCATCCGCCTGCTGCTGCAGCCGCTGGCGGGCACGCTGCAGGCCTTGGCGGGCCTGGCGGTCATCCGGATCCTCTTCCTGTACCGCCAGCCACAGTGGAATGGCGGCATCGGCATCCTCGTACAGCCGGCCCTCGTTGAAGGCCTGCCCGGCCGCGCGGCGCAACTGCGCCAGGCTTCGCCCCTGTCGGTCCACCCGCGGCGGCGTCCATTGCTGCACATCCTCGGCGGCATCCTCGCCGGCGATGGTCACGCTGCCCTGCCCGGCCTGTGGACGCTCGTCGCTGTCCGTGTTCGCAGACAGGCGCGTCCCTTCCCCGGCACTCGGGTCCACTGCCGTGGGGGGCGACGGCGTGCAGCCGGCCAGGGCCACGGCCACGGCGGTGCACAGCACGGACGACAGCGGAAAACGCAAGCAGGATCTCCTTCGGCAGGGACGCGCACCGACGTTAGGCTATTCTCCCCTGCCTGAGCAAACCCGAGTAGTAGGCCCTGACCCGTGGCAACCTGGATCACCACCCCCGCCGAGCTGGATGCGTACTTCCAGCAGCGTCCGGCCCGCATCGGCCTGGACACCGAATTCATCCGTGAACGCACCTTCTGGCCGCAGTTGGCTTTGGTGCAGATGGCGGTCGGGCAGGACATCCTGCTGATCGATCCGCTGATTCCCGGCATGACCGAGGCGCTGGCGCCCTGGCTGGCCGATGAATCGATCACCAAGGTGATGCACAGCGCCAGCGAAGACCTGGTCGCCTTCAAGTGGACCTGCGGCGTGTTGCCGCGACCGCTGTTCGACACACAGATCGGCGCCTCGCTGGCCGGCATTGGTGGCGGCATGGGCTACCAGAAGCTGGTCGCGGAAATCACCGGCGTGGCGCTGGCCAAGGGCGAAACCCGCTCGGACTGGATGCGCCGTCCACTCTCGGAGTCGCAACTGCAATACGCCGCCGACGACGTCGAGCACCTGTTCGCACTGCATGACGCCATTGATGCCAAGTTGCAGGCACTGGGCCGCCAGCAGTGGCTGCACGACGACGGCGAGCGCCTGCTGGCCAGCGTCGCCAATGACGAGGACCGCTGGCCGCATCTGGCGATGCGCTCAGCGCAGTTTCTCGATGCTCCCGCGCAGCGCCGCCTGCTGCGCCTGCTGCGCTGGCGTGATGTGCAGGCACGCAGCAGCGACCGCCCGCGCAGCTGGATCCTGGACAACGAACTGGCCGCCACGCTGGCACGCACGCCACCGGCCGATGCCGCCGCGCTGGCCACGCTGTTTGAACAGTTCCCGAAGGCACCGCGCAAGCTCGCCGGCGCGGTGTGGCAGGCGCTGGACACGCCGCTGGCCGATGAGGCCGAGGCACCGCTGGCGTTGCCCGCCAACGACACCAACAAGCAGGCACTGAAGAGGCTGCAGGACGCCGTTGCCGAGCGCAGCCGCGAGCTGGGCCTGCCGGATGGCGTGCTGGCCTCGCGCAAGCATCTGGAAAGCTACCTGGAGCGCCGCCAATGGCCGGCCGCTCTGGCCGGCTGGCGCCAGCAGGAACTGGAGTCGCGGCTGCAGGCGCTGCTGCCGGCACGCTGAAGCAGCGGGCACGGCGCCGGATTGCGGTCCGGCTACCGTCGAAGGCCACGAAAAAGAGCGACGCGGATCACCGGGCCGCCCTTTGCATTCCAGCAGTGCGATGGCGGGAAGACCCGCCACCGTGGCAACGCCTTACCAGTTCATGTTCAGCGAGACACCGACGGTGCGCGGTTCGTTGTAGACCGCGGCCATGTAGTTCTCGATCACACCCTTGAGGTTCTTCTCGTTGGTGATGTTGCGCGCGAACAACGCCACTTCGTAGGCACCGTAATTGCCCGAGTAGCCGATCTTCAGGCCACCTTCGAAGTCACCCTTGGAGTTGAACTCCTTGCTGTCGTACAGCACGAAGCTGGTGTAACCCTGCTTGTTCCAGTCGGTGGACACGAACATGGTGCCAGCGTCGCTGACCGGGAAGTCGTAGCGGGCAGCCAGGTTCACGTTGTACTTCGGTGCGTTCGGCAGCGGGTTGCCGTCGATCTGCGCGAAGGTGTTGGCGCCGACCTTGATGGTCGGGTCATTCACCGTGCACACCACCTGGCCGTTGAGGCCGCAGACCTGTGCGTAGACGCGCTTGTCCTTGATTTCGCTGTGCAGCAGGCTCAGGCCGGCGCTCAGGGTCAGGTTCGGGATCGGGCGCAGCTCCATGTCCGCTTCGAAGCCGTAGGCCCTGGCCTTGTCGGCGTTGAATAGCACGCCGTTGCCGTCCGAATCGTTGCCGTTGAGCTGGATGTCGTTGACGGTGTAGGTGAACGCGGTGGCGTTCAGGCGCAGGCGGTTGTCCCACAGGCTGCTCTTCACGCCCGCTTCCCAGGACAGGATCGTCTCGGAATCGGCGGTGGTGAAGTCGGCATTGAACACGGCCGAGCGGCCCTGGATGGTCGGGCCGCGGAAGCCGCGGGCGACCTTGGCATAGACGCTGACGTCCGGCGTGACCTGATACATCGCGCTCAGATCCCAGCTCGGGGTGGTGTCGGACATCTTGACGTCGGTGCGGCCCTTGTAGGTGACCACGCCAGCGGCAGTGTCAGCCGTCTTCAGCAGGCGGGTGTGCTTCTCGTCCCGGGTCTGGCGCAGGCCGGCGGTGACGGTGAACTTTTCGGTGAAGGCATAGCTCAGCTGGCCGAAACCGGCCCACGAGGTGTTCTTGTTGCGCAGGCGCACCCAGTTGTTCGGGTTACGTGCCGGGCCCTGCAGGAACCACGCGCGCTGGTAGAAGTCGGTGGTGTCGCTGCCGTTGAAGTAGAACGCACCGGCCTGCCACTGCAGCGCGCGGTCGTCATGGCTGGCCAGGCGGAATTCCTGGGTCCACTGGTCCAGGTCGCGGATGCGGCCCATCGACTGGCCGTAGCCGTTCGGCACGCCGTTGACCGGGAAGTTCGCCGCGGCGCCACCGTCGGTGTCACCACGGCTGTAACCGGAAGTGGTCTCGTAGGCGGTGATCGAGGTGAAGTCGATCGCACCGAAGTCGTAGCGTGCCTTCACCGAGCCGCCGTAGGTCTTGTAGGCCTGCGGGTTGTTGTCGGCCTCGTCGTAGGCGACCTTGTCGCGCGGCACGTCGGTCTTGTTCGAGCCCTTGGTCAGCGCACCGCGCAGGAACAGGGTCGAGGTGCCTTCATAGTCGCGGGCGTGGGCCGAGGCCAGGATCGAGAACTGGTCGCTCGGGGTCAGCAGCAGCTGGGCGCGCACGTTGCGGTCGTCGAAGCCGCCCATGGCGTTCTTCTTCGGGCTGACCGTGCCATCGGCGCTCGGGCCCTTGTAGGTGTTGTCGACGTAGTCATCGCGGTGCTGGTACAGCGCCGACACGCGGAACGAGGCGATGTCGTTGATCGGGCCGCCGAAGCCGCCGTCGATCGACACGCTGTTGTAGGTGGCGTAGCTGGCGCTGACGCGGCCGGTGTAGTCCTGGGTCGGCTTCAGGGTGTCGAACTTGACGATGCCGGCGGTGGTGTTGCGGCCGAACAGCGAGCCCTGCGGGCCGCGCAGCACTTCCACCTGGTCTACGTCATAGACCGGGTTGGACTTCAGCACCACGTGCTCCAGCACCACGTCGTCCTGGATGATCGACACCGGCTGCGAGGCTCCCAGGTAGAAGTCGATGTTGCCCAGGCCGCGGATGTAGAAGCGCGGAAAGATCCGGCCGGTGGTGGTTTCCGCATACAGGCTCGGCACGCGGCCGGACAGTGCCAGCAGGGTGTCGTCGCCGCCGGCGGTGAAGTCGCGCATGCGCTCGCCCTGCACCACACCCACCGAGACCGGCACTTCCTGCAGGTTCTGCTCACGGTGTTCGGCGGTCACGGTGATCGTGTCCAGGCCGGTTGGGGTCGGCGCGCTGTCCTGCGCGGCGGCACCGAAGCTGCCCGCCAGGGCCAGGCCAGCACAGGCCAGGGCCAGCGGGTGACGGCGGAAGGAAACAAAGGAAGACGACAGACCCGACAGGCGGCGGGAATCGGAATGGGAGGGCATGGAATGCTCTGAGGAGGCGTCCGTGCGGCCTGCGCGAGCCGGGCGGCAAAAGGGAGGAGAACTGCGCAAGCGGCCATTATCCCCCAAATTGTTACGATTTCGTTGCGCAGCACCCAAACCCGGCGAAACAAGCGCTTTCGGCACAGTTACAGGGCATTCCGCACGCCCTGAAGGCTTGACTCAGGGCAGCGGGGTCAACGCGACATCGACCATCGCCAGCAGGCGCTCGCGGCTGATGCCGTCACGCGCCTGCACCGAGATGCCATGCAGCACCGTGGCGAAGTGGTCGCCCAGCGCCTGCACCGCCGCGTCGTCGGCCAGCTCCCCCTCGGCCTGCGCCTGCTGCAGCCGCGCGATGATCGCCGCCGTGCGCTGGCGACGATGACTGGCCAGCCAGTCCCGCACGCCTTCGCCATCGGGCGACACGCTGCTGGCCGAGGACACCACCAGGCAACCATGCGGGCGCCCGCGACGGGTGTAGGTCATCACCGCCTCGCGCAGCATCGAACCGATCGCCTCACGCAATGTTGCCTGCTCCAGCGCGCGCGGCGCGAAACCGCCCTCGCCTTCTTCGTACAGCGCCACGGCTTCGCGGAACAACTGCTCCTTGCTGCCGAACGCGGCGTAGATGCGTGCAGAGGCAATGCCCAGTGCTTCGACCAGTGCCGACATCGACGTGCCTTCATAGCCGTGCTGCCAGAACAGCAGCATCGCCTTGCGCAACGCCTGGTCCCTGTCGAATTCGCGCGGTCGCCCTGCCATCTGCCTGCCTGCTCCAGTGAGGCGCGCAGTGTAACGCGGGTGTTGACCATCGCGAGAGTCGCGCCTATTCTTTGTCGATCGACAAATAATTGGAGCAACACATGCAGACCCTCAAGGGCCCCAGCCTGCACCTGGCGCAGTTCGCCGGCGACCAGGCCCCGTTCAACTCACTTGCCAGCATTGCCGCGTGGGCCGCCGGCCACGGTTTCAAGGCGCTGCAGATTCCCGCGTGGGATGCACGCCTGTTCGACCTGGCCACCGCCGCCGACAGCCAGGACTACTGCGACGACATCCGTGGCACCCTGGCCGAGCACGGCCTGCAGGTCAGTGAGCTGACCACCCACATCCTCGGCCAGCTGGTGGCCGTGCATCCGGCCTACGATGAACTCTGCGATGGCTTCGCGCCGGAAGCACTGCGCGGCAATCCGCAGGCCCGCACGGAATGGGCACAGCAGCAGCTGCACCTGGCCGCTCGCGCCTCGCGCCGTCTTGGGTTGCAGGACATGGGCACCTTCTCCGGCTCGTTCGCCTGGCCCTACCTGTTCCCGTTCCCGCAGCGCCCGCCGGGCCTGGTCGATGCCGCGTTCGATGAACTGGCGCGACGCTGGCGACCGATCCTCGACACCTGCGAGGACAACGGCATCAACCTCTGCTACGAGATCCATCCCAGCGAAGACCTGCACGACGGCACCAGCTTCGAGCGCTTCTTCGAGCGCGTCGGCCAGCACGAGCGCTGCCGCATCCTGTTTGATCCCAGCCACTTCGTGCTGCAGCAGCTGGACTATCTGGAGTATCTGGACATCTACCACCCACTGATCCGCATGTTCCACGTCAAGGATGCGGAGTTCCGCCCCAGCGGCCGCCAGGGCATCTATGGCGGTTATGCCGACTGGACCGAGCGCGCAGGTCGCTTCCGCTCGCTGTGCGATGGGCAGGTCGACTTCAAGTCGATCTTCTCCAAGCTGGCGCAGTACGGCTACCAGGGCTGGGCAACGCTGGAATGGGAGTGCTGCCTGAAGGACCAGGAAGCTGGCGCGCGCGAAGGCGCCGCGTTCATCCGCGACCACATCATTCCGGTCACCGACAAGATCTTCGACGACTTCGCCGGTGCACCGATCAGCACCGCACAGATGCAGCAGATGCTCGGCATTGCCTGAGCCCCAACGGAGCATTCCCCCATGACCACCTTCCTTTCCGCCGGCGCTGCCGGCGACGCTTCGCTGCGCCACCACTACCTGCGCATCGATGGTCAGCGCGTGCATTGCGTCTCCGCCGGGCACGGTGCGCCCGTGCTGCTGATTCCCGGCTGGCCGCAGACCTGGTACGCGTGGCGCCACGTGCTGCAAGCACTGGCCGAGGCCGGTTTCGAAGCAATCGCCGTTGATCCACCGGGCATCGGCGAATCCGACCGTCCCGCCCACGGCTACGACACCGGCAGTGCTGCCGCAGTACTGCACCAGACCATGCTGGCGCTTGGCCACGACCGTTACCAGGTGGTCGGCCATGACATCGGCATGTGGATAGCCTATGCACTGGCCAGCGACCAGCCGCAGGCCGTGCGCCAGCTGGCGGTCACCGAAGCGGTGATTCCCGGCCTCGCGCCGGAACCCGGCATTTTCGCCGCACCGGCCGACAACATCTTCCTCTGGCACTTCATGTTCAACCAGGTGGCCGACCTGCCCGAGGCGCTCATCAGCGGACGCGAACGCGCCTACCTGGAATTCATGTTCGACCGCTGGTCGTACCGGCGCGATGCGGTGGCCGCCGATACCTACATCGCCGCCTACAGCCGCCCCGGCGCACTGCGGGCAGGCTTCGCCTGGTACCGCGCGATTCCGGAGACCATCCGCCAGAACAAGCTGCGCGCGCAGCGCCGGCTGCCGATGCCGGTGCTCGCGATCGGCGCCGAACACGCCACCGCCGATGCGCCGATGCTGACCCTGCAACCGCATGCCGATGATGTGCGCGGCAGCATCGTGCCGGGCTGCGGCCACTTCATCATGGAAGAAGCGCCCCAGGCGTTCCTCGAACAGTTGTTGCCGTTCCTGCAGGAGGCACGCCATGCTGCTTGAGCCGGCACTGCAGCAGTTCGTTGACGCCGTCGCGGCCCATCCGCTGCCGGAGGACCTGCGCGAACTGCGCGCGATCAGCGAGAACGCGCTGCCACAGCTGCAGGGCGCGCCCCAGCCGGTAGCACATGTGGTCGAACACACCGTGATCGCTCGCGACGGGCAGGCGCTGGAGCTCCGCCTCTACACGCCGCAAGGACTGTCCCATGGGCCCGCGCCGGCCCTGCTGTTCGCTCATGGGGGTGGCTGGTTCCAGTGTTCGCTGGCGGTCTATGACGGTCCTTGCCGTGCGCTGGCCAATGCCAGCGGCTGCGTGGTCGCCGCCGTGGGCTACCGGCTGGCGCCGGAGCACCCGTTCCCAGTGCCGCTGTACGACATCGCTGACGCCTGGCAGTGGCTGCAGGACCACGCCGAGCGCCTCGGCCTGGACCCACAGCGGCTGGCGATCGGGGGCGACAGCGCCGGTGGCAACCTCGCGGCCGCCTGCTGCCTGCTGCTGCGCGAACTGGGCCTGCCGCAACCGTGCCACCAACTGCTGCTGTATCCGGCGCTGGATGCCGGCATGGACAGCGATTCCTACCGCGACTACGCCGCTGGCTACTACCTCAGCGCCGAACTGATGCAGCGCTGCTGGCAGGCCTATCTGGGGGATCTGGCCGAGCCGCCGGCGCTGGCTTCGCCGGCCCACGCAACCGACCTGAAGGGGCTGGCGCCCGCCTCCGTGCTCAGCTGTGAGCACGACCCGCTGCGCGACGAGGCCGAATACTACGCGCGACGCCTGCAGGCTGCGGGTGTCGGCTGCACGCTGGAGCGGCTGCCGGGGATGATCCACGCCTGCATGCACCTGCAGGCGGTGAGCACCGCCACTGCAGTGGCGGTACAACGCGCGGGCGATCTGCTGCGCCACGCCTTGGCCTGAAACGGCCCGGGACGGCGGTGGATCCCGTCCCTGCCCCGTCCCGGCCGGGCGCTTGGCAAGCGCGGCAGGCGGCGCTACACTGAAAGCCTGCCGTGGGGCCATAGCTCAGCTGGGAGAGCGCGTCGTTCGCAATGACGAGGTCAGGAGTTCGATCCTCCTTGGCTCCACCACTCTTCAGAAGAACCCGCAGATCGCCATGATCTGCGGGTTTTTTCTTTTCAGCGCCTCCGGCTCAGGCCGGCTCCTGGTCTCCATCCTTGCGTTGCGGGCCGCGCGAGTGCGTATCACGCACCTGTTGATCGCGCTGCCCCGGCCGCTGCTTGGCCACATCGTCCTGCTTCCTGTCCTGGCGGCTTTCCTGGATGCCCTGCTTCGGGTCCTGATCCCTGCTTTGCTCGTTCATCGAAAACTCCCTCGCCGGCAGCAGGCCAGCGCTGCCACCACGCTAGAGGTTGCCGGGTGAGCCGCAGGTCAGTCCCGCGCCAACATCCTGTGCAGGAAGCGGCTTGCCGCCACCGCCCCGCCCAGCCAGAATCCGGGGCACCACGCTCACCGGTGTGCCATGCCCTCCTCTGCCCAGCACGCAGCCCACGCGTTGCCGATGCTCCTCAATGCGACCGACGGCAGCATCCAGCTCGGCAACCTGCCAGCATTGATCGGCCCCACCTTGTTACTGGACGAAGCGCGTGCCGCCTTTGCCCCGCTGGTCCGAGGGGAGCGCGATGTCGGCACCGGCTGTCGCTGGCTCAGCCTGCACCGGCTCAGCCTGGGCGGTGTGCCCGCTGGCATCAGCCTGTGCTTCCACGGGCAACAGCTCGACATGGTGACGATCGGCGTCGATCTGCCTGGTGCGACACTGGAAGACGGCTGGCCGACCCAGGCCGCGATCGATGCCGAAGTCGCTTTCATGCGGCGCACCTTGGCCACGGCACTGGGGCGCAAACTGGCAGGTGGCCGCGCCCGGTTCGACTGGGGCGAAGCCTGGGCCGGTTTCGATCCGAAGGGCTTCATGGCCAGCAGCGGCATCCGCTACGCGCCACGCTCATGACGCCGCTCAGGTACGTGTGATCGACACCCCACCTTCCACACGCATCGCGGTTCCGGTAACGAAACTGCTTTCATCGCTGGCCAGGAACAGCGCCGCGTTGGCGATCTCCTCCGGCTCGGCCATGCGCTTGAGTGCATGCAGCGAGCGCACGAAGTCGCGGGCATCGCCGGTCGGTGCGGCCTGCCGGCCCATTTCGGTATCGGTGCCACCGGGCAACAGCACATTGCTGCGTACGCCGCGCGCGCCGTACTCGGCCGCGATCACTTGGCTCAGGCCGATCAGCCCCGCCTTGCTCGACGCATAGGCCGCCATGCCCGGGAAGCCCACGGTATGGCCGACAAAGGTGCCGACAAACACGAGCGAGCCGCCGCCGCGCGCCAGCAGTGCCGGCAACTGCGCGCGTGCCCCGTGGAAAGCGGCATCCAGATTGGTCGCCATCACTTCGCGCCAGGCGTCCACCGGGAACTCCGCCGCAGGTACGCCCGGGCCGAGCATGCCAGCATTGTTGAGGGCGATATCCAGGCCGCCGAAGGACTGCTGGGCCAGATCGACCAGCGCTTGTGCCGTGCCCGGGTCAGCCACGTCAGCGGCATGCGCCACGGCTTCGCCACCGGCGGCGCGAATCTGCTCGACCAGCGCCTGCAGCGGCTCCGGCCGCCGTGCGTTGAGCACCAGCTTCGCCCCTTCGGCGGCGAAGCGCAGCGCGCTGGCGCGGCCAATGCCAGCGCTGGCACCGGTGATGAGAGCGATCTTGTTGTTCAGGCGCATGGTCGTGGTGCCGGTTGTGAAGTGGCCGCCACGATGCCGCGCCTTCGGCCTGCCAACACTCCGTTTCCGGGCCTGGCCCGTCGGTGCAGGAAACGGAGTTTCCGCAGAACCGGCGCGTGCCAGAATCCGGCCATGGACAGTACCGCCACCACCGCCCTCGATGCCCGCGTCGAACGGGTCTGCCGCCACCTGCAGACCAGCCTCGACGAACCCTCACTGCAGGAACTGGCCGACATCGCCGGCTGCAGCCCGACCCGGCTGCACCGCCTGTTCAAGCAGGCCACAGGGTTGACCCCGAAGCAGTACGCTGCCGCGCTGCGCGCCGACCGCCTGCGCACCGGGCTTGAACAGCAGGAACGCATCACCGATGCCTTCCATGATGCCGGCTTCGGCTCCAGCGGACGCTTCTACGAGAACGCACCGAAGTTGCTGGGCATGACTCCCAAGCAATGGCGCGCAGGGGGGCGTGGCGAAGTCATCCATTTCGCGCTTGCCGAAAGTTCATTGGGCAGCGTGCTGGTGGCCAGCAGTGCCACCGGCGTGGTCGCGATCCTGCTCGGCGACGATCCGGAGACGCTGCTGCAGTCATTGCAGCAACGCTTCCGCCAGGCCGTACTGGTCGGCGCCGACCAGGGCTATGAACAACTGGTGGCACAGGTGGTGGGCCTGGTCGAGGATCCCACGCGGGGCGCCACACTGCCGCTGGACATCCGCGGCACCGCGTTCCAGCAACGGGTATGGCAGGCCTTGCAGCAGATCCCACGTGGCCAGACCGCCTCGTATGCCGACATCGCCGCGCGCATCGGCGCGCCGCGATCAAGCCGTGCGGTGGCTCGCGCCTGCGCCAGCAATCCACTGGCGGTGGCCGTCCCTTGCCACCGCGTCGTACGTCGCGATGGGGACCTGTCCGGCTATGCGTGGGGCGTAGCACGCAAGCGCGAACTGCTGCGCCGGGAAAAGGCCTCGACTGCCTGACGTGGGTGCCGACCTTGGTCGGCACGCCCAGCTTCCGGGAGGTGCCGACCTTGGTTGGCGCACCGCCAAGCCCTCAATCCAGCTTCACCACCAGCTTGCCGAAGTTGTGCCCCTTCAACAGCCCGAAGAACGCCTCCGGCGCATTCTCCAGCCCTTCCACCACATCCTCGCGGTACTGGATGCGGCCTTCGCGCAGCCACTGCGGCATCTCGCGTTCGAAGTCCGGCCACAGGTGGTTGAAGTCGTGCACGATGAAACCGCGCACGGTCAGGCGCTGGCGCAGGATCTGGCTGAACAGTGCGGGCAACCGGTCCGGACCGGGCTGCTCGACGCCGCGCTCGTTGTAGGTGGCGATGGTGCCGCACACCGGAATGCGGGCGAAGTTGTTGAGCAGCGGCAGCACTGCATCCAGCACGTGCCCGCCCACGTTCTCGAAATACACGTCGATACCCGCAGGAACCGCTGTGCGCAGCTGCGCGGCGAAATCAGCGGCGCGATGATCCAGCGCCACGTCCACCCCCAACGTCTGCAGGTAAGCGCGCTTGGCTTCGCCACCGGCGATGGCGACCACGCGCGCGCCCTGCAGCTTGGCCAGCTGCGCCACGGTCGCACCCACCGGCCCGGTCGCGGCAGCCACCACCAACGTCTCGCCCGCCTTCAAACGGGCGATTTCATGCAGGCTGGAATAGGCGGTGAAGCCGGGCATGCCATATACCCCCAGCGCCGTACTCAGCGGCAGCCCGGCCGGATCCAGCCGGCGCCCCAGTGCCTTGGCCGGCAGCACCGCGTGGGTCTGCCAGCCACCCGGTGCCAGCACCAGCTCACCTGTGGCTACGCCCTCGGCGTTCGACTGCAACACCTCGGCCACGGTCTGCCCTTCCATCACCGCGCCCACCGCCACCGGCGCGGCGTACGACGGGCCCTCGTCCATGCGTCCCCGCATGTACGGGTCCAGCGACAGGTAGCGGTTGCGCAGCAGCACCTCGCCGTCGCCCAAGGGCGGCAGCGCGGCATGCTCCAAGCGGAAATTGGCTGCAGTAGGCGCCCCCAGCGGACGCGACGCCAGCACGATGCGGGTGGTGGTCGATGAGTCAGACATGACGACGATCTCTGCTGTTGCCAGCGTCAGGAAGAGAACGCCGACACTACGCCGCAGCGTGCCCCAATGGCGGTCACGAAAACAGCGTTCCATGTCAGGTGTCGGTGCCGTCCAAGCGCTGGCCCCGCCACACCGCTTTTGTCGATCACCGTGGCCCGCTGAATTCCGCCGCAGGCGATGATCACCGCGCCGCCGCGCCCGGATGAATCGGCATCCAGCGCGCCCCCGCCCCGCGACGGCGGATCAAGTACTTGCGCCTGCGCAGACGGCAATGTGAAGGTTTTTTGCCAAAATGCTTGCCGTAGGCGACTGACCTCCGTAATATGCGCGTCCTTGGCAGCGACCTCGCTGCAATGAACTACGTGGCCGAGTAGCTCAGTTGGTAGAGCAGGGGATTGAAAATCCCCGTGTCGGCGGTTCGATTCCGTCCTCGGCCACCACGTTCGACAGCCTGCAGAAATGCGGGTCTTTTTTTCGGGAATCGCAGTTGATCGTGATTGCCACACAGTTTGGCCGAGTAGCTCAGTTGGTAGAGCAGGGGATTGAAAATCCCCGTGTCGGCGGTTCGATTCCGTCTTCGGCCACCATCTTTCGAGACCTGCAGAGATGCAGGTCTTTTTTTTGTCCGTGCTTCGCGCACTGCACAAGTTGCGGATGCGGCGCCTGCGCACACGCCTGGTTGACGAAACATTTACACCGGCATGCGCGGCGGCACCTACGCTCCAGACTCCTGCCTGGAGCCTAACGATGCCTCTGCGCCCTGCCCTGCTCGCATTCCTGCTGCTCGCCACCTGCCCGGCCTTGGCCGCCGAGCCGGTGCGCGCGGTCGACGCGCTGGATATTGACCGCTATGCCGGCAAGTGGCACGAGATTGCGCATCTTCCGGTCTCGTTCCAGAAGCAGTGCGTGAGCGAGATCACCGCCAACTACGGACTGCGCAGCGATGGCCGCATCAGCGTCACCAATGCCTGCCGCAACGGCGACGGAGAACGCGTGGTTGCTGAAGGCGTGGCGCGCCCGGTTGCCGGCCATCCCGGCCAGTTGCAGGTGCGATTCGTTCCGGACTGGCTGAGCTGGGTGCCACTGGTCTGGGCCGACTACTGGGTCCTGGCACTGGACCCGGACTATCAGTGGGCGTTGGTCGGTGAACCGGACCGAAAGTACCTGTGGATCCTCTCGCGCCTGCCGGAAATGGATCGCGCCCAGTTCGAACAGCTGAAAGCCAAGGCCGAGACGATGGGCTACGACCTCGGCCCGCTGCGCCTGATGGCCCCGATTCGCGATACACCCGCCGACTGAACCTCCCCGCATCCGGCGCACCACGCGCGCGCCATCCGGCGCCGCGCACGCCCGGCCGCCATCTTCACGCGCTACCCTCTGCGACGGGTCGCCACAGGCGATCCAAACGACCATACGCCGTAGTATGCTTATCCAACGCACCCCTTCAGAGGAACTGCGCCCATGCTCCACCGTTTCCGTATCGCCTTGATCGTCCTGTGCACCCTCGCCCTTGTTGCCTGCAACAACGGCATCGTCAAGCGTGTTTCGGAACCGGCGGCCAGCCTCCAGCAGCTGACCGTGCGCGCCGACGGCAACTGGACCGTGGCCCTGCGCCTGCAGAACTACAGCTCCATGCCCATGACCTTCGATGACGTCGCGCTGGCGCTGACCGTCGGCGACAGCGACGCCGGCACCCTGCAGGCCAAGCCGGGCATCTCCATTGGCGGCACCTCAGCCGATGTCATCAATGTTGACCTTGTGCCCAGCTCGGCCGCACGCCTGGTGGTGGCCGACGCGCTGGCCAGCAACCGCACCCTGGCTTACGGCCTGAAGGGAACGGTGGCGGCCACGCCGCAGGAAAAGAAGCAGCGCAGCTTCGATATCAGCAGCCGCAGCACCCTCAACCAGGCGCCCGGCCTGCCGGGCGTGCTGCGCTGATTTCCACCTTCCGTCGCGGCGCCTGGCGCCACTCTCCCCTGCCCTGATCAAACCGAGACGTACCGATGAGCAGCTACACCGCCCCGCTTTCCGACCTCCGTTTCGCCCTGCACGATGTGCTCAAGGTCGAACCCCTGTTCGCCCGCCTGGGCTTCACCGACGCCACCGCCGACGTGGTCGATGCCGTGCTGGAGGAAGCCGGCCGCTTCAGCTCCACCGTGCTGGCCCCGCTCAACAGCGTCGGCGACGAGATCGGCTGCGTGCTCGACCAGGCCACCGGTGAAGTGACCACCCCGCCCGGCTTCAAGCAGGCCTACGACCAGTTCGTCGATGGCGGCTGGACCGGCCTGACCGCCTCGCCGGAACTGGGTGGGCAGGGCCTGCCGCACACCCTGGGCGTGCCGCTCAACGAAATGATCAACGCCGCCAACCTGGCGTGGGGCAACTTCCCGCTGCTCTCGCACGGCGCCATCGAAGCGCTGAAGCAGCACGGCGAAGCCTGGCAGCACGAGGCCTTCCTCAAGCCGCTGATCGAAGGCCGCTGGACCGGCACCATGTGCCTGACCGAACCGCACTGCGGCACCGACCTGGGCCTGCTGAAGACCAAGGCCGAGCCGAATGCCGATGGCAGCTACGCGATCACCGGCACCAAGATCTTCATCACCGCCGGCGAGCACGACCTGACCGGCAACATCGTGCACCTGGTGCTGGCCAAGCTGCCCGACGCCCCTCCGGGCGCCAAGGGCATCTCGCTGTTCGTCACCCCCAAGTTCAAGGTCGACCGCGAAGGTAACGTCGGCGAGCGCAACGCACTGCGCTGCGGCTCGATCGAGCACAAGATGGGCATCAAGGGGTCGGTCACCTGCGTGATGAACTTCGATGGCGCACAGGGCTACCTGGTCGGCCAGCCGCACAAGGGCCTGCAGGCGATGTTCACCATGATGAACACCGCGCGCCTTGGCGTTGGCCTGCAGGGCATCGGCCTGTCCGAGCGCGCCTACCAGAACGCACTGAAGTACAGCCGTGAGCGCCTGCAGTCGCGCGCCCTGAGTGGCGCCAGGTTCCCGGACAAGCCGGCCGACCCGATCCTGGTCCACCCGGATGTGCGACGCATGCTGCTGACGGTGAAGTCGCTGGTCGAAGGCAGCCGCCTGCTGGCGCTGCACGCTGCCACCCTGATCGACATTGCCCACCATGCCGGGGATGCCGCCGAGCGCGAGCGCGCCGACACCCTGGTGAGCTTCCTCACGCCCATCTCGAAGGCCTGCCAGACGGAATGGGGCATCGAGAACACCTACAACGCCCTGCAGTGCTTCGGTGGCCACGGCTACATCCGCGAACACGGCATGGAACAGCTGGCCCGCGATGCGCGCATCACCACGCTGTATGAAGGTACCACCGGCATCCAGGCGCTGGACCTGATCGGCCGCAAGACCGCGTCCAGCCAAGGCGCCGGCCTGAAGCTGATGCTGGCCGAGATCGAAGCCTTCGCCAAGGAACACGAGGGCAACGAAGCGCTGGCCGAGTTCATTGGCCCGCTGCGCGCCAAGGCCGCCGAATGGGGCAAGCTGACGATGGACGTGCTGCAGCGCGCGGCCGGCAATCCGGACGAACTGGGCGCAGCCAGCTACGACTACCTGTTCTATTCGGGTTACGTGGTGCTGGCCTACTGGTGGGCCCGCAGCGTCGCCGCCGCCGATGCCAGCGCGCACGGTGCCGCTTTCGCCCAGGGCAAGCGCGAAACCGCGCGCTTCTACTTCGCCCGCGTGCTGCCGCGCACCCTCAGCCACGCCGCCGCCATCCAGGCCGGCGCCGCCCCGCTGATGGCAATGGACGACGAGCGCTTCGGCGCCTGAGCCAGGCTGCCGCCCGGCACCCGCGGTAGTGCCGGGCGCTGGCCGGCAACCGCAATAGGAACAGCTGGATCCCGGTGGATGGCGGGGCGGTGTGGGCTGGCAGGACACGCCGTAAACCCCGCTCCGCGGTCCGGCCCAGCCGCTGGCGGCTGGGCGTTCGGGCGCTTGCGAAGCAGTGCTTCGCAAGCAAAGCGCCCTCACCCCTGGGGGCTCGATGGCGCCTTGCTCGTGTGCGCTGTCCTGCGCACACGGCAAGACCGGGGTTGGGGCGTCCTGCCCAACCCGCCCGAGGCATGCCTCGGGCCCATGGCGCCAACGGTCCTGCCAACCCACACCGCCCCGCCTCTGACAGTTCCCCGCGATCTGCGTAAATCCACGCCGCGCGTGGATGAAGGCCACCGAAATCCCTCTGGGGAAAAGCCCCCCTTTGTTAAGGAGGGCGCGCCGATGGCGCAGGGGATAGGAGGAATGCGTGGGCATCCCAACCCGCCATCGGCGGGCTGGGATGCGGAATGCGCGGACCTGAATCTTGCGATTTGGGTTTCGCCCACAGGGCGATACCCAAATCGCAATGATTCAGGTATAAGCTGTTCTCCCGATGGAGACAGACACTACACGCTTGGGTCTGATCGAAGCCGGAGCTCCGCTTTCTGCTCCGGGCGCCGAAGCATCGCCCAACGCCACGACGCTGCATCGCCCCGGTTCGGTCCGGCTGCTCTCGCTTGATGCCCACGGACGCGTACTGGACTGGATCACCTGGCAGGACGCAGCCTGCCTCTACGCCCGCGAAGCGGTTGCCTGGACGCTGGGTGATCCCTGCCTGCACATCCACGGCGGTACCAACCGCTTCAGCGGCCTGCAGAGCGGCATGGACCTGCACCCGATCATTGCCGCCCGCGGCCACGCCCGCTCCCGCGCGATCGATCCGACACCGAACCTGACCAACCCGGCCCTGTTCGCCCGCGACGCCCATCTGTGCATGTACTGCGGCCAGCAGTTCAACCGCCCCACGCTCACCCGCGACCACGTCGTGCCGCTGTCCAAGGGCGGCCTGGACTGCTGGGAAAACGTGGTCACCGCCTGCTTCCACTGCAATTCGCGCAAGAGCGACCGCACCCCGCAGCAGGCCGGCATGCCCCTGCTGGCAGTCCCCTACCGGCCCAGCTGGATCGAGCACCTGATCCTGTCCAACCGCAACATCCTGGCCGACCAGATGGCCTTCCTGAAGGCGCAATTACCCAAGCGGTCGAAACTGAGCACCTGAACGCCTGAAAAAATGCAACCCTCACCGTCCTGTCACGGGCGGCGGCGTTTGCTTGCCCCACCCCCGTTTGAGGGCGAAAATGGGCGTTCAGAAAAAGTGCGAACATGATGATCGACTCTGCCCGCTATCCCCGCCTCGCGCGCATCCAGACTCCGGATGACCTTCGCACGTTCGACGAATCCGAATTGAGGGCGGTCGCCGACGAACTGCGCGCCTACCTCATCGAATCGGTGGGCAAGAGCGGCGGCCACTTCGCCGCCGGCCTGGGCGTGATCGAGCTCACCGTGGCCCTGCACTACCTCTACCAGACTCCGGTCGATCAGCTGGTCTGGGACGTGGGTCACCAGACCTACCCGCACAAGATCCTGACTGGCCGCCGCGACGAGATCCATACCGTCAAGCAGAAGGACGGCGTCGCGCCGTTCCCGAAGCGCGAGGAAAGCGAGTACGACACCTTCGGCGTCGGCCACTCCTCGACCTCGATCTCGGCGGCACTGGGCATGGCCATCGCCCGCCAGTCCGAAGGCGACGACCGCAAGATCGTGGCCGTGATCGGTGACGGCGCGATGACCGCCGGCATGGCGTTCGAAGCGCTGATGCATGCCGGCGGCATGGAGCCGGAACCGAACCTGCTGGTGATCCTCAACGACAACAACATGTCGATCTCCGAGGCGGTCGGCGGCCTGACCAAGATGCTCGGCCGTGCTACCGGCAGCCGCACGCTCAATGCGCTGCGCGAAGGCGGCAAGAAGATCCTCGGTGACAAGAAGAACAACCCGGCGCGCTTCGTGAAGCGCTGGGAAGAACACTGGAAGGGCATGTTCGTGCCGTCCACGATGTTCGAGGAAATGGGTTTCCACTACACCGGCCCGATCGACGGCCACGACATGCCCGCCCTGCTGTCCACGCTGAAGACGCTGCGCGCCTCCAAGGGCCCGAAGCTGCTGCACGTGATGACGACAAAGGGCAAGGGCTACGAGCCGGCTGAAGGCGATCAGATCGGCTACCACGCGGTGGGTCCGTTCGATCCGGACAAGGGCCTGGTGGCCAAGGCCGGTGCCAAGAAGCCGACCTACACCGATGTGTTCAGCGACTGGCTGTGCGATGCCGCCGCCGCCGAACCGCGCCTGTACGGCATCACCCCCGCGATGCGCGAAGGCTCCGGCCTGGTGCGTTTCAGCAAGGAATACCCGCAGCGCTACTTCGACGTGGCCATTGCCGAACAGCACGCGGTCACCCTCGCCGCCGGCATGGCGACCCAGGGGGGCAAGCCGGTGGTGGCGATCTACTCGACCTTCCTGCAGCGCGCGTACGACCAGTTGGTGCATGACGTGGCCATCCAGGACCTGGATGTGCTGTTCGCGATCGACCGCGCCGGCGTGGTCGGCCCGGACGGCGCGACCCATGCCGGAAACCTCGACCTGAGCTTCCTGCGTTGCGTGCCGAACATGGTGGTGATGGCCCCCTCCAACGAAGCAGAATGCCGGCAGATGCTCAGCACCGGCCTGCAGCACCCCGGCCCGGCAGCCGTGCGTTATCCGCGTGGCACCGGCACCGGCGTGGCTGCCGGCACCGACCTGTCCACCCTGCCGATCGGCAAGGGCGAGCTGCGCCTGCAGGGCAGCCGCATCGCCCTGCTGGCCTTCGGCAGCACGGTGGCCGCCGCCGAGCAGGTCGGCCGCGAACTGGGCCTGAGCGTGGTCAACATGCGTTTCATCAAGCCGCTGGACCGCGAGCTGTTGCTGGCTGTGGCCGCCCAGCACGAGGGCCTGGTGACGATCGAAGACAACGTGGTGGCCGGTGGCGCCGGCTCCGGCGTCGGTGAGCTGCTCAACGCCGAAGGCGTGCTGCGCCCCATCCTGCACCTGGGCCTGCCCGACAGCTACCAGCACCACGCCAGCCGTGAAGACCTGCTGGCCGAAGCCGGTATCGATGCCGCGGGCATCCGCGCGGCGGTACTCAAGCGCTGGCCGCAGCTGGCCGCCGGCACACCGCCGCTCAGCGCGGCCGGCTGAGGCCGATTGCCAATCCGTGGATCCACGCATGGCGTGGATCTACTGCGGAACAGAGGCGCAGACCCACGCCAGATGCAAAGTAGATCGACGCCATGCGTGGATAGCGGGGTCCCAGAACCGGATCTGGCCGGAAGCCCCAACCCTCAGCCGTAGCTGACCGCTTCCACGAAGGCGCCGCTGGCTTCCACCCGCACCGCAGCGCGCTGCCCGGTGTCGACGAAGTGGAGACGTGCAAGGGTCTCGGCGAAATCATAGGCTCTGGCACCGTCGCGGAACTCGATCGGTTCGGGCCGGTCCGGGTGCAGCACGCGCCATTGGCGTTGCTCGCATTGCAGGCGGATCAACATGCAGCTCACTCCTTGAGGCAGCGTATCGACGGTGGCGGGATGGGCGTGCCGGTTACGGCAGACTTCATCGCGACGGATCAGGGGCACGCAGGGGTGCCCTGATTCGCAGAAGATACGACGTTCAAAATGTGAGCTGTATCAGATTATTCTGATTTTCGAGGGGCGCGCTCAATTCACCTGGAACTGCGCCCGGCAGCCGTCGCTGACCCAGATGCCACGGCGATCCCAGCCCCAGGTCTGGCCTTCGATGCAGGCACTGCGTGAATCCTGGCGGACCAGGCGCACGCCACGGCGGATGCGGGCATCGCAGTATTCCTGGCGGTGACCGTTGGAATGGCAGGTGATCACCTCGCCCCCGCCCCAGCCATTGCCACCATTGCCCCAGCCGTTGCCATGGCCACCACCCCAGCCACCGCCGCGGCGGTACTCGCCGACGAACTCGGCACGGCAGCCCTGGGTGACCCAGACGCCGTAGCGCGATTGCCCCCAGGTCTCGCCTTCCACGCACGGCGAGCCGGACAACTGGCGGATCATCCGGGCACGGCCTTCCAGGCGGCATTCATTGCTGCGGTTCTTGATCGATTCGCAGCGTACGATGCCGCCGCCGTCGCGACCGCCATAGCGATCGTCGTCATAACCGTAGCCATAGCTCTGCGCCTGCGCGCCGCCTGCGGCGGCCAACATCGGCAGCAGCGTGCAGGCCAGGGCGCGCCAGGTGAGTGCCTTGCCCATCGGAATCTCCACATGAATACGATGGCGCAAGCATCCGGGATTCGCGGCCCGACGGACAGGGGGCGCCCCCAAGGCGGTTCTTTCCCCATTCAAACAGCTCAACCGTGGCTGACTGCACCTCGGCCGGGTGGTGTCAACGTCCGAAGTGGAGTGCGTCCACGGAATTGCCAAGCGCCTCGACTCGTACCGTGCTGCACTGGCCGGTGCGGCGGTGGTGCTCCTGGGCCCGCGCTGCGGCGACATCGAAGGCCTCGGCGCCCCGTGCATAACGGGTTGCGTCATGCGCCTGCGGGTCCAGTACGGACCAGTGCCCGGCATTGCATTGAAGGGTAATGACCATTGGAGACTCCTGCGGAATGGGTCAAGCCGGCGACGGAAGGCCCTGAGCACCGGTACCCCATCAGGCTAGCGATCGCCTCCGGGATGGCCCATCAGATTTGTACGAAAATGCCGCGCCGCGCTGTCAGGGCGCCCCGCCATCACATCCCTGAGGCCGTTTAGTGAGTCCCCTTTCGTGACCCTTGTCACGGAGTTGGCGGAGCTTCACACTACCGTCACCAACAGGGGCCCCTTCCACATGCGCACCTTCTTCTCGCAGCAGCGTTGGACGCTGCTGAAGTTCTACTTCGTGGCCAGCTACCTCGTGCTGATCGAGGAACTGATCCGCGCCGCCATGCACTGAGCGCTTGCTGCAGGGCTATTTGCGGCAGACACTGTCGCTTTAGGCACGGAGCCCGCCCGATGAAAGCGCTTCTTCTGATTCCAGCCCTGCTGGTGCTGTCCGCCTGTGCCAACCAGCATCAGGCCGCTGCGCGTGCCGATACGGCGGCCACTTCGCCTGCCACGCCGAAGATCGGTGGCGACCGCGATGCCCACGGTTGCATCGGTTCGGCCGGCTACCAGTGGTGCGAGCACAGCCAGCGTTGCGAACGTCCGTGGGAACTGGCGCAGGCACAGGGTCTGGCCAACACCGCCGAAGCCATCGATGCCTACTGCGCGAAGCCGGCCAGCCCGGCGCGCAAGTGAGTCGCGCCGCCCATGGCTGAGTTGAGTCCGCTACCCACCCTGGCCCCGGGCCGCTACCGCCACTTCAAGGGCGGCGAGTACGAAGTGCTCGACATCGTCCGCAGCAGTGAGACCCTGCAACCGATGGTGCTGTACCGCGCGCTGTATGGCGAAGGTGGCCTGTGGGTACGCCCGTACGCCATGTTCGTCGAGCAGGTGCCGGGCGAGCACGGACCGCAACCGCGTTTCGCCCGCATCGACGCATGATGGCTCCGCTGCCGGCCTTGGCCGGCAGCGCGCGGCAACGCGGTGGGCCTGCGCTACAGTCGTACCGTCCAGTCGGTTTCTTCCCGCCACGCCGGTATCCGCTCCTGTTCGCGCTGCAAGGCAGCCGACCGCGTGCGCCAATCACTGCTGCGGGCCACCATCGAAGTAGCCTGCCGTAATGGCTTGGCTGCTGGTGGATGAAGCCACCGGCGCGCTGATCGGCGATTTCGAAGCGCGGGCAACCCGATGGAACCAGCGCTGCCTGCGCTTGATGTCCTGGAAGCGTGCGATGCTGGCCGAATCCTGGCGACGCCAACGGTACGCGGCGCGCTGCACGCTGCCAATGGCTGCTGGGCCACGGCCTACCCGCTGGACGCGCAGGAACGTGCCAGCGCATTGACCATGGCCGAACAGGCGCTGAAACTGAGCGCAATGAGCTGGAGCGGTCAATGAATTCCTATCTCTACCTTGCCGCTGCCATCGTGCTGGAAGTGATTGCCACATCACTGCTGAAGGCGTCCGACGGCATGAGCCGGCTGGCGCCGACACTGGGCGCACTGGTCGGCTATGGACTGTGCTTCTACCTGTTGTCGATGACCATGAAGTCGATCCCGACCGGCATCGCCTACGCGATCTGGTCCGGCGTCGGCATCGTGCTGATCTCGCTGATCGGGCTGGTGGTGTTCAAGCAGCGCCTGGATGCACCCGCGCTGATCGGCATCGGCCTGATCTGCGCCGGTGTACTCGTGATCAACCTGTTTTCGCGCAGCAGCGCGCACTGAGCACGCTGCTGCGCGATCAACGCTAGCTGACCTTCTTGGCCACGGTCATGCCGAGCAGGAACAGCACCACGGCGATGATGATGCCGGCCCAGAACAGGAACTTGGCGATGCCGACCGAGGCACCGGCGATGCCACCGAAGCCGAGCACGCCTGCGATCACACCGATGATGGCGAAGATGATGGCCCACTTGATCATGTCAAACCTTTCCCTGCGGGGACTGCGTACTGGATGATCAGGCTAGGCCGTCACCGATGCGGCAGTCGTGAACAGGCCGCGTGCGCGGCGTGAATCAGCGCGGACGAAAGCGCAGCAGCGCGACGGCAAACGCCAGGAACACGCTACCGACCAACCGCTCGAACCAGCGTCGCGCAAAGGGTTCGGCCAGCCAGCGGCGCAGGCCATGGCCACCGGCTGCATACATCACGTACCAGAACAGTTCGCAAGCGGCGAAGGTGGCCACCAGCACGCTGTACTGAAACGCCTGGCCACGTGACGGGTCAACGAACTGCGGCAGGAACGCCGCCGCGAACAGCAGCAGCTTGGGATTGCTCAGGCCCACCAGAAGGCCACCACGGAACACGGTCCAGGCACCAAGCGTCGGCATCATCGGCAGTGCGGCATCCACCGTCACCGTAGGCGCGGGACGGCAGCTGTCGCGCCATGCCTTCAGGCCCAGCCAGGCCAGGTAGGCCACGCCCAGATGGCGCAGCACTTCGAACAGCATCGGCGAGGAATGAAGCAATGCGCTCAGGCCAGCAGCGGACGCGGCCAGCACCAGCAGCATCGCCAGCAGGCAGCCGGCCATCGCCGGTACACTGCCGCGGAAGCCGAGTCCGACGCTGCGGCCGAGGATATGCAGCATGTTCGGCCCCGGCGTGCCACACAGAACGAACACCGTGGCGAGGAACCACCACCAGGTATGCAGGGCCATGGCGCACATCCACTTCAGAAGACCGTACCAGCATAGAGTGCGTCTGCAACGCGCGGCACATACAGCACAGCGTGGATGTGGTGGTTACAGAGGCAGGCTCAGGCCGCGTGCGCGTCGCGCCGTACCAGTACCTGGTCGATCAGGCCCCATTCGCATGCCTGCTCGGCACTCATGAAACGATCGCGGTCCAGGGTCTGCTCGACCTCCTCGACACTGCGTCCGCAATGCTGCGCATACAGCCGGGTGATGCGCTGCTTGGTGCGCTGCATTTCCTCGGCGTGGATGAAGATGTCCGAAGCCTGGCCCTGCACCCCGCCCAGCGGCTGGTGCACGTGCAGGCTGGCATTGGCCAACGCCGCGCGGTGACCCGGCTCGCCGGCCATCAGCAGGAACGACCCCATCGACCGCGCGGTGCCCATGCACAGCGTATGCACCGGAGCAGAGATGTATTGCATCGTGTCGTACATCGCCAAGCCGCTGGAAATGACTCCGCCTGGCGAGTTGATGTACAGATGGATCGGCTTCTCCGGGTTTTCCGATTCCAGGAACAGCAGTTGCGCGCAGACCAGCGCCGATACGGTGTCATCGACTTCGCCGTTGAGAAAGATGATGCGCTCGCGCAGCAGCCGCGAGTAGATGTCATAGGAACGCTCGCCGCGCTCGCTGCGTTCCACCACCATCGGTACCAGCTGCATCCTGTCCCGCATGTGCCTGCTCCTTGTCCGGTGGGATTGAGGCGTCGCCTCACGCCGCGCGCATCATGGTGCGATGATCGTCGTTGGCGGCCAACGGCCGCAGCGCGCGCAGGTCGGTGAGCCGATGCACGATGGTCAGCACCGTTCCCCCGCCGTCATCCGCGCGCAGCCGGAAACACACCTGGCTGTGCAGATGCGGGGGATGCGCATCGCGCAGGTGGAACCCCAGCTCCCGCCCCTCCTCGCGCAGGCAAGGCTGCGGATCGGCAAGATCGGCCGCAGGCAACCAGCGCTCACGCAGCGCCGGGTCCAACAGTGCGCGCCAGACCCGTTCCGGTGGCGCTGGCAGCCACTGCTCCATCACCAACGCAGGAGCCGCTTCGTTCAGAACGTCGTCCATCAATCCATCTCCTTCAGCAGATCCTGCAAGGCATCCATACGCGCGGGCCAGTAGGCCCGGTAGCGCTGCAACCAGCGTCCGATGTGAGCCAGCCCGCGCGGATCGACCTCGTAGTAGACGAAGCGGCCTTGGCGCTGTTCGCTCACCAGCCCGGCATCGCGCAGCACCGCCAGGTGCTGGGACATCGCAGACTGGCTGATCGCCATGCCCTCGCGCAGCGCGCTGGCATGCTGCCCGCCCTCGGCCAGCTTTTCGAAGATGTGGCGGCGGGTGGGGTCGGCCAGCGCTTTGAAGAGGGCGTTCTCGATCATGACCAATACATTAGCAATCACTAATGTGTAGTGCAACTCCCGCATCGGCTGTGCTGCAATGACGGCTCCCCGGCATGGAGCTGTGCATGAAGACCCTTGGCCTGATCGGCGGCATGAGCTGGGAAAGCTCGGCGCAGTATTACCGGCTCATCAACGAGGACGTGCGGCAGCGCCTCGGTGGCGCACATTCGGCGCAGCTGCTGCTGTGGTCGGTGGACTTCGCCCCGATCAAGCAGCTGCAGCACGACGGCGACTGGGATGCACTGGGCGACCACATGGTTGAGGCCGCACGGCGCCTGCAGGCCGGTGGTGCCGAACTGCTGCTGGTCTGCACCAACACCATGCACCAACTGGCCGACCGCATCGAGGCGGCCTGCCCACTGCCACTGCTGCATATCGCCGACCCCACCGCCCAGGCCATCGTGCAGGCAGGGGCGCGAAAGGTGGGCCTGCTCGGCACCGCCTTCACCATGGAGCAGGACTTCTACCGCGGCCGGCTGCAGGATCGCTTCGGATTGGAGGTCCTGGTTCCCGAAGCCGATGATCGTCGCAGCGTGCACGACATCATCTACCAGGAACTGATCGCCGGCGTGGTCAGCGAACACTCACGACAGGTCTACGCCGGCGTGATCGAGAGACTGGTCGCGCGCGGCGCCGAGGCCATCATCCTCGGCTGTACCGAGATCATGCTGCTGGTACGGCCGGAGGACAGCACAGTGCCGCTGTTCGATACCACTGCACTGCATGCGCGGGCCGCCGTGGACGCGGCGCTGGCGTGAATCAATGCGCGCCGGAACGCGGAATCAGTCCGCGCCCTGCACTTCCAGCGCGGTGATCAGCCATTCGACCACCGCCTGGGAATCGCACAGGAAGAAGATGGCATCGCCGGAGCGCGCTTCGGTAAGCAGGCGATAGACCGTGATCGCCACCGCCGACTGGTTGGCGATGAACACTTCCGGGCTGCGCGGCCCTTCGCTGTGGCCGGCAACCGCGTGCAGCGCCTTGCGTGCGGCCACGGTCGCAACCGGGTCCGCGCTGCGGGTCAGTTCCGGCCCCCGCAGGCCCCAGGCAGTGAACACGTGCTTGCCCTTGAACGTGGTGTCCAGGACCCGCACCTCGGCGCCGCCTGCGTCGGCCGAGCGATGAATGACGGTACTGCTGATCAACGCAACCCCCTGTGGTCGTCGTGGTCCGCGCATCCTCCCGCACAGGCCGCCCGCACACCAGTGACGGCAGCCACAGGCTGCGCCGACAGGCGTGGAAGACATGTAAGAAGGCGTAAACCGATGCGATCGGATGTGCAGCGATGATACGGGATGTAAGCCTCTGCATGGGCCCGTGCGCACTACTAAATCCTTACTGAGCCACTTCCGGAACGATGCGTTCCGACGGCCCCGTGCTGGGTCATTCTTGCCGCCCGAATCCCCCGCTCGAGGCTCCCCATGACCCTTCGCCCGCTGCTGCCGATCACCGGTGCCGTCCTTGCCCTGCTGCTGGCCGCCACCGCCGTGGCCGCCCAGGACCACGACACTGATCACATTCCAGCGCTGCGCTGCGAATCCCAGTTCAACAAGACCGAGCAATGCCCCATTGAGGGCCCGATGCGCCTGGCCAGGCAACTGTCGGTCACCCGCTGCGTGGAGAACCAGAACTGGGGCCAGAGCCGCCGCACGTTATGGGTGACCGACGGCTGCCGCGCCGAGTTCGTCGCCGACGGATACGGGCGCTGGCCGGGACGTGGCCGTGGCCGTGATCGCGACAACGAGGGTGAACGCCTGGTCTGCGAGTCCTACGAGAACAAGGACAAGCAGTGCCGCATCCGCGTCCGCCACGAGGTGCGGCTGGTCAAGCAGAAATCGGTGACGACCTGCATCGAGGACCGCAACTGGGGATGGGACCGTCGCGGCGTGTGGGTCAGCGACGGCTGCCGTGCCGAGTTCCGGGTGTATTGACTGCCTGCCACGCGCTGGCTGTGGCGCATGCGCGGACACGGCCGACGTGATCGATAGACTGGGCGCAACCAGCCCAGGAGCTTCGATGGTGCCGCCCGATCCTTCCTCGACGACGCTGCATATCCGCGAGGCAATGCCCGCCGACGTTCCCGCGTTGATCGCGCTCGACAGCGTTGCGTCCCACGATCCGAGGCGCGCACGGCAGATCAGCGACTGGCAGGCCAGCGGTGGCATGCACGTGGCCGAACGGTCCGGCCAGCTGGCCGGTTACCTGGTCATCCATCGTCACTTCTTCGGCGAAGCCTTCGTCGAGATGCTCATGGTGGCGCGCGAACAACGCAGACAGGTCGCCGGCGCCGCCCTGCTGCGCCATGCCATCGCGCTGCTGGGGCAAGGCAAGCTGTTTACTTCGACGAATGCATCCAACACCAGCATGCAACGCCTGCTCGCCGCCTCGGGTTTCATCGAAAGTGGCATCGTGCATGGATTGGACGAAGGCGATCCGGAACTGATCTACTGCTTTGCCGGCAGCTGATCGAGATACACGTCCACCTTGGCGTCCAGCAGGTCCATCAACAGCGGATCCATGCAGCGATAGTCGTCGGGGATGTCCAGGCAATGCAGGCGCTTGTGTTCCAGCAGGCGCGCGCACGTGGCCTGCAGGCGATGCTGGTGCTTGGCCTCCATCACGAAGATGACATCGGCCCAGCGGATATCCGCCGGGCCGATGGGGCGTCGTGCGTGCGGGCTGGTACCGGCCGACAGCGCGTTGAAGCCGGGCCGCCGTCGCCACATGGCTTCGGCGGTCGGGCTGCGCAGCTGGTTGCGGCTGCAGACGAACAGCAGGTTGATCATTCCTGTTCCTGCAGTTGGCGGGCGCTGAGGACCGGATAGGTGAAGCCCAGCTGGCGTGCGCGCGCGAGCTTGGCATCGCGCGTATACAGCAGCTTCCAGTTCTTCTCGGGCTTGTAGCTGTAGGCGGTCGTGGCGCGGTCGCCACCACGGTTGCGGGCCTGGCTGCGACGCCAGGCACGGTTTCTTGCAAATTCCATGATGTGTTCTCGTGAGTACCGGGTTCAGCAGCCGCGGTAGTACGAGTGGCGCGCAGCATACACCGCACGCACAAAAAAACCCACGCATCGCTGCGCGGGCTTCTTGATTCATCACAGTGGTCGGGACGGCCGGATTCGAACCGACGACCCTCTGCCCCCAGGCATCATCACTGGTTGCCCCATCCCGTTGATCTATAAGGGTTTCAGGCCTGCACCGGGCCTCCCATAAGTGCCGATTGAGGCCCAATTCAATCAATTACTTCCGCGCTGATAGGGTTGCAGCCACCGGGACTAAACATGGCTCCGCATCTGCTGCGGCCCTGCCCTCATCTACGCCCTACGGGCGTCGCTCGGACGGAGCTTGGTCACCGGCGGCGGCTTGGCGGGCTCCAATGACCGCACCCTCCTGCCTCGGACTATTCCGGCGGAGAAAAACCGTGTGCTTGACCCAAAACGAAAAACTTGTACGCGTTCGGGAATCGAACAGCGCCTGGATGTGAGCTGGCCGCCAACTCTAGTGCGTACGAAAGAGATGAGACATTCTTGCCGGGGACCGGCGGATGCCGCAGCGCCATGCCCTTGTCGTCAGTAAAATGAGTGAACTCGTGGACCATCGTGCCAACCTTTGAGGGTTCACCAATGTGATTGGCGGGCAGCATAGATAGGGACCAAAATACAGGGCATGCGTGAATTACGTATGGAGCACCTGACTGCACATAAGCAATGGTGTCTGCCGGCACTTCGTCAGCATTGCACCGGCAGGAGAGGGACACCGGCGGCTTCGGGGTCACTCCGTCTCCCGAAATTCTCCAGATGATCGCCATCAAAGTGCTATCAACCAGCGCATCATCTTCGTTGACATCTTCACCGGCAACGACGTTGACGTCCGGGCCATGCTCCCCGAAGTAGCGCGTATAGTGAACTGAGGGGCTGAACCTCAGCCACAACTCAGTTTCAGATGTTGTATCGACCTCAGTCATCTGCTGGAGCTGGCTCAGCGCATTTCCTGCACCAATCGTTACCCCAGCCAATACACTCTGAAAAATTGCACTTTTTTGGCCGAAGGCGGGGTGCCGGCCGGATCGACACATGCCACAGGTTCAAGAAACTCCCCCGCCCGGGCTTGCTTCATTGTTCTTCCAGTAACGGGTACAACAACCGTGCGGGGTGCGGGATACGCACTTTGCCACTTGCCTGATTGCCGCTTTATGGGCCCAGCTTCCGCATTCCTGCCGTCGGCGGTGCGATAGGAAATCGGGGCTCGCAAGCCAATGGTGTAACTCAGCCCTGGCGACAGACTATAGCCACTTGCAAGATTTATATCTAGGCTGAAACTGCCGCCAGGAGGTATGGACAAAGAACTCGGAGTTTCGGAGAGCGTATCCCTCATTATCCCGAAGAACTGGACTTCGCGCCCATCCTGCTGTTTCACTATGAAGGGATCATCCAACAACATTTTGCGAGCATTGAGCGTCGGCAGAGAAGACTCAGCGACTACCGCAACCTGGTCACCGACATTCGAGAGCTTCAACGCGATTGAAGTTTCTCCCAGGTCGCCCTTCAGCGGAACTATTTCGACTTGTAGCCGAGCGTCGGCCATCGCAACATTGCTGCTACAAAGCGCGATGAACAGCATTGCCACTTTAATGGGTGATTTCATTCCGCCACCCGCCTTCTTCCATGATTCAAGATGCGTTATTAACATACAGATCAGCATTTTCCAACCCGAACCTCAGCCATCGATCTGTAGGACTTCCCCGAACCGCAGATTAAATTTTCGAACCGCCATAAGAATCACGTTTTTGCAGGCACTGACCTCCAGGACCTTTTGCTACCGCGCCTACGCCACTGTGCCGAGCTCGGCCATGATCGCAAAGGCCATCGCCGGCGAGACCGTTGGACTTCAGTGAAGCGTCGAAGAACTACGCCTTTCGCCTGGCAATCGAGCGCATCAGCGGAGAGCCGCGAGTTCCAGGACGTCCGCGAGTCAATCAGCTTGGATCGGCATGCATCAGGTGTCACTCCAGGAGATCCGCAGGCTTGGCGGTGCTCTTCCACACAACCGTCGAGGTTGGTCGGAAGAACAAGTGCAGCACCTTCTCACACACAGCTCGCCGGCGATGACCGAGGTGTATCTGGAAGGCCACGAAAGGCCGTGGACCGAGATCAACACGGGCATCCTCGCCATTCGATAGGGTGGCGATAGGGTGCACAACGAAGAAGGGCCTGCACCGTATGGCGCAAGCCCTTGTTCTATCGCTGCTTTTGGTCGGGACGGCCGGATTCGAACCTACGACCCTCTGCCCCCCAGGCATCGTTACTGTTCGGCCCATCTCGTTGATTGGCAAGGAATCTTCATAACAATGAAGCTCCCCAAAAGTGTCGATTGCGACACTAGCAATCAATCACTTACGAGCCGATAGGGTGCATATGGCGGCTCTACCCGACGCCATCCGAACGGCGGCGATGCGATCCCCCCTTCAGCCAATTCCCCTTCCCTGTCCCGCCAATCGAGGATCTTCTCCGGGTGCTCCCCGCCGCGCCCCGTATCTAGCGCCCCACGGCCAGCATCCCCTTCCTCGGCGAGCGTACATGCAGCGGATCGCGACGAGCCTAGGCAGGTGTCACGAACTGCTGCCCGTCGGCGTCCTTGCTTCGGGTGGGGCGATTCCGGCCCCACAGATACCCGAAAAGGACCCATTAAAATGAATCGAGCGAACTGGTTCGTAGTCTCTCCCGAGGGCGCCAAAGCCGTGGGGCAACTGCATCACTTTGTGACCGCGGGCACCTCTCTGCCGCCGAAACTGGTGCATCTGGTGTTTTTGCGTGTGTCGCAGCTAAACGGCTGCGCCCACTGCATCGACATTCATACCCGTGATCTGCTTAAGGAAGGCATGCCGTTCGACACAATCGCTCTCCTACCTGTTTGGCACGAGGCCGCCTATCTATTCTCGGAACAAGAGCGCGCCGCACTGGCATGGGCAGAGGAAGTGACGCTCGTGAGCGAAACCCATGCATCTGATGAGGCGTACGAAAAAGTAGCCGCAGTATTCGGCGAGAAAGACCTGGTCGACCTCACGCTCACCATTGCGGCCATGAACGCGATCAACCGGATGGGCGTGAGCTTTAGATTGAAGCCCCGCGCCAAGCCCGCTGCGGAGAAGTAGCGTACGGCACGCCGGAGATCGTCCTGGCTTTGTCCGGGCCGAGGCGCTCGTAGGAACCATCGGTGGCCTACTCACCGCAAGGAACGGGCGGAGCAAGCCCCGCCCACATAGTGCCTTAACCCTGGACTTCCGCCCGGAAGGCAATCTCAATCAGCTGCTCGGGGAAGGCCAACGCCGAGACCCCGATCAGGTTGCTGGCCACCTGCGGCACCGGCTGGCCATACACGGCCGGCCGGACTTTGCTACTGGCCGCGAAAGCGGCCGGAACGTCGATGACGAACAGCGTTTCCTCGACCACGTCAGCGATCGACCCACCCAGCTCTGCCAGCAGCACCTGCGCGTTCTCGTAGGTGCGCCTCATCTGGGCTTCCATGGTGTCGAAGTCGGCGGGCTTGCCGTCGGCCCCCAGCTCCGCCGGCGCAACCAGCTCGCCCTGCGGCGTGTGCGAGAGCTGGCCGGACACGAAGATCGTGTTGTTGACGCGGACGGCCTGTACGTACCCGTAGGCCGATTCCCACGGCACTCCGAAGCTGGCGGTCTTTCGATTGGTAGCGTTCATCATTGCTCTCTCTGGTGAAAGGGCAAGTGTGGCAAGCATTTTGAGTCGACCGCCTCCCCTGAACGGGGGATCAGATTCGAGCACGGGACAGCTGCTCTCTACCTGCCTTGACCCACGCCTTCATCGGATCCCTCGCCCTGGGCTTGGTCTCCTTCGGCGGTCGGCGCGGTTCCAGCGCTTCCTTGATCCGCGCCAGTTCCAACCGCCCGGCCTCGGCTAGGCGCCGGGCCTGTTGCTGCTGCTCACGAGTCGGCGGCAGGCCGGGCAGTGGCGGGGGCAACTGAATCGGAGTGCTGTCGGTCAGCCGGGCGACCGCCTCACGCAGAGGCAGCTCGGGATACAGCCTGGCGGCGCACAATCCCGCGCTGGCGACTCGCCGGTTCCAGCACGAGCGGAAGCGCGTGCGCCTGACCTTGGACGTGTACCGGGCCATATGGGACCAGGCCGCGCCGTGGCTGCGCAACGCGATGGACCTGTCGTTGGTGACGCTGCTGCGCCGCGAGGACGTGGTGACGGTGAAGTTCGCCGACGTGCGCGACGGCCACCTGTGGGTGGTGCCTTCGAAAACCGAGGGCTCGACGAACGTTCGGCTACAGATCGCCGTGGCCGGGCCCCTGCTCGACCTGCTGGCCCGGTGCCGCGATGACGTGGTTTCGCCGTTCGTCATCCACCGGCTGCCGGAGAAAGCCAGGCCCAGCGACAAGCGCGCAAAGGACCGAGCGCACCACACGCAGGTGTTGCCCGAGCAGCTGTCGCGTGCGTTCGCAAAGGCGCGCGATGCTGCCGGCGTGGGCGGCGAAGCGCCGCCAACTTTCCATGAGATCCGCAGCCTGGGTGGCGCGCTGCTGCGCGATGCGGGCTGGACCACGGAACAGATTCAAGCGCTGATGGGGCAAGGCAACGCATCGATGACCGAGCATTACCTGGGTGGCCACGAAGCGCCGTGGCAGTCGGTTACCACGGGTATCGCGCTGCCACGATAGTGGTGGAATAGTGGACACGTAGTGACCACAACGAAAAAGGGCCTGCACCGTATGGCGCAAGCCCTTGTTCTATCGCTGCTTTTGGTCGGGACGGCCGGATTCGAACCGACGACCCTCTGCCCCCCAGGCAGATGCGCTACCAGGCTGCGCTACGCCCCGACTGATGCTGCGATGTGCCCGCCAGTGCGGCGGGCCGTGAAGTATAGCGGATTACGATGGAAATGGGATCAGCGGCGCAACAACTGCAGCACTTCTTCCAGCTCCATGCGCACCTGCTTGATGATCTGGTTGCTCAGCGCCGATTCCTCGCGGGCATCGGGGCCGTCCAGACGCAGGCGTGCACCACCGATGGTGTAGCCCTGTTCGTACAGCAGGCTGCGGATCTGCCGGACCATCAGCACGTCGTGGCGCTGGTAGTAGCGGCGGTTGCCTCGGCGCTTGGCCGGCTCAAGGCTGGGAAACTCGGTTTCCCAGTAGCGCAGGACGTGCGGCTTGACGTCGCACAGCTCGCTGACTTCACCGATGGTGAAGTAGCGCTTGGCCGGAATCGGCGGTAGTTCGCGGTTACTGCCCGGATCCAGCATAAGCTTCCACCCTCTCCTTGAGCTTCTGGCCCGGACGGAAGGTGACCACCGTACGGGCGGAAATCGGAATTTCCTCGCCGGTCTTGGGGTTGCGACCCGGGCGCTGGTTCTTGCGCCGCAGATCGAAATTACCGAAGCCCGACAGCTTCACCTGACGTCCCTGTTCCAATGCTTCACGCAGCACATCGAAAAACGCGTCGACGAATTCCTTGGCTTCCCGCTTGTTCAGACCGACTTCGTCGAACAGCTTTTCCGCCATCTCCGCCTTGGTCAATGCCATTGCCTGCTACCCCCGAGTGCTGCCCGCTCAGCCGCGGATCCGGGCGTGGTGTTCACGCTCGATGGCAGTGACCGCCTCGGCCACCACCGCTTCCACGTCGCGGTCCGTCAGAGTGCGCGACTTGTCCTGCAAAATCAAGCCCATAGCGAGACTCTTGAATCCCGGCTCGACGCCCTGGCCGACATAGCGGTCGAACAGGTTCAGGTCGCGCAGCAGCGGGCCGGCGGCCTGGCGGACGGTCGCCGCCAGATCGGCCCAGGCCACCTGTTCAGGCACCAGGAATGCCAGGTCGCGGCGCACCGCCGGGAAGCGCGACAGTTCGCCGGCACGCGGCAGGCGGCGGGCGGTCAGCGGTTCCAGGTCCAGTTCGAAGGCGTAGACGTCGGCTTCGATGTCCATCGCCCTGGCCAGGCGCGGGTGAACCTGGCCGATCCAGCCGATCGCCACGCCATCGCGCAACACCTCGGCCGAACGCGCCGGGTGGCCGTAGGCGCGGGTGGACGGACGGAACTCCAGCCGCGCGCCACTGGCGGCCGCCAGCGATTCAAGGTCACCCTTCAGGTCATGGAAATCGACCTTGCGGGTCGGCAGGCCCCACTGCACCGCCTGCGCATCACCGCAGACCGCAGCGGCCACGCGCGGGGTTTCCAGCGGTGCCGGCTGGCTTTCGCCAAGCGACGCATCTCCGGCCTGCCGGGCGAACACCCGACCCAGCTCGAACAGGCGCACGCGGCCGAGCTGGCGAGCGGCATTGCGGCCTAGGGTGGCAACTAGGCCCGGCAGCAGCGACGGGCGCATCACCGCCAGTTCGGCCGACAGCGGGTTGGCCAGCGGCACCAGAGCGTCGCGCAGCTGCCACTGGGCCAGCAGTGCGTCGTCGACGAAGGCGAAATTGACTGTTTCCTGCAGGTCGCGAGCGATCAGCTGGCGGCGCACGCTCAGCGCGTCCAGCTGGGTCTCGCTCGGCATCGCCACGCGCGAGGCACCGCCCGGCAGCGTGGTCGGGATCTGCTCGTAACCGTGGATGCGGGCCAGTTCTTCGATCAGGTCCTCTTCGATGGCGATATCGAAGCGGCGGCTCGGCGCGGTGACCTGCCAGCCGTCGGCGGTGGCGGCCACGTCCATGCCCAGCGCACGCAGGATGCGCTCGACTTCGGCATCGTCAATGGTGATGCCAAGCACGCGGGTGATGCGCGTGCGGCGCAGCACGATCGTGGCCGGCTGCGGCAGATCGGCCTCGCGCACAGCTTCGGTGACCGGCGCCGGGGTACCGCCGGCCAGGTCCAGCACCAGGCGGGTGGCGTACTCGATCGCGGTACGCGGCAGTGCCGGATCGACACCGCGCTCGAAGCGGTGGCCGGCATCGGTGTGCAGGCCCAGCTTGCGGCCACGGCCCATGATCGCGGCCGGCGCGAAGTGCGCGGCCTCCAGGAACACGGCGGTGGTCGCGTCGGTGACACGGGTGTCGAAGCCGCCCATCAGGCCGGCCAGGCCGACCGCACGATCGGCGTCGGTGACCACCAGGAAGCTGTCGTCCAGCGCGGCATCGCGGCCGTCCAGCAGCTTCAGCGTCTCGCCCGCGCGCGAACGGCGCACGGCAATGCTGCCCTGCAGGGTGGCCAGGTCGTAGGCATGCATCGGCTGGCCCAGTTCCAGCATCACGTACTGGGTGATGTCGACCAGCAGCGAGACCGGACGCACGCCACTGCGGCGCAGGCGCTCGGCCATCCACAGTGGGGTCTTGGCGGCAGCGTTGACGCCCTCGATCACACGGCCCAGATAACGCGGCGCTTCGGCGCCAGCGTCGAGCTGGATGGCCAGCTCACGGCTGCCGGCAGCCGGAATGGCGTCGGCGGCGAAATCCAGCACTTCACTGCGGGTAGCGGCGGCGACGTCGTAGGCGATGCCGCGCAGGCTGAAGCAGTCGGCGCGGTTCGGGGTCAGCTTGATTTCGATACTGGCGTCCGGCAGGCCCAGGTACTCGACCAGGGTCTGGCCGACCGGGGCGTCATCGGGCAGTTCCAGCAGGCCGGAGGCATCGTTGTCCAGGCCCAGCTCCTTGGCCGAGCACAGCATGCCGTTGGACTCGACGCCACGCAGCTTGGCCGGCTTGATTTTCAGCTCGCCGATCTGCGCACCGACCATCGCCAGTGGCGCGACCAGGCCCGCGCGGGCGTTCGGCGCACCGCAGACGATCTGCAGCAGCTCGCCCTGCCCGGCATCGACCTTGCACACCTGCAGGCGATCGGCTTCCGGGTGGCGCGCGGCCTCGACGATGCGTGCCACGACCACGTGATCGAGGCCTTCGCCCAGCGCGGATACTTCTTCCACTTCCAGGCCGATGGCGGTCAGCACCGCGCTCAGCTCATCGCGCGAGGCGGAGGTCGGGACGTGGCTGCGCAGCCAGTTTTCGGAGAATTTCATGGTGTCACCCTGGTGGGAGGCGTGCCTCCCGTTGCGGTTTTTGTGGTCGCCCAGCGCATGCGCAAGGAGGCGTCCATCCAGAAAGGCAGCCGAGCATGGCCCGGCTCTACACGGTTGCGGCTTACGCGAACTGCTTCAGGAACCGCACATCGTTCTCGAAGAACGCGCGCAGGTCGTTGACGCCGTAGCGCAGCATCGCGAAACGCTCCACGCCCATGCCGAAGGCAAAGCCGGTGTAACGCTCCGGATCGATGCCGACATTGCGCAGCACGTTCGGATGCACCATGCCGCAGCCGAGCACTTCCAGCCAGCGGGTGCTGCCATCGGGCTGCTGCCAGGCGATGTCCACTTCCGCACCCGGTTCGACGAACGGGAAGTAGCTGGGACGGAAGCGCATCTCGAAATCGCGCTCGAAGAACGCGCGCACGAATTCTGCCAGCGTGCCCTTCAGGTCGGCGAAGGTCGAGTGCTCGTCCACCAGCAGGCCTTCGACCTGATGGAACATCGGCGAATGGGTCTGGTCGCTGTCGCTGCGGTACACCTTGCCGGCAGCGATCATGCGCAGCGGCGGCGCGTGGTCGCCCATGTAGCGCACCTGCACACCGGAGGTATGCGTGCGCAGCAGGCGGCCGTCGCCGAAGTAGAAGGTGTCGTGCATGGCGCGCGCCGGGTGGTGCGGCGGGAAATTCAGCGCCTCGAAATTGTGCCAGTCATCCTCGATCTCCGGCCCTTCCGACAGCTCGTATCCCAGCCGGCCGAAAATACCGGTGATGCGTTCCAGGGTACGGGTGATCGGATGCAGGCCAGCGCGGTCGCCATTGCGGCCCGGCAGGGTGATGTCGATGGCTTCGGCAGCCAGCCGCGCGTCCAGTGCGGCGTCTTCCAGCAGCGCCTTGCGCTCGGCCAGCGCACGGGTCAGTGTGTCGCGGGCCTGGTTGATCGCTTCACCGGCGGCCTTGCGCTCCTCGGCCGGCAGGGTACCGAGCTGCTTGAGCTGCGAGGTGATGCTGCCGCTCTTGCCAAGCAGGGCCACGCGCAGCTGTTCCAGCACGTCAGGGCTCTGTGCGGCGGCCACATCGGCCAGCGCCAGGGTGGTGAGGGATTGGATGTCGCTCATGGGGGGCCGGAACTCCAGTCGATCTGCCATCGCGATGCGCGAAGGGCCGACCCCTGTCGCCACCGCCGTCCCCGCGCTGCCGCTGTGGCCGCACCGGGACCCAAAAAAGAATGGGGAAGGACTTGCGCCCTTCCCCATGCATTGCCTTGACCTGACACCGTTCCGAGTGAACGGTTACGGCATCGGGAAGGACTTATGCCGCCAGCGCGCCCTTGGCCTTTTCGGCCAGCGCGGCAAAACCGGCTGCGTCGTGCACCGCGATGTCAGCCAGGACCTTGCGATCCAGGGTGATGCCGGCCTTCAGCAGGCCGTTCATGAAGCGGCTGTAGCTCAGGCCGTTGATGCGGGCAGCCGCATTGATGCGGGTGATCCACAGCGAACGGAAGTTGCGCTTCTTCTGCTTACGGCCGATGTAGGCGTACTGCTGTGCCTTGATGACCGCCTGCTTGGCAACGCGGAAGACCTTGCGACGGGCGTTGTAGTAGCCCTTGGCGAGATCCAGAATCTTCTTGTGGCGGCGACGCGCCTGTACGCCACGCTTAACTCGTGCCATTTTTCAGTTCCTCAGAGGTAAGGGAGCATGCGGTCCAGACGGCCTGCGTCTTCTGCACGGACATGGCCCGTCTGACGCAGATTACGCTTACGCTTGGTCGCTTTCTTCGTGAGGATGTGGCTACGGTTGGCGTGGCCGCACTTGTACTTGCCCGAGGCGGTCTTGCGGAAACGCTTGGCCGCTGCCCGGTTGGTCTTGATCTTGGGCATTGCAATGTCCTTGATGGGATTTGACCCTGGTTTCTGACTGATCTGGCGGCGGCTTGGGCCGCTCTTTCCGTCCTGCCATGATCGGCGTACGACCCGTCCTGGGTGGGTCGAGCCGGGCATGATACAGGCAAAACGGCCCTGCCACCAGCCCCTGCCCGCCTTTCATCCGCAACCCGCCGGCCCGCCACAAAAGCAAAGGGACGCCAGCGGCGCCCCCTTACCCTGAACCATTCAGCCAGGCGCCCCGAAAGGCAGCCCGTCAGGCCTCAGGTCTTCTTCTTCGGCGCGATCATCATGACCATCTGACGCCCTTCCAGGCGCGGACGGGATTCAATGACGATGTCCTCGCCCAGATCGGCCTCGATCCGGTTGGCCATTTCGCGGCCCAGCTCCTGGTGGCTCATTTCACGGCCACGGAAGCGGATGTTGACCTTGATCTTGTCACCATCTTCGAGGAACCCGCGCATCTTGCGCAGCTTGATCTGGTAGTCGCCCTCGTCCGTGACCGGACGGAACTTCACTTCCTTGATCTCGACCTGCTTGGTCTTCTTCTTGGCCTCGCTGGCCTTCTTCTGCGCTTCGAACTTGAACTTGCCGAAGTCCATGATCTTGCAGACCGGCGGATCGGCCTGCGGCTGGATTTCGACCAGGTCCAGGCCTTCATCTTCGGCCATGGACAGCGCTTCGTCGCGCGACAACACGCCGATCATTTCTCCGTCACTGCCGATCACGCGGACGCGCGGCACACGGATTTCCTGATTCTTGCGGTTCTGTTTGTTGTCAGGGGTGCTGATATTACGTTCTCCCAAGGGTATCGAACCGGCCCGGGTGCCTGTGCCCCCGGACCGGACCTTTGCTTACGCGCCCTCGGCGTGGAGCCGCTCGATGAAGGCCTGCAGGCTCATGCTGCCCAGGTCTTCGCCAGAACGCGTACGCACCGCCACAGCCCCATTTTCCTTCTCGCGGTCACCGATGACCAGCAGGTAGGGCACGCGCTGCAACGTATGCTCGCGGATTTTATAGCCGATCTTCTCGTTACGCAAATCCGAGCTGACGCGGAAGCCTTGCTCCGCAAGGGTTTTGGTCACGCCCGAGACATAGTCGGCCTGGGCGTCGGTGATGTTGGCCACCACCACCTGGGTCGGCGCCAGCCAGGCCGGGAACTGGCCGGCATGGTGTTCGATCAGGATGCCCAGGAAACGCTCCATCGAGCCGACGATGGCCCGGTGCAGCATCACCGGGTGCTTCTTCTGGCTGTTCTCGTCCACGTACTCGGCGCCCAGGCGGCCAGGCATCATGAAGTCGACCTGCATCGTGCCCAGCTGCCAGGTACGGCCGATGGCATCCTTCAGGTGGTACTCGATCTTCGGGCCGTAGAAGGCGCCCTCGCCCGGCAGCTCCTGCCATTCCACGCCACAGGCGGTCAGCGCCGAGCGCAGCGCGCCTTCGGCCTTGTCCCAGGTGGCGTCGTCACCCAGGCGCGATTCCGGGCGCAGCGCGATCTTGATCTGGATCTCGTCGAAGCCGAAGTGCTGGTAGACCGCCAGCGCCTGCTGGTGGAAGGCAGTCACTTCCGACTCGATCTGGTTTTCCGTGCAGAACACGTGGCCGTCGTCCTGGGTGAAGCCACGCACGCGCAGGATGCCGTGCAGCGCGCCGGACGGCTCGTTGCGGTGGCACGACCCGAACTCGCCGTAGCGGATCGGCAGGTCGCGGTAGCTGTGCAGGCCCTGGTTGAACACCTGGATGTGGCCCGGGCAGTTCATCGGCTTGACCGCGTAAGTGCGTTTCTCCGATTCGGTGAAGAACATGTTGTCCTGGTAGTTGTCCCAGTGGCCGGACTTCTTCCACAGGCTCACGTCCAGAATCTGCGGGCAACGCACTTCGCCATAGCCGCTGTTGCGGTAGACCTTGCGCATGTACTGCTCGACCACCTGCCACAGCGCCCAGCCCTTCGGGTGCCAGAACACCAGGCCCGGGGCTTCTTCCTGCAGGTGGAACAGGTCCTGCTGCTTGCCGATGCGGCGGTGGTCGCGCATTTCGGCTTCTTCAATGCGCTTGATGTACGCCTCCAGCTGCTTCTTGTCGGCCCAGGCGGTGCCGTAGATGCGCTGCAGCTGCTCGTTCTGCGCGTCACCGCGCCAGTAGGCGCCGGAGATGCGGGTCAGCTTGAAGGCCTTCAGGAAGCGCGTGTTCGGCACGTGCGGGCCGCGGCACATGTCCACGTATTCCTGGTGGTAGTACATGCCCATCGCCTGGATGTCGTCGGCCATGTCCTCGATCAGGCGCAGCTTGTAGTCCTCGCCACGGGCCTTGAAGATCTCGATCACTTCGGCGCGCGGCGTCATCTTCTTGATGACGTCGTAGTCCTGGGCGATCAGTTCACCCATGCGCTTCTCGATCGCGGCCATGTCGTCCGGGGTGAACGGGCGCTCGGAATAGATGTCGTAGTAGAAGCCTTCGGCGATCACCGGACCGATCACCATCTTCACATCCGGGTACAGCTGCTTGACGGCGTGGCCGACCAGGTGGGCGCAGGAGTGGCGGATGATCTCCACGCCCTCCTCGTCCTTGGCGGTGATGATGCGCAGGCTGGCGTCGTGGTCGATGACGTCGCTGGCATCGACCAGCACGCCATCCACGGCACCGGCGATGGTGGCCTTGGCCAGGCCGGCGCCGATCGACTGGGCAACCTCCATGACGCTCACAGGGTTTTCGAATTCGCGGCGGCTGCCGTCGGGAAGGGTAATGTTGATCATCGCAGTGGCTTCGTGCGGGGCCCGCCGGGCGGGCTGGAAAGCGTTCCCGGGCCGTTGCCCGGGCAATAAAAAAGCGCCGCGAGGGCGCCTGGAACGCAGGGCCTTCGGGGGCAGGTCAACAGTGGGCGGTGGTAGTGCTCATGTCGCACGCTCGGCCGGCGCTGGGCGCGGGCCACCTTGTTCCAGTCAGGGGTTCTGCGATGATCTTAAACCAGCGCACCGGAAAGCCCAAGGGCCACCGTACGGCCCGCTGAATGAGCCGCGCTGGCGGCGTGAAAACGCAATGATTACCATGTGCGCGCAGCCCGCCCCGTGCCAGCCTGCCCGCTTTCCCCCAGGACCTCGTGATGCGCCACCCGCTTCGACCGGCTGCCGCCGGCCCCGCCCGTGCCCCGCGTTCGCCGACCCGCCGCCGCGCAGGCTGCCCGCGATGATCACCGTCGGCCTCTCCACGCTGGGGTTCTGCAGCCTGGGCATGCTGGCGGCGATGTTCTCGGCACTGGCCTTCTATGCGGCCTCGCCCCACTGCCGCTGGCCGCGCCTGCGCCGCGCCGGGCGTCTTGGCCACCAGATCGGCCTGGTCGCCGCTGCGGCCGCGCTGTGGCTGTGGATGGCCGAACTCGGCTTCGCCGCCGGCCTGGTGGCAATGCTGTGCACCTGGATGCTCGCGGCGATGCTGCTGCCGACGCTGGCCTCCTGGCACCGACCAGGCACGGAGTTGCCCTGATGTGGGCGCGCGCCTTCGCCGGCATCATCGTCGGCTTCCTGCTTGCAGCCGCCGTTACCGGCCTGCTGGCCTGGCTTCCGCCGGGCCCTTGGCAGCGAGCGCTGGTACCTACCCTGATCGCCTTCATCCCGCTGTGGATGCTGGCCGCCCTGTGGGCGTTCAGCTTCCGCAGCGCGCTGCGCGCCTGGCTGGTGCTGGGCGGCAGCGCCGCCACCGGCTTCATCGTGCTCGGGCTGCTGCGCCTGACCGGCGCGGTGCAATGAGATCCACGCCATGAAGTTCAGTTCGCAGACCCTGCGCACGTTCACCACCCTGCACACCTGGGTCGGCCTGGTGGCCGGCTTCGGCCTGTTCGTGGCTTTTTACGCAGGCTCGCTGACCCTGTTCCACCATGACCTGCCGCGGTGGCAGACACCGGGCGCCGCCACGGCACTCCCGGCCAGCCTGGATGACGCCCAGTACCTGCTGGAGGACGTGCTGGCGGCGCATCCGGAAGCGCGCCGCCACGTCGGCATGACCTTCCCCGGCACCGAACACCCGCAGCCTCTGGCGTACTGGCAGGCCGATGACGGCAGCTGGCGCTATGCGTGGCCGGGGCAGATCGCCGGCAGCCCCGCGCCGCCGCAGTCCGGACTGGCCGAACTGGTAAACGAACTGCACTACAGTCTCGGCCTGCCGGTGGCCGGCATCTACGTGATGGGCATCGTCAGCCTGCTGTATGGCATGGCGTTGCTGAGCGGCCTGGTGATCCACCTGCCCAGGCTGCTCGGCGACCTGTTCGCACTGCGGCCGGGTCGCAACCTGAAGCAGCTGTGGCAGGACGCGCACAACGTGGTCGGTGTGCTCAGCCTGCCCTTCCACCTGATGTTCGCGGTCACCGGCGCCCTGCTCTGCCTGGTGTTCGTGCAGATGGCCCTGCTCAATCCGCTGATCTACGACGGCAACGCGCTGCAGGCAGTACCGACTGCGATGGACACCGCGCCGGTGCGAAATGCCAGTGGCATCCCGGCACCGCCGGGCAGCCTGCGCGTGCTGCATGCGCGCGCACTTGAAGTGGCCCGCGCACAGGGCGTGGCCAACTTCGAACCGGCCTATCTGAAGCTGGCCAATGGCGGCGATGCCAACGCGACGATCGAGATCACCGGCGAGGCAAGTGGCACCCTCGGCCCGCTTGGTGCCGTGGCATTGGACGTCGCCACCGGCAATCTGCTCGCGTCGCAGCTGCCGGGCCAGCGCGACGCCAACCACGCCACGCTCAGCGCCGCCTACGCGTTGCACTTCGGCGAATTCGGCAATGGCGTGGTGGTCTGGCTGTACTTCCTGCTCGGACTCGGCGGTGCGTTCCTGTTCTACTCCGGCAACCTGCTGTGGATCGAGTCGCGGCGCAAGCGTCGCCAGCCGCAACAGCCACGTGCCGGTGTGAACATGGCGCGGGCCACGGTCGGCGTGTGCATCGGCCTGTGCGTGGCGATCTCCATCACGTTCGGCACCGCACTGGTGCTGGAGCGGCTGGCACCGTCGGCGGTCGACCACGGCATCCGCTGGGCCTGCTTCGGCAGTTGGGCGGCCTGCGCGCTATGGGCCGCGCTGCGCCGCCCGGCGCAGGCGGCACGCGAACTGCTGTGGGCGGCGGCGGTCAGTACCGCGCTGGTGCCGGTGCTGCACGGCGCACTCAATGGTGACTGGCTGTGGCGCGCCGCCGCAGGGGGGCACTGGCCGCTGTTCTGGGTCGATGCCATCGCGCTGGCGATGGCCTTCGGCTTCGCGCGTCTGGCCGTGGCCAGCCAACGCCGCGCCCGCAACGGCGATCCCAACAGCGTCTGGGCCGATTGAGCCTTCGCCGGGCATGGCCCGGTGCTACTGGAAGTCGGCTTGGCATGGGCAACGACGTACACCGCAGTGTGTGTATCAGGTCGGTGACGTTGCGGCATGGGCCCAGCACGACGCGCCACCCGATACTCAATCGCCGATGCGCGCCTTCTGCCAGGGGCCCAGCATGGCATTGAGCAGGCTGGCCTGTTCGTCATCGCCGGTCAGTTCCCACATGAACACCCCGGCCAGGCCCTGCTCACGGGCGAACTGCGCACGCAGCCCGATCGAGCGCGGGTCTTCATAGCTGATGAAGATCTTCTGCGCGGCGTTGTACAGCCACGGGCTCTGCGCCTGCGGCTGCCAGTGTTTCGTCCAACCCGGCTGGTCGAGATAGCGCGCCTTGATCACCCGCCAGTCGCCGGCATCAGCCGGCGCACTGTAGGCCTGGTACAGCCCATCCGGGGCGTCGCCGGTGACCTTGAAGCCGCGCCCGTAGAACGGTACGCCCAGCACCAGCTTCCCGGCCGGCACGCCGTGCTCGCGGTAGAACTGCACCGCGCCGGCCACGTTGTTCCAGCGCCGCAGCTCCGGCGCCAGCGGATCGGCCGGCACTTCATGCAGAGGCGCATTGAAGGTCGACACCGAGGAGAAGCCGGTGCCCATGTCGTAGCTCATGAGGTTGATGAAATCGAACACCTTGGCCAGCGCCGGCAGGTCATAGCTCGCTGCTGGATCGTAGGGGCCATCGGTCTGCAGGCGACCGGCGGCCAGCGCGGCAGTCAGCAGCATCGACTGCCCCGTCCGGCGGCCGCGCGCATCGAGTGCCGCGCGGAAGGCCTGGGCAAGCCGGGTCAGATTGACGCGATCCTGCGGGCGATGCGCCAACTCCTTCGGTCCGCCACTGACCGGGAACTCCCAATCGATGTCCACGCCGTCGAAGCTGCCGGCATGGCGATCGAAGAACAGCGCCACGCACGAATCGACCAAGCGCTTGCGGCTGGCCTCGGTCAGCGCTGCATCGGAGAACCCACCCGCACCCCAGCCACCGATCGAAATCAGCGTGCGCAGGTGCGGATGCGCCTTCTTGAGTTCGGCCAGTGCGGCGAAATTCTTCGGCGCTTCCGCACCGATCGTGCAGCGCCCGTCCTCGATGGTGGAGAACGCATAGAACAGATGCGTCAGGCGCTCGGCTGGAATGCTCGAGACCGGATAGCGTTCGGCCGAGCCGCCCGGGTAGTAGGCGCCGAAGATCGGCGGCTGCGCGGGCGCCGCGTGCGCGGCGGTGGGCAAGACACCGGCAATCAGCACGGCAAGGACGGCCACGGTCTGGCGGAACATGCAGATCTCCCGATTCGAAGGCGCCGCCACGTTAGCAAACCGATGGGGCTGCGGTACGGGTGTCGCGGCATGTTGTCCCATGGACAGGCGCGATCCGTGCAACCGAGACAGAACGATGGCCGCGTGGCGGCCCTCATGCACTGCAGCAGGACATGCAGCGACCTGGATGAGCTTCTCTTCGCAACATCGAGGCAAAGAAAAAGCGGGCCGAAGCCCGCTTTTTCATTTGCGAAAGCGTGAGGACCAACGGTCCTCACCCACCGCACGATCAGCAGTACCGATTATTCGGCGCTGGCGCCTTCGCCTTCTTCGACGGCCTTCATCGACAGGCGGATACGGCCCTGCTTGTCGACTTCCAGCACCTTGACCTTGACCACATCGCCTTCCTTCAGCTTGTCGCCGACCTTCTCGACGCGCTCGCTGGAGATCTGCGACACGTGGACCAGGCCGTCCTTGCCCGGCAGGATGGTGACGAACGCACCGAAGTCCATGATCTTGGCGACCTTGCCTTCGTAGATGCGGCCCGGCTCGACGTCCGAGGTGATCTGCTCGATGCGGGCCTTGGCAGCCTGGGCAGCGATGGCGTTGACCGACGCGATGACGATGGTGCCGTCGTCCTGGATGTCGATCTGGGTGCCGGTTTCCTTGGTGATGGCCTGGATGGTCGAGCCGCCCTTGCCGATCACTTCGCGGATCTTGTCCGGGTGGATCTTGATGGTCAGCAGGCGCGGCGCGTAGTCCGACAGCTCTTCACGCGGAGCGGTCAGGCCGTGGGCCATCTCGCCCAGGATGTGCAGGCGGCCAGCCTTGGCCTGCTGCAGGGCCTGCTTCATGATTTCTTCGGTGATGCCTTCGATCTTGATGTCCATCTGCAGGGCGGAGATGCCCTCAGCGGTACCGGCCACCTTGAAGTCCATGTCGCCCAGGTGATCTTCGTCACCCAGGATGTCGGACAGGACCACGAAACGATCGCCTTCCTTGACCAGACCCATGGCGATACCGGCCACCGGGGCCTTCACCGGCACGCCGGCGTCCATCAGGGCCAGCGACGAGCCGCAGACCGAGGCCATCGACGAGGAACCGTTCGACTCGGTGATTTCCGAAACGACGCGGATGGTGTACGGGAAGGCTTCCAGCGACGGCATGACAGCCAGCACGCCGCGCTTGGCCAGACGACCGTGGCCGATTTCGCGGCGCTTCGGGCCCATCATGCGGCCGCACTCGCCCACCGAGAACGGAGGGAAGTTGTAGTGGAACAGGAAGTTTTCCTTGTACTCACCGGCAACGGCGTCGATGACCTGGCCATCACGGGCGGTGCCCAGGGTGATGGTCACGATGGCCTGGGTTTCGCCGCGGGTGAACAGCGAGGAACCGTGGGTACGCGGCAGCACGCCGGTCTTCACGGTGATCGGGCGGACGGTGTCCAGCGCACGGCCGTCGATGCGGACCTTGGTGTCCAGCACCGAGTCACGCATGGTGCGGTATTCCAGCTCGCCGAATTCCTTCGACAGCTCGGCCGGGTTCCAGCCTTCGGCGGCCACGCGGCCCGCCAGGGCTTCGAACACGTCCTTCTTGATCGCCGAGATGGCGTCGCGGCGCTGCAGCTTGTCACGCACCTGGAAGGCTTCGCCCAGGCGCGGGCCGATGGCTTCCTTCAGGGCGGAGATCAGCGCGTCGTTCTTGGCCGGGGCTTCCCAGGTCGACGGCTTGGTGCCGGCTTCGACGGTCAGCTCGTTGATCGCGTTGATGACCTTCTGCATTTCGCGGTGACCGAAGGTCACGGCGCCCAGCATCACTTCTTCGGACAGCAGCGCGGCTTCGGATTCGACCATCAGCACGGCGTTGGAGGTACCGGCGACGACCAGTTCCAGCTGCGAGTCAGCCAGTTCGCTGACGGTCGGGTTCAGGATGTACTCGCCGTTCTTGTAACCGACCTTGGCAGCGCCGATCGGACCCATGAACGGGGTACCGGCCAGGGCCAGGGCAGCCGAGGCACCGATCAGGGCCGGGATGTCACCGTCCACGTCCGGGTTCAGCGACATCACCGTGGCGATGATCTGCACTTCGTTCTTGTAGTCTTCCGGGAACAGCGGGCGGATCGGACGGTCGATCAGGCGCGAGATCAGCGTTTCCTTCTCGGTCGCACGGCCTTCACGCTTGAAGAAACCACCCGGGATACGGCCGCCGGCGTAGAACTTTTCCTGATAATCGACGGTCAGCGGGAAGAAGTCCTGGCCTTCGCGCGCGCTCTTGGCGGCGACGGCGGTGACCAGCAGTACGGTGTCGTCCATCTTGACGATGACGGCACCGCTGGCCTGGCGGGCGACTTCGCCGGTCTCAAGCGTGACGGTGTGCTTGCCGTACTGGAAGGTTTTGGTGATTTTTGCCACGGAGGGTGTCCTTGGGGATGCTGTCTGCGAATTTGGACCGTCGGCGACCCTTGCCGCCAGCGGGTGACCGGATCGTTCCGGCCTGAATCGGGGATTGCGGTACTACAAAACAAAACCGCGGCGCATCGCTGCGCCGCGGGGAATTCGTTGCTTAGCGACGCAGGCCAAGCTTCTCGATCAGGGCCTTGTAACGCTCGACGTCCTTCTTCTTCAGGTAGTCGAGCAGGCTGCGACGGCGGTTGACCATCTGCAGCAGGCCGCGGCGGCTGTGGTGGTCCTTCTTGTGGGTCTTGAAGTGGCCGGTCAGCAGTTCGATGCGGGCGGTCAGCAGGGCCACCTGGACTTCCGGGGAGCCGGTGTCAGCGGCGCTGCGCTTGTTGTCTTCAATGACCTTCTGGGTGTCGATCGACATTTCTTTTTTCTCTGTGATGCGTGGCCGGCAGGAACGCGCTTCGCGCACCGCCAGGCTCGCCGTGGACTACGAGGATGAAACCTGCACGAGGCAGGCTGCCGGAAAACGGCCGCGAAATTGTAACGGCCAGGGGCTTCCGGGACAAGGACCGGGGCTGAACCGCCCTGGCCCCGGTCAGAGGTTGAAACGACGCTGCGGAGCCAGCAGGCCACTGCCATCGACCTGGCCCAGCCCCTGGACAGCATCGCCCGGACCGAACACCGCCACCAGGCCGTGGGGCCAGGACGGGTCGCGCTGGCGCTGGCCGACGCAGAAGCGATGGGTCTGGTCGGCATCGAGATCGACCCGCGGGTATTCAGCCAGGCCGGCCGCCAGCGGCAGCAGCAGCGCATCCATGGCCGCCTCGTCGCCGGCCTCGGCCATCGCCCGCAGCTGGTCCAGGGTGACCATCGCCGGTTCGCGGAACGGCTCCACCCAGAGCCGGCGCAGCGCACTGATGTGTGCGCCACATCCCAGCGCCTCGCCCAGGTCGCGGGCCAGGCTGCGGATGTAGGTGCCCGAACCGCAGGTCACGCGCAGCCGCAAGCGCTCAGGCTGCTGCTCCAGCACGTCGATGGCGTGCACCTGCACCTCGCGTTCCGGCGCCTCGATGACGTCACCACGGCGGGCCTTCACATACAGCGGCTCACCACCCTGCTTCAGGGCCGAATAGACCGGGGCACGCTGGCGGATGTTGCCGGTCAGCGGCGCCAACGCGGCCTGCAGGGCCTCGGCACCGATCGCCGGTACCGGGCGCTGCAGCAGCACCTGGCCCTCGGAATCGTCGGTATCGGTCGTCTGGCCGAGCACGATCTCGGCATCGTAGGCCTTGGCCGACCCCAGCAGCAGCCCAGCGATCTTGGTCGCCTCGCCGAAGCACAGCGGCAGCAGACCGGTGGCCAGCGGGTCGAGGCTGCCGGTGTGGCCGCCCTTCTCGGCACGGAACAGGCGACGGGCCACCTGCAGGGCGGCGTTGGAGCTCATGCCGGTCGACTTGTCGAGCAGCAGGATGCCATCCAGGCGGCGGAACTGAATTCGGGTCATGACAGATACGGGTAGCGCCGGGCCATGCCCGGCGAGCGCGAAGCGCGGCCAGCGTCCGGCCTCGCACGGTCAGAATGAAAAGACGCCGGGCATGGGCCCGGCGCTGGCTTATTCTTCGTCGCTCTCGCGACGCTTCTCCGCGGCCAGCGTATCGGGCAGGTCGCGCAGGAGGTTGTCGATATGCTCGCCACGATCGACCGAGTCGTCGTAGTGGAAATGCAGCTCCGGCACATGGCGCAGCTTCATTGCCCGGGCCAGGTCCATGCGCAGGCGGTAGCCCAGTTCCTTCAGGCCGGCCACCGCTTCCGCCGAACGCTCCGGCATCAGCGCGGTGACGAAGACCTTGGCATGAGCCATGTCGCGGGTGATTTCCACGTCGGACACGCTCACCGAGGGCAACCCGTGCTCGCGCACGGCGTTGTGCACCAGGGTGCCGAGTTCGCGGCGCAGCTGGGCAGAGACACGGTCGGTTCGATGGAAAGTCTTGGGCACGAGGAGCTCTTGGTTCAGTTGTCGCCCGACCAACGGTCGGGCGCTACCTTTGATTCGATTGTCGCCCGGCCAACGGTCGGGCGCTACATCTACCATGGTACCCGACCGTTGGTCGGGTTCTACATCACGGTAGGGCCCGACCGTTGGTCGGGCCGCCTTGCAGCATTACAGGGTGCGCGGCACTTCGATACGCTCGAAGCACTCGATCTGGTCACCCGGCTTGACGTCGTTGTAGGCCTTCACCGCGATACCGCATTCGGTACCGTTGCGGACTTCCTCGACGTTCTCCTTGAAGCGACGCAGCGATTCCAGCTCGCCCTCGAAGATCACCACGCTGTCGCGCAGCACGCGGATCGGCTTGTTGCGCTTGACCACGCCCTCGATGACCATCGAGCCGGCAACAGCGCCCAGCTTGGAGCTGCGGAAGACGTCGCGGACCTCGGCGATACCGATGATCTCTTCGCGGATCTCCACGCCCAGCAGGCCGGAGGCCACCTGCTTCACCTGATCGATCACGTCATAGATGATCGAGAAGTAACGCAGGTCCACGCCGTTGGATTCGATGATGCGACGGGCCGAAGCATCCGCACGCACGTTGAAGCCGATGACGGTGGCCTTCGAAGCGGCCGCCGAGTTGGCGTCCGACTCGGTGATGCCGCCCACGCCGGAGTGGATCACGTTGATGCGGATGTCGTCGTTGGACAGCGCGACCAGTGCCTGGCTCAGGGCCTGCACCGAACCCTGCACGTCGGCCTTGATGACCAGGTTGAGGACCTGCTGGCCCTCGCCCTTGCCCAGGGTCGCCATGATGTCTTCCATGCGGCTGCCCGCAGTGGCGACCAGGCGCGATTCACGGCGCTTGGTCTCACGCTGCTGGGCAACGTCCTTGGCCAGGCGCTCGTCCTCGACGACCACGAAGTCGTCACCGGCTTCCGGCACGCCGGACAGGCCCAGGACCTGCACCGGGATGGACGGGCCGGCGAACTCCGGCTGCTTGCCGGTTTCGTCGAACAGCGCACGCACGCGGCCGTACTGGATGCCGCACACCAGGTAGTCGCCCTTCTTCAGGCGACCCTGCTGCACCAGCACGGTGGCGACCGGGCCACGGCCCTTGTCCAGCGACGATTCGATCACCACGCCCGAGGCCCGGCCTTCGTCGACCGCCTTCAGTTCCAGCAGTTCGGCCTGGATCGAGATGGCGTCCAGCAGGTCGTCGATGCCCAGGCCGGTCTTGGCCGAGATCTCCACCATCTGGGTGTCACCACCGAAGTCCTCGGCCACGACCTGCTCGGACAGCAGTTCGTTCTTAACCCGCATCGGGTCGGCGTCGGACTTGTCGATCTTGTTGATCGCCACGATCAGCGGCACACCCGCCGAACGGGCGTGCTGGATCGCTTCCTTGGTCTGCGGCATGACGCCGTCATCGGCAGCAACGACCAGCACCACGATGTCGGTCAGCTTGGCGCCGCGCGCACGCATCGAGGTGAACGCCGCGTGGCCCGGGGTATCCAGGAAGCTGATCACGCCCTTGGGCGTATCCACGTGGTAGGCACCGATGTGCTGGGTGATGCCGCCGGCTTCGCCGGTGGCAACCTTGGTGCGGCGGATGTAATCCAGCAGCGAGGTCTTGCCGTGGTCGACGTGGCCCATGATGGTGACCACCGGCGGACGCTGGGTGGCTTCGCCCTGGTTTTCACCGGCCGAGGCCAGCAGCGCGTCTTCGGCGTCGTTGTCGTTGGCACGGATCGCCTTGTGGCCGAGTTCTTCGGTCACCAGCGCGGCGGTGTCATGGTCGATGGACTGGGTGATGGTGGCCATCACGCCCATCTTGAACAGCGCCTTCACCACCTCGCCACCCTTCAGCGCAAGCTTCTGCGCCAGGTCGGCCACGGTAATGGTGTCGCCGATCGCCACTTCACGCACCACCGGCGCGGTCGGACGTTCGAACGCGTGCGGGCCGGCGTTGTTGCCACCACGCGACATGTCGCGACGGCCACCGGCCTGGTTGCGGCCGCCCGGACGACCACGGGTGTTGCTGTTGTTGCTGTTGCCACGACGCGCACGATCGGCCGCGGACAGGTGCATCTGGCCGGCGAAACGATCACCCGGGCCACGCTCGTTGCGCGGCGCGCTGCGGTTGTTGCGGTCGTCGTTGCGCGGCGGCGGCGCACTGCGCGGCGCAGCCGGGGCTGTCGCCGGGGCGCGCGGCGGGCGCGGCGCGGTTTCGTCGATCGGAGCACGCTTGGGCTTGCTGGCAGCCAGCGTCTCGGCCGCCTTGGCGGCAGCCGCAGCCTCCTCGGCGGCCTTCTTCTCGGCCTCGGCGCGTTCCTTGGCGGCGGCCTCTTCCTCGCGGGCACGGACGATGGCTTCGTCGCGCAGACGATCCTTTTCGGCCAGCGCCTGCTGTTCGGCGAGGTTGCGCGCACGCGACTCTTCCAGCTTGCGCAGGATGTCGGCGCGCTCTTCGTCCGGCGTCATGGCGCGAGCACCATCCTTGACGTAGGTACGCTTCTGGCGCACCTCGACATTCACGGTCGTCTTGCTGCGACCGGAACTGACCGTCACTTCCTGCTGTTTCCGGCGGTTGAGCGTGATCTTCTTTGCAGACTGATCCGTCTCTTCCGGGGCCTGCTCGGGCTTGCCGTGCGAACGACGAAGGAAGCCCAGGAGCTTCACCTTCTCGGTACTGGTCACGACCTGGTCGGGACCGCTGAACTTCATGCCGGCACCGGCCAGCTGTTCCAGCAGTTTTTCGACCGGCGTGTTGACCAGTTCGGCAAGCTTGCGGATGGTGGTTTGCTGCGACATTCGGATCCTATGATCTTGTGGGCGCCCCCCCGCATCTGGAGGTGGCGCGGATTCTACGCCCTGAGCGGCTCAGGGCCCTGTTCATTGCCGGCTCATTCGCCGCGTTCCAGTCGGGCGATCTCCTCGGCACGCGCGGCCAGGATCAGCGCCGCAGCGCGCTCCTGGTCCAGCCCTTCAATGCCGAAGTCCATGACCTCGTCGGCGGCCAGGTCGGACAGGTCCTCGCTGGTACGCACGCCGTGGCCGGCCAGCGCATACGCGGTGGCTTCGTCCATGCCCTTCAGGGACAGCAGGTCCTGCGCCGGCTGGCCGTCTTCAAGGCCTTCCTCGACTGCCAGGGCCTCATTGAGCAGCGCATCGCGGGCACGAGCGCGCAGCTCTTCGACGATGTCTTCGTCGAAACCTTCCACGGCCAGCAGTTCGCCGACCGGGACATATGCGATTTCCTCGACGGTGCCGAAGCCTTCGCTGACCAGGATGCCGGCGATCTCTTCGTCCACTTCCAGCTTGTCCATGAACAGCTGGCGTGCGGCGGCCTGCTCGGCCTCCGACTTGGCGGTGACCTGGTCCTGGGTCATCACGTTGAGCTGCCAGCCGGTCAGGCGGCTGGCCAGGCGCACGTTCTGGCCGCCCTTGCCGATCGCCTGGGCGAGACGGTCTTCGGCAACGGCCAGGTCCATCGAGTGCTTGTCTTCATCGACGATGATCGACTGGACTTCGGCCGGCGCCATCGCATTGATGACGAAGTTGGCCGGATTGTCGTTCCACAGCACGATGTCCACGCGCTCGCCGTTGAGCTCGTTGGACACGGCCTGCACGCGCGAACCGCGCATGCCGATGCAGGCACCGATCGGATCGGTGCGCTGGTCGTGGGCCAGCACGGCGATCTTGGCGCGATCGCCCGGATCGCGCGCACAGGCCTTGATTTCCACCAGGCCCTGGCCGACTTCCGGCACTTCCAGCTTGAACAGCTCGATCATGAATTCCGGGGCGGCGCGGCTGATGAACAGCTGCGGACCACGCGGTTCCGAACGGACCTCGGCCAGGTAGCCGCGCACGCGGTCACCGGCGCGCAGCACGTCGCGCGGGATGCCCTTGTCCTTCGGAATGAAGCCTTCGGCGTTGCCACCGAGGTCGACATAGATGTTGCCACGCTCGGCGCGCTTGACCACGCCGGTGATCAACTCACCGACACGATCCTTCCACGCGTCCACGACCTGCTGGCGCTCGGCTTCGCGCACGCGTTGGACGATGACCTGCTTGGCGGCCTGGGCAGCAATGCGGCCGAAGTCCGGGTTCTCGATCTGTTCTTCGATGTAGTCGCCGACCTCGACGCCTTCGGCTTCGTCGACGGCATCCATCAGGCGGATCTGGCGGTCGGGCGACTCCATGACCACATCATCGGCCACCACTTCCCAGCGGCGGAAGGTTTCGTAGCTGCCATCCTTGTGGTCGATGACCACGCGGGTCAGCACTTCCTCGTCGGGATAGCGCTTCTTCGCTGCCGAGGCCAGAGCGGCCTCGATGGCATCGAAGATCACTTCACGTGGCACGCCCTTCTCGTTGGCGACTGCGTCGACTACCAGCAACAGTTCCTTGCTCATTGGCTCACTCCGCGCGCGGCTTCTTTGCCGCCGGCTCGTTGGAAGAAGAATTCGTGTTCGGCTTCGGACGCTTCGGTGCCGGACCGGTCGGCTTGCTCGGGGCCAGCCCCAGCGCCACCCAGTCGGGCATGATCCGTGCCTTGTCGATGTTGTCGGCCGACACCACCACTTCGGCCTTGTCGACGATGAAGGTGATGGTGCCCGCAGCCTCGTCGGTCGCCTCGATACGCCCCTGCAGGCGACGACGGTTGTCCTGCGGCAGCTTCAGCGTGACCTTGGCCGATTCACCCTGGTGGCGAGCGAACTGCTCCAGGTTGAACAACGGGCGATCCACGCCCGGCGAGGACACTTCCAGCGTGTAATTGCCGCTGATCGGGTCTTCGACGTCCAGCTGCGCCGACACTTCGCGGCTGACCCGCTCACAGTCGTCGACATTGATGATGCGCTCGGGCTGTTCAGCCAGTGGCACGTCGATGTAAAGGCGCAGGGTCGCACCGCCGGGGGCCGGCAGATACTCAACGCCCAGCAGCTCCAGGCCCAGCGACACAACGGTCGGGGCGAGCAGATTCGCGATGTCGGTTGCCTTGTCGCTCACAGCCTGCCTTGATCTCTTGGTTGGGTGCCGGCCTTGGCCAGCGTGAAAACATGACGCCCCGGAAACGACAAAGGGCCCGCTGGGCCCCTTTTCCGGAAAGACTCCGGTGACTGGATTCCGGTTGCAACCTGCATTGCCTGCCGGTCGCGGCCCTCCTTCCGGATCCGGACTCCCGCTGGGAGGCCGCCTTCAGGGGTACTGCTAGGCCGCTGATGATAGCGGCTGCACCGCGCTGGTGCAAGGTGCGGGCCTGGGGGCAGCCCCTTTTCCGCACCGGCAGTTCGGGCATGGTTCGACTCTACAGAAACGGGCCAGCCCAAAGAAAAACGCCTTCGAAGGAGGACTTCGAAGGCGATCTCTTTACTTGGTAGCGGGGGCAGGATTTGAACCTGCGACCTTCGGGTTATGAGCCCGACGAGCTGCCAGACTGCTCCACCCCGCATCAGGAGCGGAATTATGAGCGCTTGCTTCGAAACATGCAAGCTTTCCCTCATTCATCAAATCGGTTGGCACCGATCCGACGTTGGTAGCGGGGGCAGGATTTGAACCTGCGACCTTCGGGTTATGAGCCCGACGAGCTGCCAGACTGCTCCACCCCGCACCGGAAGTGTTTGAACTGCTGCCGCGCTCTTTCGAGGACGGCTACCGCAACGATGTTCTGGCTGAACCGCTGCAGTGACAACTCAGGCTGCGCATATTACACGAATTGCGCAGCTTTGTGTCAATTTTTATGCAAGATGCGCAAATGCCTGCTGGCACCAGACCATGATCGGGTTCCAGGCAAGGCCCAGCGCCAGCAGTGCCAGCGCGTTCACGCCCAGCACCAGGCCCAGCACGCGGTCGTTGCTGCGCGGCATGGCCTCGCCCACCGGCTCATCGAAGTACATGACCTTGATGACGCGCAGGTAGTAGAAGCAGCCCACCACGGCGCACAGCACGCCAAGGATGGCCAGCCACAGCAGGCCGCCGTTGACGGCCGCGCCCAGCACCGCCAGCTTGGTCCAGAACCCCAGGAACGGCGGGATGCCGGCCAGCGACGCCATGATGCACAGCACCAGGCCGGCCATCCACGGATTGCGGGCGTTGAGCCCCTTGAAGTCCTCGATGTTCTCGGCTTCGAAACCGGCGCGCGACAGGGCGATGATCGCACCGAAGGCAGCGGTCGACATGATGGCGTAGGCCAGTGCGTAGAACAGCGCGGCGGCATAGCCCTGCGCGCCGCCACCGGCGATGCCCATCAGCAGGAAGCCGATGTGCGAGACGGTGGAGAACGCCAGCATTCGCTTGAGGTTGCTCTGCGCGATGGCCATCAGGTTGCCGATGACCAGCGAGACTGCGGCCAGGCCGGCAATGAGCAGCTGCAGCTCGGTCGACAGCGGCCCCACGCCCATTTCCAGCAGGCGGTAGGCCATGCCGAAGGCCGCCAGCTTCGGCGCCGAGCTGATGAACAGCGCGATCGGTGCCGGGGCACCCTGGTAGACGTCCGGCAGCCACATGTGGAACGGCGCGGCGCCCAGCTTGAAGGCGACGCCGGCGATCATGAACACCGCACCGGTGATCAGCAGCACGCGCTCTTCCGAGTGCGGGATGGCATCGCGGATGACGTCCAGGTGCAGGCTGCCGGTGGCGCCGTAGATCAGCGACATGCCGTACAGCAGCAGGCCCGAGGCCAGCGAGCCCAGCACGATGTACTTCATCGCCGCTTCCGAGGCCAGGCCGTTTTCACGATTGCTGGCGACCAGGGCGTAGGAGCACAGCGCCAGCAGCTCCAGGCCCAGGTAGACCATCAGCAGGCTGCCGGCCGAGACCAGGATCATCATGCCGGCGGTACCGAACAGGATCAGCACCGGGATCTCGCCCTGGAACAGGTTGCGGTCACGCAGGTAGCGCCAGCCGTAGATCAGGGTCAGGCCGCTGAGCAGCACGATCCCGGTCTTCATCACGTCCGCGGCGGTATCGCGCACGAACATGCCATGGAAGACCTCCCCCTGCCCGCCCACGCCGGTGGCCAGCATGAACAGCACCACGGCCAGCGCAGCGAGCGCGAACAGGTGGGTGACGATCTTGTTCCGGTTGCTGACGAACAGGTCGAGGATCATCAGGGCGAAGGCGCTGCCGATCAGCACCAGCTCGGGAGCGAGCGGTGGCAGGTCAGCGGCGGTCAATGGCAGCAGCGGCGAGGTGGTCATCATCAAATCCTGGAATTACAGCAGCTTGCTGGATGCGATCTGCATCGCCAGCTTCGCGATCGAGGGCTCCATCAGGTCGGTCAGCGGCTTGGGGTAGATGCCCAGGGCCAGCACGCCGATGGCGAACACGCCCAGCACCAGCCATTCGCGGCCGTTGATGTCCTTCAGTTCGGCCACATGGCTGTTGGCCACTTCGCCGAAGAAGATGCGCTTGTACAGCCACAGGGTGTAGGCGGCGCCGATGATCAGGGTGGTGGCCGCGCCCAGGGCGATCCACGGATTACGCTGGAAGGCCGAGAGGATGACCATGAACTCGCCGACGAAACCGCTGGTACCCGGCAGGCCAGCATTGGCCATGAAGAACAGCATGGCGAAGGTGGCGAACCACGGCATCACGTTGACCACGCCGCCGTAATCGGCGATGCGGCGGCTGTGCATGCGGTCGTACAGCACGCCGACGCAGGAGAACATGGCGCCGGACACGAAGCCGTGCGAGATCATCTGCACCATGGCGCCCTGCAGGCCCAGGCGGGCGGCATCGGCGTTGCCGGCTTCACGCACCAGCCACAGGGCGATGAAGGTGCCGAGGGTGACAAAGCCCATGTGCGCGATCGACGAGTAGGCGATCAGCTTCTTCATGTCGTCCTGCACCAGGGCGACCAGGCCGACATAGATCACTGCGATCAGCGACAACGCGATCACCAGCCAGGCCCATTCCTGCGACGCGTCCGGAACGATCGGCAGGTTGAAGCGCAGGAAGCCGTAGCCACCGATCTTCAGGGCGATCGCGGCCAGGATCACCGAACCGGCGGTCGGCGCTTCCACGTGGGCATCCGGCAGCCAGGTGTGGACCGGGAACATCGGCACCTTGACCGCGAAGGCGATCAGGAAGGCGAAGAAGATCCAGGTCTGTTCCTTGGCCGACAGCGGCAGTGCGTACAGGTCGGCCAGCTGGAAGCTGCCGCCCTTCATGTACAGGTAGATCAGCGCCACCAGCATCAGCACGGAGCCGAGGAAGGTGTACAGGAAGAACTTCAGCGCGGCGTAGATGCGGCGCGGGCCGCCCCAGACACCGATGATCAGGAACATCGGAATCAGCATCGCTTCGAAGAACACGTAGAACAGCATCGCGTCCGTCGCAGCAAAGATGCCCACGGTGACGCCTTCCAGGATAAGGAAGGCCGCCACGTACTGGTTCACGCGCTTGTCGATGGCGCTCCAGGCGCCGATCAGGGCAAGCACGCTGACCAGGGTGGTCAGCAGGATCAGCGCCACGGCAATGCCGTCCACGCCCAGGTTGTAGCCGATCTTGTACGCCGGGATCCAGGCGTGGGTCTCGACGAACTGCAGACCGTCGACGCCCGCGTTGTAGCCGCTCAGCAGCGAGAGGCTCGCCACGAACGTCAGCACCGCTACGCCCAGCGACGCCCAGCGGGCGGTCTGCGCATCACGGATCGCAAGAATCAGGGCACCACCGATGATCGGCAGCCAGATGAGGACACTGAGTAGAGGCCAGTTCGACACGTCTTCTTATTCCGTACAGGTCATCAACGCAGGTAATGCATCAGCACGCCCAGCAGGGCAATCAGGCCGATGATCATCGCGAAGGCGTAGTGATAGAGGAAACCGGATTGGGTACGACGCAGCACGCCGGCTGCGACGTCCACAACACGTGCCGAGAGATTGACCACGCCGTCGACGATGTTGCTGTCGATCCAGCGCGAGACCTTGCCCAGCTTGACGCTGCCACCGGCAAAGCCATCGATCCACAGCTTGTCGAAGCCGTACTTGTTTTCCAGCACCGAAACCAGCGGAGCGAAGGTCTTGCGGGCCTTGCCCGACAGGTCCGGCTTCCACAGGTAGAACAGTGCGGCCAGCAGGAAGCCCGCAACGGTCAGCACGAACGCCGGCGCCATCATGCCGTGCAGCGCGAACGCGACCGGGCCATGGAACTCCTCGCCCAGGAAGCCGATGGTGTTCTTGGCCGGATCGTAGAAGTCCACGATGCCGGTGAAGAACGTATGCGCCTGTCCCTTGATGGCGTCGTGCGCGTGGTGGCCGGCCCAGTCGGTGCCATACAGCATCGGACCGATGCTGAAGAAGCCGATGGCGATCGAAGGGATGGCCAGCAGGATCAGCGGCAGGGTCACCACCCACGGGGTTTCGTGCGGCTCATGAGGACCGTGGCCATGGCCGTGGTCGTCGTGATGCGCATCGCCGTGGTGGGCATCGGCGGCATGGTGCTCGTCATGGCCATGGCCATGCGCGTGGTCATCATGCGTGTCGCGGAATCGTTCCTTGCCATGGAAGGTCAGGAACAGCAGGCGGAAGCTGTAGAAGCTGGTGACGATCACGCCGCCCAGTACGGCCCAGTAGCCGTAGGTGGCCACCCAGTTGTTGGACAGGTGCGCGTGCAGCTCGGCCGCCTCGATGATGGTGTCCTTCGAGTAGAAGCCGGAGAAGAACGGCGTACCCACCAGCGCCAGGGTACCGATCCACATGGTGATGAAGGTGATCGGCATGTACTTGCGCAGGCCGCCCATCTTGCGCATGTCCTGCTCGTGGTGCATCGCGATGATGACCGAGCCGGCGCCCAGGAACAGCAGGGCCTTGAAGAAGGCGTGGGTCATCAGGTGGAACACGGCGGCCGAATAGGCCGACACGCCCAGTGCAACCGTCATGTAGCCCAGCTGGGACAGCGTGGAATACGCGACGACGCGCTTGATGTCGTTCTGCACGATGCCGATCAGGCCGGTGAAGAACGCGGTGGTGGCACCGATGAACAGCACGAAGTTCAGCGCGGTCTGCGACAGCTCGAACAGCGGTGACATGCGGGTGACCATGAAGATACCGGCTGTCACCATCGTCGCGGCGTGGATCAGTGCCGAGATCGGGGTCGGGCCTTCCATCGAGTCCGGCAGCCACACATGCAGCGGGACCTGGGCCGACTTGCCCATGGCACCAATGAACAGGCAGATGCAGATGACGGTGGCGATCGACCAGATCACCGGCTCGTTCAGCAGCTGCATGCCCAGGATGGTGCCGTCCCAGATCTGCAGCTGGGCGCGCGGGTCAGCCAGCATGCCGGCCTGCGAGAACACCTGCGAGTAGTCCAGGGTGCCGAACACCCACAGCACGCCGGCGATGCCCAGCAGGAAGCCGAAGTCACCGACGCGGTTGACCAGGAACGCCTTCATGTTGGCGAAGATCGCGGTCGGGCGCTTGAACCAGAAGCCGATCAGCAGGTACGACACCAGGCCCACCGCTTCCCAGCCGAAGAACAGCTGCAGGAAATTGTTGCTCATCACCAGGGTGAGCATCGAGAAGGTGAACAGCGAGATGTAGCTGAAGAACCGCTGGTAGCCCGGGTCGTCCTGCATGTAGCCGATCGTGTAGATGTGGACCAGCAGCGACACGAAGGTCACCACTACCATCATCATCGCGGTCAGCTTGTCGACCATGAAGCCGACGTGCGCCGAATACTGGCCGACTTCAAAGAACGTGTAGATGTTCTGGTTGAACGGCTGCGCGCCGCCCCACATCAACTGGTAGAACGTGTACATCGACAGGCCGCAGGCCACCGCGACGCCGAGGATGGTGATGGTCTGCGCGCCGAAGCGCTTGACCTGGCGACCGAACAGGCCGGCGATGATGCTGCCGAACAGCGGTGCGAGCACCACTGCGATCAACAGACTCTTGGAGAGAGTGATTTCCATCTGTGGATCAGCCCTTCAACGAATCGACTTCGCCGACATTGATCGTGCGGCGGGTACGGAACAGGGTCACCAGGATCGCCAGGCCGATGGCGGCTTCCGCGGCGGCGACGGTCAGGATGAAGAACACGAACAGCTGGCCGGACGGATCGCCCAGCTGGCGCGAGAAGCCGACGAAGTTGATGTTCACCGACAGCAGCATCAGTTCGATCGACATCAGCAGGACGATGACGTTCTTCCGGTTGAGGAAGATGCCGGCCAGGCTGATGGCGAACAGCACCGCGCCAAGCGCAAGGATGTGGCCAAGGGTAATCACGGCTGGGTCTCCTCGCCGGTGGCCGGCTTGCTGTTGCTGTGCACGACCGGGGCCTCGGCACCCATCTTGACCATGCGCAGACGCTGGCCGGCCTTGACCATGGTCTGCTCACCCGGGTTCTGGCTCTTGACGCCGGTGCGGCGACGCAGGGTCAGCATCACGGCAGCAACCACGGCCACGGTCAGGATGACGGCGGCGAACTCGAACGGAAGCAGGTACTCGGTGAACAACGTGCGCGCCAGCCAGGTGATGTTGGACGTGTCGGCGGCGACCGCAGCGGCGTTGTCGGCCGGGAACGGCGTGGCCGAACGCGCCTTGACGCCGATCAGGATCAGCATCTGCACCAGCATCGCGACGGCGACGATGAGGCCGACCGGCAGGTAGCGCACCCAGCCCTCACGCAGCTTGGTGGGGTCGATGTCCAGCATCATCACCACGAACAGGAACAGCACCATCACCGCGCCGACGTAGACCAGCACCAGCGCCACACCGAGGAACTCGGCGCCCACCAGCAGCCACACGCAGGCAATGGAGAAGAAGGTCAGCACCAGGCAGAGCACGGCGTGAACCGGGTTGCGCACGCTGATCACCGCACCGGCCGAAACCGTTGCCGCGATGGCGAACACCCAGAAAGCGATATTTACCCAATCCATCTCTCGACCTCAGCGGTAAGCGGCATCGGCGGCACGACGCTCGGCGATCTCGTTTTCGAGACGGTCGCCCAGGGCCAGCAGCTGCGGCTTGGTAACGATGTTTTCGCCACGATTCTCGAAGTGGTACTCGAGGATGTGGGTTTCGACGATCGAGTCCACCGGGCAGCTTTCCTCGCAGAAGCCGCAGAAGATGCACTTGAACAGGTCGATGTCGTAGCGCGTGGTGCGGCGGGTTCCGTCCTCGCGCTTGGCCGAGTCGATGGTGATGGCCAGCGCCGGGCACACCGCTTCGCACAGCTTGCAGGCAATGCAGCGCTCTTCGCCGTTGGGGTAACGGCGCAGCGCGTGCAGGCCACGGAAGCGCGGCGACTGCGGGAACTTCTCCATCGGGTACATCATCGTGTATTTCGGCTTGAAGCTGTACTTCAGCGTCAGCCAGAGGCCCGCCAGCAGTTCGAGCAGCAGCAGGCTCTTGAAGTAATGGGTAATCCTGTTCATCACTTTAGACGCCCTTTTGAATCACGCCGAAGAACACCATGACGGCGGTAACCGCGATCCACAGAATGGCCAGCGGGATGAAGACCTTCCAGCCCAGGCGCATGATCTGGTCGTAGCGGAAGCGCGGGAAGCTGGCACGGAACCAGATGTAGGCACTGGCGAAGAAGAACACCTTGACGAACAGCCACGGCGCGCCGCCCTTCCAGACCCAGTCGACCAGCGGCGAGACATCGCCGAAGTTGACCCAGCCCTGGACCGGGCTCAGCCAGCCGCCGAGGAAGAAGATCGAGATCAGGAAGCTGATCAGGATCATGTTCGCGTATTCGGCCAGGAAGAACAGGGCGAACGCGCCGCCGGAGTACTCGACCATGTGGCCGGCGACGATTTCCGATTCGCCTTCCACCACGTCGAACGGCGCGCGGTTGGTTTCAGCCACGCCCGACACCCAGTAGATGACGAACAGCGGGAACAAAGGCAGCAGGAACCAGTCGAAGAAGCCGGAACTGCCGGCCTGCGCCATCACGATGTTGCTCAGGTTCAGGCTGCCCGAGGCGATCATCACGCCGACCAGGGCAAAGCCCATGGCGATTTCGTAGCTGATCATCTGTGCCGAGGCGCGCATCGCACCCAGGAACGCGTACTTCGAGTTGGACGCCCAGCCGGCCAGGATGATGCCGTAGATGCCCAGCGAGGTCATCGCCAGCAGGTACAGCAGGCCGGCGTTGGCGTTGGACAGCACGATCTGCGAATCGAAGGGGACCACCGACCAGGCCGCGAAGGCCGGGGCCAGGGTGATCAGCGGGGCCAGCAGGTAGATCGCCTTGTTGGCGCTGCTCGGCTGGACCACTTCCTTGAACAGCAGCTTGAAGACGTCGGCGAAGGCCTGGAAGATGCCCATGCCCACATACATCGGGCCGTGGCGGACGTGCATCCAGCCGATCAGCTTGCGTTCCCAGACCACGTAGAAGGCCACCGAGATGATCACCGGAACGGCGATCACCAGGATCTTCAGGATGATCCAGATCAGCGCGCCGATGTCACCGAGGCCCAGCAGCCACTGGTGCAGCGGGTCGACCGCGTTCAACAGCAATTCGTTCATGCAGCCACCACCGATACGCGAGCGGCACCCAGCGGCGCGGTCGCGCCGTGGCCCGATTCAATCCAGACCGAACCCGCTGCGACGCGGGCGTCGACCACCACCGGCAGGGTGGCCTTGCCGGCATCGGTGCCGACCTTGGCCATCTGCCCTTCCTGCAGCTGCAGGCGAGCGGCATCTTCAGCGTTCAGCACGATGCGCGGGGCGTTGCTGAGCGGATGCGACTGCAGCGCCGGCGCGCGACGGACCACCGCATCGGTGCGGTAGATCGCGGCGGTCGAAGCCACTTCCAGGCCTTCACCGGCAACCGCCGGCTGTGCCGAAGCGGCAATACTGACCGACACAGGGGCCAGGCTGGCACGCAGTCCGGCCAGGTCGGTGAAGTCGAAACCGGCCAGCGCCATGTCGCCGCCCAGGGCGCGCAGCACGCGCCAGCCTTCACGGGCCTCGCCCGGCAGCTTGCCGCCGGCACGGGCCGACTGCTCGCGACCATCGAGGTTGGTCAGGGTGGCATCGATTTCCGGCAGCGCACCGATCGGCAGGATCACGTCTGCAACGTCGCGGGTCGAGGCGCAGGCGAAGTGGCTGAACGCAACCACCTGGGCACCCACCAGCGCCTTGCGCGCGGCCGGTGCATCGGCGAAGTCCAGGCCCGGCTCCAGCCCGTACACCACGTAGGCCTGGCGCGGCTGCGCCAGCATCGCGGCGACGTCCTTGCCGGCCGGCAGCACGCCGGCGCGGGTCAGGCCCACGGCGTTGGCGCCCTGCGGGATGCGGCACAGCTTGGCACCGGTCGCTGCGGCGAAGTCACGCGCCGCGGCGCGGATCGCGGCAGCCTGCGGGTGATTCTCGGCGATGCCACCGACGATCAGCACGGTGTTGTTGCCGCCCTGCACTGCCGAACGCAGCTCGCTGCTGGCCAGCGCATCGACGAACTTGGACGGTGCGACGATCTGCTTGCCGGCAATGCTGAAGGCAAAGTCGAAGTCCACCGGATTGATGACGTGGATCTTCGCGCCCTTGGTGGTCTGCGCCTTGCGCAGGCGGGCGTGCAGCAGCGGCAGTTCGTGGCGGATGTTGCTGCCCAGGACGACGATGCGGTCGGCGCCTTCGATCTCGGCCAGCGGCATGCCGAACACTTCGGCGGTTGCGGCGTCGGAGAAATCGCGGTTGTTGATGCGGTGGTCGATGTTGCCCGAGCCCAGGCCCTTGGCCAGGCGGGCCAGCAGCGCACCCTCCTCGTTCGAGGTCGACGGATGCACCAGCACGCCCAGGTTGTCGCCCTGGTTCGCCTTGAGGATCTCGGCGGCTGCGGCCAGGCCTTCGGCCCAGCTCACTTCCTTCCACTCACCATTGACCTTGCGCAGCGGCTTGACCGCGCGGTCTTCGCTGTACAGGCCCTGGTGCGAGTAGCGGTCGCGGTCGGACAGCCAGCACTCGTTCACCGCTTCGTTGTCGCGCGGCACGGTGCGCAGCACTTCGCCGCGACGCACGTGCAGGAACAGGTTCGAACCCATCGCGTCGTGGTAGCCCAGCGACTCGCGCGCGGTCAGCTCCCACGGGCGGGCGCGGAACTGGAACACCTTGTTGGTCAGCGCGCCGACCGGGCAGACGTCGACGACGTTGCCCGACAGCTCGGTGGTCAGCGGCTTGCCGTCGAAGGTGCCGATCTGCAGGTTCTCACCGCGGTACATGCCACCCAGTTCGTAGGTACCGGCAACGTCGGCGGTGAAGCGGACGCAGCGGGTGCACTGGATGCAACGGGTCATCTCGGTGGCCACCAGCGGCCCCATGTCCTCGTCCGGCACCACGCGCTTGCGCTCGTTGAAACGGCTGACCGAACGGCCATAGCCCAGCGATACGTCCTGCAGCTCGCACTCGCCGCCCTGATCGCAGATCGGGCAGTCCAGCGGATGGTTGATGAGCAGGAACTCCATCACCGAGCGCTGGAACTTCAGTGCCTTCTCACTGCGGGTGGCGACCTTCATGCCGTCCATCACCGGGGTAGCGCAGGCCGGCGCCGGCTTCGGCGACTTCTCCACGTCCACCAGGCACATGCGGCAGTTGGCGGCGATCGGCAGCTTCTCGTGGTAGCAGAAGCGCGGAATCGGAATGCCGGCCTTGTCGGCCGCCTGGATGATCATCGAACCCTTGGGCACGACCAGCGACTTGCCATCGATCTCGATGGTCACGTGGTCTGGTGGCACGTTCGGGTTTACGGGTTGCGCGCTCATGCGGCGGCTGCCTCCACCTTCTTGCCGTCAACCATCGAATGACCGTTGACGATGTAGTACTCGAATTCGTCCCAGAACTGGCGCAGGAAGCCCTGGATGGGCCATGCAGCCGCTTCACCGAACGCACAGATGGTGTGGCCTTCGATCTGGCCGGCCACCGCCTTCAGCTGGTGCAGGTCTTCCATCGTGGCCTTGCCGGCGACGATGCGCTCCAGCACGCGGTGCATCCAGCCGGTACCTTCACGGCACGGCGTGCACTGGCCGCACGATTCCTTGTGGAAGAACTGGCTGATGCGGCAGGCGAACTTGACGCAGCAGACGCTGTCGTCGAGCACCACGATGGCCCCCGAACCCAGGCCGGAGCCCAGCGCACGGATGGTGTCGTAGTCCATCGGCAGGCCCTTCAGCTCGGCCGCGGTCAGCACCGGCATCGACACGCCGCCCGGAATCGCGCCCTTGAGCTTGCGGCCCGGACGCAGGCCACCGGCCATTTCCAGCAGGTCGTCGAAGGTGGTGCCCAGCGGTACTTCAAAGTTGCCGCCGTTCTGCACGCAGCCGGACACCGAGAAGCACTTCGGGCCGCCGTTGGCGGTCAGGCTCAGGCCCTTGAACCACTCCGGGCCGTTGCGGATGATCGCCGGCACCGAACCGTAGGTTTCGGTGTTGTTGATCGTCGACGGCTTGCCGTAGAGGCCGAAGTTTGCCGGGAACGGCGGCTTGTAGCGCGGCTGGCCCTTCTTGCCTTCCAGCGATTCCATCAGCGCGGTTTCTTCACCGCAGATGTAGGCGCCGGCGCCCAGCGCACCGTAGATGTCGATGTCCACGCCGCTGCCGAGGATGTTCTTGCCCAGCCAGCCGTTCGCATAGGCGTCGGCCAGGGCCTGCTCGAAGTGCTCGAACGGCTCGTGGTGGAATTCACCGCGCAGGTAGTTGTAGCCCACGGTCGAACCGGTGGCGTAGCAGGCGATCGCCATGCCCTCCACCACCGAGTGCGGGTTGTAGCGCAGGATGTCGCGGTCCTTGCAGGTGCCCGGCTCGGATTCGTCCGAGTTGCAGAGGATGTACTTCTGCATGTTGCCCTTGGGCATGAAGGACCACTTCAGGCCGGTCGGGAAGCCGGCGCCACCGCGGCCGCGCAGGCCCGAGGCCTTGACCATCTCGATGACCTGCTCCGGCGGGATCTTCTCTTCGAGGATCTTGCGCAGGGCAGCGTAACCACCGGTCTTCAGGTAGCTTTCGTACGACCACGGGGTGTCGTAATGCAGGGTGGTGTAGACCACCTGGTGCGGCAGCGGCGCGGGGCCGACCGGACCCTTGGATTCGTGGTGATGTGCCATGCCCTTACTCCAGCCCGTCCAGCAGCTCGTCGACCTTTTCCAGGGTCAGACGCTCATGGTAGTGACCGTTGATGACCATCATCGGTGCGCCGCCGCAGCCGGCCAGGCATTCTTCCTCGCGCTTGAGGTAGACGCGGCCGTCCGGGGTCGATTCACCGTGCTTGATGCCCAGCTTCTTCTCGCAGTGGCGCACGATGTCTTCGGCGCCATTGAGCCAGCAGCTGATGTTGGTGCAGATGGCCACGTTGTTGCGGCCCACCTTCTCGGTCTCGAACATCGAGTAGAAGCTGGCGACCTCGTAGGCCCAGACCGGCGGCAGGTCCAGGTACTTGGCCACGGCGGCGATCAGCTCGTCGGTCAGCCAGCCCTGGTTCTGCTCCTGGGCCGCATGCAGGCCCTGCAGCACGGCAGAGCGCTTGCGATCCGGCGGGAACTTGGACAGCCAGTGATCGATGTGAGCGCGGGTCTTGTCGCTCAGCACCACCATCGGGTCGACGTCGCGCGCCGCCTCGAAATTACCTGTCGCCTTCATCGGCCGACCTCAGCGAAATGCATAACGTGAAATTCCAGAAACTGCGGCGCCGGCTTGCGCCGGCTGCCTGCAGCGGGCGTTGGCGTAGCGGACGGCATTACCGGTCAACCTCGCCGAACACCAGGTCGTAGGTACCGATCATCGCCACCACGTCGGCCAGCATGTGGCCGCGCACGACCGAATCGATCGAGGACAGGTGGGCGAAGCCCGGCGCGCGCAGGTGCACGCGGAACGGCTTGTTGGCGCCATCGGAGACCAGGTAGCAGCCGAACTCGCCCTTCGGGGCCTCCACCGCCGAGTAGGTCTCGCCGGCCGGTACGCAGTAGCCTTCGCTGAACAGCTTGAAGTGGTGGATCAGCGCTTCCATGTCGTCCTTCATGTCCTCGCGCCTGGGCGGAGCGACCTTGAAGTTCTTCACCATCACCGGGCCCGGGTTGGCCTTCAGCCACGCCACGCACTGCTTGATGATGCGGTTGGATTCGCGCATTTCGGCAACGCGGACCAGGTAGCGGTCGTAGCAGTCACCTTCCTTGCCCAGCGGGATGTCGAAATCGACGGCATCGTACTTGGCGTACGGACGCTTCTTGCGCAGGTCCCAGGCAATGCCCGAGCCGCGCAGCATCACGCCGGTCATGCCCCACTGATGGGCCAGCTCGGGAGTGACCACGCCGATGCCGACGGTACGCTGCTTCCAGATACGGTTGTCGGTCAGCAGGGTTTCGTATTCGTCGATGCGCTTGGGGAACTCGACGGTGAAGTTCTCCAGGAAGTCCAGCAGCGAGCCTTCGCGCGAAGCATTGAGCTGCTTCAGCGCCTTGCCCTTGTGCCAGCGCGATTCCTTGTACTTCGGCATGTGGTCCGGCAGGTCGCGGTAGACACCGCCCGGACGGTAGTACGCCGCGTGCATGCGCGCGCCGGAAACCGCTTCGTAGCAGTCCATCAGCTCTTCGCGTTCGCGGAAGGCGTACAGCATCACCGCCATCGCGCCCAGGTCGAGCGCGTTGGAGCCCAGCCACATCAGGTGGTTGAGGATGCGGGTGATTTCATCGTACATGGTGCGGATGTACTGGGCACGCTCCGGCGCCTCGATGCCCATCAGGGTCTCGATCGCGCGCACGTAGGCGTGCTCGTTGCACATCATCGACACGTAATCCAGGCGATCCATGTAGCCGATCGACTGGTTGAACGGCTTGGACTCGGCCAGCTTTTCGGTACCACGGTGCAGCAGACCCACGTGCGGGTCGGCGCGCATGATGGTTTCACCGTCCATTTCCAGGATCAGGCGCAGCACACCGTGAGCGGCCGGATGCTGCGGGCCGAAGTTCATGGTGTAGTTGCGGATTTCCTGCCGGCTTTCGGCGGCGTTGCTGGCGAACGCTTCGCCAGCCTGGTGTACGTGGCTCACTTCACTGCCTCCTGCGCGCGCTCACCTTCTGCGGTCTGCAGACGGGCGTCGTCGCGGATCACGCGCGGCACGCCGACACGCGGCTCCACCGAGGTGACCGGTTCGTAGATCACGCGCTTCTTTTCTTCGTCGTAGCGGACTTCGACATTGCCGATCAGCGGGAAATCCTTGCGGAACGGATGGCCGACGAAACCGTAGTCGGTCAGGATCCGGCGCAGGTCCGGGTGGCCTTCGAAGATCACGCCGTACAGATCGAACGCTTCGCGCTCGAACCAGTTCAGGCCCGGCCAGATGCCGGTCAGCGAGGACACCACCGGCAGCGCTTCGTCAGGGGCGAAGCAGCGCAGGTGCATCATCAGGTTGTGCTGGTACGAACGCAGCTGGGCGACCACGGCGAAGCGCTGGGTCGGCATGTGCTGCGGGCGGGCACCGTCGGCACCGTTTTCCTCGGTGGGGAACTCGCCCCACGCGAAGCGGCCCTGGGCCTTGCCTTCGACGCCACGGCTGAAGCCCTGCGAGGACACATCGGCGGTGTCCCACTCGTCGGAGCCGTAGCCGAGGTAGTCGACGCCGCACAGATCCACGGCCTGCTCGAAACCAAACTCGTCACGCAGCGCCAGGGCGGTGGCGTGCCACTCGGCGGCAGGCACTTCCAGCGTCACTTCGCCGCGGGGTTCGACCACGATGACCTTCGCACCAGCGAAACGTGCGGACAGTCGGTCGATGAAGGATGCTTGCTCTGCCATGGGGGCTTGGCGCGCTCTTGTCAGGTGAAGGGGTCAGCGGGCGATGGTCTGTGTACGCCAGATCTTCTTCTGCAGCTGCAGGATCCCGTACACCAGCGCCTCGGCGGTCGGCGGGCAGCCCGGGACGTAGACGTCCACCGGCACCACGCGATCACAGCCGCGCACCACAGAATAGGAGTAGTGGTAGTAGCCGCCACCGTTGGCGCAGCTACCCATCGAGATGACCCACTTCGGGTCCGGCATCTGGTCGTAGACCTTGCGCAGCGCCGGGGCCATCTTGTTGACCAGGGTGCCGGCCACGATCATCACGTCGGACTGACGCGGCGACGGGCGGAACACCACGCCGTAGCGGTCGAGGTCCAGGCGCGCGGCACCGGCGTGCATCATCTCGACGGCGCAGCAGGCCAGGCCGAAGGTCATCGGCCACATCGAGCCGGTGCGCGCCCAGTTCAGCAGTGCATCGACGCTGGTAGTGACGAAGCCCTTCTCCAGCAGCGGGTTGTCGCCTTCCGGCCGCAGGATGTCATCAACCCGGCCTTCCGGCGTGGGGTTGTTCATGAGGCCATCGAGAGTCTGAATCACTCCCATTCCAGCGCTCCCTTCTTCCAGACGTAAATGAAACCGAGGAACAGCATGCCGACGAACAGGCCCATGGTGATGAGCGAGCGGGCGCCCAGTTCCATGAAGACCTGGGTCCACGGCACGATGAAGATGATTTCCAGGTCGAAGACGATGAACTGGATCGCGATCAGGTAGTAGCGCACATCGAACTTCATGCGCGCGTCTTCGAAGGCCTCGAAGCCGCACTCGTACGGCGAGAGCTTTTCCAGATCGGGGCGGCGGGGACCGAGGAATCGACCAACCAGCATCAGCGTAACGCCGATACCGGTGGCAACGATCAGAAACAGCAGAGACGGCAAATATTCGGCCAGCACAGCGATTCTCTCTTGCCTCTGCCGCCGCGCCTGCAGGCGCTTTGGCATGGGGGAGTGGACGGGAATCTGCCTGGCGCCTTGCGCGCCAGACGAACCCGCTTTACTTACAAATGGTGCCCAAGAGGGGACTCGAACCCCTACGACTTGCGTCGCTACCACCTCAAGGTAGTGCGTCTACCAATTCCGCCACCTGGGCAAACGATCACATCAGACTATCTTCCCGATGCGCCGCGTATTGTAACCGGCTTCAGTGTTTCTGGGAGCCTTCCGAAGGCTTTTCTTCACCAGAAACCGAAGATTCCGCCTGAGCCGGCACATTCGCCGCCGGAACCGGGGCGGCCGGGACCGCATCGGCCTTCGGAACGGCCGGCAGTTCGCCCGCCGGAGCCGCCGGCGCGCTGGCCGCCGGGGCGGACATCAGGCCCAGATCCTGGTCGGCCGCCGGGCGGCTACCGTGACCGGCATACCAGGCCATGAAGAGACTGATGCCGAAGAACACCACGGCCAGCCACTTGGTCGACTTGGACAGGAAGTTCGAGGCGCCGCGCGCACCGAACACCGTGCCCGAGGCACCAGCACCAAAGCCCGAACCTGCCGCCGCACCCGAGCCACGCTGCATCAGGATCAGCGCGATCATGGCCACAGCGACCAGCACGTAGACGACATTGAGGATCAACATCAGCATTGGAAACCGCCCTCGGACAATACTTCTAGGATTAGTTCGCGGCCGCCGCCCGTGCGATGGCCAGGAAGTCCGCGGCCACCAGGGAGGCGCCGCCGACCAGCCCACCATCGACATCCGGCTGCGCGAACAGTTCCCCGGCATTGTCGGGCTTCACGCTACCGCCGTAAACAATGGGCAGTGAATCAGCGATTCTAGCATCGATGCGCGCGACTTCGCCACGGATGAACGCGTGCACCTGCTGTGCCTGTTCCTTGCTGGCGGTACGGCCGGTACCGATGGCCCAGACCGGCTCGTAGGCGACCACAGCATTGGCGAAACCTGCCGCGCCCACCAGCTCCAGCACCGGCGCCAGCTGGCTGGCGATGACCGCTTCGGTCTGCCCGGCCTCGCGCTGTTCCAGGGTCTCGCCCACGCACAGCACCGGCACCAGGCCGGCGTGCTGGGCGGCGGCGAACTTGCGCGCGACCAGCTCGCTGCTCTCATGGTGGTACTGGCGGCGCTCGGAATGGCCGACCAGGCCATAGCGGGCCCCAACCTCGACCAGCATGGCCGCGCAGACCTCGCCGGTGTAGGCGCCCTTCTCGTTGCTGCTCACGTCCTGCGCGCCAAAGGCGAGGCCAGTCGCGCCGAAGTCCTCGACCAGCTCACCCAGGTACGGCAGCGGCGGCAGGATCACCACGTCCACGCCCTCCAGCGGAAGCCCGGCAGCCACCTGCCCCAGCAGTTCATTGGCGAATTGACGGCTGCCATGCAGCTTCCAGTTTCCGGCGACGATCTTGCGGCGCATGAGCGGGTGGCTCCTGTGTGAAGTCAGCCGGTCATGATACCCGTTACGGCAAAAATCCGTTCCCGTGTAAGCGGTTACATGGATTTTCAGCCAACGGCGCAGCGCCTCGTGGCGGGAGTTTGGTTGGGTTGGTCGCGGAAAGCCCGGTTGGATTGGCGGGCTTGGCCGGGCGGATGGGGATGGCGGGGGACGCCGTAAACCCCCAGGCCGGCCCAGCCGCTAGCGGCTGGGCCGGTCTGGGGGTCCACGGCGCCCCCGCCATCCGACACCTCCCCGCCTCCCCACGGAACACCCCAGAGCCGCTTTGGCTTTGACTTTGGCTTTGGCCTCTGCGGGTGAAGGGTGCAACCCTGCCGAACACCCTCCGCTGCGCTCGCCGGGCATGGCCCGGCGCTACCCGTAATGAAAAAGCCGCCTTTCGGCGGCTTCTTCATTACTTCAGCTTGATCTCGCGCAGGCGTTCTTCGAGGAAGCCGTGGGCGGTGATCGGCTCCGGGTACCGGCTCGGGTTCTCCGGGGTGATGCACGAGGGCAGCACGTCGATCAGGAAGTCCGGGTTCGGGTGCAGGAAGAACGGCACCGAGTAGCGCGGCTGGCGCGCCAGCTCGCCCGGGGGATTGACCACGCGGTGGATGGTCGACGGATACACGTGGTTGGTCAGGCGCTGCAGCATGTCGCCGATGTTGACCACAATGGTGTCCGCGTCTGACGTGAACGGCACCCACTCGCCATCATGAGACTGCACTTCCAGGCCTGCGGCACTGGCACCGACCAGCAGGGTGATGAAGTTGATGTCGCCATGGGCACCAGCACGCACGTTCGGGATGTCGTCGGTGGTGATCGGCGGGTAGTGGATCGGGCGCAGGATCGAGTTGCCGAAGTTGGTCTTGTCGGCGAAGAAGTCTGCCGGCAGGCCGATATGCAGGGCCAGCGCCGACAGGACGCGCGACCCCAGGTTGTCCAGTGCCTGGTACAGGCCGTAGCCGCGCTCACGGAAGCCCTCGACCTCGGTCGGCCACAGGTTCGGCGCCATCACATCGCGGTACTTGGAGTCGTCGGCGATCTCGCGGCCGATGTGCCAGAACTCCTTCAGGTCGAAGTGCTTGGAGCCCTTGGCGGTCTCCACCCCGAACGGGGTGTAGCCGCGGGCGCCGCCGCTGCCGGCCACGTGGTACTTGCGCTTGACCTCTTCGGGCAGGGCGAAGAAGGCCTTGAAGGCATCGTAGGCCGCATCGATGTCGGCCTGCGGAATGCCGTGGTTGCGGATGCCCGCGAATCCCCATTGGCGGTAGGCCGCGCCCAGCTCGGCCACGAAGGCCTCGCGGTCGCTGTCGAAACGGGTGATGTCGAGGGTGGGGATCTGGCTCACAGCGGTTCCTGGCTTGTCATTGGGTCTGGGGGGCCAGCGCATTCATGGCCCACCTGAACATTGTGACAGATCGCCCGGGGGACGCCACCCGATACGAAGAAACAAACAGATACAATGCGCGACCCGCGCGCGGCCCCACGATTCCGTCACCCCGGGGATCCCGCCGCCTGCATCACCCGCCGCCCCAGTCCCTCATGCGCCCTGCTGCTCCCTCTGCCGACACCGCCCTGCCCTCCGGCCCCGCACGCCACTGGCGCCGCCTGGCCTGGTGGTCGCTGTTCGTGGCCGGCAACGCGCTGCTGGCCATGGCGATCACGCTCGGCAACGTACCGCTGGCAGACAACCCGGGGGGCAGCGTGGGCCTGGCCTATCTGGCCGTTGCCCTGCCCGGTCACCTGCTGGCATTCGGCGCCCTCGCCGGCCTGCTGCCGCTGCTGATGGGCCTTTGGCCGCGCAGCGCACGCCCCCTGAGCCTCAGCGCCGTGCTGCTGCAGGGCCTGTGGCTGTGCCTGTTGCTGGTTGATGCAAAGGTTTTCACTCTGTATCGGTTTCACCTCAATGCCATGGTGGTGAACATGGTGTTCGGCGGTGCGCTGCAGGACCAGGTCGCGTTGTCGTGGAAGACCTGGCTGCAGGCCGGACTGCTGGTGGCCGCCATCTTCACGGCTGAAGGACTGTTGGCCTGGGCATGCTGGAAGCTGCTGCCCGCCCGGCCGCGCCGCCGCCGGGTCCTGCAGGGGTGGGCCATCGTTGCGCTGCTGATGGCCGGCGGCCAAGCCGCCACGGCCTATTACGATGCCCGCGGCGACCGTGCCGTCATCGCGCAGTGGAACTACCTGCCCTGGGCACAGCCGATCACCGCCAAGAGCTTCATGCGCAGGCTCGGGGTCATAAGCGAACAGCAGGCGGGCCTGCCCGACCCGCGCCATGCGCAGCTGCTGTATCCGCTCCAGCCCCTGCGTTGCCAGAACCCACACCGCCCCAATGTGCTGATGGTGGTGCTGGAATCGCTGCGCCAGGACGTGCTGACGCCGCAGCTGATGCCCAACACGTCGGCGCTGGCGCAGGACGCGCGCGTGTTCGATCGCCATTTCAGCACCGGCAATGCCACCCGCTACGGCCTGTTCGGCCTGCTCTACGGCCTGCCCGGCGGCTACTGGCAGAGCATGCTGGACGAACAGCGCGGCTCGCAGCTGTTCCAGGTGCTGGGCCAGCAGGGCTACGACCTGCACCTGTACGGCAGCGCGCCGTTGTACAGCCCGGAATTCGATCGCACGGCATTTGCCGATGTGCGCGACCGGCTGCACCAGGGCCCTTCCGCCCTGACCCCCGACAAGCGCGACGCAGCCATCGTCGCCGCGCTGCGGAATGACATCCGCAGCAGCCAGGCGGCGCAGCACCCATGGTTCGGCTTCGTGTTCCTCGACTCCACCCACGCCGGCTACCACCTGCCCGCCAGCTACCCACCGGTAGCCACGCCGATGGCCAAGGAGATCGACTTCCTGTCCTTCGGCCCGGACCACGACCCGACGCCGGAACTCAACCGCTACCGCACTGCCGTGCACTATGCCGACAGCCTGATCGGTTCGCTGCTGGACGACCTGCGCGCGCAGGGCCTGGCCGAGGACACCATCGTGCTGGTCACCGGTGACCATGCCGAAGAGTTCAACGACCTCAAGCTGAACTACTGGGGCCACAACGGCAACTTCTCCGATTACCAGCTGCAGGTCCCGTTCGTGCTGCATTGGCCAGGCAGGGCCGCTGGCCGCGACGTCCGCACCAGCTCGCACGAAGACTGGGTACCGACGCTGATGCGCCATGCGCTGGGCTGCGAGAACGCATTGACGGACTTCAGTACCGGCCAGGACCTGCTGGCCACGCCCGCCGCCAGCGAACGTGCACTGGTGGTGGAGAGCTGGTCGCAACGCGCTGTACGCCATGGCGATGCCATCTACGTATTCGACAAGTTCGGCAACGCCACCGCGCTCGACCGGCACTACCGCCCGCTGCCGCAGCAGGCTCCGGACGCCGCAGCCATCCGCTCTGCATGGGAAGCGCTGACCCGCTTCCGCAACCGCTGATCTTCAAGGACCGATCCTGCATGAACCGTCCTCTGCGCATCCTGCATACCGAAGCCGCCAAGGGAATGGGCGGGCAGGAGATCTACATCTTCCGGCACATGCAGGTGATGCGCGCGCGTGGCCATGAGGTGTCATTGCTGTGCCAGCCCGATGCACGCCTGGCCACACTGGCACGCGAGGACGGATTCACCGTGCATACGCTGCGCATGGGCGGCCTGGCACGCCTGCTGCGCGGCATGTGGTCGGTATCGCGGCTGGTGCACCGCGAACGCTTCGACGTGGTCAATACCACCAGCCGCCGCGATGCGCTGATCGCCGCCGCCGGTGCACGCCTGGGCGGCACGCCGCTGGTGGTGCGCTCGCGCCATCTGATGAGCCCGGTCAACTCGTTGCTGACCTATACCAAGCTTCCACACCGGGTGCTGACCGTCAGCAGCTTCGTCAAGCAACTGCTGGTCGACCGCGGCATTCCAGCCGAGCGCATTGGTATCGTGCCGCCGATCGCGGTGCCTCCGCGCTGGAGTGATATCCGCAAGGCCGATCCTTGGCAGTGCCTGCAGGACGTACGCGCGGAAGTGCGTGCCGAGCTTGGCTTCGGCGAGCAGGACATCGTGGTCGGCTGCGTGGCCGTGCTGCGTGAGCCCAAAGGCCATGCCGACCTGCTGCAGGCGATGGTGCCGCTGTGCAAAGCCAACCCGGACCTGCACCTGGTGATTGTCGGTGATGGCCAGGCCGTGACGGAACGACTGCAGGCGATGTGCGCCGAGCACGGGCTGCAGCGCCAGGTCCACCTGCTCGGCTACCGCGATGGAGCCTGCAGGCTGATGGCCGGCTTCGACATCTTCGCACTGGCTTCGCACAAGGAAGCGGCCGGCACCGTATTCCTGGAAGCGGCCTACGTGGGCGTACCGATCGTCGCCACGCGGGTGGGCGGCGTGCCGGAAATGGTGATCGATGGCAGCAATGCGATTCTCACCCGTTTGGGTGACAATGCCGCCCTGACAGGTGCATTGCGCCTGCTGGTGGACGACCCGGAACGGCGACGGCAGATGGGGCGCGCTGGCTGGGAGTGGATGCACGGCGCACATCGCTTCACGCCGGACGGCCACGGTGAAGCGACCGAACACTACTACCACCAGTGGCTGAAGGAGCTGGGACATGGCTGATGCACGAACCGTTCCGGTGCTGATGCACCACCACGTCAGCCCTTCGCCGGGCATGATCACCGTGTCGCCGGAGAACTTCGAAAGCCAGATTGCGTGGCTGGCAGCCAATGGCTGGACCTCACTGACGCTGGAGCAGTACGCCGGCTTCCTGGCCGGCAAGCCGGTGCCGCGCAAGTCGATCGTCATCACCTTCGACGATGGCTATCTCGACAACTGGGTGTATGCGCACCCGATCCTGCAGAAGTACGGCATGCACGCGGTGGTGTTCGTGGTCACCGGCTGGATGGGCGAAGGCCCGGAACGTCCGCACGCCGGCATTGCCGGCGCGGCACTGCCGTCGACGCCGGACCATCGTGGCTGCGAAGCGGCGATCTACGAGCAGGACCGCAGCGACGACGTGATGATGCGCTGGAGCGAAGCACGCGCAGCCATTGCCGCCGGCACCTTCGAAGTGCATTGCCATACCCACACCCACACCCGCTGGCTGCGCCGCGACGATCTGGACCGTGCGCAGCGCCGTGCGGGCCTCAGCCGGGATCTGGCGATCTCGCGCAACGTCCTGCAGGACAAGCTCGGCGAGGTGTCCGATACGCTGTGCTGGCCCTACGGCGATTTCGACCAGGACCACATCGAGGTGGCACGCGAGCAGGGCTTCCGCTACCTGCACACCACCCACCCGTTCGGCCGCAACGTGGTCGGCGGTGATCCGGAGCGGATCTACCGCTTCGCGATCCGCAACCGCCCGGCCAGCTGGCTGCGCAAGCGCATCGCGCAGAGCTACAACCCGCTGATCGCGCCACTGTTCAATGGCTTCAAAGCGCGCCAGAAGAAGATGGTGCCGGGGCCATAAGCACCACGCTCCTGCCGGTTGAATGAAAAACGCCCCGGCTTTGCGGGGCGTTTTTCGTTGGTGCGAATGTGCACGCGCTTCAGGCAGCGGCTTCACGCACCGCTGCGGACAGGCGGTCCAGCGTGTCCTGCATCAGCGTGGCGTCATCGGCCTCGACCGTGACCCGCACCACCGGCTCGGTACCGGACGGGCGCAGGAACGCGCGGCCACGGCCGGCGACAGCCTGCTGCGCCACAGCCAGCGCGGACTGCACGCTTTCAGACTGCACCGCGGTCTTGGCCGGGACATTGCCCAGGCGCACGTTGACGGTCTTCTGCGGTACCCGCACAAGGCCCTTCAGTGCCTGGCGCAGGGTCTGCCCACTGCTGCGCAGCGCGACCAGCACCTGCAGGGCGCTGACGATGCCGTCCCCCGTGGTGGCGCGGTCCAGGCACAGCAGGTGGCCGGAGGCTTCACCGCCGAGCACACCACCGCCTTCGATCAGCGCCTGGTGCACGTAGCGATCGCCGACATTGCTGCGAACGAATGGAATCTGCAGGTCGGCGAGGGCCTTCTCGATGCCATAGTTGCTCATCAGCGTGCCGACCACCGGGCCGCGCAGGCGGCCTTCGGCCTTCCAGGCACGGGCCAGGATGTACAGCAGGTCATCGCCATCGACCGGGTTGCCCTGGTCGTCGGCCATCAGCACGCGGTCGCCATCACCATCGAAGGCGATACCGAGATCGGCGCCGGTCTCGCGGACCTTGGCCGCAAGGTTGTCGATATGGGTGGAGCCCACGCCGGCGTTGATGTTGATGCCATTGGGCTCGGCGCCGATGCCGATCACCTCGGCACCCAGTTCGCGGAACAGCAGCGGCGCGATCTGGTAGGTGGCACCATGCGCGCAATCCAGCACCAGGCGCAGGCCACGCAGATCGAATGTGCGCGGCACGCTGGCCTTGCAGAATTCGATGTAGCGGCCGACCGCTTCGCGTGCACGGAATGCCTTGCCCAGCTTTTCCGATTCGGCGGTGGTGAACGGAACGTCCAGCGCCGCCTCCAGGGCCAGCTCGGTGGCATCGTCGAGCTTCTCGCCCTGGGCCGAGAAGAACTTGATGCCGTTGTCGTAATGCGGGTTGTGCGAGGCGCTGATGACGATGCCGGCGTCCACGCCCAGCGTGCGGGTCAGGAACGCCACCGCCGGGGTCGGCATCGGACCCAGCAGCTGCACGTCGGCACCGGCGGCGACCAGGCCGGCCTCCAGCGCCGCCTCGAACATGTAGCCGGAAATGCGGGTGTCCTTGCCGATCACCACGATCGGCCGGCGTCCGTCCTGGCCACGCTGGGCGAGCAGGACACGGCCCAGCGCATTGCCCAGGCGCAGCACGAAGTCGGCCGAGATCACGCCCTGCCCGACCCGGCCACGGATGCCGTCCGTGCCGAAGTACTTGCGGGCACCCATCAGGCTACCTGCGGCGCGGGCTGCCGACCCAGCATGGCGAGCAGATCGGACAGGCGGTCGCGCAGTTCGCGGCGATCGCAGATCTGGTCGATGGCACCGTGCTCCAGCAGGAACTCCGAACGCTGGAAACCTTCCGGCAGCTTCTCGCGCACGGTCTGCTCGATCACGCGCGGGCCGGCGAAGCCGATCAGTGCCTGCGGTTCGGCGATGTTGATGTCGCCCAGCATCGCGAACGACGCCGAAACGCCGCCGGTGGTCGGATGGGTCAGCACCGAGATGTACGGCAGCCCGGCTTCACGCAGCTTGCCCAGCGCAGCGGAGGTCTTGGCCATCTGCATCAGCGAGAAGAGGCCTTCCTGCATGCGCGCGCCGCCACTCTGCGAGAAGCACACGTAAGGCGCACCGATCTCGACCGCGGTTTCTGCGGCCAGCGCGAAACGCTCGCCCACCACCGAGCCCATCGAGCCCCCCATGAAGGCGAAGTCGAACGACGAGGCGACCAGCGCACGGCCCTTGAGCAGGCCGCGCATGGCGATCAGCGCGTCGTATTCGCCGGTGTTCTTCTGCGCGATCTTGATGCGCTCGCTGTACTTCTTCTGATCCTTGAACTTGAGCAGGTCGGTCGGTCCCAGGCGCGCACCGATCTCGGTGGTGCTGTCGGCGTCGAACAGCGCCGCCAGGCGCGCACGCGCGCGGATCGCCATGTGGTGGCCGCACTTCGGGCAGACCTCCAGGTTCTCTTCCAGTTCCGGACGGTACAACGCGCTGCCGCAGTTGCTGCACTTTTCCCACAGGCCCTCGGGGACACTGCGCTTCTTGCTGGGGGTGTTGTCGGTGCGGATGCCGGACGGCATCAACTTGCTGAGCCAACTCATGCGGGAGGACACTTCCGTTCAGGGCGGCCCATGGGCCGCAAAGGCGGACAGTCTAGCTCCGCTTTCCCCGGCCGTGCACCCCCTTGCCACCTACGGGGCAGCCGGAAAAACCATGCTGGGACGTACGTTTAGGTGCTGCGCGGTGCCGGCCGCTGGCCGGCGGCCCTGCACGCGGGTGGGTACGGACGATGCCGGCCAGCGGCCAGCATTACCGCTACGCGTCCAGCGCCTGCCGCAGCGGGGCGAGGAACGCCCGCGCACGCTGGGCCGCGTCTTCAGCCGAGCCCGCTTCGGCCAGCGCCGCCACCAGCGCACTTCCGACCACCACGCCATCCGCCTGGCGGGCCATGGCTGCGGCACTGCCGGCGTCCTTGATGCCGAAGCCCGCCACCACCGGCACCGAGGCGCGCGCGCGCAACGCCTGCAGGCGGGCGCTGGCGGCGTCGCTGTCCAGGCGCTCGGAGGCGCCGGTCACGCCGGCAAAGCTGACGTAATAAAGGTAACCACGGGCCAGGGCCAGCAGCTTGTCGGCACGCGCCTGGCTGGTGGTCGGCGACGCCAGCAGGACCAGCGCCAGGCCCGCTGCATCGAAGGCCTGCTGCGCTTCAACGGCTTCTTCCGGCGGAAGGTCGACCAGCAGCACCCCGTCCACGCCAGCCTGCACGGCCGCCCCGGCGAAGGCAGCGTAGCCGTGGATCTCCACCGGGTTCAGGTAGCCCATCAGCACCACCGGGGTGTGCGCATCACGCTCCCGGAACTGCGCCACCGCCTGCAGCACATAGCGGCTGCCGGCTCCCCGCGCCAGCGCGCGTTCGGAACTACGCTGGATGGTCGGGCCATCGGCCATCGGATCGGAGAACGGCACGCCCAGTTCAATCACGTCGGCACCAGCATCGACCAGCGCGTGCATGACCGGCACGGTGGCTTCCAGCGAGGGATCACCTGCGGTGATGAAGGGAATCAGCGCCTTGCGCTGCTGTTCGCGCAGGCGCTGGAAGCAGGCATCGAGTCGGGATACGGACATGTCAGGTACATCCTTCGATCAGATCAACGGCGCCGCTGGCGCCCCAGTACATTCGGGAGATGGTGCCGTCGACGATCTCCACACGGATCGCTAGGTCGGAACCGGGGTCCTGCCAGAGCAGGCTCTCGCCGGCCTCCGCATCATCACCATAGGGTTGCGTGGAAACGCCCTTGGGCAACTGCTGGAGTGCCTGCGCGCGTGGCATGCCCAGATGAAGGCCGAACGGCCCCGGCTGCAGCACCACCTGGCCGGAATCGTCGATGGGGGCCAGGTCGAAGCGCACCACGTCGCCGTCCTGCACCATCATCGCCACGCCCTCGGGCAGCGTGCCGCGCTCGTAGTACTCGCAACGCCCAGCGGTCGACTCGCCCAGCCCGGCCGAGTGCCACTGCGCCTCGCCCTGCAGTTCGCTGAAGGGCTGGCCGATCAGCACCTCACCGGCATGGTCCAGGGCCACCGACACCACCGCCCGGGCCGCGTGGTCCTCGCCGCCGTCGCCTGCCGTGGACATCGCCGCGCCCTCGATCGGGCGATGTGCGGCCTCATCGTCGTTGCTGGCCGGTTCGCGTGCCAGGGCGATCGCCGCGGGGGCGGCCGGGGCCGGGGCAAGCACCGGTGGATCGGGCGGCGTGCAGCCGCCCATGCCGATCACCAGCACCAGCGCCCCGCCGTGGCGCAGCACGTGATTCACAGCACAAGCCCTTCGCGCGCGGCGATGGTGTGCACGTCCTTGTCGCCGCGGCCGGACAGGTTGCACAGCACGATCTGGTCACGCGGACGCTCACGCGCCAGCTTGATTGCCTGTGCCAGCGCATGGCTGGATTCCAGCGCGGGCAGGATGCCCTCGGTATGCGCCAGCAGATGGAAGGCCTGCAGCGCTTCCTCGTCGGTGATGCCGAGGTAGCGCGCGCGGCCGGTATCGGCCAGGAACGCGTGCTCCGGGCCGACGCCCGGATAGTCCAGGCCGGCCGACACCGAATGGGTCTCGATGATCTGGCCGTCATCGTCGCACAGCACGTACGTGCGGTTGCCGTGCAGCACGCCGGGGCGGCCTGCCGCGATGGAGGCGGCATGGCGACCGGTACTGATGCCATCACCGGCGGCTTCGGCGCCGACGATCTCGACCTGGCGATCGTTGAGGAAGGCGTGGAACAGGCCGATGGCATTGCTGCCGCCGCCGACGCAGGCGGTGATCGCATCGGGCAGGCGGCCGTACTCGGCCAGCATCTGCTCACGCGCTTCGCGGCCGACGATGGCATTGAAGTCGCGCACCATGCGCGGGTACGGGTCCGGTCCAGCCACGGTGCCGATGATGTAGAAGGTGTCCTGCACGTTGGTCACCCAGTCGCGCATCGCTTCGTTGAGCGCGTCCTTCAGGGTGGCCGAGCCGGAGGTGACCGGCACCACCGTCGCACCGAGCAGCTTCATGCGGTAGACGTTGATCTTCTGCCGCTCGATGTCGGTGGCGCCCATGTAGACCACGCATTCCAGGCCCAGACGCGCGGCAACGGTGGCACTGGCCACGCCATGCTGGCCGGCACCGGTCTCAGCGATGATGCGCTTCTTGCCCATGCGTGCGGCCAGCAGTGCCTGGCCGATGGTGTTGTTGATCTTGTGCGCACCGGTGTGGTTCAGGTCCTCGCGCTTGAGCAGGATCTGCGCGCCGCCGACGTGATCGCTCAGGCGCTGGGCGTGATAGATCGGGCTCGGCCGGCCCACGTAGTGCGCCAGGTCGCGGTCATAGGCCGCCTGGAACGCGGGGTCCTGGCGGGCCTGGTCATAGGCCTGGGCCAGTTCCTGCAGCGGGCCGACCAGGGTTTCGGCAACGAAGCTGCCACCGTAGCGGCCGAAGTGGCCCTGGGCATCCGGGAAGGCGTGGTAGTCGGCAATGGGGGAGGCAGACATGGATACGACCGGTGGTTCAGACAGGTGGATACTCTAGCGCACGGGTCAAGACCGGAAAATGGATATTATCTGGCACATATCGTCAGGAAATCTCACGTGAGCCGCTCCCTGCTGCCTCCCCTCAATGCGCTGCGCGCGTTCGAAGCCACTGCCCGCCTTGGCGGCGTCGGGCGCGCCGCACAGGACCTGCACGTCACCCACGGCGCGGTCAGCCGGCAACTGAAGCTGCTGGAGGATCACCTCGGCCTGGCGCTGTTCCAGCGTGCCGGTCGCGGCCTGCGCCTGACCGCTGCGGGTACGCGCCTGCAGGCAGCGTGCAGCGAGGCCTTCGCCGGGATCGAAGGCTGCGTGCGCGAGCTGCGGCGGCCTGCGGCCTCCCCAGCACTGGTACTGGGCTGCAGCGGCAGCGTACTGGCACGCTGGATGATTCCGCGCCTGCCCGTGCTGCAGGCCGCCCTGCCCGGCGTGCGCCTGCAGTGGTCGGCGCTGGACGGCAGTTTCACCGAAGCGCAGGCGGCGCTGGACGCCGTGCTGTTGCTGGCGCAGGGACCGTGGCCACGCGGCTGGCAGGTCCGCGAGCTGGCACCGGAACGGGTCGGTGTGGTGGTGGCCCCGTCACATGCGGCGGCGCAGCGCCTGCGGCAGGCACCGCCCTCGGCACTGCTGCAGGAAACCGTGCTGCACACCACGTCACGTCCACAGGCTTGGCCCGCCTGGGCGCAGGCACACCGCCTGGACCCGTCAAAGCTGCAGCTGGGCACCGCTTTCGAACATCTCTATTACCTGCTGGAAGCAGCCGTGGCCGGGCTGGGCCCGGCAATCGCGCCCGAGCCGCTGGTGGCCGAAGATCTGGCAGCAGGCCGGCTGGTCGCACCGTGGGGGTTTGCGGCCACCGGCGGCTTCTGGGTGCTGGCGCGGCCGGATGGCCCGGCCGATGCACGGGTAGACGCCCTGGCCGACTGGGCAGCAGCGCAACTGCGATGAGACGAGGCCCCGGGCGGCATTCACCTCCCGAAGCCGGCAACGCAGGCCTCAGCGACCGCCCATCGCGACCCGCTGCTGCTCCTCATGCACCTGCTGCTGGTGCGACGGATCTGCCAGCAGCTTGGCACTGGTCTGCTCCAGCGACGGCAGCGCCTGGGCCAGATCGACAGCGGTGCGGAAGCCAGGCGTCGTGCCCATCACGAACGGCTTGCCATCCTGCACCGTGATGCTCTGCAGCTTGTGGGCCGCGTCGATACCGTTCTGCTTTGCATGCAGGGTGATATGGGCCGCAGCCTCTTCGGAAAACACGCTGGGAAGCTTGCTGCGGCCAGCGTTGTGCAGTGCGTGGTCCGGATGCGATGCATCGTTGAGCGACGGCCCTTTGGGCACAGCCGCTGCGGGTTCATGACCCTGCACACGCCCCGCCGCCAGGGCGGCAGCGGTGTGGCGACCGACGATGCCGTCGGCGGACAGTCCCTGGTTGAGGGTCTGCTGCAAGGCTCACCGTCGACGATGACATCCCGGCGCCCCTCAGGTGACGCGGATCACTCCAGGACGGTGCAATCGGCGCGCCGCACTTCCTCGACGAAGGTGCGCATCTTGTAACCGTCCTTGATGCCCGGCTCCAGTTCGATACCGCTGGAGACGTCCACGCCCCACGGCAGCGTCGCCAGCACGGCGTCGTAGACGTTTTCCGGGTTCAGGCCACCGGCCAGCAGGAACGGCCGATGCAATCCGGTCGGGACGCGGCCCCAGTCGAACGCCACGCCGGTGCCGCCACCGCCACCCGGCGCGTGGCTGTCGAACAGGAAGCCGGCAGCGCTGGGATAGCGCAGTTGCAGGGTGCGGGCATTGACCTCTTCGCGCCCCCCCATGGCGATCGCCTTCAGGTACGGCATGTTGAAGCTGCGGCAGAAGCTCTCGTCCTCCTCGCCATGGAACTGCAGCAGCGTCGGTCGTACCGTGCGCAGCACCTCGCGCACTTCTTCCTTGCTGTTGTTGCGGAACAGCGCAACCACGTCGACCATCGGCGCGATTGCCTGGCGCATCGCGCGCGCCTCGGCAGGCGCGACCCGGCGGCTGCTCTCGCGGGCAAAGATGAAACCCACCGCGTCCACGCCCAGCTCACCGGCCAGGCGGACATCGCCGGCGCGGGTCATTCCACAGAACTTGATGCGTGTACGGTAGTAGGAACGGCTCATAGCGTGACCTCGGCGGGCAGATGCCAGTTGTCGGGGTACAGGGGCCCAAGGAACACCAGGCCCTGCGGCGGTGCGGTGGGACCAGCTACGGTGCGGTCGCGCCCAGCCAGCAGTTCGGCGATCCATTCCACCGGTTTTTCGCCGCTGCCCACCAGGATCAACGATCCGACGATATTGCGGACCATGTGATGAAGAAATGCATTGCCACGCACTGCGACTTCGATCACTTCGCCCTGGCGGCTGACCTGCAATGACTGCAGCTCACGCCGGGCATGCAGCGCCTGGCACTGCACCGAACGGAACGCGCTGAAATCGTTCTCGCCGAGCAGGGCCTGGCCGGCGGCGTGCATCAGGGTCTCGTCCAGCGCGCGGCGCTCCCAGCTCAGGGTCTGCCGGTCCAGCGCGGGCCGCACCTCGCGGTTGAGCAGCCGATAGCGGTAGCGGCGCGCACGTGCCGAGAAGCGCGCATGAAAATCATCGGCCACCGGCACGCACCAGCGCACCGCGATCGAACGCGGCAGGCGGGTGGTGGTGCCGAGCATCCAGGCGCGCGGGTCACGCACCACGTCAGTGTCGAAATGCACGACCTGGCACTGGCCGTGCACACCGGCATCGGTGCGGCCGGCGCAGACCACCTGCAGCGGCGCATCCGCCACCGATGACAAGGCCTGCTCGAGGCTGGCCTGCACGCTGGGACCACCCTCGCCCAGGTTCTGCCAGCCCCTGAAATCGCTGCCGTCGTACTCGACGCCAAGCGCATAACGCATGTGCTACCTCGATGTTGCGGGTGGGGCGGCGCTCAGGCCGGATCGCGTTCGGACCAGACCGCCAGTTCGTTGCCACCGGGCTCGACGAACTGGAAGCGGCTGCCACCGGGGAAGGAAAACACCGGGCGTACGATCTGGCCGCCGGCGTCGCGCACGGCGGCCTCGACCGGAGCCAGATCGTCGGCATACAGCACCAGCAGCGGTGCACCGCTGTCGCCGGCCCGCTGCGGCTGGCCACGGAAGAAGCCGCCCTGCAGGCGGCCATCGTCGAAAGCCGTGTAGTCGCTGCCGTAGTCGACGAATGACCAGCCGAACGCCGTTTCGAAAAAGGCGCGGCTGGCGGCCGGGTCGCTGGAGGCGAATTCAACGTAGTCGATACGGCGCTCGCGGCTCATGGCAGGGTCCTTGTCGGCGGGTTCGGTCACGGCAGGCGGGCGAGCAGTTCGCGGGCCTGCGCCTGGCTGTGCAGGTCACCGCCCTCGGCCACTTCCAGCAACAAGGTGCGCGCCGTCTGCGCGTCACCCAGATCGAGGTAGGCAATGGCCAGTTCCAGGCGCTCCTGGCCGGCACGTGGCGACCAGCCCGCGTCATCGGCAGGCGCGGGTGCGCTCGACGCGGTGTCGTCGGAATGAGCAGCCTCGGTGCTGACACGGTCGATGCCGTCGATGGCTTCGGGACCTGCGGCATCCGCCGGAGACGGGTTCTCATGCGCGTCGGCCGGCAGATCGAACACACCGCGGAACTGCGGCTGCCGTTCGGCATGCAGTGCGTAGTCGGGCACCACCACTTCGGCCGGCACCTGCGGTACAACGCGATCGTCCTGCAGCGGCTCGGCCGGGACCACCTCGTCGCCGGTGGTTGCGGGATCGTCCCAGCGCGGCAGATCGGTCACCGCTTCGGGCAATGCCACCGCGTCCTGGTCGCGCAGCGTGTCGGACTCCTGGTCGGCCCGCACCGCGTGCTCAGCGGTGGGTTCGGCGACCACCACGTCGTGCACTTCGGTTCCGGCCGCCCACGCAGGCATCGCCGGTTCCTGGCGGCCGTTGCCTGCATCAGGCGACGACCACGAGGACTGCTCGGCCAGCGCATCCAGCGCGGCACCTGCCGGCACCGCTGCGGCCAGGCCGGCGGCATCGTCTTCCTCACGCAGCGGCGGCAACGGCGACGGCTTGCGACGACGCAGCAGCCAGGCCGCCCCCGCCACCAGCAGCAGTACCGGCAGCCCCAGCCAGTACCACGGTGTCGCCGCATCACGGGCACCCGGCGCCTGCGCCAGACGCTGCTGCGCAGCGGCCAGGTCGTTGTCCTTCATCGCGATCAGCGACTGCTGCTGTTCCCTGAGTTTCTCCAGGTCGGCCACGCGCTGCTTCAGCTCGCCGATCTCGGCATCACGGGTGGCGATGTCCTCACGCGCCTGGCGCAGTTGTTCGTTGCCCAGCATGTCACCCTCGCTGCCGGCAGCGGTGCCGGTGGTTGTGCCCGCGTGCGCGGCGTCTGACGCCAGCGCCGGAGCGATCTCAAGCCGTGGCCCGTTGGCCGCAGCCGGGGAAGAAGCGTTCGTGGCTGCCGCCCTGGCAACCGGTGCGAGCATGCCCGCCGGTTGCGGCACGGTACGCGCCTGACGCCATTGCGCGGCGTGCTCGCGCACCAGCGTCGCCGCTTCGGCGGCGTCGACCGCCGCAAGCGCATCGCTGCCCGGCATGCGCAGCACCGCGCCCTGCTTGAGCAGGTTGACGTTGCCACGGATGAAGGCTTCGGGATTGGCACGCAACAGGGCGATCATCGCGCGGTCGCGACTGACCTGGTTGCCACGCGCCACCACCCTGGCGATCTGCGACAGGGTCTGACCGCGCTGTACGGTGACGCTGCCATCGGCCGCCGGTGCAGCGACCGGCGCGGAGGCCGCACGCGGGCGTGCTGCTGCAGCCGCCACCGCAGATGGCGGCGCAGCGGGCGCCTCTGCGGCTGGCACCGTTGCCAAAGCCGGTGCAGGTTCGCGCACGATCGTATTGGAGAGCGTGCCTGCCGGCGCGACGATTTCCGGCTCGGCCACGGCCAGCGCACTGGGCGGCGCATCGACCAGCGCCGAGTACTCGCGCACCAGGCGGCCCTGGCCCCAGTCGGCTTCGATCAGGAAGCTCAGCGACGGCGTCTCCACCGGTGCCTGCGAGGTCACCCGCACCACCGCTCTGCCCTGCGTGTCGCGGGTCAGCTCGAACTGCAGTTCGCTGACCAGTCCGGTCGGCCGCTGCAGGCCGACACGCTCGAAAGTGACCGGCGAGGCCAAGGCCACCCGCAGGTTTTCCAGCTCGGACGGATCGGCCGAAACGACCGGGATTTCTGCCAGCAGGGGCTGGCCCGGCCTGGACAGGACGCGGATGTCGCCCAACCCCAGGGCGAGCGCCGAACTGCTGGCCAAGGCGAGCAGCGCTGCGGACAGATAGGTGAGCGGGCGCTTTGCGCCCCTGGCCCGTTTATTCATGGGCGACACTATAAAGCGTGCGGACCGGGGTCCGCACCCATGTAGAGCCGAGCCCATGCTCGGCTGCATGGCCTGAGCCGAGCGTAGGCTCGGCTCTACAGAAAAGGTCGGGCATTGCCCGGCCTCTCCATCAGCGCTGCTCGGCGGCAACCAGCTCGGCCAGCTGTACGGCATTCAGGGCTGCGCCCTTGCGCACGTTGTCCGACACGATCCACAGGTTCAGGCCACGCGGGTGCGAGAGGTCCTCGCGGATGCGGCCGACGTACACCGCGTCGGTGCCTGAGGCGTGGGTGACCGGGGTCGGGTAACCACCGGCCTCGTGGCGATCCACCACTTCGATGCCCGGCGACTGCTCCAGCAGCGCGCGCGCTTCGGCGACCGTGACCTTGTCTCGGGTCTCGATCGCCACCGACTCGGAGTGGCCGTAGAACACCGGCACGCGCACCGCGGTCGGGTTCACCAGGATGCTGTCATCGCCGAGGATCTTGCGGGTCTCCCAGATCAGCTTCATTTCTTCCTTGGTGAAGCCGTTGTCCTGGAAGTCATCGATGTGCGGGATCAGGTTGAAGGCGATCTGCACCGGGAAACGCTGCGGATCGATCTCCTGGAAGCTGAGCAGCTGGCCGGTCTGCTTGCCCAGTTCCTCCATCGCCGAGCGGCCGCCGCCGGACACCGACTGGTAGGTGGACACATTGATGCGCTCGATGCCGTACTTGCGGTGCAGCGGTGCCAGCGCCACCAGCATCTGCATGGTCGAGCAGTTCGGGTTGGCGATGATGCCGCGCGGACGGTTGGCGACCTGTTCCGGGTTGACCTCGGACACCACCAGCGGCACGTCATCGTCGTAACGGAAGGCCGAGGAGTTGTCGATCACCACCGCGCCTGCTGCGGCGAACTTCGGTGCGTATTCCTTGGACACGCTGCCACCGGCCGAGAACAGGGCGATCTCGACGCCGGTGGGATCGAAGGTGGCCAGGTCCTGGACCTTGACCTTCTGGCCGTTGAACTCGATCTCGCCGCCGGCCGAACGCTCGGAGGCGAGAACGCTCAGGGTGCCGACCGGGAAATCACGCTCGGCCAGGATCGACAACATGGTCTCGCCGACGGCGCCGGTGGCACCGACGACGGCGACGTGGAAACTGCGCTGTGCATTGCTCATGGGGGAACTCTCACGAAAACGGGAATGGGGAAGAAACACGCACGACAGCTGGATTCGGGGAACCTCCTCAAGCGGGGCGCGCGGAGGTTCCCTATCGTTTCCCGGTTTTTTTGCCCAGCGTCACGCGCGCGGCCATCGCCGCGTCAGCGTTGATCGCGCTCGGCATCCACGACGGGCCGCCGTCCAGGCCGAGCCCGGCAAGCAGATTATCCACGGCCAGCTGTACCATCGCCGTGCGCGTGGCCAGCGAGGCGCTGCCGATGTGCGGAGTGAGCACGACGTTGCGCAGCGCCAGCAGTTCCGGGCGAACCGTTGGCTCGCCCTCGTACACATCCAGACCCGCCGCAGCCAGGCGACCATTGGCCAGCGCGTCGGCCAGCGCGATCTCATCGACCAGGCCACCGCGGGCGATATTTACCAGCGTCGCCGACGGCTTCATCTTCGCCAGTGCGGCGGCATCGATCAGATGATGCGAGGCCGGCGTGTACGGCAGCACCAGCAGCAGGTGGTCGGACTGTGCCAGCAGCGTATCCAGATCCACATAGGTCGCACCCAATTCCGCCTCGGTCGCCGCCGGCAGCTGCGAACGGTTGTGGTACAGCACCTTCATGCCGAAACCGTGCGCGCCGCGACGGGCGATGCCCTGGCCGATGCGGCCCATGCCAAGGATGCCCAACGTGCTGCCGTGGATATCGGCACCGAGCATGGTCTGGAACGACCACTGCTGCCACTGCCCTTCGCGCAGCCAGCGCTCGGACTCGGTAATGCGGCGCGCGGTGGCCATCAGCAGGGCGAAACCGAGATCGGCGGTGGTTTCGGTCAGGACGTCCGGCGTGTTGCTGGCCAGGATGCCGGCCGCGCTGAGCGCGTCCACATCCAGGTTGTTGTAGCCCACCCCGACATTGGCGATCACCTGCAGCTGCGCGGCGCCGGCCACCTGGGCCGCGCCGATGCGCTCGTTGAGCGTGATGATCGCGCCGTCGGCGCTGGCCAGTTGTTCGGCGATCTGGTCCGGCGCCCAGGCGGTGACGGTGTCGGTGCTGCGCAGCTGCACGCGATCGCGCAGCGGCGCGATGGCCGCGTCGATCAGCGGCTGGCTCACCCACACGGTCGGCCGCGTGTCAGCCATCGATCTGCCCGGGAATGCGCGGGGTGACCGTGCCGACATCGCCGCACTGCGCGCGGTGGCGCAGCGCCTGGTCCATCAGCACCATCGCTACCATCGCCTCGGCGATCGGGGTGGCGCGGATGCCGACGCAGGGGTCGTGGCGGCCGGTGGTGACCACCTCGACCACGTTGCCGGACGTATCCAGCGACGGGCCCGGCAGGCGCAGGCTGGAGGTCGGCTTCAACGCGATCGAGGCGACCACCGGCTGGCCGGTGGAAATGCCACCGAGGATGCCACCCGCGTGATTGCTGGCGAAGCCCTGCGGGGTCAGCAGGTCGCGGTGTTCGGTGCCCTTCTGCGCGGCGCTGGCGAAACCGTCGCCGATCTCCACGCCCTTCACCGCGTTGATGCTCATCAGCGCGGCAGCCAGTTCACCGTCGAGTTTGCCGTAGATCGGCTCACCCCAGCCCGGCGGCACGTTGTCGGCGACCACGTCCACGCGCGCACCGACCGAATCTCCGGACTTGCGCAGCGCGTCCATGTACGCCTCCAGTTCGGGCACCTGTGCAGCGTGCGGCCAGAAGAACGGGTTGTCTTCCACCGCCGACCAGTCGAAACCGGCCGGGGTGATGTCGCCCAGCTGCGACAGGTAGCCGCGCACAGTCACGCCGAAGCGCTCGGCCAGCCACTTCTTGGCGACCACCCCGGCGGCTACGCGCATGGTGGTTTCGCGCGCCGAGGAACGGCCGCCACCGCGCGGGTCACGGATGCCGTACTTGTGCCAGTAGCTGTAGTCGGCATGGCCCGGCCGGAACTGCTGGCCGATGTTGGCGTAGTCCTTGCTGCGCTGGTCGGTGTTGCGGATCAGCAGCGCGATCGGGGTGCCGGTGGTCAGGCCCTCGTACACGCCAGAGAGGATCTCGACCTCGTCGGCCTCGCGCCGCGCGGAAGTGTGCCGGCTCTTGCCGGTGGCACGGCGCTGCAGGTCGTGGGCGAATTCGGCCGCGTCCAGCGCCAGCCCCGGAGGGCAGCCATCGATCACGCAGCCGATGGCCGGCCCGTGCGACTCGCCGAACGTGGTGACGGTGAACAGCTTGCCGAACGAATTGGAGCTCACGGGCGCTGCGCCGCCAGTTCGGTGATGCGTGCGCTGTGGGCGATCAGCTCGCGGCATTCGACCGCGAAGATACCCATCTGGCCGACCTTGAACTCGATCCAGGAAAAATCGACTTCCGGCAGCAGCTTGATCAGGTGCTGCTCGGATTCGCCCACTTCGCAGATCAGCAGGCCGTCCTCGCTCAGGTGCAGCGGCGCGTCACGCAGGATCTTCAGCACCAGGTCCAGGCCGTCGTCGCCGGCACGCAGGCCCATCTCCGGCTCGTAGGAGTATTCCTGCGGCAGGGCGTCGGTCTCGTCGTTGGTGACGTACGGGGGGTTGGTGACGATCAGGTCGTAGTGGCGGCCGGTCAGGCCGTTGAACAGGTCCGACTTGATCAGGGTGACGTTGTGCGCCTGCAGGCGTTCCTTGTTTTCCTCGGCCAGCGACAGTGCTTCGTCACTGAGGTCGACGCCATCCACTTCCCAGTTCGGGTAGTAGTGGCCCATGGCGATGGCGATGCAGCCCGAACCGGTGCACAGGTCCAGCGCACGGCTGACATCGCGGCCGGCGAGCCACGGCTCGAAGCCGCATTCGATCAGTTCGGCGATCGGCGAACGCGGCACCAGCGCGCGCTTGTCGCTCTTGAAGCTCAGGCCGGCGAACCAGGCCTCACCGGTCAGGTAGGCGGCCGGGATGCGTTCATCGATGCGGCGCTGGAACAGTTCCAGCACGCGCAGCTTTTCGGCCTGCAGCAGGCGCGCCTGGCCATAGGCCGGGCCCAGATCGTGCGGCAGGTGCAGGCTGTGCAGCACCAGCTGGGTGGCCTCGTCCAGCGCATTGTCGTAGCTGTGACCGAAGGTCAGCCCGGCTTCGTTGAAACGGCTGGTGCCGTAGCGGATCAGATCGATGATCGTGTGGAGTTCGGCGGCCGTTTCAGCGGTCATGGCGGTACTGCGGGCAAAGTGGGCCCCGATTATAGGGGCTGGCGCCCGCGGCAGCATCCGTTGCGGCGGAAACGATCCGGCCTCACCCGGTATGATGGAGCCCACTTCGCGCGGGGGCACCCATGTTCAATCGCAATGCCGGCATCATCCTGCTGATCGCCCTGGCGGCGGGCCTGGGCCTGCTGGCCGCCCAGCAGGTGTTTGCGCCGAAGCCGCCGGCCAATGCCCCGGCCACCGAAGCGATCACGCTGTACCCGCAGCCGCGCGAACTGCCCGACTTCAACCTGGCCCAGTCCGACGGCACCCGCCTGATACCGGGCGAGCTGAAGGGCCACTGGACGCTGGTGTTCCTGGGCTTCACCTTCTGCCCGGACGTCTGCCCGACCACCCTGGCCGAGCTGGCTGGCGCGCAGAACCAGTGGGAGGCCCTGCCCGACAGCCTGCGCCCGCGCGTGCTGTTCATCTCGGTCGACCCGGATCGTGACAGCGCCACCCGGCTCGGCGAATACGCGCACGGCTTCCACAAGGACACCCTGGCCGCCACCGCCGATATCCCGTCGCTGGAGCGCTTCTCCACCTCGCTCGGTTTCGTGTTCCAGAAGGTGCCGGGCAAGCACTTCGACGAGAACCCCGAGGATTACACCGTCGAGCATTCGGCCAGCCTGGCCGTGCTCGACCCGCAGGGCCGCCTTGCCGGCCTGGTACGCCCCCCGTTCAACGCGCCGGCGATCGCCCGCGACCTGCAGAAGCTGACCGAGAAAACCGCCCCATGAGCCTCACCACCGCCCTGACGTACGCCCTGCCCCACCGCCTGCTGTCTTCGATGGCGCGTTCGCTGGCGTACTCGGACGATCCGCGCGTGTCGCGCTGGCTGATCGACACGGTCACCCGCAAGTTCAACGTGAACCTGGACGAAGCGGCCAACCCGGACCCGCGCAGCTATGCGACCTTCAACCAGTTCTTCACCCGCGCGCTGAAGCCGGGCGCGCGCGTGGCCGACGCCGATCCGCGCAGCCTGGTGATGCCGGCCGACGGCCGCATCAGCCAGCTCGGCAGGATCGAGGCCGGCCGCATCTTCCAGGCCAAGGGCCAATCGTTCACCGCCGCCGAACTGCTGGGCAGTGACGAGGATGCCAAACCGTACAACGACGGCCTGTACGCGACCGTGTACCTGTCGCCGCGCGACTACCACCGCGTGCACATGCCGTGGACCGGCACCCTGCGCGAGACCGTGCACGTGCCGGGCCGCCTGTTCAGCGTCGGCCCGGCCGCAGTGAACGGCGTGCCGCGCCTGTTCGCCCGCAACGAGCGCCTGGTCTGCCACTTCGACACCAGCTTCGGCCCGATGGTCAGCGTGATGGTGGGTGCGTTGCTGGTATCGGGCGTCGAAACCGTGTGGAGCGGCGAGGAAATTCCGCATTATGGCGACCGCATCACGCGCAAGGACTACCGCGGCCAGGGCATCAGGCTGGAGCGCTTCGCCGAGATGGCGCGCTTCAACTACGGTTCGACCGTGATCGTGCTGCTGCCGCCGGGCGTGGCTGAGTTCGCCCCGCAGCTGGCCGCTGAAAGCCCGGTGCAGCTGGGCCAGGCGCTGGCGAAGCTGCGCTGAGGTACATGTAGAGCCGAGCCCATGCTCGGCTACTGGCTGCAACCGGGCATGCATTTCTGTGGGCAAAGGAAGCCGAGCATGGGCTCGGCTCTACAGCCAGAAGCGCGTTACTGCAGGACCGGGGCCGGACCGACGTCCATGCCGTCGTAGTCTTCCACGCCCTTCTCCGCGGCCAGCGCTGCGAATTCCTGGTTGCGGCGGTCCAGCGAGGCTTCGTCGTGGATCTCCACGCGCTCTACATGCAGCACGTGGAACGGCGCGTCGCCCTCTTCCGGCTCCTGCTCGAACAATTCCACGAAGGTATAGCCCTCCGCCTGCAGGTGCTCTGCCAGCGCCTGCAGCGGCTCAGCGGTGGAGTGCACGAAGAAGTACCCCCACAGCAACGGGCCCTTGATGTCCCAGTCGGTGTTTTCGCGGAGGTTGGCGAACAGGTTGCGGGTGTCTTCGAGGTCCATTGCAGATTCCAGCGGTCATGGGAATTACTTGTCGCAGCCCTGCAGCTTCAGCGTCTGGCCCTGGCGCAGGCTGTAGGCCGGGGCCTTCAGGCCGTTGGCGCGGGCCAGGGTCGGCACATCGCACTGGAACTTCGCGGCAATGGCGCCCAGGGTTTCACCCCGGCCCACCTTGTGGCTGCGCGGCGGCTTTGGCCGTGCGGCCGGGCGCGGCGCGGCCACCGGAGCGACCGGGGTGGTCGGCACGCTGGTGGAGGCTGCGGCGTCGGCCACCGGCACCACGCCGCCCACGGCCACGCTGCCGGTGTAGCCGGCGGCGGCCGGGCGCTTGATCGCCGCGTTCAGGTCGGCGGTGATCAGGGTACGGGCCAGGTCGGCACGCGGGCCGCTGACGCAGTTGCGCTGGTACAGGCCGGCGATGCGGGTGGTAGCGTTGATCAGCGTGCCGGCCGGAATCCAGCCGTCGGCTTCATAGCGCGGGTTGAGGTTGCGCAGCGCGCGCATGTAGCCATCGCGGGTGCCGTGGCTGCCCAGGCAGATGGTCAGTTCGTAGATGGTGGTGGACTTGGCCAGGCGCAGCGTGGCCGGCTGCGCGCTGATCTTCGGGAATTCCACGCCGTACTGCTGCGGGTGCAGGAAGATCCAGGCCGCGGCGATCACCATCGGCACGTAGTCCTTGGTCTCGCCGGGGAACTGGTTGTAGACGCTGTCGGTCCAGAAGCTCTGCCCGGCGCTCTGCTTGAACACGCGCGCGGCGCGGCCTTCGCCACCATTGTAGGCGGCCACCGACATTTCCACGTTGTTGTTCAGTTCGCGCAGGCGCTCGTTGAGGTAACTGGCGCTGGCTTCGGCGGCGCTGCGCGCGTCAAAGCGGGTGTCGAAGCCGGTGCCATCCGGCCCAAGGCCGAAGCGGCGGCCGGTAGCCGGCATGAACTGCATCAGGCCGGCGGCGCCGGCGCGCGAGGAGGCATGCACGCGGCCGTTGGACTCCTTGGCCATGATGCCGAACAGCAGCGCCTCGGGCAGGCCGCGCTTTTCCCACTCCGGCCACATCACCGCACGCAGGTTCTGGTAGTTCTCGTAGCTGGTCAGCAGCGCCGGGCGCATGTCGGTCAGCCAGCGGCGGATGCCCGCCTGCACGGCCGGGTTGTATTCGACCATGCTGTCGAAGGCGTGCCGCTTGTCGTTGAGCAGCGCGGCAGCGCGCGCGGCCTCCGGCACGTCGGCGGTAAGCGGGCCGATATGGTCGGGGTCGGCTTCCAGCCGGTCACCGCCCTCGTCGGCCACCTCATCGCTGCCCGCCGCATCGGCGTCGTGCTTGAGCAGGCGCTTGTAGCTGGCCAGCAGCGTGCCCATCTGGCAGCCCTTCTGCTTCACGCAGTCGTTGAGAACGTCTTCCATGTCCTCCAGCGCCGCGTCGGCCTCGTTGCTGCCCTTGGGGTCGGCATTGGCGACCAGCAGCAGCGCATCGCTGTAGCGCTTCTCGGCGACGGTCATGCGCTGCTGCAGCGCATCCACCTTCGCCTTGTCCCGGGCCGAGACCCGCTGCGCATGGGCGTCGGGCGCCAGGGAAACCAGGCCGGCCAGGGCCAGCAGCGGCCAACCGCGGGAAATCAGGACAGGAACGGGCATTGATGGCACTGTGTGCGAAACAGGCAGGCAGAGTAGCGGCGCCGCCAAGGTCGGGGCAAGCCGACCTTCGGACCGTCACCGCCGGCGGTTAACATTGGGCTATTCACCACAAGGGCTGGACCATGGATCCGATTCTGCTCGGCAAAGGCATCACCGACGATGTGGCCGTCACCCTGCTGCCGAAACTCGGCAACCGCCACGGCCTGGTGGCCGGCGCCACCGGCACCGGCAAGACCGTGACCCTGATGACCCTGGCCGAAGGCTTTTCGCGACTGGGCGTACCCGTATTCCTCGCCGACGTGAAGGGCGACGTGTCCGGCCTGGCCGTGCCAGGCACCGGCGCGGAGAACCTGCTCAAGCGCGCCGCCGAGATCGGCGTGGCCGACTACGCACCGGCCGCCAGCCCGACCATTTTCTGGGACCTGTACGGCAAGCTGGGTCACCCGGTGCGCACCACGGTCAGCGAGATGGGCCCGACCCTGCTCGCGCGCATCCTCGAGTTGAACGACACCCAGTCCGGCGTGCTCGACATCGTGTTCAAGCTGGCCGACGACCGTGGCCTGCTGCTGCTGGACATGGACGACCTGCGCGCCCTGCTTGGCCTGGTGGCCGAGGAGCGCAAGGACATTTCCACCGAATACGGCCTGGTCAGCGCGCAGTCGATCGCTGCGATCCAGCGGTCGGTGCTGCGCCTGGCGCAGGATGGCGGCGAGAACTTCTTCGGTGAGCCGGCCCTGGAACTGGCCGACATCATGCGGGTCAATCACGACGGCCGCGGCATGATCGGCATCCTTGCCGCCGACCAGCTTGTGCTCAAGCCCAAGCTCTATTCCACCTTCCTGCTGTGGCTGCTGTCGGAGCTGTTCGAACAACTGCCGGAGGTGGGCGACCTGGACAAGCCGAAGCTGGTCTTCATCTTCGACGAGGCCCACCTGCTGTTCGACGACGCACCGCCGTCGCTGGTGCAGCGCATCGAGCAGGTGGTGCGCCTGATCCGCTCCAAGGGCGTGGGCGTGTACTTCTGCTCGCAGTTCCCCGACGACGTGCCGGGCAACATCCTCGGCCAGCTCGGCAACCGCGTGCAGCACGCGCTGCGGGCGTTCACCCCGCGCGACCAGAAAGCGGTGAAGACCGCGGCCGAGACGTTCGTGCCGAACCCGAAGCTGGACGTGGCCAAGGTACTGAGCCAGCTCGGCACCGGTGAGGCCTTGGTTTCCACGCTGCAGGACAAGGGCGTGCCGATGCCGGTGCAGCAGACGATGATCGCGCCGCCACGCTGCCGGATGGGGCCGATCACCGAAGCCGAGCGCGCCCAGGTGCGTGCCGGCAGCCCGGTCGGCAGTCGCTACGACACCGCGATCAACCGCGAATCGGCTGCCGAACTGCTGGCCCGGCGCGCACAGAAGAGCGTCGAGCAGGCGCAGGCGCCAGCCGCGCGCAGCCGCGAACAGGACGATGCGCAGGAAGGCGGTTTCGGCCAGGCGATCAAGGATGCGATTTTCGGCACCAAGCGCCGCCAGGGCATGATCGAGACCATGGCCAAGCAGACCACGCGCACGGTCGGCACCAAGCTGGGCAACCAGATCGTGCGCGGCCTGCTGGGCGGCATCTTCGGTGGCAAGCGCTGATCTGATCCGCCGCTGCTGGGGTCAGAGCCCTTCCCGCGGAAGCGGAGTCTGACCCCACCCTCCGTTCGTCCTCCGGAAAAGAAGTCGTATTGCATGTCGCGCTGGCGTCCCCCTGCAGAAAAGAGCACCGCCCTGATCACCGCCTCCGGCCACGCTCGGCTGAAGGCCGAACTGGATGACCTGTGGCGGGTACGGCGACCCGAAGTGGTGAAAGCACTGGCCGCAGCCGCCGCAGAAGGCGACCGTTCGGAAAATGCCGAGTACACCTACCGCAAGAAGCAGCTGGGCGAGATCGACCGCCGCGTGCGCTACCTGACCAAGCGGCTGGAATCACTGCGCGTGGTCGACACTACGCCAACCGATCCGCTGGCGGTGTTCTTCGGCGCGTGGGTGGAGCTGGAGAACGTGGACAGTGGCGACACCAGCCGCTACCGCATTGTCGGCCCGGACGAGACCGACGCAGGCCTGGGCTGGATCAGCATCGATTCGCCGCTGGCGCGTGCGCTGCTGAAGAAGCGGCTGGATGACGAGTTTTCGGTGGAGCTGCCCGGCGGGCGGTTCACCTTTGCGGTGATCGGCGTGGAATACGAGACGGTGTAGAGTCGCCTGTCAGTCGACTACCGCGCGAAGCGCGGCACTAAACCTCCACAGCGGGACGGCAAACGCACCGCGATCTTCATCGCGGTTGATGACTCGCCAAAGCCATCTGTCAGGCGCTCACGGCCTCGGAACGAAGAGCAGTCGACTGACAGTTGACTCTACATGGCCCCGTGCAATGGCGGCGGGTACGCGCGGCCGGCACGCAGCGGGCGGAAGTAGTCGGCATTGCGATAGAAGGCGGCATCCTGTCCCTCGTGCCACCCCGGGATTCCAGCCAACGGCAGCGGACGCAGCTGCAAGGGATCGGTCACCGCCCTGCCCTCGGCGATGGCCACGGCCACCGCGTCAACGCAGGCCGCATCGGCATCGCTGTACACCACCACGCACTTGCCCACCAGCAATCGCCCTGGCAGCAGTGCCTGTTCCATCAGCGCATGCCCGAATACCGCGGTGATGGCGATGTCATCGCTCTGCCAGTTCACCGGGTCAAACAACGCGGGCCAGTCGTGTGCATCCCAGGCAGCCCGCAGTGAGTCATCGCGCACGCGCACGATCACTCCGGTTTCGTCGAACTGGGTCAACGCGGCCTGCGCGCGGTTGCGCTGGCCAGGCGTCATGGCCTCGATATGCCGGCACTGCTGCACATTGAGCGCACGCTTCAGCTGTGGGCATGAGGCCCAGACCAGCGCATTGAACAGGTCGTGCCAGTTGTCGGCGCGGGTGGCGATGCGCCCCTGCGCGATGCGGGCTTCGTAGTGCAGGCCATCGGCCAGCAGCGCGGCGTCCTGTTCAACCAGGCGCTTCCCGGGCAATGCCAGGCGCGCATCAAGTGCAGCGATGGACGGCCAGCGAGGGCCGAGCAGCAGATCCCGGAAATCCTGCAATCCGGCAAACAACGGATGCGCGAACACCTGCGGATCGACCGCCGCACGCGGCGGCGGCACGAAGCGCCGGACACCGCTGCCGTCACCAGCGGCGGCCGTTGCGATCACAGTACCTTGAGGTCGAACGCCGGGCGGGCATTGGCCGGCAGCGCATCGCCGTACAGGTCGTGCTCGTCGCTCTCGGTGATTTCCACGTCGACGAACTCGCCCACCCGCAGCGGCACCTGATCGGCGTTCTGGATATGCACCAGGCCGTCGATCTCCGGCGCATCGGCCCTGGAGCGGGCCACGGCGATATCGCCTTCGATGGCATCGACCAGGCACTGCTGCACGGTGCCGATCTTGGCTTCCAGGCGCGCGGCGGAAATCTGCGCCTGCTTCTCCATGAAACGGGCCAGGCGTTCCTGCTTCACCTCTTCCGGCACGGCGTCAGGCAGGTCGTTGGCGGTGGCACCCTCGACCGGTGAGTAGGCGAACGCACCGACGCGATCCAGCTGCGCTTCGTCAAGGAACGACAGCAGTTCCTCGAACTCGGCTTCGGTTTCGCCCGGGAAGCCGACGATGAAGGTCGAACGCACAGTGATGTCCGGCGCGATACGGCGCCAGTTCTGCACGCGCTCCAGGGTCTTCTCCACCGCGCCGGGGCGCTTCATCAGGCGCAGGATGCGCGGGCTGGCGTGCTGGAACGGGATATCCAGGTACGGGAGGATGCGGTTCTCGGCCATCAGCGGCACCACTTCGTCCACGTGCGGATACGGGTAGACGTAGTGCATGCGCACCCACGCATCCAGCTCCGACAGGCCTTCGCACAGCGCCTTCAAACGGGTCTGGTAGGCCTTGTCGCGCCACATCTTTTCGGCGTACTTCACGTCCACGCCGTAGGCCGAGCTGTCCTGCGAAACCACCAGCAGCTCGCGCACGCCGCCACGCACCAGGCGCTCGGCTTCACGCAGCACCTCGTCGACCGGGCGCGAAACCAGCTTGCCGCGCATCGACGGAATGATGCAGAAGCTGCATTTGTGGTTGCAGCCCTCGGAAATCTTCAGGTACGCGTAGTGCCGCGGGGTCAGCTTGATACCGTAGTCGGGCACCAGGTCCACGAACGGATCGTGCTTGGGCGGCAGTGCTTCATGCACCGCTTCCATCACGCTCTGGTAGTCCTGCGGGCCGGACACCGCCAGCACGTTCGGGTAGGCCTCGCGGATCTGCTCCGGGCGCTTGCCCAGGCAGCCGGTGACGATGACCTTGCCGTTCTGGTTCATCGCCTCGCCGATCGCGTCCAGCGACTCGGTCACCGCAGAATCGATGAAGCCACAGGTGTTGACCACCACCACGTCGGCCGAATCGTAGGACGGGACGATGTCGTAGCCTTCCGAGCGGAGCTGGGTGAGGATGCGCTCGGAATCGACAAGGGCCTTCGGGCAGCCAAGGCTGACGAAGCCGACTTTGGGGTTCAGCTGGGACATGGAATCGCGGGACTCTGGGGGCCTGGGCCCCTGCCGGCATGGCAGGGGTTCCTGGGGGCCGGGGCCTGAAAGGGCGCCAGTATACCGGGGTTGGCGACCTCGCTCTGAACGGCCAGCCGCCCGATCGCGCACAGCCGCTGACACCGCGCTAACCGGCGCAGCACCGACAATGCGGTCCTGTCCCTGCAACGAGAGTAGATGACGATGGCCGAGTGGATCACCCTGGATACGCACCACGGCACGGTACGGGCCTGGCAGGCACTCCCCGAGGGCACCGCGCGAGGCGGGCTGGTGGTGGTGCAGGAAATTTTTGGTGCCAACCCGCACATCCGCGGCGTGGCCGAGCGCTTCGCCGCCGAGGGCTATGCGGTGCTGGCTCCTTCGTTCTTCGACCTGGTCGATGGACCCGATGCCGACCCGGATGCCCTGCCCTACGACGCCGACGGCGTGAAGCAGGGCCTGGAAAGGGTCAGCGCGCTGGGCATGGAGAAGGCGCTGGAAGTGGTCCGCGCGGCGGCCACCCGGCTGGCCCCCTACGGCAAGGTCGGCACCGTCGGCTACTGCTGGGGCGGCACGGTGGCGATGCTGTCGGCGCTGCGGCTCGGGCTGCCGTCGGTCAGCTACTACGGCGCACGCAACGTCCAGTTCCTCGATGAGACACCCAAGGCGCCGGTGATCTTCCACTTCGGCACCCAGGACAGGAGCATCCCGCCGGAGGCCGTCCAGGCCCACCGCGACAAGCTGCCGCAGATGGCCACTTTCGTCTATCCGGCCGACCACGCCTTCAACCGCGAGGTCGGACATGCGTATGATCCAGACAGCGCCGCCCTGGCGCTGCAACGCACCCTGGACTTCTTCTCGGAGCATCTTGGATGAGCGAATTCGAACTCGATTCACGCCTGGCCACCGATAGCGTGCTGGTGGCGGAAGGACCGTTGTCGCAAGTGCGGCTGATGAACGACGAACGATTCCCCTGGCTGGTGCTGGTACCACGCCTGGCCGGGGTGACCGAGTGGATCGAGCTGGACGGCGAGCAGCAGGACAAGCTGCGCACCGAGCTCAACCGCGCCTGCAAGGCCCTGAAGGGCCACGACGGCGTGGAGAAGATCAATATCGGCGCGCTGGGCAACATCGTGCGCCAGCTGCACTTCCATGTGATCGGCCGCCATGACGGCGATCCGGCCTGGCCCGGCCCGGTCTGGGGCAGCGGCCCGGCGCACCGCTACGAGCCTGCGGCGCTGGACCAGCATGTCGCCTACTGGAAGGAACGGCTAGGATATCCAGCCCGTTCCTGAGCCTTGCCCGACCCGATGCGATTCAACCTCGTTGCCGCCATCCTGCTGATCCTGATCGGCCTGTTCATGCTCGCCAGCAACCTGGGCTGGACGCACCTGAACCTGTCCAAGCTGCTGCTGACCTGGTGGCCGGTGGCACTGGTGGGCGTGGGCATTGCGATGCTGTTCGGTCGCGGCAAATGACGTAGCGCCGGGTCGTGCCCGGCGAACGCACCGCGTGGACCACGCGAAAACGCCGGGCACGGCCCGGCGCTTTCGTCATGCAATGACGCGGGCGATCAGGTCCGCGGCAGGGTCACGCCGGTCTGGCCCTGGTACTTGCCGCCACGATCGCGGTACGACGTCTCGCAGATGTCATCGGCCGCGGCCTGGAAGAACAGCATCTGCGCCACGCCTTCGTTGGCATAGATGCGGGCCGGCAGCGGCGTGGTGTTGCTGAATTCCAGGGTGACGTGGCCTTCCCACTCCGGTTCCAACGGGGTCACGTTGACGATGATGCCGCAGCGCGCGTAGGTGCTCTTGCCCAGGCACACCACCAGGGTGTCGCGCGGAATGCGGAAGTACTCCACGGTACGCGCCAGGGCGAAGCTGTTCGGCGGGATGATGCACTCATCGGCCGTGATGTCGACGAAGCTGCCCGAATCGAAATGCTTGGGATCGACAATCGTCGAGTTGATGTTGGTGAACACCTTGAACTCGCGCGAGCAACGGACGTCGTACCCGTAGCTGGAGGTGCCGTAGCTGACGATGCGCTCGCCATTGGCCTGCTTGACCTGCCCGGCCTCGAACGGCTCGATCATGCCGTGCTGCTCGGACATGCGGCGGATCCAACGGTCACTCTTGATGCTCATGCTTTGTCCTGGGTACGAGGGGGCGCGTGGATTCTAGCAGGGGGCCGGGCGTCGCCGGCGGCCCTGCCCTGGCACCTACAGCAGCGAAGAGAGAATCGGAATGGAGGCACGCGGGCGCTTGCCCACTTCCTCGATCAGGCGCTGGGCGGCATGGCGGTAGGCCTGGGCTGGCACCGAATCGGGCTGCGCCACGGTGATCGGAGTGCCAGCATCCCCCTGCTCGCGGATGCCGATCTGCAGCGGCAGCGAACCCAGCAACGGCACACCATACTGCGCGGCCATGCGCTCGCCGCCGCCCTCGCCGAACAGGTGCTCGACATGCCCGCAGCTGCTGCAGGTATGTACTGCCATATTCTCGACGATGCCCAGCACCGGCACCTCCACCTTCTCGAACATCTTCAGCGCCTTCTTCGCATCCAGCGTGGCGATGTCCTGCGGCGTGGTAACGATCACCGCACCGGCCAGCGGAATCTTCTGGGTCAGGGTCAGCTGGATGTCACCGGTGCCCGGCGGCAGGTCGATCAGCAGGAAATCCAGGTCATCCCACAGCGTGTCATTGAACAGCTGGGTCATCGCCGAGGTGGCCATCGGCCCACGCCAGATCATCGGCGTATCCTCTTCGATCAGGTAGCCGATCGACATGGTGTCCACGCCGAACGCGCGCAGCGGCTCGATGCTCTTGTTGTCAGGGCTTTCCGGACGACCGGACAGGCCCAGCATGGCCGGTACGCTCGGCCCATAGATGTCCGCGTCAAGCACGCCCACGCGTGCGCCGAGCTGCTGCAGCGCCACGGCCAGATTGACTGCGGTGGTCGACTTGCCGACGCCGCCCTTGCCCGAACCAACCGCGATCACGTTGCGGATGCGGGCATGCGGCGTGAGTCCCTTCTGGACCTGGCTTGCATGGGGACGGCGGGGAGAACTGTTCACAACGAGCACCGGCGGGTCAGGGGGAATAACCCAACATCATACAAGCTGGACACAAGCTGACTGAAATTCAGGATTGCTACAGATTCGTGCACAGGTTGTTAAGTTCATGTTACGTTCGCTAAGCACTGGTTTTGGGCTGCGTCGCTGTTTCATTGCACGCACGATGGCGCATGCGCAGTGCCGTATTTGTATTTGCTCTTTGAACGGAACTACATGAAAGACCTTCGCAATTCCGCACGTCGCAACACCCTCGCCGTCGCCTTGATTTCCGCCCTGGTCGCCGCCTCGCCGGCAATGGCCCAGGACAAGGCCACCAACCTGGACAAGATCACCGTCACCGGTTCGCTGATCCCGCAGACCCAGGTTGAGACCCAGACCCCGGTCATGACCATCAGCGCTGAAGCCATCCAGTCGCGCGGCTTCAACAGCGTCGCCGAAGTGCTGCAGCAGTCTTCGCTGACCACCGGCGGCATCCAGGGTGGCCAGACCTCCGCCTCGTTCACCCAGGGCGCTGAAGCCGCTGGCATGTTCGGCCTGAATCCGGGGTACACCAAGTACCTGATCAACGGCCGCCCGATGATGTCCTACCCGGCGCTGTACAACGGCGGCGACGCGTTCAACAACATCAGCGGCATTCCGATCGACATCGTCGAGCGCATCGAAGTCCTGCCGGGCGGCCAGTCCTCCCTGTACGGTTCGGACGCGATCGCCGGCGTGGTCAACATCATCCTGAAGGACCACATGGAAGGCGGCAGCCTGTCCGTGCGTGGCGGCACCTCCACCGAAGGCGGTGGCAGCAGCTTCCGCATCAGTGGCGCGCACGGCTTCTCGGCGCTGGACGACCGCTTCAATGCGCTGGTCAACGTGCAGATCGAAAGCAGCAACCCGATCTGGGGCTACCAGCGTGACCTGACCAAGCAGAACAACACCCACGGCTATACCGCACAGCTGCCGTCGAACGACTTCGCCGTCATCGACGCCAAGACCAATGCGCTGTACATGATGGACCCGGGCAACTGCGCCAATGTCGCCGGCCAGTTTGGCGGCACCACCGTGCTGGCCAACCGCCCGACCGGCCAGTCCTGCGGCTCGGTGTTCGGCGCCGGTTACAAGACCCTGAAGAACGGCAAGGACAGCGGCCAGTTCTATTCGTCGATGACCTTCGACGTGAACGACAACTTCCAGCTGTTCGCCGACGTGCTGTACAGCAAGGAAAAGACCGAGTACACCTCGGGCTCGAACTACCTGTGGTGGGGCACCAAGAGCACCATGGGCGGCTTCTACGACCAGGCGTCAGGCAAGCTGGTCAACCTGCAGCGCGCCTTCGCTCCGGAAGACATCGGCGGCGAAGGCTACAAGAGCATCCTGAACAACGACAAGAGCCGTGCCTATCAGGTCACCCTGGGCGGCAAGGGCGCAGTGGGCAACTGGGACTACAGCCTGAGCTTCACCCGCGGCGAATATCGCCTGGATGAAAGCAAGTTCCAGCGCTTCGGCAATGCCATCAACAGCTACTTCGCCGACAAGGTGCTCGGCCCGCAGCTGGGCACCAAGGATGGCTTCGGCATCTACAACACCAACTGGGGCGCGTTCTACTCGCCGATCTCGCCGGAAGATTTCGCTGGCTTCACCGGTTACACCACCAACCACAGCCGCACCTGGCAGAACCTGGCTCGCGCGCAGGTCACCAACGGTTCGCTGTTCTCGCTGCCGGGTGGCGATGCGGGCCTGGCCGTGGTCGTCGAAGGCGGCAGCGAAGGCTGGGACTACAGCCCCGACCAGCGCCTGCTGGACGGCGACGTGTGGGGCTCGTCGGCTGTTGCCGGCAACGGCCACCGCAGCAACTATGCGGTGACCAGCGAACTGCGCATGCCGCTGCTGGAGTCGCTGACGGTGACCGCTTCCGGTCGCTATGACGCCTTCAAGATCGCCGACAACACCGTCGACAAGGCCACCTACAGCGTGGGCGTGGAGTTCCGTCCGATCGAAAGCCTGCTGTTCCGCGGCAAGTACGGCACCGCCTTCCGCGCGCCGACCCTGCCCGACGCCTTCCAGGGTCGCAGCGGCTACTATGCTGCCAACTCGACCGACTACTACCGTTGCGGCGAGCTGGGCTACACCCCGGGCAACACCGACGCCTGCCGCTACGCCGACAGCGTCTCGGTCTATTCCGAGCGTGCCGGCAACCCGGACCTGGAGCCGATCACCGCCGACGTCTGGAACGCGGGTATCGTCTGGGCACCGATGGCGAACCTGTCGATCTCGGCCGACTACTACAACTGGAAGATCGAGAACGAAGTCGATACGGCCAGCACCGACCAGCTGCTGCTGGCCGAGTACTACTGCCGCAACGGCCTGCCGAATGGCTCCTCGGCCACCTGCCAGAACGTGGCCGACTGGGTCGTGCGCGATTCGGCCGGCAACCTGAGCTCGCTGTACACCCCGAAGATGAACGTGGCCCGCCAGAACCTGCAGGCCGTGACCGTCGGCTTCAAGTACCTGCAGGACATCGGCCGCTTCGGTTCGCTGCAGTTCTCGGGCAACTACACCAACATGCTGAAGCGTGAAGTGCAGGCGCAGCCGGGTGAGGACTTCCAGGACCTGCTGGGCAACCCGAAGTCGATGTGGAACTACGACAGCTACGCCAAGGTCCGTTCCGACGCGTCGGTGGCCTGGTCGCTGGACAAGTGGACCACCACGCTGTACGCGAACTACATCGGCCACACCCCGAACTACCTGGCAGGCCTGAACGGCTACGAGTACACCCACGCCGCATCGGGCTACAAGGCAGGCAAGTGGGGTTCGTACACCACCTACAACCTGAGCGTGAACTACCGTGCGCAGGATGACCTGACCCTGTCGCTGATGGTCAACAACGTGTTCAACAAGATGCCCGAACAGCAGGCCCACAGCTACCAGGGCACCTCCGGCACGCCGTTCAACAACTACCTGTACAACGTCTACGGTCGCACCGTGTACGTGCAGGCCAAGTACGACTTCGGCAAGTAATCCCGTCGTTTTCCGGGTTTGATTCCGGACCAGGCCCCGCTTCGGCGGGGCCTTTTTTTTGGATTGATATTCAGCGCGGAACAGCGACTTCCGCCGCCAGCCAGCATTTATTTACTCATCATTCATTCAGCCAGATTCGGCAAAGTCCACTGATTAATGCAACCAGTTGTTTTTTAAAAGAAAAATATTATTCAAGGCCAGCCCCAGCTCAACACATTACAAAGTCGCGCAAATCAGGTTAAGCGTGTGTTACGTTCGAAAAACGCCGCCATTCTGGTTTTGAAGGCTGCTGAACCATCCATGAGTTCCCAGGAAAGGGAAAACGCGTTTCTCACGACCACACGGAGTACCGCATGTCTCGTAATGGCTTCCCGCGTCACCCGCTCACCCGCGCCGTCCTCAGCGGCCTGATCCTGGCCGGCAGCAGCGCGATCGCGCTCGCCCAGGAAAACACGCCCACCGATCTCGGACGCGTAACCGTCACCGGCTCACTGATCCCGCAGACACAGATCGAGAACCACACGCCGGTCCTGACTGTTACCGCCGAGGACATCCAGACCCGCGGCTTCACCAGCGTGGCCGAAGTACTGCAGCAGAATTCGCTGACCACTGGCGGGCTGCAGGGCGGCCAGACCTCAGCTTCGTTCACCCAGGGCGCCGAAGCCTCAGGCATGTTCGGCCTCAGCCCGAGCTACACCAAGTACCTGATCAACGGGCGGCCGATGCTGTCCTACCCCGCTCTCTACAACGGCAGCGACACCTTCAACAATCTCAGCGGCATCCCCATCGACATCGTCGAGCGCATCGAGATTCTGCCGGGCGGCCAATCGTCGCTGTATGGCTCGGACGCGATCGCCGGCGTGGTCAACATCATCCTCAAGGACCACATGGACGGCGGCGTACTGAACGTGCGCGGCGGCGCCTACACCGAGGGTGGCGGCAACGATTTCCGAGTCAGTGGCGCGCATGGCTTCAACGCCTTCGATGACCGTTTCCATGCGCTGGTCAACGTGCAGTACGAGAAGAGCAGTCCGATCTGGGGTTACCAGCGCGACCTGACCAAGCAGAACAACACCCGTGGCTACACGCCACAGGTTCCGACCAACGACTTCCTGGTCTACCTGCCGGACCAGCAGAACGCCTACGTGATGATGGATCCAAGCCGCTGTGCCAACGTGGCCAGCCAGTTCGGCGGCACCACCGTACTGGGCACGCGCGCGGTCGGTGAATCTTGCGGCTCGCCCTTCAGCGCTGGCTACAAGACGCTGAAGAACGGCAAGGAAAGCAGCCAGATCTATTCGTCGATGTCCTTTGATGTCAACGACAACTTCCAGCTGTTCGCCGATGCGCTGTACAGCCTGGAGGAGGTCCAGTACAACGCCGGTTCGGGCTACGCGTTCTGGGGCAGTGATGTCGGCTTCGGTGCGTTCGTCGACCAGGCCAGCGGCGAATACATGAACCTCCAGCGCGCGTTCGCGCCGGAGGACATCGGTCCCGCCGGCTACCGTGACACGATGAGCACTGATCGCAACAAGGCCTACCAGGTCACGTTGGGAGGGCGTGGCAACTTCGGCAACTGGGATTACAGCGCCAGCTTCAGCCGAGGCGAGTACAAGCTGACCGAGCGCAGCTTTGCGCGCTGGGCGAACGAGATCGACAGCTACTTCGAAGACCGCGTGCTGGGCCCGGTACTGGGCATCACCGACGACGGCTACAACATCTACAGCCCCAATTGGAACGCGTTCTATTCGCCGCTGCCGGCCGGTGATTTCCAGACCTTCACCGGCTTCACCTACAACAAGAGCCGCACCTGGCAGAACCTGGGCCGCGCGCAGATCACCAACGGTTCGCTGTTCAAGCTGCCTGGTGGTGATGCCGGACTGGCCGTGGTGGCCGAAGCCGGCAGCGAAGGCTGGTCGTACACCCCTGACCAGCGCCTGCTGGACGGTAGCGTGTGGGGCACAACCTCGGTGGCCGGTGCCGGCCATCGCAGCAACTACGCGGTGACCAGCGAGCTGCGCATGCCGCTGCTGGAGTCGCTGACCGTGACCGCCTCCGGACGTTACGACGCGTTCAGGATCGCCGAAAAGACCGTCGACAAATCGACCTACAGCATCGGTATCGAGTTCCGCCCGATCGAAAGCCTGCTGTTCCGTGGCAAGTACGGCACCGCCTTCCGCGCGCCCAGCCTGTCCGACGCGTTCCAGGGGCGCAGTGGGTACTACGCCAATGGTTCGATCGACTACTTCCGCTGTGGACAGCTCGGCTTCAACCCCAGCGACACGGTGGGTTGTCCCTATGCCAATGAATCGGTGTTCGGCGAGCAGTCAGGCAACCCGGAGCTGGAAGCGATCACCGCCGACGTCTGGAATGCCGGCATCGTGTGGGCGCCGATCAACAACCTGTCGGTGTCGGTGGACTACTACAACTGGAAGATCAAGAACGAGGTCAATACGCTCAGCTCCGACCAGTTGCTGCTGGCCGAGTACTACTGCCGTAATGGCCAGACCAACAACACCTCGGCCAGTTGCCAGAACGTAAACGACTGGATCACCCGCGATGGCGCCGGCAAGCTGGAACAGATCTACACGCCCAAGATGAACATCGCCAGCCAGAACCTGCAGGCGGTAACGGCCAGCTTCAAGTACGTGCAGGACATCGGCCGCTTCGGCGCGCTGCAGTTCTCCAGCAACTACACCAACATGATCAAGCGCGAGCTGCAGCCGCAACCGGGCGATGAGTATCTGGACCTGCTGCGCGACCCATACGCGATGTGGAACTACGACCAGTACGCCAAGGTGCGTGCCGACGGTGCGGTGGGCTGGGCGAAGGACAAGTGGACTACCACGTTGTACTTCAACTACATCGGCAAGACGCCAAACCGCATGGCGTACCTGGGCAAGGGCTACGACTACGTGCATCCGTCCGGCTACCAGGCCGGCAAGTGGGGCTCATACACCACCTACAACCTGAGCGTGAACTATCAGGCGATGGACAACCTGACGCTATCGATGATGGTCAACAACGTGTTCAACAAGATGCCCGACGGTCAGGCACACAGTTACGCCGGCAACGTCGGCGCTCCCTATAACAGCAGCATCTACAACCCTTACGGCCGCGCCGTCTACGTGCAGGCCAGGTACGAGTTCGGCGGGAAGTAAGCAGCACACGTCTGTTGGACCAACGGCCCCGCTTCGGCGGGGCCTTTTTTTAACAAATGTTGCACGAATCCACATCCTCACCATTTGTTAATATTTCATTAGCATGCCGGTCATTACGTAAGCTATTGATTTATATATTGAATGTAAAAGTGAACAACACCGTTCCGCAGCGCAACATTTTGAAACATTCCCAAACAAGCAGCCTTAGCTTCTGATTTAAAAGAACTTTTTCAGAGAAAGCCAGCCTGTTGTTGTGACTGGACTATTTTGTCTACGTGAACGCCGTGTTACGGTCCAGCTGAATGGATTGCAACTGAACAAATCATGAAAGCTGTCAGGGAGGACGTCAGCCAGCCGACAACGCTCATACGGGGATCCATCATGTCTTGCCATCGCTCCACGCCGCTGCGCCACCCACTGACCCTCGCCCTGCTTGGCACCCTGCTCGCCTCCGGTACCGCGCTGGCGCAAAGCGGCAACGCACCGACCCAGCTTGACCGCGTCACCGTCACCGGCTCGCTGATTCCACAGACCGAAATCGAGAACCACACGCCGGTCCTGACCGTCACCGCCGAGGACATCCAGACCCGCGGCTTCACCAGTGTGGCCGACGTACTGCAGCAGTCCTCACTGTCCACGGGCGGCCTCCAGGGCGGCCAGACCTCGGCCTCGTTCACCCAGGGCGCCGAAGCGGCCGGCATGTTCGGCCTCAGCCCGGGCTACACCAAGTACCTCATCAATGGCCGCCCGATGCTTTCGTATCCAGCGCTGTACAACGGCGGCGATACGTTCAACAACATCAGCGGCATTCCCATCGACATCGTGGAGCGCATCGAGATCCTGCCGGGTGGCCAGTCCTCCCTGTATGGCTCGGATGCGATTGCCGGCGTGGTCAACATCATCCTCAAGGAACGCATGGACGGCGGCGTTCTCAACGTCCGTGGCGGCGCCTACAGCGAAGGCGGTGGCAACAGTTTCCGCCTGAGCGGCGCACACGGGTTCAATGGCGTCGATGACCGCTTCCACGCGCTGGTCAACGTGCAGTACGAAAAGACCAGCCCGATCTGGGGTTACCAGCGCGACCTGACCAAGGTCAACAATCCAGACGGCTACAGCCCGCAGTACGTTTCCAACGATTTCCTGGTGCTGCTGCCGGCCGCCAACAACCGCTACGCCATGATGGACCCGAACCTCTGCGCCAACGTGGCGGGCCAGTTCGACGGTACCACCGTACTGGGCACCCGCCCGACCGGCCAGGCATGCGGCTCGGTGTACGGCACCGGCTACAAGACCATCAAGAACGGCAAGGAAAGCGCACAGATCTACAGCTCTGCCACCTTTGACCTCAATGACAACCTGCAGCTGTTTGGCGATGCGCTGTACAGCCTGGAAGAGGTCAAGTATGCGACCGGCTCCAACTACACCTGGTGGGGCACCTCGTCCGGCTGGGGTCGCTTCTACGACCAGGCCAGCGGCCAGTACATGAACCTGCAGCGCGTGTTCGCCCCGGAAGACATCGGCGGCGCCGGCTACCGCGACATCATGAACACCGACCGCAACAAGGCCTACCAGGTGACACTGGGCGGCCGCGGCACGGCCGGCAACTGGGACTACAGCGTCAGCTTCACCCGTGGCGAGTACAAGCTGACCGAGCGCAACTTCGTGCGCTGGAACGATCCGATCAACGACTACTTCGAGCAGCGTGTGCTGGGCCCGGTGCTGGGTACCACCAGCACTGGCTACAACATCTACAGCCCGAACTGGGAAGCGTTCTATGCGCCACTGCCGGCAGGTGATTTCCAGACGTTCACCGGCTACAGCTACAGCCAGAGCCGTACCTGGCAGAACCTGGCCCGGGCCCAGGTCACCAACGGGTCGCTGTTCAAGCTGCCAGGTGGCGACGCCGGCCTGGCGGTGGTGGTTGAGGGTGGCAGCGAAGGTTGGGACTACACTCCCGATCCGGGCCTGATGGATGGCAGCGTCTGGGGCACCACGGCGGTCTCCGGCGCCGGCCACCGCAGCAATTACGCCGTGACAGGCGAACTGCGCCTGCCGCTGCATGACATGCTGACCGTGACCGGATCCGGCCGCTACGACGCCTTCAAGATCGGCAGCAACACCGTCGACAAGTCCACCTACAGCATCGGCATCGAGTTCCGCCCGATCGAGAGCCTGCTGTTCCGTGGCAAGTACGGGACGGCCTTCCGCGCGCCGACCCTGTCCGATGCCTTCCAGGGCCGCAGTGGCTACTATGCCAACGGCTCCACCGACTACTACCGTTGCGGCCAGTTGGGGTATGCCCCGAGCAACACCGCTGGCTGCCCGTATGACAGCGTATCGGTGTTCGGTACGCGTTCGGGCAACCCGGACCTGGAGCCTATCACCGCCGACGTCTGGAACGCGGGCGTGGTGTGGGCTCCGATCAATAACCTCTCGCTGTCGGTTGACTACTACAACTGGAAAATCAAGAACGAGGTCGACACGCTCAGTTCGGACCAGTTGCTGCTGGCCGAGTACTACTGCCGTAACGACCAGGCCAACAACACCTCTGCAAGCTGCCAGAACGTCAACGACTGGATCACCCGTGATGCATCCGGCGTGCTGGACGAGATCTACACCCCGAAGATGAATGTTGCGCGCCAGAACCTGGAAGCTTTGACCGCCAGCTTCAAGTACGTGCACGACATGGGTCGCTTCGGTTCGTTGCAGTTCTCGGGCAACTACACCGACATGCTCAAGCGCGAGCTGCAGCCGCAGCCGGGCGATGAGTTCCTGGACCTGCTGCGTGACCCCTACGCGATGTGGGTGTACGACTCTTACGCAAAGGTGCGCGCGGACGGCTCGATCGGCTGGGCCAAGGACAAGTGGACCACTACCCTGTATGCCAACTACATCGGCAAGACGCCGAACTACATGGCATACCTGGGCAATGGCTACGACTATGTGCACAGCTCCGGCTACAAGGCGGGCAAGTGGGGCTCCTACACCACCTACAACCTGAGCGTGAACTATCGCGCGCTGGACAACCTGACCCTGTCGCTGATGGTCAACAACGTCTTCAACAGGATGCCGGACAACCAGCGCTTCAGCTTCGCCGGCACCAGTGGCCAGCCGTACAACAATTACCTGTACAACGCCTACGGGCGAGCCATCTACGTGCAGGCCAAGTACGAGTTCGGTGGCCGCTGATCCGCTGACGCCACTTGTGCTGCAGAAGGCCCCGCTCCGGCGGGGCCTTCTGCTTTGGAACGCAACCAGGGCCGGCCAGAGTTGTAGATTTCACGCCAAGTTGACGAACCGGGCGCCCTCGTTCATCTTCAGGTCATCTTCCAGTCAAACTGCCAAGGATGCCCTGTACATGAAAGCCACACGCCTCTTCGCCCATGTGGGCGCTGCTGCTACGCTGCTGGGCCTGGCCGTGGGCCAGGCGCTGGCTACACCGCTGCCGGTCGACGACTTCGCCAAGATTCCCGCCATCCAATCGGTCACCATGAGCCCCGATGGCAAACAGCTGGTTGCGATCATCGCTGCCCCGGGAAGCAACAACGGTGACACCGCGCTCGCCAACTGGAACCTGGACAATCTCGGCGCAGGCCCGGTGGCCATCACGCCCTCCGGCGACCGCATGAAGTTCATCGCCGCCAGCGCATTGAAGGCCGGCCGCAGCCTTGTCATCGGCCGCCAGGAACTTACCGCGCAGCTGGCCGGTTGTGGAGAAGGCAACTCGGTGGGAAACACCAAGACTTTCCTATCGAAGGCTTACCTGACCGACACTTCCCAGACCAAGTTCGACGAAGCATTCGCCGACAATTCACGCAAGCTTGGCATCAGCGAACAGACACAACGCTGCCTGGAACTGGCGGGAACTGCATCACTGGTTCACTCGCTCCCAATGGACCCTGACAAGGTCATCATTTCACAGATCAATCAGTCAACGTTCTCGGCAGGCTACTACCTGTTCAATCTCAAGACCGGACAGACCGAGCTGCTCTTCCGTGGCGACGCGCGCTCGACGCCCGGGTTGTTCCATCCCCGCAGCGGCGAACTCCTGACAAGGACCCAGATCGAACCGGCCGGGTCGAGCGAGTACGAACAGCAGATCCTGATCAAGGACAAGGCAAGCGGAAAGTTCGAGAAGCACGATGCGCTGACAACCAAGCTCAGCGAACGCTACACGATGGACGTGGCGGGCATCGATGACCAGACCGGCAAGCTCTACATCCTCACCGACAGATTTTCCGAGCAGGTGCAGGCCCGCCTGTACGACCCAGCAACCCGGACCTTCGACAAGGAGCCGCTGGCCGCCCACCCGCAGTATCCGATCAGCGGCCTCATCCTCGGCAGCAAACCCAGCAACTTCAATCAGGTTCTGGGCTTCTATGTGGATGGGCCGCGGCGCGAAGCGATCTATGTCGATCCGCAGATGAAGGCCCTCTTCGACGGCCTCAAACAGGCCTATCTGGGGAAGTACGTCGCCATCACCGGCTACAACGACGATCTCTCCCGCGTGCTCTTTACCACCAACAGTGCCGACACGCCGACGACCTATCACATACTCAGCGACCGCAAACAGGTGACCACCCTGGGCAGTGAGCGACCCTGGATCGATGGCAGGCAGATCGGCCAGCAACGCTGGGTCACCTATACCGCCCGCGACGGACGAAAGATTCCCGCCATCCTTGATCTGCCTGCGGGCTGGAAGGAAGGGGGAGAACCACTTCCAGCGCTCGTGCACCCGCACGGTGGCCCATGGGCTCGTGACTATGCCGGCTGGGATGCATCTGGCTGGGTGCCTTACTTCACCTCGCGTGGCTACGCTGTCATCCGCCCCCAGTATCGAGGCTCAACCGGCTTTGGACGCGACCACTGGCTCGCGGGTGACAGGCAGTGGGGGCTGACCATGCAGGACGACAATGACGATGCGGCTGCGTGGCTGGTGCAGCAGGGCATCGCCGCAAAGGACCGCCTGGCCATCTTCGGGTACTCCTATGGCGGCTTCGCAGCCGCTGCAGCCACGGTCCGCAGCCCCTCGCCTTTCCAGTGTGCCATTGCCGGAGCGCCCGTCACCGATCTCGGCAGAGTCGGCATGTCATGGAGCGAGAACCGCCTGCAGCGCATCCTGCAGGGGCAGACCGTCAAGGGAATGGACCCGATACAGAACACGGCCAAGGCGACCATCCCGGTACTGCTTTACGTCGGAGATCGTGACGTACGTACTCCGGCGTTCCACGCCCGATCGTTCTACAACGCAGTCCAGGGCAAGGTTCCGGCGAAGTTCGAGTTGATCGCCGACATGCCGCACAGCATGCCGTGGTACCCGAGCCACTACCGGGCCACGCTGCCGCTGATGGCCGACTTCCTGGCCAAGGACTGCGGCCCAGGCGGCCTGTAGGCCGCCCAGGGAGGCACCCTGCCGTCGTCCACGCAGCTGGGGAGCTCTCCAGCTCCCCACCGGTACATGAATACGCCATTAGCAAAAGCGCGTTACATACGGGTAATGTTCATGTTGCATTTACTTTACGCCGTACATACACTCCGTTAACCGAAGCATAACAAGTGGGGATCCGACACAATGCGCAAGACCAACCGCCTTATTACGCCCAGCCGCCTGCCGCTCGCTCTGGCAGTGATTGCCTGCCTGCAGGCAGCCCCGGTGCTGGCCCAGGAATCCACCCGCGAGGAAGCAGCGGCGTCAAGTGCTTCGACGTCTGACAAGAAGGCCACTGATCTTGACAAGGTTACGGTCACCGGCTCCCTGATCCGTCGCGCGGACTATGAAACCACCTCGCCGGTGTTCACCATCGACACCGAGCGCAATGCCGCCCAGGGCCAGACCAGCGTCAGTGAATTCCTGCAGAAGTCGGCGATCGGCGCCGCCGAAACGCAGATCACCAATCAGTTCGGCGGCTTCACCACCAATGGTGGTACCGGCGTACAGACGTTCTCGCTACGCGGCCTGGGTGCCAATCGCACGCTTATCCTGCTTGATGGCCAGCGTCCGGGCCCGGCCGGTACCCGCGGCGCGGTCGGCGCGTTCGACCTGAACGTGCTGCCCACCGCCGTCCTGCAGCGTGCCGAGATCGTGAAGGACGGTTCGTCCTCCATCTATGGCTCCGATGCCGTCGCCGGCGTGGTCAATCTGATCACCAAGAAGAACTTCGACCGTCCCGAGCTGACCGTCAGCGGTCGCGTTCCGACCGAAGGCGGCGGTGAAGTATTCTCGGCGTCGCTGGCCAACGGCTGGAACTTCGACAATGGCAGCATCGTCGCCGCCGTGGAATGGTACCGCCAGAACGAACTGACCCGCGGTGACCGCGATTTCTTCAAGTGCGCCGAAGATATCGTCTGGGACGACAAGGGCAACCGCATCGACCGCGTCGACCGCTCCATCCTGGCCGGCACCAACCTGGCCAACTGCCAGAACATGCTGCACAACGTCATCGACGTCGGTTCCGTCCGTTACGTGCCGAGCACCGATGGCAGCACGGTTGGCCCGTTCCCGGGCTATCGTCCGCGCGCCAACCAGACCTATGCCAACGGCAACCCCGTGGCGACGTATCAGGAGCCGTACAACTTCCAGGCTTACGGCCAAGCCCAGATCATCAACCGCCAAGAGCGCAAGACGGTCTACTTTGCCACTGACTTCGGCTTTGATTCGTTCAACTGGAAGACCCAGTTCCTCTACAACAACCGCACCACGGACAACTTCTCGTGGCGCCAGTTCTTCCCGACAGTGCTGATCCCCGGCACCACCACCCGCGCTCAGCCGGTGCTGCCGTTCAAGTCTGCTTCCGAGACCGAAGTTGATTACTACTACTTCGCCAACAAGTTCGATGGCGGCTTCGGCAGCAGCACCTGGGGCTGGGAAGTCAATGCCAACTACAGCCACTCCAGTGGCAAGTACAGCAACCTTGGCATCCGCAACTCGATCAGCGGCGACATCGGCCGTCCGGGTACCGGCACTGCAGCTGCGAACTACTTCGACCCGGGCTATCTGAATGGCTCGAAGGTCGACGAGCTGGTCTCGATCCTCGGCGTCTGGGCCAAGGGCAAGACCACCTACGATCAGACCACGGTCAACGCCGTGTTCAGCGGTGAGCTGTTCGATCTTCCGGCCGGTGCCGTGGCTTCCGCCGTCGGTGTCGAGTACCGCAACTACAAGATCGACGACCAGCCGGGTGCCGATTTTGCCGACATCTGGGGTTCGACCACCGCCGGTCGCACCAAGGGCGACGAGAAGGTGAAGGAAGCGTTCGTCGAACTGGATGTGCCGGTCTTCAAGGGAGTTCCGGGCATCGAGTCGCTGTCGCTGAACGGCTCGGCCCGCGTCTTCAAGTACGACACGGTGTCCGGTTCGGACAAGGTGTGGAAGTTCGGTGTCAACTGGCAGATCATCCCGTCGCTGCGCCTGCGCGGCACCATCGGTACCTCCTACCGTGCACCGGGCCTGTATGAGCTGTACCTTGGCAATCAGACCGGCTTCCAGGCGCAGACCGCGATCGATCCCTGCATCCGCTGGGCTGAAGGCAACAACAGCAACGCTGCTGCCAACTGCGCCGCTGCCGGTATCCCGGGCGACTACACCGCCGCAGGCAACAGCAGCGCCACCGTCTTCACTCGTGGCGGCGCTGGCGGCGACCTGAAGCCGGAAACCTCGCGTGCACGCAGCATCGGCCTGGTGTTCACCCCGGAATTTGCTGACCTGAGCGTTGCGATCGACTACTTCGACTACGAAGTCAGCGACCAGATCACCGCGCTGAGTGCAGCGTCCATCCTGGAAGGCTGCTACGAGTCGACCACCTATCCGAACCGCTACTGCGACCTGATGCGTCGTAATCCGAATTCGGGTACCAACGCGAACATGATCACCGAGGTGTATGCGCAGTACCTGAACATCAACCGCCAGCGCACCCGCGGCTGGGATCTGACCCTGAACTGGGAACACGAGTTCAGCTTCGGCAAGTTCTCGCTGGACTCGCAGGTCACCTACACGGTTGAAGACACCGCCGAGCTGTTCGACAGCGCAGCGGCCAGCGGCCTGTCCTCGTCGGACCAGCTGGGTGATTTCGGTCGCCCGGACCTGGTCGGCAACCTGGGCCTGAGCCTGGAGCGTGGCGACTGGACCTACAACTGGATGACCCAGTACATCGCGTCGACCAAGGACCCGGACCTGCTGGAGACGTTCACCTATCAGGGCCGTCCGAATTCCTACCGCGACATCACCGCTGGCAGCCGCTGGTATCACACCGCCTCGGTGAGCTACGAGCAGGCCGATTGGCAGATTCTGGTGGGCGTCTCCAACGTGTTCGATGCCAAGCCGCCGCTGATCTCCAGCAGCGTCTACTCTTCGCGCTACGGCAACACCCACCCGTTCGCCACCCAGTACGACTACTACGGTCGCACCCCGTTCGTGCGCCTGAAGTACAAGTTCTGATCCACCGCTGACCGCAACACCCGACAGACCCGGCTTTTGCCGGGTCTGTCTTTTCCGGGCCACCAAGCGGCCCCCTTGCACCCGGCCATGACCTTCGACACCCTTGCAGGTCTGGCCGGCGGCGTATCGTTCGGCCCACGGCCGTCCCACGGCCTTTCCCTGACTCACTCGGCCTGGAGGCCATCAAAGTGACCCGTACTCCCAAGATCGTGCTGCTGACCCTGGCCGTTTCGGCCGCGCTGGTCGGCTGCGGCAAGACTGAAACCCCGGCCAAGGACGCCACCGCCTCCACGCCGGCCGCGGCCGAAGCCACCAACTACACGCTGGACGAAAGCAAGCTGCCGGCCTACAACGCTTTCCAGCCCAGCGATCTGGATACCACCAAGGACGCCTGCGGCGCCTTCGGCGACTATGTGAACAGCAAGTGGCTGGCCGCCAATGAAATTCCGGGCGACCGCACCAGCTGGGGTGCGTTCACCATCCTCGACGAGCGCTCGGTGGCCGTGCAGCACCAGCTGGCCGAACAGGTGGCGCAGGTCAAGAATCCGAACCACATCGAGAAGATCGTCGGCGACCTGTGGGCCACCGGCATGGACGAGGCCAAGATCAATGCCCAGGGCATCGAGCCGCTGAAGGCCGACCTGGCCGCCATCGACGGCCTGCAGGACAAGGCGGCCATCGCCGATTACCTGCGCACCAGCGCGGCCAGGGGCGACAACGTCCTGTTCGGCTTCGGTGCCGAAGCCGACTTCAAGAACTCGGCCGTGAACATGGCCTACGCCAGCCAGGGCGGCCTGGGCCTGCCGGACAGCACCTATTACACCGACGCCAAGAATGCCGACAAGCTGAAGGCCTACCAGGCGCACGTCGCCAAGGTGCTGGAGCTGTCCGGTGTCGCCGCTGCCGACGCCGCCAAGCAGGCCGAGGACGTGGTCAAGTTCGAGACCCGCCTGGCCAAGGCCTCCAAGTCGCGCGTGGAGCTGTCGCGCAACGTCGAGCTGTACTACAACCCGGTCACCCTGGCCGATGCCGACAAGCTGACCCCGAACTTCAGCTGGACCGAGTTCTTCAAGTCGCAGGGCGTGGCCGCGCCGGAGAAGTTCTCGCTGGCCATGCCGGCCTTCCATGAGGAAGTGAGCAAGGCGCTGGGCGATACCGACCCGTCGGTGTGGCGCGCCTACCTGCGCTTCCACACCGTGGACAGCGCCTCGCCGTACCTGGCCGATGCCTTCGTGCAGGAAAACTACGAGTTCTACGGCAAGACCCTCAACGGCCAGAAGGAACAGAAGCCGCGCTGGAAGCGCGTGCTGGGCACCATTGAAAACGATGCGGGTGAAGCCTTCGGCCAGCTGTACGTGAAGGTTGCCTTCTCGCCGGAAGCCAAGGCGAAGATGGAAGAACTGGTGAAGAATCTGGCCGCCGCGCTGAAGGAACGCATCCAGGGCTTGAGCTGGATGAGCGAGGAGACCAAGGCCAAGGCCATCGCCAAGTGGGAAACCTTCACCCCGAAGATCGGCTACCCGGACAAGTGGCGTGACTGGTCGGGCCTGCAGACCCAGCGCGACAGCTTCCTGGGCAACGTGCGCGCGGCCAACGAGTTCAACTACAAGTTCAACCTGTCCAAGATCGGCAAGCCGGTGGACAAGACCGAGTGGGGCATGACCCCGCAGACGGTCAATGCCTACTACAACCCGCTGCAGAACGAGATCGTGTTCCCGGCCGCCATCCTGCAGCCGCCGTTCTTCGACCCGAAGGCCGACGACGCATTGAACTACGGCGGCATCGGCGCGGTGATCGGCCACGAAATGACCCATGGTTACGACGACCAGGGCGCGCGCTTCGGGCCGACCGGCAACATGGAAGACTGGTGGACCGCCGCTGACAAGAAGAACTTCGAAGGCCTGACCGGCAAGCTGGTCAAGCAGTTCGACCAGTACAAGGTCGACGGCCAGGCGGTGAACGGCCACCTGACCCTGGGTGAGAACATCGCCGACCTGGGCGGCCTGGCTACCGCCTACGATGCCCTGCAGAAGGCCAGCGCCGGCAAGGAAGACCCGAAGGTGGACGGCTTCACCCGCGACCAGCGCTTCTTCTTCAACTGGGCCACCGTGTGGCGCACCAAGTACACCCCGGAGAACGCCAAGGTCCGCCTGGCGACCGACCCGCACGCCCCGGCGCAGTTCCGCGCCATGGGTGCACCGTCGAACCTGCCGACCTTCGCGGCCGCGTTCCAGTGCAAGGCCGGTTCGCCGATGGCCCGCACCGGCGAGCAGCAGGTGGTGATCTGGTAAGTCCTGGCTGACGCTGTTGCAGACCTGCAAAGGCCCGGGAATTCCCGGGCCTTTGTTTTTCCGGGGTGTCTTTCATCCACGCATGGCGTGGATCTACTGATCCCGGCGCTTCCCGGTAACTGCCGACCTTGGTCGGCGAATGCACCGCGACGCGTGCATCCCGCGCCCATGTCCGGCTTGCTATAGTGCGCGCGCCCTCAATCCATCACGGATTCGTTCCACATGCCCAACTTCCGTCCGCTTGCCATCGCCCTGGGCATCAGCCTGGCGACCCTGGTCCCGACTCACGATGCGTTCGCCGCCAAGAAGAAGGCCGCACGCGCTCCGGCCGTCAGCGCCCAGTGCAGCGACTTCTACGACGCCACCAATGCAGGCTGGCTGAAGGCCAACCCGGTGCCGCAGACCGGCGCCGTCACCGCGCTGGGACAGCTGGTTGACCGCAGCCGCCAGCAGCAGCGTGAACTGCTCGACGCCGCGATGAAGTCGCCGCAGGGCAATGTGCAGAAGCTGCTGGGCGACTTCTGGGCCAGTGGCCTGGACGAAGCCGCCGTGGAAGCAGACGGCTCCAATCCGATTGCGCCGCTGCTGACCCGCATCAACGCCATCAAGAAGGCCAAGGATGTGCCGGCCTCGATCGCCGCGCTGCACCAGGTCGGCATCCCGGTGGCCTTCAACTTCGGCCCGGACGTCGACCTGAAGGCGCTGGATCGTCACATCGGCTACTTCATGCAGGGCGGCATGGGCCTGCCGGATCCGGCGTTCTATACCCGCACCGACGCCGACACCGTGGCGCTGATGGGCCGCTACCGCAACTACGTCAAGCAGATCCTGGCGCTGACCGGTACCCCGGCCGCCAAGCTGGATGCCGAGTCGCAGGCGGTGATCGCGCTGGAAACCGAACTGGCACGCAATGCGCAGTCGCTGGCCGGCATCAACAACCCGTTCAACAACTACGCGCCCATCTCCACCAAGGAGCTCAACAGCCGCTACCGCAACCTGCAGCTGGACGCGTTCCTGAAGGCACAGGGCGTGGACGATGACCTGGTCTCGCTGGCCGACCCGGGCCTGTTCAAGCAGCTCGATGGCATGGTCACCAAGCTCAAGCCGGAGCAGTGGAAGGCGTACCTGCGCTGGCGCGTGGGCGACTCGATGGCGCCGTACCTGTCCAAGGCCTACCGCGACGCCGAGTTCGAATTCCGTGGCCGTGTGCTGCGTGGCCAGACCCTGCCGCCGCAGCGCTGGGAATCCGTGCTGGATGCAATCAATGTGGCCGCCGGCCCGATGGTCGGTCGCGAGTACGCCGCCCGCTACCTGTCGGCCGAAGATCGTCGCCAGGCCGCATGGATCGTCGACAAGGTGCGCGAAGTACAGATCGAGGCGGTAAAGAACAGCAGCTGGATGAGTGCCGAAGCCAAGACCGAAGCGCAGGCCAAGCTGGCTGCGCTGAAGATCGAGATCGGCACTCCACTGCGCGACCTGGACTACAGCGTGCAGCCGATGGGCCGCGGCTCGTTCGGTGGCAATATGCTGATCGCGTCGACCTGGCGCCATCGCGAGGAAATGAAGCGAATCGGCAAGGGCAACGCCGACCGTCGCTGGGACGTGCTGCCGCAGCAGCCGTCGCTGGCCTATGACCTGGCGCAGAACCGCCTGATCGTCACCGCCGCGATCCTGCAGGGCCCGGTGTTCAACGCCAAGGCCGACGCCGCCGACAAGTTCGGCAGCTTTGGTGGTCTGGTCGGCCATGAACTGACCCGTGCGATCGATGCCAAGGGCGCGCTGGTCGATGCCAAGGGTGAGCTGCGCAGCTGGTGGACTCCGGCCGACAAGACCGCCTGGACCCTGCTCGGCAATCGCGTGGCCGCGCAGTACAGCGCCTACGACTTCCCGGGCGTGAAGGGTGCCAAGGTCAACGGCACGCTCACCCAGGAAGAGAACCTGGCCGACATCGCCGGCCTGGAACTGGCCTGGGCCGCATACACCGCGCAGGAGCCGAAGGCCAAGCCGGCACAGCAGCAGGGCTTCTTCCGCGCCTGGTCGACGTTGTGGGCGCAGCAGCTGTCGCCGAACGAGGCCGCGCGCCGCCTGACCGCCGACATCCGCGCGCCGGGCCTGTGGCGCAGCAATGGCACGCTGGCCAACTTGCCGGCCTTCGGTGCCACCTTCAGCTGCAAGGCCGGCCAGCCGATGCAGCGCAGCGAAGCCGAGCAGATCAAGGTCTGGCGCTGAGCCAGCCGTCACGCTGGGGATGCAGAGGGCGCCTTCGGGCGCCCTTTTTTTTGCGGATGCAGCACGATCCCGGGTTAACACCGCCCGTGCTATCGCTGCGCCTTCGTCCGCTGCGGAGCCCGACCATGGCACACAAGAACACGATCTGTATCTGGTACGACAACGGCGCGCTCGAGGCCGCCACCTTCTATGCCAACACCTTTCCCGACAGCGCGGTGAGCGCTGTCCACCACGCCCCGGGCGACTACCCGGACGGCAAGGAAGGCAACGTACTGACGGTCGAATTCACGGTCTGCGGCATCCCCTGCGTCGGCCTCAACGGCGGCACCGCGTTCAAGCACAGCGAAGCATTTTCTTTCCAGATCCAGACCGAGGACCAAGCCGAGACCGACCGCCTGTGGAACGCGATCGTCGGCAACGGTGGCCAGGAGAGCCAGTGCGGCTGGTGCAAGGACCGATGGGGCGTTTCCTGGCAGATCAGCCCACGCATGCTGATCGAAGCGGTGACCAGCCAGGACAAGGCACTGGCCAAGCGCGCCTTCAACGCGATGATGCCGATGAAGAAGATCGACATCGCCACCATCGAAGCGGCAATCAAAAAAGGGGACGGAGGGGATTAAGTCGTTATTCCCCATTGTCTGTGACCCAATGCGAATTGCGACTTAATTCCCTCCGTCCCCTTTTTCCGAGGTGCTGATGTCCTGGGATGCGATCATCATCGGTGGTGGCCACAACGGCCTGGTCTGCGCGGCCTATCTCGCACGCGCTGGCAAGAAGGTGCTGGTGCTGGAACGTCGTGGCGTTCTCGGCGGCGCGGCGGTCACCGAGGAATTCCACCCCGGGTTCTGCAACTCGGTGGCGTCCTACACGGTGTCATTGCTGCAGCCGAAGGTGATCGACGACCTGCAGCTGCATGCGCATGGGCTGCGCATCATCAATCGCCCGGCCAACAACTTCCTGCCATTGCCGGACGGCCGCTACCTGCTGTCCGCACCGGGCCGCACCCAGGTCGAGGTCGCGAAGTTCTCCGAGCGGGATGCACAGCGGCTACCCGAATACGAAGCGCGCCTGGAGATCTTCGCCGACGTGCTGCGCGCCTGGGCCCTGCGCGCGCCACCGGACCTGGGTGTAGCAGGCGGTTGGCGTGCGCTGCCCGCGCTCTGGCAGATGGGCCGCCTCGGCCGCGAACTGGCAACGCTGGATGCTTCGCTACGCCAGGAACTGCTGGACCTGTTCACGCTGTCGGCCGCCGAGTACCTGGACCGCTGGTTCGAAAGCGAGCCGATCAAGGCCCTGTTCGGCTTCGACGGCATCGTCGGCAACTACGCAAGCCCGTATACACCGGGCAGTGCCTACGTGCTGCTGCACCACGTATTCGGCCAGTGCAATGGCATGAAAGGTGCGTGGGGCCATGCGATCGGTGGCATGGGCGCGATCAGCCAGGCCATCGCCACTGCCGCGCGGGAGGCCGGGGCCGAGCTACGCGCGGATGCCGGTGTGCAACGCCTGCTGATCGAGCAGGGTCGTGTCGTGGGCGTGGCACTGGCCAACGGCGAAATCCTGCGCGCACGCGCGATGATCGCCAACGTCAATCCAAAGCTGCTGTACGAGCAGATGCTGGCACCGGAGCAGGTACCGGACGCAACGCGCGAACGCATGGCGAACTGGCGCTGCGGTTCCGGCACGTTCCGGATGAATGTCGCGCTGTCGCAGCTGCCGGACTTCCGGGCTCTGCCCGGTCCCGGCGATCACCTCAGCGCCGGCATCATCATGGCCCCAAGCCTGGATTACATGGACCGTGCCTGGCTGGATGCGCGTCGCAATGGCTGGTCACGCGAACCAATCGTGGAAATGCTCATTCCCAGCACGCTGGACGATTCGCTGGCGCCGCCGGGGAAGCACGTCGCCAGCCTGTTCTGCCAGCACGTGGCGCCCGTGCTGCCCGGTGGGCGTCACTGGGATGATCATCGTGAAACGGTGGCCGATCTGATGATCGCCACCGTTGAACGGTATGCGCCGGGTTTCGCTGGCAGCGTACTGGGCCGCCAGGTGCTGTCACCGCTGGACCTGGAGCGCACCTTCGGCTTGATCGGCGGCGACATCTTTCACGGAGCGCTCAGTGCCAACCAGTTGTTCTCGGCACGGCCGATGGTTGGCCAGGCTGGCTATCGTGGCGCCCTGCCCGGCCTGTATCTGTGCGGGTCGGGAACACATCCCGGGGGCGGCGTGACCGGTGCGCCGGGGCACAACGCGGCACAGGTAGTGCTGCAGGATCTCTAGAGCCGTGCCGACCAACGGTCGGCACCTACCGCGTCAGATGATCCTGGCCAAGGTGTGCCAACCGAGGTTGGCACCTACCCGCGTGAAGCGAGGCGCATCGCGCCTCACTTCACGCTGCGCAGATGGTTCGGGCGCTTCGGCGGGCCGGGCGGGCGGCGATTGTTGAACGGCGGCTGCCCGCGCCAGTAGCGGATCAGCAACCAGCCAAACAGCATGCCGCCCAGGTGCGCGAAGTGGGCCACGCCTGGCTGCCAGCCGGTCATGCCCAGCACCAGTTCGCCCACACCGAACAGGATCACGAAGGTCCGTGCCTTCATCGGGATCGGCGGGAACAGCAGCATCACCCGCTGGTTCGGGAACAGCATGCCGTAGGCCAGCAGCAGGCCGAACACGCCGCCGGAGGCGCCCAGCACCGTGGCCGGATTCTCCAGCAGCGTTCCCACCAGCAGCTGGCAGACACCGGCACCGGCCACGCAGACCAGGTAGTACAGCAGGAATCGCTTCTCGCCCCAGGTCTGCTCCAGCGGCGCACCGAACATGAAGACCGCCAGCATGTTGAAGAACAGGTGGCCGAAGCTGCCATGCAGGAAGCCATAGGTCAGCAGCTGCCACGGCTGGAAGTTGCCGCCCGGCGAGAACGCATCGAAGCCCTGCTGCAGCGGTTGCAGCATGAACGGCTCGAAGGTCTGCATGCCGAGCAGGAACGGCTGCTGCAGCAGGAACAGGATCGCGTTGGCGATCAGCAGGGCCTTGGTGACGGTTGGCAGTCGCGGGAACATGGGAGCACCGGCATGGAACGACCTCCATCATAGCCGCAGCACCGCGCCTTGTTGGCGACCCGCAGGTCCGGCCTGTTCAGTCGCCAGCGGCGCTCAGCCCGGCCCCCATACGGCAGCATCCAGCGCTACCGTCGGATCGGTCGTGGGCATCCGCACCCGGCCGTTCTCAACCACCACGCCCTCGGCACGCAGCCGCTGCGATTGCTCACGCCAGCCCGCCGACCCTTCTTCCATGGCAATGCGCCCATCCGAGCGCAGCACGCGGTGCCAGGGCAGGTCCGGGTCGTCGTTCTGGCCCAGGATGCGCGCGGTCAGGCGTGCTCGCCCGGGCAGGCCCGCGCGCATCGCCACCTGTCCGTAGCCCATCACCTGCCCAGCCGGGATCGCGCGGATCACCGCCAGGATGCGCGCACGCGCCTGCTCCGGCGTCAGCGCCGCAGGCGGGTCACCAGCAGAACGCCGATCAGCACCAGCACGGTACCGGCGATCTGTGCCGGCCCCATCGGTTCGTCGAGCAGCCATAGGCTCATCACGATGGTGGAAACAGGGCCCAGCATACCGACCTGCGCGGCAAGCGACGAACCCACGCGCTGCACCGCCAACATGATCGCCAGCACCGGCAGCACCGTACAGACAGTGGCATTGACCAGCGACAGCCACTGTACCGGCGCCGGTGCCTGCCACAGCAGTGGCAGCGGATGGGTCACCGCGAAATGCAGCAGCACCAGCACGCTGGCCACGCAGCTGGCATAGGCGGTCAGCCGCACTGCACCGATGCGCGCGACCACCTGCCCGCTGCCGAACAGGTACAGCGCGTAGCTGAGCGCACTGCCCAGCACCAGCAGGCTGCCGACGATGATCTGGCCGCCCTCGCGCTGCAGGTCGTGCCCGAAGGCCAGCAGCACGCCGAGGTAACTCAGCACCAGCGCGCCGATCTGCCAGCGTCCCGGCCGCTGGCGCGCCAGCAGCACGTTGATCAGCAGTACCAGGGTCGGGTTCAAGTACAGGATCAGCCGCTCCAGGGTCACGCTGATGTACTGCAGGCCCTGGAAGTCGAGCAGGCTGGACAGGTAATAGCCGGTGAAGCCCAGCCACAGCACGCGGGCGCGATCAGCCCAGGACAGCGGCTCGGCCCGGCGCGCGGCCCACAGGGCCATCAGTACGAACAGCGGCAGCGCCATCAGCATGCGCAGCGCGAGCAGCGTGGTGGCATCGACGCCATGGCGCAGGCCGAGCTTGACGATGATCGCCTTGCCCGACGCGGCAATGGCACCGATCGCGGCGAGGCCGATGCCGCCCAGCGCAATGCGTGGGGAAGCCGTAGCGATGCGGGAAGCGGGAGTGGACATCAGGACGACGGCGGGCCGCGCAGGGCGGCCCGGTAAGACGTGGGGACGCCCATTGTCGCACGGGGGCGCCCGCTGCCCTGTAGAGCCGAGCCCGCGCTCGGCTTCGCCAGGCCGGGGCGAAAGGCAGCCGAGCAGGGCTCGGCGCCACAACGGCCCGGCTCAGCGCATCAGCACCACTTCTTCGGCCGAGGTCGGGTGGATCGCCACGGTGTCGTCGAACTGGGCCTTGGTCGCGCCCATCTTCACCGCCACGGCAAAGCCTTGCAGGATCTCGTCGGCCGCTTCGCCCAGCAGGTGGATGCCCACCACGCGTTCTTCCGGGCCGGCACAGACCATCTTGAACAGGCTGCGCTGGGGGCCGTTGGCCAGCGCCTGCAGCATCGGGCGAAAGCGGCTGTGGTAGACGCTCACCTGGTCGAAACGCCGGCGCGCTTCCTCCTCGCTCATGCCCACCGCGCCCAGCGGCGGATGCGAGAACACCACGCTGGCCACGTTCTCGTAATCCATCTTCGACTGCGGGCGGCCCCCGAACAGCCGGTCCATCAGCCGCCGCGACGCGGCCACCGCTACCGGGGTCAGGCCGACCTTGCCGGCGATGTCGCCGACCGCATGCACGCTCGGCACACGGGTGGTCTGCCACTCGTCCACCTGCACCTGCTCGTGCTCGCCGATGTCGATGCCGAGCGCTTCCAGACCCAGGCCACGGCTGTTGCCGCGGCGGCCGGCAGCGAAGAACACCGCATCGAACACGCTGTCGAGCGGGCCATCATGGCCGAATGCACGTACGCGCTCACCATCGCGCTGCAGTTCGCGCAGGCGATAGCCGAAATGGATGCGCACGCCCTGCTGCTTCAGGTTCTCGGCCAGCTGATCGGTCAGCTCGTAGTCGAAGCGATCCAGCAGCCGCTGACCGCGCACCAGCAGGCTCACCCTGCTGCCCAGTGCCTGCAGCAGGCCAGCCAGCTCCACCGCGATGTAACCGCCACCGATGATCGCCACCTCGGCCGGTGCCGCGCGCAGATCGAAGAAATCATCGGAAACCAGGCCCAGTTCCGCGCCGGGAATGTCCGGGCGCAGCGGGTGCGCGCCGGTGGCGATCAGGATGTGTTCGGCGCTGTAGCGCACGCCATCGCTGCAGGCCACGGTGTGCGCATCGAGCAGATGGCCGCGCGCCGGAATGCGCACCACGCCGGTTTCGTCCAGGCGCTTGTGGTAGCTGGTATGGATATTGCTGATGTAGGCCTGGCGATGTATCACCAGTTCCTTCCACGACAGCGCCGGGCGCGCTTGGACATCGAAGCCCATCGCACTGGCCAGGCCGATGCGCTCATGCAGGTCAGCTGCCAGCCACATGGCCTTCTTCGGCACGCAACCGACGTTGACGCAGGTCCCACCCAGTTCGCCCGGCTCCAGCAGCGCCACGCGCTTGCCGTGCTGCGCGGCGCGGATCGCACCGGCCAGGCCGGCGGAGCCGCCGCCGAGGACGATCAGGTCGTAGTCATAGGGTGCAGTGCTCATCGGAATCGCTCGGGTCGGTAGGGGGCAGGGTCGATCACCGGCGTACGGACGCAGACGAGATCGGCGATCAGCTGGCCGTTGCCAGCGCTCATGCTGATGCCGAGCATGCCATGCCCAGCTGCAAGCCAGACGTGAGGATGCGCGCCCTGCATCGATCAGCCCTGCCCGGCTCCACGCCGCATCGGTGGCCACTGGCGATAGGTCATTGCACGCCATAGCCATTCCACCGGACCAAAGCGGAAGCGCGCCAGCCACGCGTGCGAAACAGCCACCTGCGCTGCGAATACCAGCAGCGCGAACAGCAACTGCACGCTGCGCGGCATCCGCTCGAACCTGCCCAGGCCATAGTGGTAGAACAGCCAGGTACACAGCAACGACTGGGCCAGGTAGTGGGTCAATGCCATGCGCCCCACCGGCGCCAGCCATCCCAGCCGCGCGCGCCAACGCACGATCCACGCCAGGTAACCCAGGCACATCGGCAGCCCGCCGATCGTCACCAGTGCCATCGCTGCGGTCACCGGCAGGTCGTAGGCGCCCGGTGCCAGATACGGCTTCCAGGCAACGCCGAGCAGCGTGACCGCCAGGCCCAGCGGCAGCGCCACCCAACGCAACAGCACGTACAGCCGTGGGAAGCGCTCGGGTGATACCAGTGCACCGCTGCTGGCGAACCAGCTGCCGATCAGGAACATGCCCAGCACTTCCGGACCGGTAATCAGCAGCGCGCCCATCGACGATCCGAACTCGTGCAGGCGCTGCGCGGTGGCCTGCATCCAGCTGCCGTGCCCGTACACCAAGCGCTGCTGCGCGATGGCCTGCTGTGCTTCGGCAAGCATCTTCTGCATGTCTTCGGCCGAAGCCATCGACACCATCGCGCCCACCAGCAGCATCAGCGCAACGCCGCCCAGATAGACGATCACGCCCATCCACGGCAGCCAGCTGCGCGGCGCCTCGCGGCAGGCCAGCAACGGCAACGAGACCAACGCGTACATCACCAGGATGTCGCCGGACCAGACCAGCAGCGCGTGGCACAGGCCGATCAGCAGCAGGCCGGCGCTGCGGCGCAGGTAGAACGGGGTGAAGTCGCGCCCGGCCACCTCGGCGCGTTGCGCCATCACCGCAAAGCCGGCACCGAACAGCAGCGAGAACAGGGTGAAGAACTTGCCCTGCACGAACACATAGACGAAGGCGTCGGCCCAGTAATCGATGCCCCGCCAGTGCAAGTCAATGCCGGTGAAGGCCAGGTCCAGCGGACCGCTGAAGGCCTCGATGTTCATCAGCAGGATGCCCAGCAGCGCGGCACCACGCAGCACGTCCAGCACGGCGATGCGTTCGCCGGAAGCCACCGGCTGCAGGGAAGGAGAGACAGCGTTCACGGGGCGTCCGTCAGGCAGGTCCGCCATTATGCCGCCGGCCCGCGCGCCATGGATGGCCGCGCCATGTTCCAGAAACGCAACGGCCCGCCGAAGCGGGCCGTCGCATCCATCACGATCGCGCTGCGATCAGTGCTGGTGACCACCGTCGCCGTGGACGTGGCCGTGGTCGAGCTCTTCCTTGCCGGCTTCGCGCACATCGACGATTTCCACGTCGAAGTGCAGGTCCTTGCCGGCCATCGGGTGGTTCAGGTCGACGTCCACGACGCTCATGCCGACCTTCTGCACGGTCACCGCACGCGGGCCGAAGTTGGTCTGCAGCACCACCTGCTGGCCCGGGGCCAGCTTGGTGTTGCCGAAGTGCTTCTTCGGCACGCGCTGGGACAGGCCCTCGCGGCGCTCGCCGTAGGCATCGGCCGCCTTGACGTCGACGCTGAAGGTCGCGCCGGCTTCCTTGTCCATCATGGCGTTTTCCAGGCCCGGGATGATGTTGCCATGGCCGATCAGGATCGCCAGCGGCTCGCCGCGGTCCTTGGACGATTCAATCGGCTCCTGGCCGACTTCGGAAACGGTGTAGTGGAAGCGGACAACGCGGTCTTTTTCGATCTTCATGCGCAACTCTGTCTGGATCTGCCGGAGGCAGGCGGGTTGGGGCGGGTTGTCGCCCGACGGGGACGCCGCCATCATGACGGCCATTCCAAGGTGGCGCATTATCCGGAGATCATGCACATCACGCCAGTTTCGTCCGGCCCGCGCCGGTTTCTCGCCCCGGCCCTGCTGCTGGCCCTGCCCGTGTTGATGACCGCCTGTGGCGGCGGCAAGGCCACCCGCCCGGCGCCGCCCCCGCCGACGGCGAACTGGCCGAAGACCGTGCCGGACAACCCCGAGGCCGCCAACTCGGTGCTGATGCGGGCCATCAGCCTGGTCGGCACGCCCTACCGCTATGGCGGCAACACCCCGGACTCGGGCTTCGACTGCAGCGGGCTGGTCGCCTATGTCTATCGCGAGATGCTGGACCTGCGGCTGCCGCGCACCTCGCGCGACCTGGCGGCGGTACAGGGCCCCAGGATCGATCCGCAACGCCTGGCCACCGGCGACCTGGTGTTCTTCGGCAGCCGCGGCAGCGTCACCCACGTGGGCATCTATGTAGGTGAAGGGCGTTTTGTGCACGCGCCGAGTACCGGCGGTACGGTTCGCCTGGACTCGCTCAGTGGCCCCTACTGGAAAGACCACTACACGGGCGCGAAACGTGTCCTTCGCTAAGCTGAACAGGCGATATATCTAAAACTGTGAGATACGTCACTATATAAATAACGATTTTATAACGGAATTTTTAACTTATCCGCGCTTTTACAGGGCATGATGCCCCATCGTTTTTTTCCTGTGACCGACGCGTGACGACTGACGACCTGAAAAGCGAAGGCCAGACTTCCGTATCTTCACGTAGTGCCCGCCCGCTGTTGCTTGGCCTGGCACTGTGCCTGACCAGCCTTCCGGCCTGGTCGCAGACTGCTCCAAACCGTTCCGATGTGACCCCGGCCCCGGTGGCCGAGAGCACCGCCCGACCGGCCGCCAAGGCCGAGGCTGCCGCTCCGCAGCGCAGCCGAGTCGATGCCGCCGCCAGTGCCACGCTGGCCGCCCTGCTGCCGCACCTGGCCGCCAACGACACCATTCCGCTGATGGATCGTTCGGCCGTGGTGGCCGGTGACCTCAGCCGCCTGCTCGCCAACTACGACACCAGCAGCGCCGCCAATGGCAGCGTCGTCGGCACCGCCGCCGACAACGGCAAGGTGCAGTCGCTGCTGCGCCGCGCGATGACCCTGCTGGGCACCCCGTACCGTTGGGGTGGCAGCAACCCGGACAGCGGTTTCGACTGCAGCGGCCTGGTCGGCTATGTGTTCCGTTCGGCGCTGGGCATCGAGTTGCCGCGCGTCTCGCGCGAGATGGCGCACGATGACAACGCCGAACTGATCAACGACCGCACCGCGCTGGCGGCGGGCGACCTGGTCTTCTTCGGCCGCAAGGGCCGCGTCGACCACGTCGGCATCTATGTCGGCGACGGCCGCTTCCTGCACGCCCCCAGCTCGGGCAAGGATGTGCGCGTGGACACCCTGCTCAGTGGCTACTGGGGCAACAAGTTCATGCAGGCCCGCCGGGTGGATCTCTGACCCCTGGCGCTACAGCGCCGCCTGATGCAAGAAGCCGCTGCCCTGCAGCGGCTTTTTTGTTGGGCCCGTAATGGTGGGTGGCTGCCGACCTTGGTCGCCACCGGCTCCATCCATGCATGGTGTGGATCAAGCGGAGGCCGCCTTGGCCGACACCGCCTCGGCCATCCCCCAAACAAAAGGCCCGCCGGTCAGGGCGGGCCTTTCAATTCAGCACACCACCTCAGGCGCGCGGTGGTGTCGGGTCGGGATCATCCACGCCCACGTTGCTGGACGGGTTGTCGTACACCGCCTGGTCAAGCAGCCCGGTCTCCTTGGCCACGATCACCGGTACCAGCATCTGGCCCGTCACGTTCGTCATCGTGCGCATCATGTCCAGGATGCGATCAATGGCATACAGGTAGCCGATGGTCTCCAGCGGCAGGTTGGCCGCACTCAGCACCACCGTGGCCATGATCACCGCAGTACCCGGCACGCCGGCGGTACCGAAGCTGCCCAGCACCGAGGCGATCAGCACCACCACGTACTGCTCCGGAGTCAGCGGCACACCGCTGTACTGTGCGATGAACACCGCGCACAGCGCCGGGTAGATCGCGCCGCAGCCGTCCATCTTGATGCTGGCGCCCAGCGGCACCGCAAACGAACCGTAATCCTTGTTCACGCCCAGGTTGTGGGTGATCGAACGCAATGCCACCGGCATCGCCGCGAAGCTGGAAGAGCTGACGAACGCAACCTGCATGCCCGGCGCCGCACCGCGGAAGAACTTCAGCGGGTTCAGTCCGTGCGCCAGCAGCAGTGCGCTGTAGACCACCACGATGTGCAGGGCGCAGGCCACGTACAGCGCCAGCACGAAATGCCCCAGCGGCAGCAGCTTCTCGAACCCGTAGCTGCCGACCAGACCGGCGATCAGGCCAAAGGTGCCGATCGGGGTGACTTCCAGCACGAAGCGGGTCACCTGGATCATGATGTCGCTCATCTGGCCGACCAGCTTGCGCGCCTCGGTCACCTTCTCGCCGAGCTTGACGATGGCGAAGCCGACCAGGCCAGCGAAGAAGATGACCGGCAGGATCGAGCCACGGCCGGCGGCCAGCACGGTTTCGCCGGCCGCGTTGACCTTGGTGCCGATACCGGACAGCGCATAGAAGACATTGGCCGGTACCACGTCCAGCAGCACCTGCACCACGCTGGGCACTTCGCGCGGCACGTAATTGCTGGCCATCGTCAGCTGCAGGCCACCGGCGCCGGGCTGCAGCACGGTGCCCACGCCCAGGCCGACGCACACCGCCAAAGCAGCAGTGATCACGAACCACAGGAAGGTGCGGCCACTGAGCGCGGCAACCGACTTCTGGCCGTGCAGCGACGAGATCGCATTGATCACCGCGAAGAACACCAGCGGCACGGCGATCATCTTGATCAGGGTGACGTACAGCTCGCCAAGCGGGCCGAACCACGTTTCCGCGGCCGGGCCGAGCGCCCAGCCGGCCAGCGCGCCGAGCACGAAGCCACCGACCACGCGCTGCCAGAATGGAATCCGCAGCCAGGCAGAGACCAGCTTCATAGGCAATCCAGAGGGAAGGAAGGGATGCTGGCACGATAGCCCATCAACGGCTGGGGAACGACCGCCCGACCGGCAAATCAGTGTGTCATCGGCGTGCCTTGCGAGGGCGGGCATAATGAACGTCCCGTTACAGTTTGTGAGATCCCAGCGTCCATGCGCCGTTCCGTCTCCCTGTTGGCCGCCTGCGCCACCACCCTGCTGCTAGGCGCCTGCGCCAGCACCACCCCCGCCTCTGCCCCGGCCGGCCTGAAGGTCGCCGTCGATCCCGTCGCCCATCCGGCCGGCGAAACCCCGCAGTGGTGGTACCGCAGCGGCGCTGCCCAGGCCGCCGCCAACGGCGCGATGTCCGGCAAGGCCAAGAACGTCATCCTGTTCCTCGGCGACGGCATGAGCCTGACCACCGTGGCCGCCTCGCGCATCTACGAGGGCCAGCGCAAGGGGGGCTCCGGTGAAGAGAACCTGCTGTCCTGGGAGCGCTTCCCGGCCACGGCGTTCAGCAAGACCTACAACACCGATTCGCAGACCCCGGATTCGGCCGGCACCATGACCGCCATCACCACCGGTGTGAAGACCCACATGGGTGCGATCGGCGTCAGCGCCGGCAGCCGCACCGACTGTGCCGACAGCCTGTCCAAGGGCCTGCTGACCTGGCTTCAGCTGGCCGACAGCGCCGGCCTGGCCACCGGCGTGGTGTCCACCGCGCGCCTGACCCATGCCACCCCGGCCGCGACCTACGCGCACTCGCCCGAGCGCAACTGGGAAAACGATACCGACCTGACTGAAGCGGCGAAGGCGGCCGGCTGCAAGGACATCGCCCAGCAACTGCTGTCGACTTCGCGCTACGGGCGCGGCCCGCTGGTCGCCCTCGGCGGCGGGCGCGGGGAATTCACCACCGTGGAAGAGCGCGACCCGGAGTACGACGACAAGGTCGGCCAGCGACTGGATGGGCGCAGCCTGGTGCAGGAATGGCAGCAGGCCCATCCGCACGGCGCCTACGTGTGGAACAGCAAGCAGCTGGCCGCCGCCGCCAACGCACCGGCGATCCTCGGCCTGTTTGAACCGGACCACATGCGCTACGAGTACGAGCGCCCGCAGGATCCGGGCGGTGAGCCGAGCCTGGCCGAACTGACCGCAGCGGCGATCAAGAATCTGTCGAGGCACCCGGAAGGCTACGTGCTGATGATCGAAGGCGCACGCATCGATCACGCCAACCACAGCGGCAACGCCTACCGTGCACTGACCGAAACCGTGGCGCTGTCCGATGCGGTGCGCGTGGCCAGCGAGCTGACCTCGGCCGACGACACCCTGATCATCGTTACCGCCGACCACTCGCACACGCTGAACTTCGTCGGCTACCCGGCGCGCGGCAACCCGATCCTGGGCAAGGTGAAGGACAAGGGCGGCGAAGATGGCGCCGGCAAGCTGGACTACGCACTGGACGGCACCGGCCAGCCGTACACCACGCTGAGCTACGCCAATGGCCCGGGCCACACCGGCAGCAGCAACCAGCAGCCGGCCGGCCCGAAGCGCTATCCGCACAACCCGAGCAGCTTCGAACCGGCCAACGGCCGCCCGAACCTGCGCGAGGTCGACACCGAGCATCCGGACTACATGCAGGAAGCGCTGGTGCCGATGAAGTCCGAATCGCACGGTGGCGAGGACGTCGGCATCTGGGCACGCGGCCCGGGCAGCAAGGCGATCCGCGGCACGCTGGAACAGAACGCGATCTATCACATGATCGTGCAGGCCACCCCGGCCCTGCGCGAGCGCCTGTGCCAGGCCGGCACCTGCGATGACAAGGGCGTGCCGGTGCAGCTGCCGGCACCGACCGCGTTCGAGCGCAAGGCCGAGGCCAAGTGATCGCACGGCAGGCCCGCCCTGACGCTGCCAGCGGCCGCTTCGCGCGGTCGCTGGCCCTGCTTGGCATGCTGGTCAGCGCCACTGCAGCGGCACAGGCACCGGCATGCAAGCTGCTGACCGACGAACACGGGTTGTGGCCGCTGCCCAACTGCGAGGTGATCGATCACCGGCCGAAGATCAGTGCCGACACGCTGAAGGCCCTGAATTACGACGACCACGGTCTGGCAGTGGTGTACGCCGACCAGGGTTTCCACTACGTCGACCGCAAGGGCCGCAGCCTGCCGGTGCTGACCTGGGACAACGGCCCGGAAACGCCGCAGGAAGGCCTGCTGCGCGCCCGCGTAGGCAACCGTGTGGGTTACTTCGACCTGACGTTCCGCCAGGTGGTACCCGGCACGTTCGATTTCGCATGGCCGTTCCAGGACGGCGTCGCCGAGGTCTGCAATGGTTGCCGTCGTGGTACGCCGGATGCCGATGGCCACACGCCGATGGAAGGCGGAGAGTGGTTCCGCATCGACCGTTCGGGCCGTCGGGTGAAGTAGGGTTTTCGGCAGGGCTGCGCCCTGCACCTGCAGACGCAACGGCAACGGCAACGGCCGGAAGCAACAGCAACAGCGTGCATTCCGTGGGATGGCGGGGCACTGTGGGTGTGCGGGGACGGCGCGAGTACGTCCATGTAGCCTTGGTCGCCGCATCCATGCGGCTCACACCCCGCAAACCCACAGTGCCCAACCTTCGACAGTTTTCCGGCGGCTGTTGGTAGGTGTCGACCTTGGTCGACACATCTGTCAGATATCGAATGAGTCATCCACGCATGGCGTGGATCTACTGTGTCCACCAAGGTCGACACCTACCAAAGCGGTGCAAGACGCCGTTCCGACAGATCGCGGCAATCTGTCGAAGGCGGGGTGGGTCCGGTTGCGGGGGCGTGAGCCGCATGGATGCGGCGACCGAGCTTACATGGACGTACTTGCAGCGTCCCCCGCAACCGGACCCACCCCGCCATCCCTCAGCAGACCAGCTGTTGCTGTTGCTCTGGCTCGTAGCAGGTGCAGGGCGCAGCCCTGCCAAGCAAACCCCACCCTATACTTGCCGCCGTGACTGCCTTCCCTGCCCTCGTTCCGCTGGATGCGCCGCTGCTGGTGGGTTACAGCGGCGGTGTCGACTCGACCGTGCTGCTGCACTGGCTGTGGCGCTGCGCACAGGCCTCCGGCACGGCGCTGCGTGCGGTGCACGTACACCATGGCCTGCAGGCCGATGCGGACGCCTGGGTGCTGCATTGCCAGCAGCAATGCGCGGCACTGGGCATTGAACTGGCCGTGCATCACGTGCAGGTCGACAAGCGCGCGGGCCTCGGCCTTGAAGGCGCGGCGCGGCAGGCACGACGTGCAGCGTTCGCCGCCGAACTGCGCGACGGCGAAACACTGGCACTGGCGCAGCACCAGGACGATCAGGCCGAGACCTTCCTGCTGCGGGCCCTGCGCGGATCCGGCGTCGATGGCCTTGCCGCGATGTCCGCACACAGCCGCCTTGGCGAACAGCCTCTATGGCGGCCGCTGCTGGCGGTGCCACGCAGCGCACTGCTCGACTACGCGCGGCAGCACGCGCTGCGCTGGATCGAAGACCCCAGCAATGGCCACGACCACGCCGATCGCAACTTCCTGCGCCTGCAGGTGCTGCCGTTGCTGCGCCAGCGCTGGCCGCACGCGGCGTCGGCATTGGCCGGCAGCGCGACGCATTGCCGGCAGACCCGCGAACTGCTGGACGAGGAAGACGCCGAGCTGATCGCGCATCTGGAAGTGGCACCGCGCGTGCTGTCATTGGAACTTCTGCGCCAAGTGTCGCCGGGCCGCGCCGCACGCGTGCTGCGCGCCTGGGTGCTGGGCCATGCTGCAGCACCGTTGCCGGCCACGGTGCTGAAACAGGCGCTGGACGAACTGCTGCCGGCCGGCAACGATCGCCAGGCCCGTGTGCGCTGGCACGATCACGCGATCCAGCAATGGCGCGACCACGCCTACCTGCTGCCAGCCCGGCTACCTGCGCTCCCCCCCGCGTGGCAGGCCGAATGGGACGGACGCGCGCCATTGGCGCTGCCCGATGGCGGACAACTGCGCCTGCAGGGCGCCCCGGCCTTCGAACGCCCATTGCAGGTACGTGCGCGCGCGGGCGGTGAGCGCATCCTGCTACCCGGTCGCCAGCATTCGCACGCGCTGAAGGACTGCCTGCAACGTGAGCGTCTTGCCCCGTGGCGCCGCGCGCAGCTGCCGTTGATCTTCGATGGCCCGCAGTTGCTCGCCGCCGCCGACGTGGTCATCGCCGCGCCCCTGCAGGCCTGGTTGCAGGCGAACGGGGCACAGCTGCGTTGGCGTCCCGGCGGCTGGTGAATTGACCCCCGCGCGCAGCCCGTCCACACTTGCCGCATGGCCAAGAAGTCCCCCGAAAACGCCTCCCCGGTCGCCCAGTTCGAGCAGTCGCTTGAATCGCTGGAACAGCTGGTGGAGCAGATGGAAACCGGCGAGCTGAGCCTGGAAGCCTCGCTCAGTGCTTACGAACGTGGCGTCGGTCTGTATCGCCAGTGCCAGCAGGCGCTGGAACAGGCCGAACTGCGCGTGCGCCTGCTCAGCGATCCGGCGCAGCCGGAAGCATCCGAGCCGTTCGATCCGCCCAGCCATGACGGCTGAAGCCCTGTTCGCGCGCTGGCGCGACCGCATCGAGAGCCAGCTCGACGCCGCCCTGCCCTCGCCCGCCGAGGCCCCGCAACGCCTGCACCAGGCGATGCGCTACTCGGTGCTGGGTGGCGGCAAGCGCATGCGGCCGCTGCTGGTGTACGCCAGTGGCCACCTGTTCGGCGCGCAACTGGATCACCTGGACGCGGCCGCGATGTCCGTCGAGCTCATCCACGCCTATTCGCTGGTGCATGACGACCTGCCGGCGATGGACGACGATGCCCTGCGCCGCGGCAAGCCGACCACCCACATCGCCTTCGACGAAGCTACCGCCATCCTCGCCGGTGACGCCCTGCAGACCCGTGCCTTTGGCCTGCTGGCCGATGCGCCGCTGACGGCCACGCTGCGCGTGGCCTGCCTGCAGACCCTGGCCCACGCGTCCGGTGCCTCCGGCATGTGCGGCGGCCAGGCGCTGGACATCGATGCCACCGGCCAGCAACAGACCCTGGCGGCACTGACCCGCATGCATGCACTGAAGACCGGCGCACTGATCCGCGCGGCGGTGCGCATGGGTGCGCTGTGCGGCCAGGCCCACGAACCGCAGCTGGCCCAGCTCGACAGTTTCGCCGATGCACTCGGCCTGGCCTTCCAGGTCCGCGATGACATCCTGGATGTGGAAGCCAGTTCTGAACAACTGGGCAAGACCGCCGGCAAGGACCAGGCACAGGAAAAGAGCACCTTCCCGGCGCTGCTGGGCATGGACGGCGCCAAAGCACAGCTGCGCGAACTGGCAGCGCGCATGCAGGCAACCCTGGCCGGCCATGGCGAGGAAGCCGATCCGCTGCGCGCGCTGGCAACGCTGGCGGTGGAGCGCAATCACTGATTGCTGGCGGCGACGCTGCCGCACTGCGCTCACCGCGCTTGGCCCGGCACGAGCGCCAAACAACAACGCCCGGCAATGCCGGGCGTTGCATGTATCCGCGTGCGGACGAACTTACTTGATCAGGCGCAGCGCGAACGGGTAGCGGTACGCCTCGCCGTTGTTGGCCTTGACGGCGGCAATGATGCAGAACACCAGGCTGACCAGACCAACGATCGGCATCAGGATCGCGCCGATGACGACGATGGTCAGGATCATGCAGATGACCATGGCGATGGCCACGGTGATCTGGAAGTTCAGCGCTTCCTTGGCCTGGTCGGTCACAAAGGCCTTGCCCGCATCATCCTTGTTGATCAACCAGATGATCAGCGCGCCGATGAAGCCGGTGAAGATGCCCAGCAGGTGCGCAGCCAGCGCCATCGTGCGCTGGTCGGCCGGGGCCTCGGTGGTCGCCGGCGGCGGCGGGACGTTATCGAATTCGCTCACGACAAAACTCCTTTTCATTGGGTGGTCTTGACCCACCAGCACCAAGCTGGCTGCGTCAGGCGGGCATAGCTTACGCCATCGACGCCATCAATCATTACCGGCAATGGTCATCCGCCCCACCAGGATCGAGCCGGTGCGGATGTGCGAGCGCGGGTCAACATCACTGCCCACCGCTTCGATGCTGCTGAACATCTCGCGCAGGTTGCCGGCGATGGTGATGCCATCCACCGGATACTGGATCTCGCCATTCTCGACGCGGAAGCCGCCGGCGCCCCGCGAATAGTCGCCGGTCACCCCGTTGACGCCCTGCCCCATCAGCTCGGTCACCAGCAGGCCATTGCCCATCTGCCGGGCGATGTCCTGCAGCGCGCCAGCATTGGCGGCCAACTGCAGGTTGTGCACGCCACCGGCATTGGCGGTGGTCTGCAGGCCCAGCTTGCGTGCCGAGTAGCTGCCCAGCACGTAGCGCTGCAGGACGCCGTCACGGACCAGCGCCGAAGCTCGGGTGGCCACGCCATCGCCATCGAAGGCGGCCGAACGCAGGCCACGGCGCAGGTGAGGCAGTTCCTCGATCTGCATCCAGCCGGGGAACAACTGCAGGCCGACGCTGTCCAGCAGGAAGCTGGCCTGGCGGTACAGGGCACCGCCGGACACCGCCGACAACAGGTGGCCGACCAGGCTGCGCGCCACTTCCGGGGCGAACAACACCGGCATGCTGCCGGTGGCCATCGAGCGAGGCTGCAGGCGGGCGACGGTGCGCTCGGCAGCACGACGACCGACCAGGCCCACCTCCTCCAGATCCTCGCGGGCCAGCGCACTGGTGTACCAGCCATCGCGCTGCATGCCATCGCCCTGGCCGGCAATCAGCGCACAGCCCACCGAATGATGGGTGCCGCGCTCACGGCCGATGAAACCATGCGAATTGGCATAGACCGACAGGCTCTGCATGCTTGACACCGAAGCGCCGTCGGAATTGCGGATCTGCGCATCGGCCTCGCGGCCTGCGTTCTCACAGGCCAGGGCCAGGTCCACCGCCTCGTCGGCCTGCAGCGCCCACGGGTGCCAGGCATCCAGATCCGGGAAGTCGGTGGCCATCAACGCGGCCTCGGCCAAGCCGGCAGCCGGGTCATCTTCGGTATGCCGGGCGATCGCACAGGCCTGTTCGACCGTGGCGGCAAGGCTGGCCTCGTTCAGGTCGCCAGTGCTGGCACTGCCCTTGCGTTGCCCGAAATAGACGGTGACGGCGATACCGCGGTCACGGGTGGACTGCACGGTCTCAACCTCGCCAAGGCGGACATTGACCTCCAGGCCACGATCCTCGCTGCAGCTGACCTCGGCCTGGCTGGCGCCCAGCGCGCGGGCACGGTCGAGCAGCTGCTGGGAGAGGTCGGCCAGCCGTTCCAGCCGGGCCGCGCTGTCGTCGCCGACGGCCACTTCAGGGGCGATCACGTTCAATGCTTTATCCTGTACGGGTTGGGCCCGGCATCACGCCGGGCGACTTTTTTGAAATCAGGTATGGACGATGCGCGGACGCGACGAAGAAACCGGTGAATTCCACGACAAGAGCCGCAGCCAGAACCGGCGCGACGCGCTCGACGTCCTGGCCCTGGGCGAGAAGCTGGTGTCGTTGACCCCGGCCCAGCTGGCGCGCCTGCCGATCCCGGAAGACCTGCTGCCGCATATCGCCGAGTGCAAGCGCATCACCGCCCACATCGCCCACAAGCGCCAGCTGGCGTTCCTGGCCAAGCACATGCGGCGCGAAGAAGAGGCCACGCTGGATGCGATCCGCGACGCGCTGGACGCCAACAGCGAGACCGGCCGCCGCGAAGTGGCAATGATGCATCGCGTTGAGGACTGGCGCGACCGCCTGCTGGCCGAGGGTGACAAGGCACTGGCGGCCCTTCTCGACGATTATCCGCAGGCCGATCGCCAGCAGCTGCGCACGCTGGTGCGCAACGCGCAGGCCGAAAAGGCTAGGAACAAGCCGCCGCGCGCCTACCGTGAGATTTTCCAGGTGCTGCGCGGCCTGATGCTGCCGGCCGCGCTTGGCCTGAAGACGGCGGGCGACGAAGACGCCGGCCACGTCGAGACCGACGAAGCCGACGAGGACTGAGTCCGCGCCGGTCGGGGCGGTGGCGCTGGCCATCGCCCGGCTCAGGCCTGGGTACCGCCGACGGTGATGCCCTCGATCAGCAGCGAGGGCTGGCCGACACCCACGGGCACGCTCTGCCCGTCCTTGCCGCAGACGCCCACGCCCTCGTCCAAGGCCAGGTCATTGCCGACCATGCGCACCTTCTGCATGGTTTCCGGACCGTTCCCGATCAGGGTCGCGCCCTTCACCGGCGTGGTGACGCGGCCATCCTCGATCAGGTAGGCCTCGGTCGCCGAGAACACGTACTTGCCGCTGGTGATGTCGACCTGGCCGCCGCCGAAGTTGACCGCGTACAGGCCCTTCTTCACCGAACGGATCATCTCCTGCGGGTCGTGCTGGCCGGCACGCATGTAGGTGTTGGTCATGCGCGGCATGGTCATGTGCGCGAATGATTCGCGGCGGCCATTGCCGGTAGGCGCCACGCCCATCAGGCGCGCATTGAGGCTGTCCTGCATGTAGCCGACCAGGATGCCGTCCTCGATCAGCGTGGTGCACTGGCTGGGATGGCCCTCGTCGTCGATGTTCAACGAACCGCGGCGTCCGTCCAGCGTGCCGTCATCGACGATGGTCACGCCCGGGGCGGCAACGCGCTCACCGATGCGGCCCGCGTAGACGCTGGTGCCCTTGCGGTTGAAGTCGCCTTCCAACCCGTGGCCAACCGCTTCATGCAGCAGCACGCCCGGCCAGCCCGGACCGAGCACCACCGGCATCACCCCGGCCGGAGCCGGAACGGCGTCCAGGTTCACCAGCGCCTGGCGCAGCGCCTCGCGGGCGAAGGCCTCGGGGCGCCCGTCCGCAAACAGTTCTTCATACCCGTAGCGGCCACCGCCGCCTGCATAGCCGGACTCGCGGCGACCGTGGTGCTCGACGATCACCTGTACGTTCAGGCGCACCAGCGGCCGCACATCAGCACCCAGCACACCGTCGCTGCGTGCGATCAGCACCGTGTCGACGCCGCCGGACAGGCTCACCATCACCTGCTTCACGCGCGGGTCGGCGGCACGCAGGTAGCCATCCAGGCGCTTGAGCACCTCGACCTTGGCCTCGTTGCCGATACCATCGATCGGGTCCAGCGCCGGGTACAGCGCGCGCGCGTTGCCACGCAGTAGCGATCGCCCGGATTGGGCACCGCCTTCGCGTGAGATCGCACGTGCCGACTGCGCCGCCGCCAGCAGCGCGTCGGCGTGGATGTCATCGGAATAGGCGAAGCCGGTCTTTTCGCCGGAAATTGCCCGCACGCCCACGCCCTGTTCGATGGAATGGGCGCCATCCTTGACGATGCCGTCTTCCACGCTCCAGCTCTCGCGGCGGGCATGCTGGAAGTAAAGATCACCGAAGTCCACACCGGGGCCAAGCAACTGGCCGAAGGTGCGCTCCAGGCCAGCGGTATCCAGGCCGCCGGGGCGCAGCAGGCGGTCTTGGGCAAGCGTCAGGGCGATGTCAGTCATGGTTCTCGATCTGGGGATGCGGGGGCGCTCAGGCAAGCCCCGTGAACAGGAAGGCCGCGCTCACCGCGGGCGCGGCAGGCCGGTGACGGTCGGTGGAATGGCCGGCGCCGGTGCCGGCGCGGGTGGTGGAGCCTTGTCGCGGCTGCGTTCGATCACTTCCACCTTGGGCTCCTTCCATGGACCGGTCACCTTGTAGGTACGGGCGCCAATCTCGCCCAACGGCTTGGACAATACCGCATTGGTGGCCGCGCCCAACGCCGCTCCCACCGGGCCACCGGCCACTGCCCCCACCACGGTCAGCAGGTTGCCGGCACGCGGGTTGACGTCGATGGTCTGGTCGAACTGCTGGTTGCGCAGGTCGGCCTGGCCGCGGATGGTGATGTTGGCTGCCGGGCCTTCGATCAGCACCTTGTCGGTGCGCGCCATGCCCTGGCCGAACTGCATGCTGCCGTCGATCTGGTTGAACGCGAAGCCCTTGGAGAAGAAGTCGCGGAAGTCGAACATCAGGCGCCGCGGCAGCTGGGTCACGCTGAGCAGGCCCAGCACGCGGCCAGCACCCGGCTCCAGCTCCAGCAGCTGGCCGTTGCGTGCGTGCAGGTCCAGGCGGCCCTGCAGGTTGCCCAGCTGGAAGTCCGACGGCCCCCCGCTCCAGGTGGCCTGCAGCTGGGCCTGGCCGGAGCCACCACGCAGCTGGCCGCCGTAGTCCAGGTTCTGCATCAGTCCGCCCAGATCCTCGCTGCGCACCTGGGCGGTCAGCTCGGTGCGGGCTCCGCCGGCACGGCCCAGCCAGCGACCGCTGATGTCGATCTCCTGGTCCGGCGCGCGGAAGCGCAGCTCGTCCACGTTCAGGCCATTGGCCAACGGTCGTGTGCGCAGCACCGCCTGGCCCAGCACCACCTTGCCGAACTTGAGGTCGGCGATGTCCAGCGCGAACGGCGGCAGCTTGGCCGGGTCCATATCGTTGGCGCCGGCCTGGACCCGGGCCGGTGCGGCCGGTGCATCCGGAGCTGCCGGCAGCGATTGCCAGTGCACACGGTCGAGCTGGCCGCTGATGGTGCCGCCGTCAGCATTGGGGACAGTCAGGCGCCCGGCCAGCGACGGGCCCGCCAGGCGCACGTCCAGCGCCTGCGCGCCCGGATGCAGCTGCAACCGGGTCTGCTCGAAAACGCCACCGATCAGCTTCAATTGACCGACCTGCACGTCCACCGCACGCAGCGGCATCGTGTTGTCATCGCTGCCGCCCCGCGCCAGGCCGATCCACTCCAATGCGTCCAAGGTCGGGCTGCGGCCGTTGACGGTCAATCCGCTGGGCGGCGGCTCGCGATCGACATGGTCGCTGCCCAGCGTCACCTGCACGCCGGTCTGGTTGTTGTGGCTGCGCGCGGCCAGCGCCAGGCGCTGGCCGAACGCCACATCGATGCGGCCGGCACCCATCGGCAGCTGTGCGGCCACGGTGGTCGCCAGCGGCTCGGCAGCCGGTTTGTCCAGCGGCGCCGGCAGATCCAGCCGGGTGCCGACCAGATCGGAGCTCAAGCGCAGCTCGCTGGGCGGCGCAGGAGCACCTGGCGCCACCTTGGGCAGGTTGACCGCGATGGTCCACGGCGAGGTCCCGGTGATGTAGGGCTTGAGCCAGGCCATCTCCGGTGCGCGGTCGATCAGCACGCCGGCGTCAAGCGTGGCCGACAGCTTCGATTCGAAGGCCAGTCTGCTGTCGTGCACGTAGCCACCAGCACGCAGGCTCAGGCGGCCGTCCTGGCCGAGGTGGCGCACCGACAGTTCCTCGGCATCGAAACCGCCATTGCTGTAGCGCGCCTGCCCGTGCATGTTGTCGAAGGCGAGCTGGAAACGCTTGTCGACCAGCTTCACGCCGGCCAGGTCAACCGTCCCCTGCAGATGGCCACCGCCTTCATCGTGGTGCAGCGGTTGCAGCAGATCGAAGGTCACATGCGTCGGGCCCGCTGCGGTGAGGTTGTCCAGGGTATCGCCATAGTCCTTGTGCAGCGGGCTCTGCCGCAGCATGGCCAGCAGTCTGCCGGCCTCGCTCTGTGCATCGGCGCGCACGTACAGCGGCTGCTGCCCGAAATCCTGGATGCCCGCCTCGAACTTCTGCACCGCCACGCCGGCCAGGTCGCCGCGCCCATGCATGTCGAAGCCGGGGCCGATGAAGGCGATATCGGCATCGACCTGGCTCATCAGCGGCCAATCATGCTGGAAGCGGATGTCGCCATTGGTGATGTGGCCGGTGGCCTCGAAGCGGCCATCGTTGTTGTCGAACGGCCAGTCGTCCAGGTCACCGGTGACCAGGCCGACGCCGCCACGTACCTGGCCGCCGGCCAGTGCCATGTCCAGCCAGTCGGTGGCGCCCTTGCTCATCTTGGAGTGGATCCAGAAGCGCTTGGCCGCCGTCATCGGCACGTCGTCCAGCTTGGCGGCCAGCTGCAGCCACGGCCGCGTACCGTCGCCCTGGAACCACACACCGCCGCGCACGTCGGCCGCATAGTCGGTACCTTCCACACGCATCGCCGGCGTCCCGATCCGCCAACCACCGCCCTCGTCGCGCCAGCCCACGATCTGCCCGGCCAGCTGCAGGTCGTGGCGCACGCCGAAGCCGGTGGGCCAATCGAACTGCAGCTGCCGTTGCGGCTGCAGCTGCAGGCTGAAGCCGTTGGCATCGCCTTCGAAACGCCCGCCAAGGCCGCGCAGCCCCGGTGAATTGCCGACGCTTGCAAAGCCCAGCGACTGCAGTTCACCCTGCGCCCACAATGGGCCATCGCGTTCGCCGGCCAGCTGCAACGCGCGCACGTCCAGCTGCGGCCTGGACAGGAACAGCCAGCGACGCAGGCCCGGCTCAAGGCGATCGCTCAGGGCCAGCGCACGCAGCGCGATGCCGGCCTGCACTTCACCGGAACGCACCCGCAGCTGTTTGCCGACCTGCAGCTGCAGGCCATCGAGGCGCTGCTCGCCGTCTTCATTCTTCAGCCGCAGGCGCGGTACCTGCAGCGCCCAGCCCTCGGCCTGGCGCTGCCAGCGCAGGCGGGCCTGCAGTCGCTGCAGCTGCAGCTGCGGCGCCGCCATGCCGGGTATCGGTGCGCCATCGATGCGCACGTCGCGCAGGTCCGAATCCGTGGTCACCGCCACCGGCACGAATTCGCGCAGGGTCAACCACAGGTTGAGTTCGCCCTTGCCCTCGCGCAGGCGCACACCGCCGGCCGCCAACAGCGGAGACCAGGCATGGAAATCGACCGGATCGGCGCCCAGCCAGGCCTCGCCGTTGCCACGCGTGCGGTCCACATCCAGCACCGCAGTCAATGGCAGCGCTTCGGCCTGGGCCCAGGCGCGCACGCCCACGCGCAGGCGATCGCCATTGACCCGCAGGCGCAGGTCGATGCGCGGCAGCGTGGTGTCGATGCCCAACGTCGGCGAGTGCACGCCCAGGCGCCCCCCGATCACCTGCAGCTCGCCCAGCCGGCGCAGCGCATCCAGCGGATCTCCACCGTCGGCGGACTGTGGCAGCCCACGCACCGACCAGCGACCGCTTGCATCCTGCTGCAGATCCAGCGCCAGCCCACGCAGGCGCAACTCGGTCAGCGAACGGCCAGGCAACAGGCCGCTGTACATCGATACCAGCACCTCGGCCTCGCCAATGGCCAGGCCGCGGCCCGCGCCGATATGCAGGCCTTTGAGCTGCAGCAACGGGCCACGACGGGTCCAGGCCGTCTGCAGCTGGTCGAAACGCACCGGCTGGCCGGCACGTTCGCTCAGCCAGGCCGCAATCCTGTCGGGGTGGCGCTCGGCCAGCGGCAGCAGCTGGCTGAGGGTGCCCACCAGCAGTGCCAGCCCGACCAGGCCCACCGCGCAGGCGGCAATGAGATGACGGCGGATCCTTCGCAGTCGCAGGCGCGGCGGCGCGCTCATCGGCCACCGCCGGCCTGCAGCCGGCGAGGATCAGAGCAGAACGACATCGAACTGCTCCTGCAGGTATTGCTCGTCCGCCTGGAAGCGGATGCTCTTGCCGAGGAATTCCTCCAGCTCGGCCACCGCCGCCGATTCCTCGTCGGTGATGCGCGCGACCACCTTGGTCGAGGCGATCACCAGCAGGCGCGCGGCGTCGAACTGGCGCACCGCGCGGGTGATCTCGCGGAAGATCTCGTAGGTCACCGTCTCGGTGGTCTTGATGCTGCCGCGGCCGCTGCACTGCGGGCAGGTTTCCGACAGCTGGCGCTCCAGGCTTTCCACCGTGCGCTTGCGGGTCATCTCCACCAGGCCCAGCGGCGAGAAGTCATAGACTGTTGTCTTGGCATGGTCGCGCGCAAGCGCCTTTTCCAGCGTGCGCAGCACCTGGCGGCGGTGCTCGGCATCATCCATGTCGATGAAGTCGATGATGATGATGCCGCCCAGGTTGCGCAGCCGCAGCTGCCGCGCCACCGCCTGCGCAGCCTCCAGGTTGGTGCGGAACACCGTTTCTTCCAGGTTGCGCTGGCCGAGGAACGAACCGGTATTGACGTCGATGGTGGTCATCGCCTCGGTCTGGTCGATCACCAGGTAGCCACCGGATTTCAACGGCACCTGCTTGTCCAGCGCGCGGCCGATCTCGTCCTCCACCCCGAACATGTCGAAGATCGGGCGATCGCCGGAATACAGCTCCAGCTTCTCGGCCAGCACCGGCATGTACTTGGCGACGAAGGCCTGCAGCTGGCCGAAGGTCTCCTTCGAGTCCACCTTCACCTTGTCCACATCCTTGCGGATCAGGTCGCGCACCGAACGCAGCGGCAGGCTCAGGTCTTCATAGATGATGCTGCACGAGGGCGCTTCGCGGCCACGGCGCTCGACCACGTTCCACACGCGCGACAGGTAGGCGATGTCCTCGGCGATGGCCTCGGCCGGCTGGCCTTCGGCGTTGGTGCGCACGATGTAGCCGTAGCCGCCGTGCTGCGCCGACAGCTCGGTCACCAGCGCCTTCAGGCGGGCGCGCTCGGCTTCGTCCTCGATGCGCGCCGACACGCCCACCACCTTGGACTGCGGCAGCAGCACCATGTAGCGCGAGGGAATGCTGATCTGCGTGGTCAGGCGTGCGCCCTTGGTGCCGATCGGGTCCTTCACCACCTGCACGACGATGTCCTGGCCGTCACGCAGCAGCTCGACAATCGGCACGCTGGCCGGCGGCGGCAGGGTGGTGTTCTCGGTATCGGCACTGGCCACCGGCGCCGGCCGCACCACGTCATTGGCGTGCAGGAACGCGGCGCGCTCCAGCCCGACTTCGACGAAGGCGGCCTGCATGCCGGGCATGACCCGCTGCACCTTGCCCTTGTAGATGTTGCCGACCACACCCCGGCGCCAGCCACGCTCGATGTGCAGTTCCTGCAGCATGCCATTTTCGATCACCGCGACCCGGGTCTCGCGCGGGGTCACGTTGACCAGGATTTCCTCAGACATCTGCAGCCTCCCTGGCGGCATCGGCGGTGGGGGCCGGCACGCCGCAGCGCGCCAGCAAACGATCGGTGTGCAGCAACGGCAGCCCCATGACGCCGGAGTAGCTGCCGGACAGGTGCTCGATCCAGCGCTCGGCCCCGCCCTGGATGGCGTAGGCACCGGCTTTGTCCAGCGGTTCGCCGGTGGCGACATAGGCGGCGATGTCGGCAGCGTCGATCGGGGCGAAGGTCACTTCGGAAATGACCAGTTCGCTGTCCAGCCCGTCCGCGCCGACCACCACTACGGCCGTCATCACCTGGTGGGTACGCCCGGCAAGACGCGCCAGCATCCCCCGGGCATCGGCAGCGTCGGCGGGCTTTCCAAACACCTCGCCATGCAGCACCACCTCGGTGTCCGAACCAAGCACCCTCGCCTGCGGGTCATTGGCCAGCACCCGGGCCAGGCCGGCGCGCGCCTTGTCGGCGGCGACCCGGCAGACGTACTGTTCGGCGCTTTCAGCGGGCGCACGCTGCTCGACGACCTCCAGATCCAATGCCTGGAAGGGGCGTCCGAGTCGGGCCAGCAGCTGGTTGCGTCGGGGGGAGCGGGAAGCTAGGTAGAGCATCGGCACAGCATAACCTGAGGCCGCCACCTGAATCGTCGGCAACCCGTCCCGGAACGCGTTCAACCCCGAACGGACTCACAACGCGTTCATCGCTACGACACCACCCTCAACGGCACAACAAGGAGATCCCATGCGCCTGACTGCCACCCCGCTGCTGCTCGCCCTGTCCCTCGCCCTTGGAACCTCGATGACCGCCCATGCCGCTCCGTCCTCGCCATCGATCGCCGCACCGGCCGAGGGCACGCTGCTGAACATCTCGGCCAATGCCGAGGCCACCCGCGTGCCTGACGTGGCCACGCTGTCGGCCGGCGTGGTGAGCCAGGCTGCCGATGGCAACAGCGCCATGCGCCAGAACGCCCAGCAGATGGACAAGGTGCTGGCCGCGATCAAGGCCGCCGGCATCGCCGAGCGCGACGTGCAGACCAGCGGCGTCAGCCTCAACCCGCAGTACCGCTACGCCGACAACGAAGCGCCGAAGATCACCGGTTACCAGGCCAGCAACACGGTCAGCCTCAAGGTGCGCGACATCGCCAAGCTCGGCAAGGTGCTGGACGCGCTGGCCGCGCAGGGCGCCAACCAGATCAACGGCCCGAGCTTCGAGATCGACCAGCCGGAACCAGTGTATGACGAAGCCCGCCTGGCTGCGCTGAAGAAGGCCCAGGCCCGCGCCCAGACCTATGCCAAGTCACTGGGCCTGCAGGTGCGCCGCATCGTCAGCATCTCCGAGAACAGCAATGGCGGTTTCCGCCCGATGCCGATGATGCGCACCATGGCGGCCGGTGCGGCGATGGACAAGGCCACCCCGGTCGCGCCGGGTGAATCCACCGTCTCGGTCAACCTGGACGTGGTGTTCGAACTGGGTCGCTGAGCCGTTGGTCATTGCCGACAGAGGCGGGTTCCCCAGGGGACCCGCCTTTTTTCGTGCATTCCGACGGCAGTGGCTGAAGGCCAGCCCAACACGGGTGCCCCTGCCTCTATGCAGTGGCCGCCCGGGCGCGCTACTGATGCACTGCCAGCCGCGTGCGGCAACCCCGCCACGGGCCCTGGTGCGTTGAGGACTTCGTCACTGGCATGGAGGTGGACCATGGTTCGTACGTATCCCGTTGCATCCCTGCACTTCGACCCCGCCCGCGTTGCCGCCTGGAGCGCGGCGATCGCCCTGCACCTGCTGGCCTTCCTGTTGTTGCTCATCCCTGCGACCTACCAGGCCGTGCAGGCCCCGCGTGAAAAGACCACGGTCAGGCTGATCGAGAAGATCCCGCCAACGCCGCCGCCCCCGGTGCTGGAACAGCCCAGGGAGGTCGCCCGGGTCGTACCGAAGCCACAGACGCAGCCGGCCGCGCCGCCGCTTCCAGCTCCTACCGCAACCGTGGAAGAAGCCCAGGGCATCGCGCTGCCGGCCGCCGAACCTGCCCCGCCCCAGCTTGCACCGAGCATCGATACCTCCGCACCACTGGCCGGTGCCCAGCTGCAGTACCGCAGCGCCCCGCCGCCGGCCTATCCGCTGGCGGCATTGCGCAACCGCGAACAGGGCACTGTGCTGTTGCGGGTAGAGGTGGACACCCGCGGGCAGCCGACGGGGGTCAGCATCGAGCGCAGCAGCGGTTCGCGCAGCCTGGACCAGGCCGCGCGCCTGCAGGTGCTCCGGCACTGGCGCTTCGAGCCGGCCCAGCGTGATGGCGTGGCGGTACCGGCCATCGGCATGGTGCCGGTGCAGTTCTCGCTGCCGGAGTGAAGTGATCGCCGGCCCGGCCACCTGCCGGGCCGGCGCTTCCCTGCACGTGCCAACGGACGGAACCGGATCAACCGTTACCGATTAAGCAAAAATTCACGACTTCGTCACCTACCGGAAACCTAGATTGATCCGTCCCGGAATCTTCCGGAGACAGCCCTCAACGCTACGGTTTTCCAGTTAGGAGAGAAGCTGTGAAACACCTGATCCAACGGCCCGCCAGCCGCCGCCGCAGCACTCTGGCATCGTCCATCACCCATATCCTTACCGGCAGCACCCTGTTGCTGGTTGGCGCCGCGGCTTCCACCTCCGCCTTCGCGCAGGACAAGGCCACCAACCTGGACCGCATCACGGTCACCGGTTCGAACATTCCGCGCACCAACACTGAAACGCCGTCGCCGGTGCAGGTAGTAACCCGCCAGGAAATCGACCGCACCGGCAAGACCACGGTTGCCGAATACCTGCAGACCCTGACCGCTGATGGCTCCGGCTCCATCCCCAAGACCTTCGGCAACGGCTTTGCCGGTGGTGGCGCCGGCATTTCGCTGCGCGGCCTGGGCGCGGGCTCGACCCTGGTCCTGTTGAACGGCCGCCGCATGGCCACCTACGGCCTGGCCGACGACGGCCAGAAGGTCTTCACCGACCTGAGCACCATTCCGCTCGATGCCGTCGAGCGCGTGGAAGTGCTCAAGGACGGCGCCTCGGCAATCTATGGCTCCGATGCCATCGCCGGCGTGGTCAACATCATCCTGCGCAGCGACTTCCAGGGCGCCATCCTGCGTGGCTCCTATGGCCTGTCCGGTGACAGCGATGGCGACGCGAAGAAGGCGACCCTGACCGCCGGCACCGGCGATCTGGCCACTGACGGCTGGAATGCCTTCTTCAGCCTGGACGTCGGCAAGACCGACGCGATCAAGATCAGCGATCGCAAGAACCGCAAGTGGATCGGCACCGGCGACATCCGTCCTTGGGGCTATGGCAACAATGCCCAGTTCCTCGGCGGCGCCTACCTCAATGGCCGCACCAGCGGAGGCGTCGGTCCGAATGGCTCGGTGTATGACGACCGCAATGTCACAGCGACCAATCCGGCAAGGCTCGTGCCACTGCCCGGCTGCCAAGGCCTGACCACCATCCCGGGCCAGACCGACGCGTCAGTGGCGGCTCAGGGCTGCCTGTGGGATCCGGCGCAGCAGTTCCGTGATCTCACGCCTGAAGAGAAGTACGTCAACGTGTTCGGCCGCGCCAGCTTCGCCTTCGGCGAAGGCGGCGAGGTCTACACCGAGATCGGCTACTCGAAGAAGGAAACGATCTTCAGCAACACACCGTCCGGCGTCTCCGGCAGCTGGGGCTATCCCCTTGGCCCGCGCAATGCCAGCAGCGGCCCGGGCGCCGTGGTGCTGTCGCCGACCCATCCCGACAATCCGATCCAGGGCCAGGCCTCGCGCCTGCGCTACTCGGCCTGGGATGTCGGCCCGCGCGTGACCAACAACACCAATGAGTTCAACCGCTTCCTGGTCGGCGTCAAGGGCAACTGGGGTGACTGGAGCTACGACACCGCCTACCTGCACTCCGGTACCGATCTGGTGAACAAGCGCACCGGGTTCCTGCGCTACAGCGCTGTACAGTGCGCGCTGGGCAACCCGAACTGTGCCGGCGGCGTGTGGCGTATTGGCGACAATGCCAACCTCAACTCGCAGGCGCTGTACGACTACATCTCGCCGACCATCAGCGCACGCGCCAAGTCCAGCCTGGACATGTTCGACTTCACCGTGTCGCGCAGCCTGATGGACCTGAAAGGTGGTCCGCTGGGCCTGGCAATCGGTACCGAGTGGCGCAAGACCAGCAACAGCCTGACCCCGCAGACTTACACCGACCAGGGTGACATCATTGGCCTGGGCTATTCGGCCTATGACGGTACGCAGAATGTCTACGCCGGCTACGTCGAACTGTCGGCACCGGTGCTGGAGCAACTGGAACTTTCCGGCGCGCTGCGTTACGACAAGTACGAAAGCGGCGAAGGCAAGGCCACGCCGAAGCTGGGCATCAAGTGGACCCCAGCCGACTGGATCGCTCTGCGTGCCAGCTACGCCGAAGGCTTCCGCGCCCCCAACCCGGCCGAGAACGGCGATGGTGGCCTGGCCGCCTTCTCCAACGCCCGCGATCCGGTGCGCTGCGCCGTCAGCCCGCCGGCCGATGTCGGCACCAACTGCAGCTCGCGCCCGGTCGCGATCATCACCCGCCCCAACAAGGACCTGAAGCCGGAAGAGTCCAAGAGCTACTCGGTGGGCATCGTGCTGCAGCCGACCTCCACCACTTCGATGACCGTGGATGCCTGGCAGATCAAGCGCACCAACGAAATCGCCCAAGGCTCCACGGCCGATGCCATCGCCGCCGGCAACGTGCTGCGTGATATCGACCTGATCAACGGCATCGCTGGCACCGGCAGCATCCTGGCGGTCAACACCGCGTACATCAATGCGGCATCCACGCGCGTGCGCGGTATCGATACCGATATCCGCCAGACCTTCGATATCGGCCCGGGCCAGCTGGAAATGGACCTGCAGTGGAGCCATGTGCTGAAGTACGAGCGCACCGACTCCGACGAGACCTTCGACTATGCAGGCACCCACGGCAACTGCGACGTGACCAACTGCATCGGTACGCCAAAGGATCGGATCAACTTCGGTACCACCTGGCGTCAGGGGCCGTGGAGCGTGAGCGGCGTCGCCAACTACATCTCCAAGATGGACAACAAGGATTTCCGTGGTCCGGAGGGTTCGTACCAGTTCTCCTACGCCGACGGTACCGACGTCACCAAGATCTCCTCGTTCACCACCTTCGATCTGTCCGGCCGCTGGAACATCACCGAAGCCTTCGAACTGAACGCCTCGGTGCAGAACGTGTTCGATCGCATTGCTCCGCTCGATCCGACCACCTACGGTGGCGTGAACTACAACCCGCTGCACTTCAGCGGCGCCATCGGTCGCTACTTCACCGTCGGCGCCAAGTACACCTTCAAGTAATACCGTTCAACGCATCAACTTCGGAGGCCCGGGCAGCAGCCCGGGCCTTCGTCGTTGCACGCCTTGCATGCATGTTCACAGGCACGTGGCTACCGTGTGCAAGCGGCACTACCGCCGCAGGGGATCACCATGGCCACGACATCGCAACGCCTGGGCCTGCCCGCGTTGACTGCACTGGTAGTTGGCTCGATGGTAGGCGCCGGCATCTTCTCATTGCCGCAGAACGTAGCGCGCAGCGCCGGTCCGGCGGCGGCGCTGCTCGGCTGGGCGGTCAGCGGCGCCGGCATGCTGATGCTGGCCTTCGTGTTCCAGGCCCTGGCCAACCGCCGGCCGGATCTTGATACCGGCATCTACGCATACGCGCGTGAGGGCTTCGGCAACTACATCGGGTTCTCTGCGGCCTGGGGCTACTGGGTCGCCTCGGTGCTTGGCAATGCCAGCTTCTTCGTGCTGATCTTCAGCGGCCTCGGCCATTTCCTGCCAGTGTTCGGCGAAGGCAACACGCCTGCCGCCGTGGCGGCGTCGTCAGTGCTGCTGTGGACCGTGCACCTGCTGGTGCTGCGTGGCCTGCGTACGGCGGCCATCGTCAATGGCCTGGTGACGGTGGCCAAGCTGCTGCCGATCACGCTGTTCCTGATCCTGGCAGCAGGTGCGTTCCGCATGGAGGTGTTCCGTGCCGATTTCCTTGGCACACCCGCGCTCGGCGATCTCGGCCAGCAGCTGCGCGGCATGATGCTGGTGACCGTGTGGGTATTCATCGGCATCGAGGGCGCCAGCATCTATTCACGGCGTGCGGCGCGCCGCGCCGACGTTGGCCGCGCCACGGTGATCGGTTTCCTGGGGGTCTGGCTGCTGCTGGTGCTGGTCAGCCTGCTGTCGATGGGCGTGCTGTCGCAGGCCGAACTGGCCGGGCTGCCCAATCCGTCGATGGCCTATGTGCTGCGCGCCATCGTCGGCGAATGGGGCGCGACGGTAATCATCATCGGTTCGATCATCTCCGTCCTCGGTGCATTGCTGGCCTGGGTGCTGCTGTGCGCCGAAGTGCTCTATGCCGCCGCAGGCGACGGCACCATGCCCGCCTTCCTCGGCCGCGAGAACGCGCGTGGTGTGCCGGCCAATGCACTGTGGTTGAGCAATGGCCTGATCCAGTTGTTCCTGCTGCTGGTGCTGGTCAGTTCGGGCAGCTACACCGGGCTGGTGCTGCTCGCTGCGTCGATGAGCCTGGTGCCCTACTTCCTGTCCACGGCATTCGGCGTGCAGCTGGCCTGGCGCGGGCAGGCCTACGCCGATGAGCCCAGTGTGCGCTGGCGTGATTTCGCGGTTGCGCTGCTGGCCAGTGCGTACGCGCTGTGGCTGGTGTATGCCGGCGGCCTCGACAACCTGCTGTTGTCGGTTTTGCTGTACGTGCCCGGCGTGGTGCTGTTCGCACTGGCCCGGCGCCAGCGCGGCGAGCTGGTATTCACGCGTTGGGAATGGGTGCTGTTCGGCGCGATCCTGGCGGTGGCGATCGCCACGCTGGTCGCGTTCTGGAAGGGCCTGATTACGCTGTAGCGCCGAGCCCATGCCCGGCCTCGAGGATGCAGCCGAGCATGGCCTCGGTTCTACAACACGACAAAAAAAACCTGCATCTTGCGATGCAGGTTTCTCAAGGTGGCGCCCGAAGTTGGACTCGAACCAACGACCCCCTGATTAACAGTCAAGTGCTCTAACCGGCTGAGCTATTCGGGCAGACGACTAGTATAACCATTCTTCACGCGCGATGGTAGGGGTGATTGGCGATCATTGCGGCAGCCCGATACAGCTGCTCGGCCACCACCAGCCGCACCAGCATGTGCGGCAGCGTCAATGGTCCAATCGACCACTTCTCATCGGCCAACGCGGATACTTCCGGCGAATGCCCTTCCGGGCCACCGATCAGGAACGCCAGGTCCCTGCCCTGCCCGCGCCAATGCTCCAGGCGTTGTGCCAGCTGTTCGGAGCTGAGCTGGCGGCCCGGCACATCCAGCGCCACCACATAAGCGTTCTTCGGCAGCGCAGCGATTACCCGCCTGCCTTCATCCTCCGTGGCGCGACGCGGATCGCGGCCCTTGCCGCGCAGGCCAGGCTCGATTTCGACCAGCTCGAACGGCAGCCAGTGCGACAGCCGCTTCTGGTACTCGGCGAAGCCCTGCGCGACCCAGCTGGGGGCGCGTTCACCGGTGGCGATCAGGCGGGCTTTCATCAGCGGTCCTCCAAAACGTCGACGGCGCCATCGGCGCCGTCGAAGGGATGCATCATCGTGTGGCTCAGGCCACTTCGTCGTCGCTGGACGGCGGCTGGTCGCCGACGGTCCACAGGCGCTCGAGGGCGTAGAACTCACGCACGCGCGGCAGCATCACGTGGACGATCACGTCGCCCAGGTCGACCAGCACCCACTCGGCCTCGCGCTCGCCTTCCACGCCCAGTGGCATCACGTCCAGGTTCTTGGCGAAGCGCACGACTTCATCGGCAATCGACTTGACGTGGCGGGTCGAGGTGCCCGAAACGACGATCATGTAATCGGCAACGCTGGACCGGCCGCGCACGTCGATCTCGACCAGGTCCTTGGCCTTCAGGTCTTCGGTGGCTTGGCGGACGCTGGCCAGCAGTTCCGGCACGGACGGCGGCGGGCTGGGAAGATCGACCTTGATGGTCTGGGGCTGGGTCTGGTTGCTCAAAGTGGATCGACTCGATAAACGTGGGGGCGATTATACGGGGATGGCGCGGCCGCGCCATTCACGCCGTGGCCGGGCGGTACAGCCCGTGTGCAGCGACATAGTCGGCCACGGCCGGTGGCAGCAGTGCGCGCCAGGGACCGCCAGCGGCAATCTGCGAGCGCACGGCGCTGGCTGATTCCTCGCGCAGCGGGTGGTGCAGGCGCAGGACGCGCCCGGCCGGGCTGGCGAACAGGGCCTGCTCATTGTCGGCCCAGCGCCCTTGCAGGGCACGCCCCAGCTCGCCATCGATCGACGCCTGCAACGGACTGCCCGGCCGTTCGGCCACCACGAAGTGAGCCAGGTCGAACAGGGCCTCCCATTCGTGCCAGCCGGACAGGCCCAGCAGGCTGTCGGCGCCCACCAGCCAGGCCAGCGGCCGGCTCGGGCCCAGCTCGCCACGCAGCTCGCGCAGGGTGTCGACGGTGTATGACGGACGACCGGGGCAGCGGGCGGCACGATCCAGTTCGCGGCGGTCCAACAACAGCCCCGGCTCGTCGCCGATGGCCAGCGACAACATCGTGCAGCGCTGCTCAGCGGTGGCACCGGGCACCGCGCGGTGCGGCGGATCGGCGGCCGGCAGCAGGCGCACGGCGACCTGCAGTTCATCACGGGCCGCACGCGCGATCGCCAGGTGCCCCAGGTGCACCGGATCGAAGGTGCCCCCGTAATAGATCCGCAGGCTCATTGCTCAGGCCCGCGCCAACAGGCGCACGGCACGCGGTTCGGCCACCACCACCAGCAGGCGCTCCAGCGCCAGCCAGGCATCACCCTCGGCGCGGCCCTTGGCGATGCGGTCAACCAGCCCGGCTTCGGCCACGAAGCGTTCCCAACGCTTGCTTTCCGGATGCCGCTGCAGCGCGCGCTTGTACGGGGCCTGCCGCGATTCCCAGATACCGCGCGATTTCATTTCAGCCGCCAGGTTGCCGCCACGGGCCTGCACCCGGGCCAGGCCAGCGCCCGCCAGCAGCTCGCGGATCACCATCGGCATCAGCGCAGCCACCGCCTCGCCCTCGCCGCGCAGTCCGGCCAGCATGCGCAGCACCGCCGGCGGTTGGCCGGAAAAGGCCGCTTCCACCAGCCGGAACACGTCATAGCGGGCGGCATCGGCCACCAGCGACTCCATGCGCTCCACGTCCAGCGGCTGGCCATCGGCCAGCAACGCCAGCTTGTCGATTTCCTGGGCAGCAGCCAGCAGGTTGCCTTCCACCCGCTCGGCCAGGCGCTGCACGGCGGCAGGATCGGCACGCAGTCCCTTGCCACGCAGGCGGCGCTCGATCCAGTCCGGCAATTCATGCGGCTTGACCGCCCAGGCCACCGACAGCACGCCGATGCGGTTGATCGCTTCGGCCCACTTGCCTTGGTGGGCCTTGCTCCATTCACTTGCGGTGATCATCAGCACCACGTCCGGCGCCGGGTTGGCACAGAACTGGCTGATCACTTCGGCCCCGTCCTTGCCAGGCTTGCCGCTGGGCAGGCGCACCTCAACCAGGCGGCGGGCACTGAACAGGCTGGGCGCGTTGAAGCTGGCGTCGAGCTGGTTCCAGTCGAAATCACGGCCATCGGCGTCGAACACTTCACGTTCGCCGATGCCGGCGGCGCGTGCGCGTGCGCGGATGGCGTCAGCTGCCTCCAGCACACGCAGGGTTTCCGGGCCGGCAATCAGGTAGACCGGCGCCAGCGCGGTATCAGCGCCCTGGCTGGCCAGCTGCTCCGGACGCAGTTCCATGGCTGCGGCTCAGTGCTTGGCTGCGGGGACCGGCTCGGCCGGTACCGCGCCTTCAATCGGCTTGGCTTTCGGCGCCGACAGGCTGCCGCCCTTCTCGAGCTCGGCACGCACCACGCTGTCGATGCGGCGGATGATCGAGGCGGACATTTCCCGGCGCAGCTCGTTGGCCAGGATCTCGCGTTCGGTGGTGGTACCGGTGGCGTCGGTCGGTGGCGACACGTAGTCACGCGAGAGCTCGATCACCTGCTGCGGCACCAGTTCGCTGCCATCCTCGCGACGGAAGATGAAGATCACCGCATAGCGCAGGCTGTACTCCTGGGCGCGGCCCTGCGAGTCGATGGCGATCGGCAGGTCGCCCCAGCGCTCGGACAGCACCTGCAACTGGGTACTGGGTTCGTTGCTGTCCTCATCAGCCAGCCTGGCACCGGAAGCCAGCAGGCTGCGGTTGAGCAGCTTGACCAGTTCACTGTACGGGGCGGTGGATACCACCTTCACCGGGGCGGTGTCGGTGGGCAGCATCAGCTTGTTGCGCAGATGGAAGCCGCAGCCGGCAAGGCCGAGGACAAGAACGAGGGCAAGCAGGATTCGGGTCATGGAGACAGTCTGGCGGAGCCGGGCGATCACGGCAACACACAGCCTGCCCGAAGCCGCGTGAATGCAGGGCCATCAGACGCCTGGCCCTGCACCGGAATGGCACCGGCCACCTCGCGGGCGCCGGTGCGGATACATCAGGCGGCGACGATGTTCACGATCTTGCCCGGCACGATGATGATCTTGCGCACCGTCAGGCCTTCCAGGAACTTGGCCGCGTTGGGCTCGGCCAGCGCCAGTGCCTCCACCTGCTCGCGCGCGGCGTCGGCCGCCACGTCGATGGTGCCACGCAGCTTGCCGTTGACCTGCACCGCCAGGGTCAGCGCGTCGCGCACCAGCGCACTGGCATCGGCCTGCGGGAACGGTTGGTCTTCCAGCAGCGTCTCCGCGTGACCCAGCACCTGCCACAGGGCGTGGCTGGCATGCGGGGTGATCGGGTTCAGCAGCAGCACGATGGCCTGCAGCGCTTCCTGGCGCACCGCACGGCCCTGCTCACTGCCGTCCTCGAACTTGGCCAGTGCGTTCATCAACTCCATCACCGCAGCGATCGCGGTGTTGAAGCTGTGGCGGCGGCCGTAGTCGTCACCGACCTTGCCGATGGTTTCGTGGGTCTTGCGGCGCAGCGCCTTCTGGTTGGCGTCCAGTGCTGCAACATCCAGCGCCGGGGCGGCGCCGTCGGCGGCATGCTTCTGCACCTGGGCCCAGAGGCGGCGCAGGAAGCGGGCCATCCCGTCCACGCCGGCCTCGTTCCACTCCAGCGACTGCTCCGGCGGCGCGGCGAACATCGAGAACAGGCGCACGGTGTCGGCGCCGTACTTGCCGACCATTGCCTGCGGGTCCACGCCGTTGTTCTTCGACTTGGACATCTTCTCGGTGCCACCGACCACCACCGGCTGGCCGTCGGCGATCAGGGTGGCGCCGGTGATGCGGCCGCGCTCGTCGCGCTGCACTTCCACATCGGCCGGATTGATCCAGTCCTTCGAGCCGTCCGGGTTCGGGCGGTAATAGGTTTCGGCGATCACCATGCCCTGGCACAGCAGGTTGCGCGCCGGTTCGTTGCTGTCCACCATCCGCGCGTCGCGCAGCAGCTTGTGGTAGAAGCGGAAATACATCAGGTGCAGGATCGCGTGCTCGATGCCACCGATGTACTGGTCCACCGGCAGCCAGTAGTTGCCGCGCTTGTCGACAGCGTCACGGGCACCCGGCGAGGTGTAGCGGGCGTAATACCAGCTCGATTCCATGAAGGTGTCGAAGGTATCGGTCTCGCGCTCGGCCGCACCGCCGCAGTCCGGGCAGGTGGTCTTGCGCCATTCCGGGTCGGTCTTGATCGGCGAACCGGTACCCGAGAACGCCACGTCCTCCGGCAGCACCACCGGCAGTTGTTCTTCCGGCACCGGCACCGCGCCGCACTTGGCGCAGTAGATCACCGGAATCGGGCAGCCCCAGTAGCGCTGGCGGCTCACGCCCCAGTCGCGCAGGCGGTAGTTGACGCGGCGCTGGCCCTGGGCCTTGCGCTCGAAGCGTTCGGCCAGCGCCTCGAACGCGCCCTGGAAGTCCAGGCCGTCGAATTCGGCCGAGTTGACCAGCTCGAAGGCACGGCTCTTGTCGCTGTACCAGTCCTGCCAACGGCTGCCGTCCCAGGTGCGCTCTTCGTCGGTGCGCGGATCCTTCAGCGCGATGACCTGCTTGATCGGCAGCCCGTACTTGTTGGCCACTTCATTGTCGCGCTGGTCATGGCCCGGCACCGCCATCACCGCGCCGGTGCCGTAGCCCATCAGCACGAAGTTGGCGACCCACACCGGGACCGGCTCGCCGGTCACCGGGTGCAGCGCGCGCAGGCCGGTATCCATGCCGCGCTTTTCCTGGGTTTCCAGCTCGGCTTCGGACACCCCCCCCTGCTTCAGGTCGACCAGCAGCGCGGCCAGTTCCGGATTGTTCTTCGCCGCGTGCAGCGCCAGCGGGTGTTCGGCGGCAATCGACACGAAGGTCACGCCCATCACCGTGTCCGGGCGGGTGGTGAACACACGCAGCGGGTCCAGCGCGCTGCCGTCGACATCGCGCACGTCGAACTGGATTTCCAGGCCTTCGGAACGGCCAATCCAGTTACGCTGCATGGTCTTGACCGATTCCGGCCAGCCGTCCAGCTCGTCCAGGCCATCCAGCAGCTCCTGGGCATAGTCGGTGATGCGCAGGAACCACTGCGGGATCTCGCGCTTCTCGACCAGGGCACCCGAGCGCCAGCCGCGGCCGTCGATGACCTGCTCGTTGGCCAGCACGGTCTGGTCGACCGGGTCCCAGTTCACCACCGCATTGCGGCGATAGGCCAGGCCCTTGCGCATCAGGCGGGTGAACATGCGCTGCTCGTGGACGTAATAGTCCGGGCGGCAGGTGGCGAACTCGCGCGACCAGTCGATGGCGTAGCCCAGCGACTTCAGCTGGCTGCGCATGTGGTCGATGTTCTTGTAGGTCCACGCCGCCGGCGCGGTCTTGTTCTTGATCGCGGCGTTTTCCGCCGGCAGGCCGAACGCGTCCCAGCCCATCGGCTGCAGCACGTTGTGGCCGGTCATGCGCTTGTAGCGGCTGATCACGTCGCCAATCGTGTAATTGCGCACGTGGCCCATGTGCAGCGCACCGGACGGGTACGGAAGCATCGACAGGCAGTAGTACTTCGGCTTGTCCGAAGTCTCGTCGACCTCGAAGGCACGGGTAGCGTCCCAGTATTGCTGGGCGGCGGATTCAACCTGCTGCGGGTCGTAGGCGTTGGTTTCAGCGCTGGTCATGGAACACGCGGATGCGGCGGCAAAGCGGTACAGCGTACCGCAGTGCGGCAAACGTCTCCAATCCTGCCCGCCGGAGGTAGGCGCCGCGACGCCCCGGGAGGCGTCTCAGCGTGGGCGCGACAGCGGCAGGGCCGCCCCCAGCCAGACTGCCCAGCACGCAAACGCCAGCCGTTGTGCCAGCGGCGCCGGCAGTACGCCCTGCAGGGCAAACGCGGCCAGCGCGGCCAGCATGCCGCAGCCCAGCGCCAGTACGCCCAGCGCGCGGCCATGCACCTGGCGCAGACCGGATACGGCCAGCAGCAGGGTTCCGGCGACAAAACCCAGCACCCAGATCATCCAGGCGCTGGCATGCAGTTGGCTGGCCGGCCCGTGCAGGTCATCCACATCCAGCGGCAGCAACCCCATCGCGGCGAAGGCCAACCCGGCCAGCAGCAGCATCTGGCTGCCCACCCGTGGCGCCCAGCCGGCGGTTGCCGGCAGCCCGCGGCGCAGGCACTCGGCCACGATCGCCGCCAGCAGGCCCGGCAGCACGAAGCCCAGCAGATTGAAGGCCAGCGCATGCGGCACCCCCTGCGCGCCCAGCAGTGCCACCGGATGACGGGCTTGTGCGTAGCCGTCCAGGCCGGCGCCGAAACCGATCACCGCCAGTACAAACAGCAGCGCGGCGACCAGGCCAGGCAGGCGCAGCAACGGGGACAGGGACGACATGCAGACTCCGGAAAGTACGGCGAGAGGAAGACTGCATTGTCAGGCATTTACCACAACCCGGGTTGAGACCGGCATCGATCGTCACCATAGAATCGGACTCCAGACGCCAAACGATGCCTCCCCCCATGACCGAGACGACCTACGTATTCGACGCCACCACTGCGACCTTCGAGGCCGAAGTCCTGCAGAAGTCGCTGCAGACGCCGGTGCTGGTCGACTTCTGGGCCACCTGGTGCGGGCCGTGCAAGACCCTGGGGCCAATGCTGGAAAAACTGGCCGCCGAGTACAACGGCGCCTTCGAACTGGCCAAGGTCGATGTCGACAAGGAACAGCAGATCGCAGCGGCCTTCCAGATCCGCTCGGTGCCGACCGTGTTCCTGGTCAAGGGCGGCCAGCTGGTGGATGGCTTCCCGGGCGCGATTCCGGAAGGCCAGCTGCGTGAGTTCCTGGCCCAGCACGGCATCGTGCCGGCCGATGTCGGCGACGCCGCGCCCGAAGATGACGCCCCGCTGGACCCGCAGGCGCAGGTCGATGTGCTGCGTGCCCAGATCGCCGCCGAGCCGGACAAGGACGAACTGAAGCTCGACCTGGCCCTGGCCCTGCTGCAGATCGGTGGCGTGGACGAAGCCGGCACCCTGATCGACGGCCTGCCCGCCAATCTGGCCACCGACGACCGCGCCGTGCGTGCCCGCGCCCGCCTGGCCTTCGCCGCCGCGCTGAAGGATGCCCCGGCCGCTGAAGTGCTGGACGCCCGCATCGCCGCCGATGGCAAGGACCTCAAGGCCCGCCATCTGCGCGGCGTGCAACTGTTGCTCGGGGGCCATGACGAAGCTGCGTTGGCCCAGTTCCTGGAAATGCTGCGGATCGACCGCACGTTCGAGGAAGGGCTGCCGCGCAAGGCCCTGATCGACGCCTTCAATGTGATCTCCGACGAGGACCTGGTCGGCCAGTACCGTCGCCGGATGGCCTCGCTGCTGTTCTGAACGGGAGCCGTCCTCGTTCAGAATCCCTGCACTGAACGCGGGCAATAATGCACTGGATGGCGGCCGTGCGGCCGCCACGATCCGTTCGGGGGGATGAGGTCGGGGCCATGGGGTCTTGCAGCTGCGCCCCCGCATTGCCGGGATTGCAAACTGTGACCTTCGTCCGCTCGCTGTCGTTCGCCATGCGCTTCCAGGGCGCGCTGCTCTGCGCTCTTCTCTTCCTGCCGGCCATTGCCGCGGCCCAGGACTGGAACTACCGGGTCCGTCCCGGCGATACCCTGTGGGACCTGGGTGGCCTGTATCTCAAGCCCTCGGTACGCTGGCAGCAGCTGCAACAGCACAACCGCATCGACAACCCCTACCAGCTGCCGCCGGGGCAGCTGCTGCGCTTCCCGATCAGCTGGCTGCGCATCGAACCAGCCCCCGCCCGCGTGCTGTCGGTAAGGGGCAAGGTCGAACTGTCCGGCGCCGATGGCAGCGCCACGCGCGCGCTACTGGCCGGGGAACAGCTTCGCATCGGTGACACGGTGCAGACCGAGGGCGACTCCAGCGTCACGCTTGAATTCGCCGACGCTTCCCGCCTGCAGCTGCGCGAGCATTCCCGGCTGCGCCTGGACCAGCTCAGCCGTTACGGCCACACCGGCATGGTCGATACCCGCGTGCGCCTCCAGCAGGGCCGCGCCAGCAACCGGGTGACGCCTGCCCGTGGCCCCGCCTCGCGCTACATCATCGATGCACCTACGGCGACCAGCAGCGTACGCGGTACCGTATTCCGGGTCAGCGCCGGTGACGCCGGCCACGTGGCTGCCACCGAAGTGCTGCAGGGCAAGGTGCAGGTCGGCAACATCCACGGCAAGCGCCTGGTCCAGCCTGGACAGGCCAGCCTCAGCAGCAGCGCCGATACGGCGCCGGATGCTGTCTCCGCGCTTCTTCCAGCACCGCAGCTGCGCAGCGACGGCATGCGCCTGGCGCCCTTGCCGGCCCTCCTCGCCTGGGACCCCGTCGACGGCGCCGCCCGCTACCGCGTTGAAGTGGTGCTGTCGGCAACGCCGGAAATCCTGCTGTTTGCCGCCACCACCACCGATACCCGGCTGGCGATCGGCGACCTGCCCCCCGGCCAGTTGCGCATCCTGTTGCGCGCCGTGGATGCGCAGGGTGTGGAAGGCCTCGACGCCAGCGCCGATTTCGAACTCGGCGACCAGCCCCCGCCGCCACTGACGGTGGCCCCGCTGCACGGGCAGACCATCAACAGCGACCGACCGCGCTTCCGTTGGAGCCAAGCGCCCGGTGCGCGCAGCAGCGTGCTGCAGATTGCCGCCGAGCCGAACTTCGAGCAACCGCTGCAGGAACAAAGCACCCCGGTCACCGACCTGCGCCTGGCGCAGCCGCTGCCGCCCGGCCAGTACTTCTGGCGGGTGGCCTCGCGCGATGGCAACGGCCACCAGGGCCGCTATGGCCAGGCCCTGCCCTTGCAACTGAGCAATGAACCGGTCGACCCGGCCCTGCAGCCGCCTGAGGTCACGCGTGGCGAACTGACCCTCCGCTGGCAGGCCGGCAGCGAAGGCCAGCGGTACCGGGTGCAGGTGGACCGTCGAGGCGACTTCCGGGCACCCCTGGTCGACCAGACCGTAAGCGAGCCGCAGGTCAGCTTCAAGCAGCCGTGGAGCGGCACCCTGCATGTGCGCGTGCAGTACATCGACGACGACGGGCATGCGGGCGAGTACTCGCCGGCCCAGCAGATCAAGCTGCCTTGCCGTCTGTGCTACGGCGCTGGTGGCGGCGCCCTGCTGCTGTTGCTGTTGTTATGAGGCGCTCGCCGCTGCCGTGGTCGAAGCGGATTCTGCTGGCACTGCTGGCCGGCGTGCTGACGGTGATCGCCAGCCACGGCCAGTGGCTGTGGCGCCAGGACGAAGCCGCCTATGACGCCATGGTTGGGAATTGGGAGTACCGCCCCGACCCCAGCGTGCTGATCGTGGCCATCGACGAGGGCAGCCTGCAGCGCATCGGCCAATGGCCCTGGCCCCGTTCGGTCCATGCGCGCCTGCTGGACCGGCTGACCGACGCCGGCGCCGAGCGCATCGCACTGGACCTGATGCTGTCTGAGCCGGATCGACGCGACAGCCAGCAGGACGATGAACTGGCCACAGCGATCCGCCGCAGTGGCCGGGTGGTGCTGCCAGTGCTGGCGGCGCCGGCCGCCGGCGACCGCATGGCCGAGGAAATGCTGCCGATTCCGCAGATCGCGAGCAGTGCTGCGGCAATCGGCCATACCGATGTGGAAGTGGACGGCGATGGCGTCGCGCGCGGTGTGTATCTGCATGCGGGCATCGGCAAGGCCCATTGGCCGGCATTGGGCCTGGCGCTGGCCGACCTGCCGCCGGGCACGGTGCACGGCCTGCCCGATCCCGATCCGCAGATCGGTTCGCCCTATCAGTGGCGACGCGACGACTACGTGCGCGTGCGCTATGCGGGGCCGCCCGAGCGCCTGCCGCAGGTGTCCTATGCCGACGTACTTGATGGTCACGTGGACACGGAGATGCTGCATGGCCGCCGCATCGTGGTGGGCATGACGGCCAGCGGCATCGCACCGCGGCTGTTGACCCCGACCACCCGCGAGTACTGGATGAGCGGCAGCGAATACCAGGCCAACATCGCGTCGATGCTGCTGCAGCACAAGCAGATCGATCTGCTGCCACGCCTCTGGCAGCACGCCATCAGCGGCGTGCTGGCCGCGTTGTGCGTGCTCCTGCTCGGCCTGCGCCTGCCATGGCTTGCCGCACTGTGCTCGCTGCCGCTTCCACCGCTGCTGAGCTGGTTGCTGTTGCGTGCCGGTGACCTGTGGTGGGCACCGGCAAGCGCAATGCTGGGCATCCTGCTGGTGTTGCTGTCCTGGGCGATCTGGCGGATCTCGGCCTGGCACCGCCAGGCCAACCGTGATGCGCTGACCGGCCTCGGCAATCGCCTGCGTTTCGAGCAGTCACTGCAGCAGGAATGCGATGCCGCGCGCCGCAGTGGCAGGTCCTTGAGCCTGGCACTGATCGACGTCGACCATTTCAAGCGCCACAACGACCGCCACGGGCATCAGGTCGGCGACCGCGTGCTGCGCGATGTTGCACGGCTGATCGGTGCGCATGCTCGGCGCCCACGCGACATGGCCGCGCGCTACGGTGGCGATGAGTTCGCACTGGTGCTTCCGGATACCCCGGCCGAAGGCGCACGCCAGGTCGTCGAGGACCTGATCGCCTGCGTGCGTGTACTACCGGCCCCCGGTGATGGCAGCGACGGTGCCGTCACCCTCACCATCGGCGTGTTCACCCGCGTGCCTGACGGCACGCTGCAACCGCATCATTTCGTCGAAGGCGCCGACGCCGCGTTGTACCAGGCCAAGGCCAACGGCCGCGACGGGTATGTGATCGACGACAAGGCGTGACCCTCGCCGCCGCCGGGGTGCAACATACGCATGCGAATGGCTAGACTGGGCGCCTCGCCCTGCGTCCCCGCACCCGCATGAATGCCCACCTGTTCCGCTTCGGTATCAATCTCTGGCCACCGTTCCTGTTCACCGGCATCCATGTCACCCGCATCACGCCGGACTACCGGCAGATAGATGTCGAGCTGCGCCTGCGGCCATGGAACCGCAACTACGTCGGCACGCACTTTGGCGGCAGCCTGTTCGCGATGACCGATCCATTCTGGATGCTGGGCCTGCTGCACATCCTCGGGCGCGACTACTACGTGTGGGACCGAGCAGGCGCCATCGACTTCCTCAAGCCCGGCCGCGGCACCGTACGCACGTCATTCCGCATCGACGACGCGCTGCTGGATGAACTGCGCACGGAAGCAGCCAGTGGTGAGAAGGTGCTGCGCTGGTTCAGCAACGACGTGGTCGATGAGAGCGGCGAAGTGGTCGCCCAAGTGCGCAAGCAGGTCTACCTGCGGTTGAAGCCACACGCACGCTGAGCGCGCCTCAGTCGCGCGCCAACGCAGCCGAAGCTGGCTCCGCCTGCAGCGGTACCGTCAGCCACGGGTTCTCATCAGCGCTGCGCGCTGGAGAACGACGCGGCACCAGCAGATGGCGGCCATCGACGGACAGCCGCGGCGACCGCACCGGCGACCGGAACTCCGCAGGCAACCGCTGCAGCGCCTCAGCCGGGTCTTGCGCCTGCTGCCGCAACCAGCGCTGGGCGCCAAGCAGGCGCAGCATCGCCGCCGCGTCCTGGGACCGTGACGAATACGCAGGATAGACGGGCGCGGCAATCTCGGTCAGCACGCACCCCATCACATTGGACAGGCAACCGAAATCCCGCTGCGGCGGCGCTTGTAACGGCAGCGGCCGATCGGCCTCCAGCGCGGCCGTGGCGGCTGCGCCACAGGCCCAGCCAAGATTGCCGGCCACGCGCGCCAACGTGCTGCGCCGGTCAAGCACCAGGACGCCACCAAATTCCCGGGCCGAGGACTCGATCGCCGCCCGGCTCATCGCGTACTCGCCCTGCATAGCACGGCACAGGCTCTGTTCCTCGGCCCGCAACGGCTGCATGGCCTGTTCGCACTCGGCCGGCAGGGGGTGGTCGGCAGGCAGTTCAACCAGCATGTCGGCCAGCAGCTGGGCATTGGCCTGCACCAGGCTGGCACCGATGATGCTCTCGACCAGATAACTGCTGCCGGGCACCAGCCGCCGGCCCAGCTGCAGGCCACGGCAGGCACCACGCAGGGCACCGTCAATGTCACCCTGCACATAGGCCAGCGCGCGTGCACTGGTGGCGTCCATCACTACGCCATAGGCCGGCAACGGGACCAGAATGCCCTCGCCCTTCGGTGGGAACGGCGACGCGAAGTAGTCGGCGTCGGCCAGCTGATCCAGCCGCGCATGCAACTGCTGGTGCCCGGCGTGGGCCTCCACGAAGCGTTGCGGGTCCGCGCGGACCTGGGCGAGACAGCCGCTGGCGGCCGGCCCGCAACTGGCCCCGGGCCGCGAGTGCAGCTCGGCATGGTTGGCTACCAGGTGTGTCCGGCCGCTGCTTCCGCCATGTGCATCGGCTTCCCAGCGCCGTACATCCTCGGCCAGCGCCTGCTCGCGCTGCTGGGCATCCAGATCGTCGAACGGCAGCGTCCACAACAGTGCATATCCATTGCGGCCGCTCACCGGCAGGCGTGCTTCCAGTCGCTGCTGCGCCTGCAGGCGCGATTCGGGCACCGGCCACATGCGCGAGGCGCACCACACCACGATGGCCAGCACCAGCAGGCCTGCCAGGGTCCAGCCCAGTCCGCGCAGAATCTTCAACACAGCTTCCCTTCCATGTGCCGTTGCCGCAGTCGATTCCCCAGCGTAATCGACCGGCCGTGACCGCTACAATGCGCGCATGTCGCTCGAAGCCCCCGCCCTGGTCCCCCGCCCCTCCCTGCAGCGCCTGTTCCTGACCGGCCTGCTGACCCTGCTGCCGATCTGGCTGACCTGGGTCGTGGTCAAGTTCGTGTTCGTGCTGCTGTCGGGTATTTCCAGCCCGCTGGTGGTGCCGCTGTCCGAACAGATCGCAACCAGCTTCCCGCACTATCTGGGCTGGGTCCGCGCCGAGTGGATCCAGGACACCATCGCCCTGCTGGCCACCCTGCTGGTGATCCTGGCGGTGGGCGTGGCCAGCCGCCGCGTGCTCGGCCAGCGCCTGCTGCGCTGGGTCGGCGCGGTCATCAAGCGTATTCCGTTGGCCAGCATCATCTACGACAGCGCCAAGAAGCTGCTGGACATGCTGCAGACCGAACCGGGCAGTACCCAGCGCGTGGTGCTGATCGACTTCCCGCATCGCGACATGAAATCGGTCGGCCTGGTAACCCGCGTGATCAAGGAACACGGCACCGACCGTGAGCTGGCCGCGGTGTATGTACCGACCACGCCGAACCCGACCTCGGGCTATCTGGAAATCGTGCCGGTGGAACTGCTGACCCCGACCGACTGGACCGTCGATCAGGCAATGAGCTTCATCATCTCCGGCGGTGCCGTGGCACCGTCCAGCGTGCCGTTCACCCGCGCCGGCGAACGCACCGGCGAACGCACCGAATGACCCCGGCGCCGATCGAGCGCCCGCTGCAGGACCGCGCGGTCCTGTTGTTCATCGTGCTGGCCGCGTTCTTCTGCGGCAATGCGGTGCTGGCCGAGCTGATCGGGGTGAAGATCTTCGCACTGGAAGACACCCTCGGCATCGCTCCGCTGAACTGGAACCTGTTCGGCCAGACCGGCTCGCTCAGCTTCACCGCCGGCACCCTGCTTTGGCCGGTGGTGTTCATCATGACCGACACCATCAACGAGTTTTTCGGCAAGCGCGGCGTGCGCTTCATCTCGTGGCTGGCGGTGGTGCTGATCGGCTACGGCTTCCTGTTCGCCTTCGCCGCCATTTCACTGGCGCCGGCCAGCTGGTGGGTCACGTCGATGGATGGCCACGGCGTGCCCGATTACCAGGCCGCGTTCGCAGCCGTGTTCGGCCAGGGCATGTGGACCATCGCCGGTTCGCTGGTGGCCTTCCTGCTCGGCCAGCTGATCGACGTGGCAGTGTTCCACCGCATCCGCCAGGCCACCGGCGAGCGCCACGTGTGGCTGCGTGCGACCGGATCCACCGCGATCTCGCAGGTGGTGGACAGCTTCGTGGTGATCTGGATCGCCTTCGTGCTCGGCCCGCAGCACTGGCCGACCTCGCTGTTCCTGGCCGTCAGCAGCGTCAACTACATCTACAAGATGGGTTTTGCGATTGCCTTGATTCCGCTGCTGTACCTGATGCGGCGTGCGATCACCCGCTATCTGGGCGCAGACAGGGCGGCCGCGCTGCGGGCCGCCGCCGCGGCTGACTGAAGCCCCAGCAGCGGAAAGCTGACTGCGCCTTCACGCTGGCCGTACGCGGCCGGATCGTGCAAGCTCCACGGTCTGTGTTCCACGGAAGCTTCTTGATGCCGTATTCCCCCCGCGTACTGGCCGCCGCCATTGCCGCGTTGTTCCTGTTCAGCGCCGTACCGTCGGCCGAAGCAGCGAAAAAGAAGGCCAGCCGCCCTGCCGCCGCGCAGACCCGCCAGGCCGCCAAGCCCAAGGCCCGGCCCGCCCGCGCCACCGCGCCGGCCCGTGGCAGTTCGGCGCGCCGCGCCGCGCCGCGTCCGGCCGCAGCGGCCCGGGCCGTGCCCAAGCAGGTGCAGCTGGAGCGCCTGTACGACGAATACTGGGATGCCTCGATGCGGTTGAATCCGCTGCAGGCAACCTTCCAGGGCGAGGCCCGCTACAACGACCAGCTGCCCAACATCCTGTCCGCCGCGTGGCGCCAGCAATCGCACGACTTCACCACCGAGTGGCTGGGCAAGGTCGAGAAACTCGGCAGCGACGGCCTGCAGGGCCAGGACCTGCTCAGCTACGAGATCTTCGTGCGCGATGCGCGCGCCTCGCTGGCCGCCGAACGCTATCCGAGCTGGATGATGCCGATCAGCCAGTACTACAACGTCGGCAGCATCATGGCGATCCTCGGCGCGGGCGCCGGCGCACAGCCGTTCAACACCGTGCAGGACTACGACACCTGGTCGCGTCGCTCGCTGGGCATTCCCGAGCTGTTCGACCAGGCCATCGACAACATGCGCCAGGGCATGAAGGCCGGCGTGGTGCAGCCGCGCGACCTGATGGAGAAGGTGCTGCCGCAGCTGGATGCGGTCATCAAGCCGACTGCTGAAGAGAGCATCTTCTGGTCGCCGATCCGCACCATGCCCAACACCATCGCGGCAGAGGACAAGGCGCGCATCAGCGCCGAGTACAAGCGCATGATCGAGCTGCGCATCATGCCAGCCTATCGCGCCCTGCGCGGTTTCATCGCCACCGAATACCTGCCGGCCACGCGCACCAGCAGCGGCCTGGGCGCACTGCCCGATGGCCAGGCCTGGTACGCCAACCTGATCGTGCAGACCACTGCCAGCGACCAGACCGCCGCGCAGCTGCACGCACTGGGCGAACAGCGCGTGCAGGAGCTGCAGGCGCAGATCGCCACCGTGATGAAGGATGCCAAGCTGCGTGGCACGCCGTCCAAGCTGTTGCGCAGCATGCGCAACGATCGCCAGTTCCAGTACGGTGACGCCAACGCATTGCTCAACCGCTACCGCCAGGTGCAGCAGCAGGTCAACGCACGCCTGCCGCAGGTGCTCGATACCCTGCCCAAGTCCACGCTGGACGTGCGCGCAGTGGAACCGGAGCGTGCGCTGACCGCTGCAGCAGCGGCCTACCAGCCGTCTGCGGCCGGGCAACCGGGCGTGCTGTACGTAAACACCCGCGACCTGCCCAGCCGCAAGCGCTGGAACGTGCCGGTGCAGTACCTGCATGAAGCAATCCCCGGCCACCATGTGCAGCTGGGCCTGCAGCAGGAGCTGGCCAAGCTGCCGCACTTCCGCCGCCTCGGTGGCGACCTCGCCTTCGTCGAAGGCTGGGGGCTGTATGCCGAAACGCTGGGTGAGAACCTCGGCATCTACACCGATCCCTACGACCGCATCGGCTACCTGTATTCGCGCCTGCTGCGCGCTGCCCGCGTGGTGGCCGACACCGGCGTGAACGCCCAGGGCTGGAGCAAGCAGCAGGCCGTGGCCTACCTGCAGAAGACCGTGGACATGAGCAATGACGACGCCAACGCCGAAGTCGAGCGGATCATGGCCCAGCCCGGCCAGGCGCTGTCCAACGTGGCCGGCCTGACCACCATTGTCGCCCTGCGCGACAAGGCCAAGGCACGCCAGGGCGCCGCCTTCGACCTGCGCCGCTTCCACGCCGAACTGCTGAAGGACGGATCGATGCCGCTGGACGTGCTGGACCGCAAGATGGAACGCTGGATGGCGCAGCCCGCCAGCGCCACACCAGCCCCTTCACCCTGACCCCTCCGGAGCTGCCATGCGCCCTGCCGTCGCCCTGTTCGCCGTCGTGCTGGGCCTGCTGCCAGTGGCGGGCTCCGCCGCGCCGGTGCTGACCCCACCGGATGCGGGCATCGACGGCCTGATGCAGGCCTACGATGGCCGGGTGCCCGGCGCCGCCGTGCTGGTGCTGCATGACGGGCAGCCGGTGTTCCGCCGTGGCTACGGCCTGGCAGTGGTGGAGGACGGTACTGCGGTCACTGCCGCCAGCAACTTCCGGCTGGCCTCGGTCAGCAAGCAGTTCACCGCTGCGGCGGTGCTGCTGCTGGTGGAGGATGGACGGCTGGGGTTGAATCAGCCTGCACGACAGTGGCTGCCCGAACTGCCGCCGGCTGCAGCGGCCATCACGATCCGCCAACTGCTCTCGCACACCAGCGGCCTGCTCGATTACGAAGACCTGATGGACCCGGCTGACACGCGGCAGGTGCATGACGCCGACGTGCTGACCCTGCTGTCGCGCGAGGACCGCCTGAATTTCGCACCCGGCACGCAGTACCGCTACAGCAACAGCGGCTACGCGCTGTTGGCACTGATCGTCGGCCGCGCGTCCGGGAAAGATTACGCGACCTTCCTGCAGGAGCGCATCTTCCGCCCGCTGGGCATGGCGCATACCGTGGCCCACCAGGACGGCGTGGACACGGTCGCCGCACGCGCCTATGGCTACAGCCGGATCGACGGCCGCTGGCAGCGCACCGACCAGAGCACCACCAGCGCCGTACTGGGAGACGGCGGGATCTATTCCTCGCTGGACGACCTCGCCCGCTGGGATGCGTCGCTGTACGACGACCGCCTGCTGTCGAAGGCCTCGCGCCAGGCGATGTTCAGCCCGGCCACATCGACGCCCGAAGCCGACGTGCCGCACTACGGCTTCGGTTGGCGCTTGAATGGCCCGGTGCAATGGCACAGCGGCGAGAGCATCGGCTTCCGCAACGTGATCGTGCGCCACCCGGAAAAGCACCTGACCGTGATCGTGTTGACCAACCGCAACGATCCCGAACCCTATCCGCTGGCGCAGAAGATCGCCCAGCGCTGGCTGGACACCCTGCAATGACCCCCGGTTCCGACGCCCTGCTGGGCATCCACCACGCTGCGCTGATCTGCAGCGACTACGCACGCTCGAAGGACTTCTACGTGCGCATCCTCGGCCTGCGCGTGCTGGCCGAGAACCATCGCGCCGCGCGCGACTCCTGGAAGCTGGACCTGGCCCTGCCCGACGGCGGCCAGCTGGAGCTGTTCTCCTTCCCCTCACCACCACCGCGCCCCAGCCGCCCCGAAGCCCAGGGCCTGCGCCACCTCGCGTTCCGGGTGGCTGCACTGGAACCCTTCATCCAGCGCCTGGCCGCGCATGGCGTCGCCTGCGAACCGATCCGCGTGGACGAATACACCGGCCGCCGCTTCACCTTCTTCGCCGATCCGGATGGCCTGCCGCTGGAGCTGTACGAAGCCGGTTGAGCGTTTTTCAATCGTGATTCATCCATGCATGGCATGGATCTACGTGTCGACCAAGGTCGACACCCACCAAGAGCAGGCCGTTCCATTCCGGCAGATCGCAGGACTCTGTCGAAGGCGGGGTGGGTCCGGTTGCGGGGCGTGAGCCGCATGGATGCGGCGACCGAGCTTACAGGGACGTACTTGCAGCGCCCCCCGCAACCGGACCCACCCCGCCATCCACGGAATGGCCGCTTTTGCCGTTGCCGTTGCTGTTGCCTCTGCGGGTGCAGGGCGCAGCCCTGCAAAGCCCCCTTCCCCATACCCCGCCGAATGGGTATACAGTCGACCCATGCCGGCACCGTGCCGGAATGAACCCTGGGAGGGGACCATGCGCAACACCTTCAAGACCCTGCTGCTGGCACTGCCGCTGTGCCTGGCCGCGCTCTCGGCGCAGGCCGCCGATGGCGCCGCCGGCCGCTGGAAGACCATCGACGACAAGACCGGCAAGGTGAAGTCGATCGTCGAGATCACCCAGGCCGCCAACGGCACCCTGACCGGCAAGGTGGTCGACATCCTGCACTCGGACAAGGGCCCGAACCCGGTCTGTGACGGCTGTGAAGGCGCCAACAGGAACAAGCCGGTGAAGGGCATGACCATCCTCTGGAACCTGAAGGCCGACGGCGCCAACAAGTGGTCCGGCGGCACCATCCTCGATCCGGCCAATGGCAAGACCTACAAGTCGAAGATGGAACTGCAGCCCGGCGGAACCAGGCTTGACGTGTCCGGCTGCATCGCCTTCATCTGCCGCGCGCAGACCTGGCAGCGCGAATAAGCGCCCCCCCTGCTTCACCCCCGTGACCCGGCCCCGGCCGGGTCACCTCGTTGCGGGCATGCGATACTCTGCGGTTCCCCTCGGCTTCACCCCGCGACCATGACCCGTACCGCGCTCGTCACCACCGCCCTGCCCTACGCCAACGGCCCGCTGCACCTGGGCCACCTGGTCGGCTACATCCAGGCCGACATCTGGGTGCGTGCGCGGCGAATGAGCGGCGGCAAGGCCTGGTTCGTCTGCGCCGACGACACCCACGGCACGCCGATCATGCTGGCCGCGGAAAAGGCCGGGGTCACCCCGGAAACTTTCATCGCCAACATCCAGGCCAGCCACGAACGTGACTTCGCCGCCTTCGGCGTGGCCTTCGACCACTACGACTCGACCAATTCGGCGGCCAACAAGGCGCTGACCGAGCAGTTCTACCTGAAGCTGGAAGCGGCCGGTCACATCAGCCGCCGTTCGGTGGCGCAGTTCTACGACCCGGCCAAGGGCATGTTCCTGCCCGACCGCTACGTCAAGGGCATCTGCCCGAACTGCGGCAGCCCCGACCAGTACGGCGACAACTGCGAAGTCTGTGGCGCGACCTATGCGCCGACCGACCTGAAGGAACCGCGTTCGGTGATCTCCGGTGCCACGCCGGAAATGCGCGATTCGGAGCACTTCTTCTTCGAGGTGGGCCACTTCGACGCGTTCCTGCGCGAATGGTTGGCCGGCGACGTCGCCCTGCCGGGCGTGAAGGCCAAGCTCGGTGAGTGGCTCAATGCCGAAGGTGGCCTGCGCGCGTGGGACATCTCGCGCGATGCACCGTACTTCGGTTTCCAGATTCCCGGCCAGCCGGGCAAGTACTTCTACGTCTGGTTGGACGCGCCGATCGGCTACCTGTCCAGCTTCCAGACTCTGTGCGGCAGGATCGGCGAGGACTTCGACGCGCACCTGCGCGCCGGCACCGCCACCGAGCTGCACCATTTCATCGGTAAGGACATCGTCAATTTCCACGGCCTGTTCTGGCCGGCCGTGCTGCATGGCACCGGCCATCGTGCGCCGACGCGCCTGCACGTGAACGGCTACCTGACCGTGGACGGCGCCAAGATGAGCAAGTCGCGCGGCACCTTCGTGATGGCCCGTACCTTCCTCGACGCGGGCCTGGAACCGGAGGCACTGCGCTACTACTACGCCGCCAAGTCCAGCGGTGGCGTCGACGATCTCGACCTGAACCTGGGTGACTTCATCGCCCGCGTCAACGCCGACCTGGTGGGCAAGTTCGTCAACCTGGCCAGCCGCTGCGCCGGCTTCATCAGCAAGCGCTTCGAAGGCCAGCTGGCCGCGCAGCTGCCTGATGCCGCGCAGTACCAGCGCTTCGTCGACGGCCTGGCACCGATCCGTGAAGCCTACGAGCGCAACGACCCGGCTGCGGCGATCCGCCTGACCATGGCCCTGGCCGACGAAGCCAACCGCTACATCGACGACGTCAAGCCGTGGGTCATCGCCAAGCAGGAAGGCGCCGACGCGCAGCTGCAGGCCGTGTGCAGCCAGGGCCTGAACCTGTTCCGCGTGCTGGTCACCGCATTGAAGCCGGTGCTGCCGGCCACCGCCGCGCAGGCCGAGGCCTTCCTGGCCGCGCCGGTCAACGACTGGACCGAACTGGCGCAACCGCTGCTGGGCCACCGCATCACCGACTACACCCCGCTGTTCACCCGTATCGACCCGAAGAAGATTGACGCCATGATCGACGCCTCCAAGGACACCCTGCAGCCGGCCGCTGCTGCCGCCCCCGCCGCCAAGACCGAAGCGGTCAAGCCGGCCGCCTCGGCCCCGGCCAAGGACGACGCAAAGAGCGCCGACGCCCCGGCCTACATCGGCATCGACGATTTCGCCAAGCTCGACCTGCGCATCGGCAAGGTGCTGGTCTGCGAGTTCGTGGAAGGCTCGGACAAGCTGCTGCGCTTCGAACTGGACGCAGGTGAACTGGGCAAGCGCCAGATCTTCTCCGGCATTCGTGGCAGCTACGGCGAGCCGGAGCAGCTGGTGGGCCGCAACGTGGTGTTCATCGCCAACCTGGCCCCGCGCAAGATGCGCTTCGGCCTGAGCGAAGGCATGATCCTGTCGGCCGGTTTCGACGGTGGCGCGCTGGCGCTGCTGGACGCCGACAGCGGCGCGCAGCCGGGCATGCCGGTGCGCTGATGCCTGCAGCGGGCGCGGCCACCGCCGCGCCCGCCGGCAGCACCGGCCACCGGAGGCAACGCGATGGGAGGCAACGGAATGGAACTGGCGCTGTTCGACTTCGACCACACCGTGACCACCTGCGATACCTACGGCCGTTTCCTGCGCCGCGTGGCCACCGCCGAACAGCTGGCACAGGCGTGGTGGAAGGTCGGCCCGTGGCTGGCCGCGTACAGGCTGAAACTGATCTCGGCCGAACGCATCCGCGCACGCGTCACCCGTTTGACCTTCAGTGACCGCCACAGCGATGACATCGCCATGCTGGCGGCCGGCTTCTCGCGTGAGTTCCTGCCCGACGTGGTACGCCCGGAAATGCTGGAGCAGATCCGCTGGCACAAGGAACAGCAGCACACCGTGGTGATCGTGTCCGGTTCGCTGGACCTGTACCTGCGGCCATGGTGCGAGCAGCTGGGCCTGCGGCTGATCTGCAACCGGTTGGAGAGCCGGGACGGACGCCTGACCGGACGTTACGTCGGCGGCGACTGCGGCCCGCGCAAGGCCGAGCACATTCGACGCCGGTTCGATCTGTCGCGCTACGTGCGCATCCATGCCTACGGTGACAGTGCCGAAGACAGGCCGATGCTGGCGCTGGCCCACGAGCGCTGGTTCCGTGGGAAACCCTTGAAGTGAACTTGACGCGCAGCCTTCGCCACGCATGAGCCTGATTCCGCCCCTGACCGAACGCCTCGACCGCCTGCTGCCGCAGACCCAATGCGGGCAATGCGGCTACGACGGCTGCCGCCCGTATGCTCAGGCCATGGCGCGCGGCGACGCGGGCGTGGACCGCTGCCCGCCGGGCGGAGATGCCGGTGCGCGTGCGCTGGCGCAGGTGCTGGGCGTACCGGCGATTCCGTTCGATCGTTCGCGCGGCCAGCACAAGGCACCGCAGGTGGCAGTGATCGTGGAAGCCGACTGCATCGGCTGTACCAAATGCATCCAGGCCTGCCCGGTGGATGCCATCGTCGGTGGCGCCAAGTACATGCACACGGTCATCGCCGACCTGTGCACCGGCTGCGAGCTGTGCATCCCGCCATGCCCGGTGGACTGCATCGAGCTGGTGCCAGCGTAGCCACCGGACCAACCGGCAGTGGAGCGGCGGGGTAGAGTCGACTGTTAGTCGACTGCTCTTCGTTCCGGCGGCGCAAAACCGCGCGCTGCGCGCGATAGTCGGCCAACAGTCGACTCTACCCCCTCCCTGGTGGGAGGTGACCTTGCCTGCCGTTACGGTACTGCCGCCGTCACCACGATCTCGACCTTCCAGTCAGCGTGGGCCAGCTTGGCCTCGACCGTGGCACGTGCCGGGGTCGCGCCTTCAACCACCCACTCGTCCCACGCCTTGTTCATGCCGTCGAAGTCGGCCATGTCGGCCAGGAACACTTCGGCGCGCAGCACGTGCTGGCGGTCACTGGCGACCAGCGCCAGCAGCTTGTCGATCTCCGCCAGCACCTGCCGGGTCTGGCCGGTGATGTCCTGGCTGGTGTCTTCCGGAATCTGGCCGGAGAGGTAGGCGACCTTGTTGTATACGGTCATTTCGGACATGCGCGGTCCGACGTCGTAACGCTCCATCATGGGCGTGGCTCCTGCGGTTGATCAGGCCTGCATTGTCCTCCAAACCGGTCGCCGGTGGGTGCACGGGTACCCTCCGCGACACGTCACTACCGGGCTCCGACGGTCCCACTGGTCAAATGACGATGACAGGCGCACGATGCGCCACGCCCGCGTTGACACCGCCCTCGCCCCTCCTGCCGCACCCTTGCGCCGATGACCGCCCCCGTCGATTCCACCACTGCCCCTTCCACGCCAACCTGGAAGCGGGTTGCCACCATCGTCATCCCGCTGCTGATCCTCGCCCTGGCCCTGCACGGCCTGGCCAATGAGTTCGACGAGCACGGCTATCGTGCGATCCGCCAGGCGTTCCGGCAGCTCAGCGGCACGCAGATCGCACTCACCGTGGTACTCGGCCTGGCCAGTTACGCCTGCCTGATCGGCTTCGATGCCATCGGCCTGCGTCGCAGCGGCATCCGCGTGCACCCCGCGCGCGTCGGCATCACCGCGTTCCTTGCGCACACGCTGGGCCAGACCGTGGGCTTTGCCGCGTTGACCGGTGGCGCGGTGCGCCTGCGCGGCTACCGCAGCGCCGGCCTGGACCTGGCGCAGATTGGCCAGGTGGTGCTGATGAGCACGCTCGGTTTCGTATTCGGTGCATGGCTGTTGATCAGCGTGGCCCTGTGCATGGAACCGGCGGCGGCAGCGTTGGCATTGCCATTGAATCCCGATGCCGTGCGCATCGTCGGCATCGTCGCCCTGCTCGCCTATCTCGGCACCGTGCTGCTGGTCGGCCGCGATGGACGGCAGTTCAGCGTGTTCGGCCATGCCTTGTGGCTGCCCGACCGCCGCACCATGATCGGTGTCACCGTACTCAGCGTCATCGAGCTGGTGCTGGCCAGTGCCGCGTTCTACGTGCTGCTGCCGGACTCCACGCCGACCGGCCTGCCAGGCTTCGTCGGCCTCTACCTGGTGGCAGTACTGGCCGGTCTGGTCTCCACCGTGCCCGCAGGCCTGGGTGTGTTCGAGTGGAGCCTGCTGAAGCTGTTGCCGCAGGTGCCACCGGCAGCGGTGCTGGCGGCAGCGCTGATCTACCGCGTCACCTACTACGTGCTGCCGCTGGTGCTGGCCACCCTGCTCGCCCTTGCGCCGGCCCTGCGTCAGCCGCTGCAGGCCAGCGCCGGAGCAACCCGTGCCGGCTGGAACGCGCTGCGCCCGTGGCTGCCGCAGATCATCGCACTGGCGGTGTTCAGCATCGGCGCCGCGCTGGTCATCGACGGCACGCTGCCGACGCCACGCCGTCACCTGGTGAACGCGTCGCTGCCGATCCTGGAAACCTCGCACCTGATCGGCAGCCTCAGCGGCGTCGCCCTGCTGCTGATCGGCCAGGGCCTGGCCCGGCGCAGCCACGCCGCGTGGGTGCTGGCAATGGCGGTGTGCGTGATCACCCCGTTGCCGCTGTGGCTGCGGGGTGGCCAACTGTTGATCGCTGTCTCGGCAGTGCTGGTGGCGATGGCGCTGTGGGCCGCACGTCGCGAGTTCTACCGCCAGGGTGCGCTGCTGGACGAAGCCTGGTCGTGGCCGTGGTTGCGCAATCTCGGCCTGGTGCTGGTCGCGGTCACCTGGCTGCTGTTCTTCACCTACAGCCATGTCGAGTACCAGAACGAGCTGTGGTGGCAGTTCGCGTTGTCCGGCAACGCACCGCGCGCGCTGCGTGCGTTGCTGGTGGTGGCGATCGCGCTGGTGATGTTCGGCCTGGCCCGCCTGCTGCACAGTACGCGCAGCCCGCTGCCGGCCGCTGACGAGGCCACGTTGCAGTCGCTGGCACCGGTGCTGGCCGGGGCCACCGATACCCAGGCCTGCCTGGTACTGACCGCCGACAAGGCGGTGCTGCGCGATGATGCGAAACAGGGCTTCGTGATGATGCAGCGCTATGGCGGTTCGCTGATCGCGATGGGTGATCCGGTCGGCCCGCCGGACGTGGCCCGTGCACTCATCTGGCGCTTCCGCGAAGAAGCCGACCGGCTCGGCCTGCGCCCGGTGTTCTACCAGGTGGGCGAGACCTACTGGCAGACCTATCTCGACCTCGGCCTGGGCCTGGTCAAGTTGGGCGAGGAAGCGATCGTGCCGCTGCACGATTTCGGGCTGGAAGGCCGCGAACGCGCCGATCTGCGCCAGGCCTGGAACCGCGGCAGGCGCGGCGGCCTGTCGTTCCGCGTGGCACCGGAGGAGGAGGTTCCCGGCCTGCTGCCACGTCTGCATGCGATCTCCAACGCATGGCTGGAGGACAAGGCCGGCGATGAGAAGGGCTTTTCGCTGGGCAGCTACGACCCGGATTACCTAATGCGCTTCCCGGTGGCACTGGTCGAAGCCGAGGGCCAGATCGTGGCATTCGCCAACCTGTGGCAGGCACCGGCCGGTGCCGAGCTGTCGGTGGACCTGATGCGCCACGTCAACGAAGCGCCGAAGGGGACGATGGACTTTCTCTTCATCGAATTGTTCCTGTGGGGCCGCGCGCAGGGCTATGCGCGGTTCTCGCTGGGCATGGCGCCGTTGTCCGGGCTGGCCCAGCATCGGCTGGCCGGTCGCTGGAACCGCCTGGCCGGCCTGCTGGCGCGGCATGGCGAACGCTTCTATGGCTTCAGTGGCCTGCGCCGCTTCAAGTCGAAGTTCGATCCGCAGTGGCGGCCACGCTATCTCGCGGCGCCCGGCGGCATGCATCTGCCGGCCGCGCTGCTGGATGCCACGCGCCTGATCTCGCTGGATCCGCGGCGGAACTGAAGCCGCGATGCGTCGGGCATGGCTTGACGCTACGCCCCGCCCTTGAGGATCACTTCGGCCAAGCGATCGTAGTCACCCCCGAAATGGTGATCGCCCGGCAGCTTCACCTTCCTCACGCCATCATTGGCCGGCAGGTCCGGGCACAGTGCGTCCTCATCCTTGTCGCCGTACACGCACAGCGTTTTCTCCGCCGGCAGCCTGGCCACTTCCGGCGCGATCGGCAGGCCGTCGCCGCCACCGCCCAGCCAGTTGCTGACATGGAATTCGAAGTCGGCCTTCCTGCCCACCGACAGCAGCACGATGCGCTCCAGCGCCTCGCGGGTACCGGCGTCGAGCTGGTTGATCGTGGCCGGCAGCACGTCGGCGCCCTGCGAGAAACCGATCAGCATCACCTTGTCGCGGTGCCACTGCTGGCGGTAGTGGTCGATGATCTTCTGCAGGTCGCCCGCAAAGCCCTTCGGTGTGCGCTCGCTCCAGAAGTAGCGCAGCGAATCGATGCCGACCACCGCCACGCCATGCTCGTTGAGTGACGACGCCACGTTCTTGTCCAGGCCAGCCCAGCCACCGTCGCCGGAGACGAACACCGCCAGCGTATCGCCGTTGCCGGTCGCCGGCATTTCCACCACCGGCAGGCCCTTCAGTGCAGCAGGCGGGGGGGCCAGGCTGACGCCGGCCTGCGCGCCGATCACCCGTGCCGCAGCCACCAGGCCCGGTGACGCATCACCGCGCGCAGTGCGCTTGAACTCGCGCGCCATGGCGACCTGCTGCACGAACTGGTTGGCCTGGCCCGCCCTGCAGCCGTTGTCACCTGCCGCGCTCAACCACGGAAAATTCAGTTCGGCAGGCTGCAGCCTGTTGTGCTTCACACCATCGCCGCAGACCATGCGCTGGTGGTTGTGGTCCGGGCAGAAGCCGGTGGTCAGCACACCGGCGAAAACCTGGGTGTCGGCCTGCGCTGCCAGCGCGTAGGCCATTTCGGCACCTTCGCCATCACCGCCGACCAGCGGCAGGTGGTAGCCGGGCAGATGCAGCGAGGCCTGCAGCCAGCGCGAGAAATTCTCGACGTCACCGGAACCGAACGAACAGGTCGGGTCACCCTCGCGCTTGAGCACACCGCGCAGATGCGCAATGTCCACTGCCGCCACCAGCGCGCCGTCGGCACGCAGGGCCTCGATCGGCAGGCGGCTGGTGTCACCGCCGGCAGTGGGTTCGTGGAACCAGATCACCACCCGTTGCGGCGTGCCGGCCGGCATGTGCACCGGAATCTGCTCGAACCGCCCATGGCTGAACTGCTGCGGGGTCACCGCCGCCGTTGCCGGCAGCGTGGCCAGCGCCAATACCACACCCATTGCCCTGCCCAGCCCTGCTCGCTTCATGTCGCATCCCCGATGGAATGCGCACACGATACGCCGCCGCCGCGTGCACGGCACGTACCGGCGCAGGCCGTTGGGGATTCAGTCGGCCGCGGCCTGGCGGCTGCGACGGTACAGGGCCGTCGCCAGGTACAAAAGCCAGCCGACGATCACTGCGATCACCACTTTCTGTCCGAGCCCGCGCGGTGGCCCAGCGCGCCACAGCACGTGCAGCCACAGCAGCACGAAGGCCAGCCATGCCCAGCCCCAGAGCAGGTCAGCGGCGGGCTGCCAACCCGGTTCCCGGCGCAGGTACCACGCCTGCAGCAGCATGCCGACGCTGGCACACAGGAACGCCGTGTTGGCTGCCAGCCCGTGGATGAACGGCGCCAGCAACGGGGTCGCTTCAGGTAGCCAACTGTCGCCGATCGCCACCGTCGCCAGGCCCAGGGCGGAAACCGTGAACAACAGCGGTGCGGCCGCACTGCGCCGTGGGCCGATGCTGCCGCGATACAGCGCAACGCCGAGTGCCGCAATGGCCAGCGCCAGCACGCAGTAGGCAGCGCGCAACGCCAGCCCCCACGGCCCGTGCAGATACAGGCTCAACGTCGCCCGCACCCAGTCCAGATCACTGCGCGCAACCTGGGTCCACAGCGCGGTTGCCACGAACAGCAGCAGCGCCACCAGTGCCAGCACCGCCATCGGACGCGCACGGCTCATGCTGCGTCCTCAGGATGCCGCGTCTTCCATTCGGCCAACGCCTTGCGGTAGCGCTGCAGCTCATCGGAATACAGGTCCAGCACGCATAGCGGGCAGCCACTGCCGCAGCACTCGTTGGGACCGGGCTCTTCCGGTGGCAGCGGGCGGGGATCGGGATCAGGAACGGACACGGTCGGAAACAACAATCATTGGAAACAGGACACCAGTGTACCGGGCCGGCTCAACCACCCAGTTGGCGACGCAGGTTGTCACGGGCGGCCGCGTCCAGGCGCTGGTGGAAGAACTCACTGAGGAAGATCCGCGGTGCGCGCAGCAGGCCCTGCAGGAATCGGCGACGGCCGGCACGGTACAGGAAGCCGGGCACCACGCCCTTGTATTCTTCGGCCACGCCACGGTCATAGGCGGCGAACACCGGCTCCGGTGCAGCCAGGATCGCCATGTCGCAGTCCAGGAACAGCGCCGCCTCGGCATCCACATCCTCCGGACCCAGCGCGCCATGGCGGGCGGTCAGCAGGATCAACTGCTCCACGCGAGCAGCGTCGACACCGGCAAGCGCCGGCGCCTGTGCGATCGCCTGCAGGGCCATCTGCGCCGAACGTGCTTCGTTGTCCTTTCGCCCCGCCACGTAGATCGCATCGTGGTAGAGCACGGCCAGGTAGACCTCGGCCGGCTGCTGCCAGCCGGGGCCGTCGGCCACCTCCTGGCAGTGCTGCAGCACCGCGCGCACATGGCCGAAGTGGTGGTAGGCGCGTGGCGGCGTGGCATAGCTGTCCTGCAGCGCCTGCCACTGCGCCGGGGCAAGCGTCAGCGGTGAGAAGTCCATGCCCGGATCATCCCGCCTGTGCCGGCGCCGGGCAAGCTGGCGGTTTTTTCACCACACACTCACAACGCTTGCCAGGCGAGGCCCGGAGCCAGTTGTCCACAGCTTTGTCGCGCGCTGGTCCACATCGGTTGTGGATGAACGCGGCGCCGACCAACGGTCGCTGCAGCTGGGCATCCATGGGAATACACTCGCCCCAGGCGGGAGCGCCCGCCGCTGCCGGGAACCGTCATGTACCGTTCTGCCGCCCATTGCCTCACCCTTTCGCTGCTGGCCTTCTGTGCTCCTGCCTTCGGCGCAGGCCAGGCACCGCCCGCCGATGTGGTGACGACCCCGACCATCACCGTGTCGGCCGCACGCGTGCCGACCCCGGAAGAAGTGTTCGCCATTCCCGCGGACCTGCGTGCGATGCTCCAGAAGCAGGTGATCCAGCGCAGCTACTCCCGCGACCAGCGCCTGCAGGCGCTCGTGGAGATGATCTTCGACCAGCACGGGCTGGACCTGCAGTACGACGCCAATGCGACCTACACCGTCAGCGATATCTGGCAGCACCGCCGCGCCAACTGCCTGGCCTTCACCCTTCTGTTCGTGACGCTTGCGCGGGAGGCGGGCATCCAGGCCCGCGTGCAGGAAGTCGGGCAGGTGGTGTCCTGGTACCAGGACCAGGACGCGGGCGTGGTCTACAGCGTCGGCCACGTCAATGCCGGCGTCGATGTCGGCGGGCGTTTCGGTACCGTTGATCTGGATCGCAATGTGCTCTATGACCGCCGCGGGCCGGTTCCCGTCAGCCGTGCGCGGGCATTGGCGCATTTCTACAACAACCGGGGTGCGGAGCGCCTCGCCGACGGTGACTTCGGCGGCGCCCGTGCATTCTTCGACGCATCCGTGGCTCAGGACAGCGGGTTCGCTCCAGTGTGGAACAACCTCGGCGTGCTCGACCACCGCGAAGGCAACAACGAGGCGGCGCGGCAGGCGCTGGACCGGTCGCTGCAGCTGGACGGCCGCCAGGATGCCGCACTGACCAATGCCTCCGCGCTGTTCCGCAGCCTGGGCTTGACCGCGCAGGCGCAGTCACTTGAGCGCCGGTTGAAATCGGTGCAGCGCGAAGACCCGTTCGCGCAGTACATGTTCGGCGCCAAGGCCGAACGGGCCGGCCAGCTGGACCAGGCGATCCGCTATTACCGGCAGGCCGTGCGCCTGTATGACACCGCGCATCAGTTCCACTTCGGGCTGGCGCGGGTCTATTTCCTGGCTGGCCAGCTCAAGCGCGCCGATCGCGAACTGCTGCGTGCACAGGAACTGGGGGGCGCGCCGGAGCAGGCGCGCTACCAGGCCAAGCTGGACAGCCTGGCCCGCTGGCGCGCGCAGCAGCAGGCCAGGCGCTGAAGGCGGTCAGGCCTTCTTGAGGAAGCAGGTCTTCAGGACCAGGCCCTTGATCTTGTCCGAGTTGCCTTCGATGTGCTCGGCATCATCCTCGACCAGGCGGATGTTGCGGATCACGGTGCCCTGCTTGAGCGGGATCGAGGAGCCCTTGACCTTCAGGTCCTTGATCACGGTGACGGTGTCGCCGGCCTGCAGGGTATTGCCGTTGCTGTCACGCACGACCAGGGCGGACCCGGCGCTTTCCTCGGCGGTCCATTCGAAACCGCAGTCGGCGCAGATCCACAGCGCACCATCGGCGTAGGTGTTTTCCAGGGTGCACTGCGGGCAGGCGGGGGCAGAAGACATCAGCAAATACCTCAAAGTGAATCAACAGCCGCCATTGTAACCGGCCGGCTTCCCCGGCCCTTTTCCGGGCGGGCTCCGGGCTGCCCACTGGACCCGGACCAGAACAGCACGCCCCTGGACCTTGCAGTCGGCGGCGAACTGCAGCAGAGTGCGCGGCCCCTGATCGCCCCCGGAACTCCCCATGCGCCTCGGCATCGACTTCGGTACCAGCAACTCCGCCGCCGCCATCGTGCATGAGGGAAAACTGCTGCCGATCCGCTTCGGCGATGCCGAGCAGTTCCGCACCAGCGTGTACTTCCCCGGCGTGGTGCCCGATCCGGACGACTTCCAGCTCGATGACGGCCAGGAACACCAGCTGCAGCAGATGATCGACAGTGCCGCGCGCGCAGCCCGTGCCGCCGGCCAGGAACGCACGCCACAGGCACTGCGCCGCGAAGCCCTGCGCGCACTGCGCCGGGAATGGATGGAAGCCCGCGCCGGCAAGGAACGCAGCGCCAGCGACCTGCTGCAGAACGCGGTCTACGGCGATGACGCGCTGGAAGCCTATTTCGAGGAACACGAAGGCAACCTGGTGCAGAGCCCGAAGTCGATGCTCGGCTACAACCTGCACCCGCGCGCGAAGCAGACCATCACCGGCATCGCCGCACACATCCTCGAGCACATCCGCCTGACCGCCAGTGCCCAGCTCGGCCAGCCGCTGCGCGCCGCCCTGCTCGGGCGCCCGGTGCAGTTCCGCAGTTCGATCGGCGCAGCCGGCAACGACCAGGCGCTGGACATCCTGCGCGAGGCCGCCACCCAGGCCGGCTTCGACCAGATCGATTTCCTCGAGGAACCGGCCGCGGCGGCCATGCATTACCACGCCGAAAGCCGCGAGCGGCACCAGGCGGTGATCGTCGACATCGGTGGCGGTACCACCGACATCGCCCATGCCGAAGTCGGCGGCGACGACGCCCCGCGCATCCACCGCGCCTGGGGTATCGCCCGCGGCGGTACCGACATCGACCTGGCGCTGAGCCTGTCCAGCTACATGCCGCTGTTCGGCCGCGGCATCACCCGCGTGCCCGCCCACCACTACGTGGAAGCGGCCACGGTGCAGGACATGACCCGCCAGCGTGACTTCCGCCAGCACAAATACGATCACGTCGACGATCCGTGGCGCGCGCGCCTGCAGGCCCTGCAGGACACCGGCAATACCGCCCGCCTGTACCGCGATGTGGAACGCGCGAAGATCGCCCTCAGTGCCGCCAGCGAGCACCGCAGCACGCTGGACTACATTGCCCGCGACCTGCATGCCGACAGCAGCGCCGCCGGCCTGGCCGCTGCCGCTCACGGCTACCTGGAACAGATCCGGGAACTGCTGGCCCAGGTCCGCAGCGACATTGGCGGCGACCCGGATGCGGTGTTCCTGACCGGCGGCATGTCCCGCGCCGGCTACCTGCGCCAGGCCGTGGCCGAGGCCTTCCCGGGCGCCCGCATGGTCCACGGCGAGCCCTCGCTGGGCGTGGTCCAGGGCCTGGCACTGGCGGCAGCCAGCCCGGATTAACAAAACGTTACGCGGTCTAAGTTACTCTTGGTCGGCTAGAACCCCGCTGCACCTTCCACTGGCCACGCCGGTGTGTGTCCACGGTGCAGCCTGGCCCGCCTGCGGGCCTAGCGGCCATGCCTTCCTGGCTCGTTCATGGTCCGCGCAGCACCTGAGCCGCCATCGAGACCCGCTTTGGGCACCCGCCAGGCCCCTGTGGCCTTACAACCTGACGCAGCACCTGCACCCATCGACTGCCGCCGTTGTGACGCGGTCTGTTGTCGGCTGCCCGTGCTGCTGCAGCCCGGCGACCACGTGCCTGGCCAGTTCCTGTCACGCGACTCCCACGGCCGTGCCGTGATGGCGCGCAACGAGGAAGGCTGGTGCGCGGCGATCGATCCCTATCACCTGCGCTGCACGATCTATTCGCAGCGCCCGGCGATCTGCCGCCAGTTTTCGATGGGCGGCGATGACTGCCGCCGCGAGCGGCAGGACTACCTGCGCCAGGCTGATGCCTGGTCGCTTTCCTCCCCTTCCACCTGACAGGAGCAACCATGCCCCGCAAGGCAAAGACCCCCGCGAAGGCCAGCAACAGCATCCGCAGCGAACGCAAGGGCGCGGCCGCCAGCACCGTGGTCAGCAGCGATTCGATCGCTTCGGACCTGGCAGCGTTCCGCAAGGCCGGTGGCAAGATCGAAGTCCTCGGCACCACCTGGGCGCTGAAGAAAGCCAGCTGACCCAGCACCGACCGCGGCGGCGCTGCCGCCGCGGCCTGCCGGACCGCGCTCAGCGATCCAGGCGTACCCTCACACTGCCCGAGTGCGACTGGATGCGGATGTCTCCATCACCGCCGCCCAGACGCGTGTCGAGATGGCTGCCCGGCCCATAGCGCGGCCGCTCCACCTGCCCGGCATCGCTGTTGATCGAGCCGCTGAAGCTGTTCACCGACAGCTGTGCCGACACCGTGCGCGGCAGGCTCAGCGTGACCGGGGCACTGACCGATTCGACATTGATGCGGCCACCGGGCGCCAACCCGGCTGCTGCCAGATCGATGCTGCCCGAGACGGTCTCCACCGCCAACCGCTGCACGCGTCCGGCCTCCACCGCAACCCGGCCGGATACCGTCTGCGCACCGATATCACCGGACACGCCGCCGCCGGCCTCGATCCGGCCACTGACCGTATTTACGTCCAGCTTCGGCGTCTGCAGGCGTGCGCTGACACTGCCACTGACCGTGTTGAGTTTGCTGTCGCCGCTGCGGCCAGCCGCGCTGAGGCTGCCGCTGACGGTGTCGGCCTGCAGCCGTCGCACATCGATGCCACTGATGTCCTGGCTGGCGCTGACCGTGCTCAACAGCAGTTCCACCGAGCGCGGCACGTTCAGCACCAGCGTCGCGCCACCATTGTTGCTGCGGCGCGGGTATTCAATCTCCCAGCGCACCCGGTTGGCGCTCTTTTCCTGGCGCAGCTGCAGGCCATCGCTGAGCGTGCCGGTGAGTTGCACATCATTGCGGTCCCAGCCACGCACGGTCACCTTGCCGGCCACGTTGCTCAGTTCGATGCGACCGCCCGCAGCCAAGGTGTGGCGCTCGTCGATGCGGGTGTCGGCCAGCGCCACGGCAGGGGACAGCAGCAGTGCGACACAGCAGGAAATCAGGGTTCGGGTCATGGGGGTCTCCTCAGGTCGTCAGGCCGGACTCGGCGGCATAGGCCGCCTGCCGGGTCAGTTCCAGCCGCAGCGCATAGGTGCGCTTGAGCTGGCCAAGCAGGTGCGGCGCGCGCGGGTCCTGCGCCAGTGCGGCACGGATCTGCGCCGCGCTTTCATCCAGTTCGTGCAGGGCCGGCTGCCATTCCGGCGCGCGCCCATCGGGCAGCGAGGCCACGGCCTGCTGGTACTGCTCGGTCATCGCAGCCGCCTGCAACTGCAGCGTGGACGGCACCGGTGTATCCGGCTGCGCATGCCACCAAGGGGCCACCGCGTAGATCGCCAGGCTGGCAGCCAGGGCAGCGCCGGCCGGCAACCACCAGCGGCGCCGCGAACGCGTTGCCAGGGCCACCACGTTGCCCGTTGGCGCAGGTGCTGCCTGTGGTTCACGCGGCGGCAGCCGGGCAGACAGGCGTGCCCAACCATCAGTGGGCACTTCGCGCTCATTCGGCAGCGCACGCAGCCGGGCCAGCAGGTCGTGATCGAAATCGTGTTCGTGCGTACTCATGTCATGTCTCCCAGCCGTGCGCGCAACAGGCCGCGCGCACGATGCAGCTGTGCCTTGGAACTGCCGACGGCCATCTGCAGCTGCTCGGCGATTTCCTGGTGTTTCCAGCCTTCGATGTCGTGCAGCACCAGTACCGCACGCGCCCGTGGTGGCAGTGTCGACAGCGCGCGCTCCAGGTCGCGCTCGGTGCCGGCGCAGCGGTCACGCACCGCCAGTTCCTGCAGGCCCCCGTCGACGTCGTCCAGACTGTCGTGATCCTGCCCGCCCGCCCGGCCACGCAGCTCCATGAGCGCGGCGTTGACGCCCAGTCGATGCAGCCAGGTCGACAGGCTGCTCTCGAAGCGGAACCCCGGCAGCGCTTTCCAGGCCTGCAGGAAGGCCTCCTGCAGCGCATCCTCGGCACGTGCCTGCTGGCCGCCACACAACCGCCACAGCACAGCGAATACACGCGGCGCGTGACGCCGGTACAGCAGTTCGTAGGCAGCAGTGTCTCCCGCAGCGGCCGCCCGCACCAGGGCGGGTTCGTCGACGGGGTCGTTGGCGGCAGGCAGCGCTGGCATGGTGGTGTCGAGCATATCGCTTGGATGCGGCGGCCCGGAAAAAGGTTTAGAGGTGATCGGCGATCAGGGACATGCAACCTTTTCGACGATGGCTGCATCCATGAAAGGTCTTCGAGAAAACACCTCCGGGAGTCCAGTCATGTCCAGCCCCGCCTGCGCCGCCGTGCTGGTGATCGCCGCCTGCGTCGTGCTGCAGGCATTGGGCCTGTCCCTGCAGCTGCGCACGGACAGTGGCCGCGCCTGCCTGCAGCAGCATCGCCAGGAACTGGTGTGCCTGGCCTGGGCACCGGCAGTCGAATCCACGGCAGGCGCCGGGTAACATCAAGGGCCGTTATTGCCACCTGTTGTCGCGCCATGATGTTGTCGCTGAAGGATCATCTCCCCGCCTGGACCCACCCCTGGCTGCATGACGTGGGTATCGCCGTGAAGATCCTGCTGACCCTGCTGGCCGCGTGGCTGCTGCGGGTGCTGGCACGGCGCCTCATCCGGCGTTTCGCCGAGCACTACACACTGCCACCGGAGATGGCGATGGGCGCCCGTCGGATCACCAGTTTCGTGGTCTATTTCAGCGCCCTGCTGTACATCCTCAGCCTGCTGGGCGCGTCGCCTTCGGTACTGTGGACGGCGTTCACCGGCTTTGCCGCCGTGGGTGCGGTGGCCTTTTTCGCGGCGTGGAGCGTGCTCTCCAACATCTTCTGCACGCTGCTGATCTTCACCACGCGCCCGTTCCGCCTGCATGACTACATCGAGGTGCTGGAGAACGGCGAGAAGCCGGGCCTGAAGGGCCGGGTGATCGATGTGAACCTGATCTACACCACGCTGCAGGAAACCGGCGACGGCCACGAGGGCACGGTGCTGCAGTTGCCGAACAACCTGTTCTTCCAGCGCACCGTGCGCCGCTGGCGCGACCCGGCACAGGCGCCTGGCGGCATCCAGGGCGACGGTTGAGGGTGGAGTTTTCGGCAGGGCTGCGCCCTGCACCTGCAGAGGCCGAAGCCGAAGCAAGATCAAGAGCGGCATTCCGTGGGATGGCGGGGCGGTGTCGGAGTGCGGGGTGTCAGCCGCATGGATGCGGCTGCCAAGCCTACAAGGACGTACTTGCGGCGTCCCCGCACGCCGACACCGCCCCGCCAGCCCACCGGAATGCCAGCTTTTGCTGTTGCTGCTGCCTTGGCTTGAAGGCTTCGGCGGGTGCAGGGGGCAGCCCTGCCGAACAACCTTTACCTCAACTGGCTGTCCTTGCTGCCACGCCGGTTGTACCCGGCATGCGCCTGCTCTTCGTCATCCCGCGCCTGCTGGCACGCAACGCACAGCCGCACAGCAGGCACGGCCTGGCGCCGCGCCAACGGAATCGGCGCGTCGCATTCCTCACAGTGTTCCAGACCGGGTCCCTCGCGCAGCTGGCGCCGCGCGCGGGCGATCGCATCATCAACGGTGGCGTCGATCTGGTCCTGGACCGCGCCGTCTCCCGCCCAACCGGTGGCCATGGCCGTCCCCCGCAGGTGTGTCGCCTGATATGGGGACGATACACCCCGGTAAAAGGAATGCCTTCCTGTAGCGCCGAGCCATGCTCGGCGGGGCTTCAGCAAGCTGAGTGGAACGCGCACGGGTTCGATCAATCCGATTGCGACTTAATCCCCTCCGTCCCCTTTTTGTTTACCAGATCAGGTCGTCCGGTACCTGGAACTGCGCATAGTAGGCGTCGTCCTCGGCGTTGCCGGTGGAGATCTCGGCGGTCGAGCCCGGCTGGCCGTGGTCGACGATGATCGCTTCGGGCGCGCGTTCACGCACCTTTTCGGCGGCAGCACGCGGCAACACGGCGTAACCGTCACCATGGGCAACGATGACCAGAACGCCCACCGACAGCGCCTTGCGCAGCTTGGGGTCGATCAGCAGGGTGCGGATCGCCGTGCCATCGCTGAAGCGGTACTCGTCATCGCCCTTGTGGGGCACGGCATGGGCCGCGATGATCTGCTTCGCCTGCGCCTTCTGTTCAGCTTGCCTGGCCTGGGCATTGCGCTCGGCGGCCAGCGCGCGGTCGCGCTCGACCTTCTCGGCGCGGGCACGCTCAGCCTCGCGCTGGACCTCGGCCGACATCGATTCGGCCTTGCCTTGCCGCGCCTTGGCCTGCTCGCGCGCGGCGGCGCTGGCCTGCGACTTCTTGGCCAGGCCGGCCTTGAGCAATTGTTCCTGCAGCGCGTTGGGCTTTGCCATGGTCGGTGTGTACCGCGTGTAATCTTGGATGTCCCCATTCTACCGACGCCCCGCCACCCCTGCATGGCAGTCCTGAAGTACCTCACCGGCTATCCCGAACCCCTGGTCGCCCAGGTCAGCGACCTGCTGGCACAGGGCAAGCTCGGCCCATGGCTGCAGCAGCGCTACCCCGACCCGCACACGGTGCGCAGCGACCGCCAGCTGTACGACTACACGCAGGAGCTGAAGGACCGCTACCTGCGCAAGTCGGTGCCGCTCAACAAGGTCTGCTACGACAACACGCTGGAAGTGATCAAGCACGCGCTCGGCACCCACACCGCCATCTCCCGCGTGCACGGTGGCCGCCTCAAGGCCAGCCGCGAGATCCGCATCGCCACCGTGTTCCGCCAGGCACCGGCAGCGTTCCTGCGCATGATCGTGGTGCATGAGCTGGCCCACCTGAAGGAAGCCGACCACAACAAGGCCTTCTATCAGCTGTGCCAGCACATGGAGCCGGATTACCTGCAGCTGGAATTCGATACCCGCCTGTACCTGACCGAGCTGGCCAACCGCGGCCAGCGCTGACCGGCCGCAGCAGCTACACTGCGCGCCCACTGCCCGACCTGCCTGCCATGGAACCGATCCGTCTCGACAAACGCCTGTCCGCCCTGCTCGGCATCCCGCGCGGCGAAGCGCGGCGCTACATCGAAGGCGGCTGGGTCACGGTCAATGGCGAGGTGGTGGAACAGCCGCAGCGTCCGGTCGATGACAGCGCGGTGATCGTGGTGGCCGAGCAGGCCAGCGATGAAAAGGCCGAGCGGGTCAGCATGCTGCTGCACAAACCGGCTGGCGTTGCCGCCGAAACCCTGTGCGCGCTGGTCAGCAGTGACAGCCGCAGCGAGCTGGACGCCAGCGACATCCGTCCGCTGCAGCGCCACTTCCACGGACTGCAGCTGGCGGCCGCCCTTCCGGCCAGCGACAGCGGCCTGGTGGTGGTCAGCCAGGACCCGGCCACGCTGGCCCATCTTCAGCGCAACCTGGGACGCACCGAGCAGGAATACCTGATCGAGGTCGCCGAAGGCGGCCCCGAGCGTGGCCCATGGCTGCTGGCGCGCCTGCAGCAGGAATCCGGCGGTGCCAAGGTCAGCTGGCAGAGCGAGCAGCGCCTGCGCTTCGCGGGCAAGGGCCTGACCGCCAAGGGCCTGCGCGTGGCGGTCACCGCGGCCGGCCTGCAGGTGACGGCCGTGCGTCGACTGCGTATTGGCCGCGTGGCACTGGGACCGCTGCCTGCGGGGCAGTGGCGTTACCTGGGCAGCGACGAGCGGTTCTGACAGGGAAGTCCCTGTCATCCACGCATGGCGTGGATCTTCTGCGATGCACCGTCTGCCTTTGATCCACGCGTGGCGTGGATCTACCATCGGCGCATGAGCCTGCCCAAGCCCCTGTGGCGACGTCTGCTTCGCGTTGCTGCAATCATCCTCGCCACACTGGTGCTGCTGGTCCTGTCCGGGCTGCTGCTGGCCGACCATCTCACCCCGCAGGCACGGGGCACGCCCTCGCACGTGCTGCCGCTGCAGCCGGCACAGACGCGGATCGACCGGCAGATCGTTCCGTTGCAGGAGGCCCATCCCGGCCAGTCCGGCGTGGCCTTCCTCAGCGATGGCATGGATGCCTTCGCCGCGCGCGCGATGATCACCACCCACGCCGGGCGCAGCCTGGACCTGCAGTACTACATCTGGCACGACGACCTGATCGGCCACCTGATGGCCAAGGCGTTGTACGACGCCGCCGAACGCGGCGTGCGCGTGCGCATCCTGCTCGACGACATGAACGCCAAGGACAAGGACGCCCTGATGATGGCGCTGGACCGGCACCCCAACATTGAAATCCGCCTCTACAACCCGTTCCGCAACCGGACCGGCCTGCTGCGCATGGTGGAGATGGTGCAACGGTTCTTCAGCGTGAACCACCGCATGCACAACAAGAGCTGGATTGCCGACGGCCGCGTCGCGATCGTCGGCGGCCGCAACATCGGCGAGGAATACTTCAGCGCGCGCACCGACGTGAACTTTCAAGACCTGGACCTGCTGGTCGCCGGCCCTGCCGTGGACCAGGCCAGCCGGATCTTCGACGACTACTGGAACAGCGAGGCCGCCATTCCGGTATCGGCGCTTGCCTTCCATACCGATGCCCAGCTGCGCCTGCTGATACGCGAATCGGACCATGAGGCCCAGCGTGACGTGGCCCAGCCCTACCTTGCGCGCGTGGCCGAATCGCGCAGGCGGCAGCGCCCGAGTCCCGAGCCATTGCGCTGGAGCCGTGCAGTGCGCATCGTCTCGGACCCGCCGATGAAGCACCGCGGCGATGATCGCGGCGCGTGGCTGGTTTCGACGCTGACCAGCGAGCTGCAGGCCGCCCGGCACAAGGCCCTGTTGATCTCGCCCTACTTCGTGCCCGGCAACGAGGGCCTGGATGGCTTTTCGGCCATGGCCCGGCGGGGCGTGCAGGTCGGCGTGGTCACCAACTCACTGGCTGCCAATGACGTCGCCGCGGTGCACGGCGGCTACATGGGCTACCGCGTGCCGTTGCTCGAAGCCGGCGTCCACCTCTATGAGCTGAAGGCACAAGGACAGTCCGGCGATGCGGGCGTGTTCGGCAGCAGCGGCGCCAGCCTGCACACCAAGGCGTTCCTGGTCGATGACCGCCGCGGCTTCGTCGGCTCATTCAACCTCGATCCGCGCTCGGCCTACCTGAACACTGAAATGGGTGTGCTGTTCGACGATCCGTTGCTGGGTGCACAGCTGCGCGGCGAGTACCTGCGCCTGGCGGATCCCAGGCAGAGCTGGTGGCTGGCGCTGGACGACCGTCGCCGGTTGCGCTGGCTGGAGCGCGAACCACCACCGCACTGGGCGGAGGAAGAGCCAGGGGCAACGGCGCGCAAACGCTGGTTGTCGCGGGTGATCAGCTGGCTACCGCTGGAATCGCAGCTGTAACGCTCAGCGCCCCGGATCGGTGGCTTCCTGCCCGGCATCATCCAGCGTTTCCACACTGCGCCCATGCAGTCGCCGCCAGATCCAGCGCAATGCATGCGGCGGTGCCGAAGGCAGCTGTTCCAGCAGGGCCAGCATGCGGCTCTGGCTGGCATGCCCATGGCGGCACAGCAGGCTGGCCGCCGCAGCGGCGCTGGCCAGGCGCAGGCTGTCGGCCAGCGGGCCCTCGGCCTCCGGCAACAGCGCCTGATGCACCGGCTCGGGCAGCTCCCAGGCAGCCGCCACCCGTTGTGCCAGCGGTAACGACCACTGCTGAAGCAGCTGCAGTGCCAGCGCCGGCTCCACGGTTTCACCACGTGCCTGGGCTTCCTGCAGCAGCTGGCGCATCACCAGCGCCGCGCCCAGGCCCTGCACCAGGCCCAGCCACTGCGCGGCGAAAGCATCACCGAAGGTAACCGTGCGTGCGTGGTCTGCAGCCGCGCGCGAGGCCAGCAGTGCGTGCTCCCAGATGATCGTGCTGAACTGCGGGAACGCATCGCACTGCATCTGCATCACCGGCTGTACCAGTACCGCGCTGATGATCTGCCGAACGCCTTCGGTACCGACCAGGGTCACTGCCCGCTGCAGGCTTTCCACGGGCCGCTCGTGCACCTTGTAGGCGGGGCTGTTGGCGATGCGCAGCAGGTTGCCGGTCAGCACCGGGTCCTGGCCGATGATCGCGGCCATCACCCGCGCGGAGGCGGCATCGTCGTTGACGGTCTGGATCAGCTGCGGCAGCAGCTGCGGACGGCGCGGCAACTGCCGGGTAGCCCAGTCGCGGTCCTGCAGCGCGCGTGCCACCGCTTCCCCCAACGCCGGATCCTGTACAGGCGCCGGCTCACCGGCCAGTCGTGGGTACAACGCCAGCGCGTGCAGGCCGCGCTGCAGATGTGCGGCGATCTCCGCAGACGGCAGGGCCTCACCCTGCAGGCTCGCAGCCGCTGCCGCCACTGCCTGTCGCGATACCGCCGCCAAGCGGGACGGCGCAGCCCCGGTCGAGCGCGCCAGCCAGCCGCGCAGTGATCGCCACCAGGCCGCTGTCATCGCCGCCTGCCCTGTCGTTGTGGTGCCCTTGCCGTCACTGACCGCCTGCCTCTTCACGCGAATCCGGCCACCCGCCGTCGTCGCAGCATCGGCCGCACTTTCATCTTCTTTAACCGGAAGGCATGCGATGTCGACGGCACCGGCCGGGGGAATGGACTAGAATGGCGCCGCGCGACCCGTCCCCCTGCACCGACGACGTCGCTTTTTTTGTTTTGGGACCCTACCGTTCACTGGCCGTTCGCTGCAGTTCGCCGCTGATCGCGCCATCGGAGACGCCATGCTATTCGAAACCCTCGCCACCACCGGCCACGAACAGGTGGTGTTCTGCCACAACCACGACGCCGGCCTGAAGGCGATCATCGCCATCCACAACACCACCCTTGGCCCGGCCCTGGGCGGCGTGCGCATGCGTCCTTACGCCAGCACCGACGAGGCGCTGGCCGATGCGCTGCGCCTGAGCCGGACGATGACCTACAAGAATGCACTGGCCGGCCTCAACGTCGGTGGCGGCAAGGCGGTGATCATCGGCGACCCCAAAGCGGACAAGACCGAGGTGCTGTTCCGTGCCTTCGGTCGCTATGTCGATTCGCTGGGCGGACGCTACATCACCGCCGAGGACGTCGGCACCGATGTCAACGACATGGAGAACATCTACCTGGAGAGCCAGTTCGTAACCGGCGTGCACCAGGTCCATGGCGGCTCCGGTGATCCGGCCCCGTTCACCGCCTACGGCGCGCTTCAGGCGTTGATGGCGTCGATGCGCTTCAAGTTCGGCCATGAGGAAGTGGGCAAGACCAGCATCGCGGTGCAGGGCCTGGGTCACATCGGGATGGAACTGGTGAAGCTGCTGCGTGACCGCGGTGCCAAGCTGTATGTCACCGACCTGGACAGCGCGCTGGTTGACCGCGCGGTCAGCGACTTCGGCGCTGAAGCGGTCAAGCCGGACGAGATCCATGAAGTGAATGCCGATGTGTTCGCACCGTGTGCGCTGGAAGGCGCGATCAACGCCGACACCCTGCCGCGGATCAAGGCAAAGATCATCTGCGGCACCGCCAACAACCAGTTGTCGAGCCTGGAAATCGGCGACGAACTGCATGCGCGCGGCATCCTGTATGCGCCGGACTATGCGGTCAATGCTGGTGGCGTGATGAACGTGTCGCTGGAGATCGACGGCTACAACCGCGAACGCGCGATGCGCCTGATCCGCAGCATCTATCACAACCTCACCCGCATCTTCGAACTGTCGCAGCGCGAGAACATCGCGCCGCAGCGAGCGGCTGACCGCATCGCCGAAAGCCGCATCCTGTCGATCGGCAAATTGAAGATGCCGCTGGGCCGCAGCACCCCGCGCCTGGGCAACCTGCGCGGCGGCTGAGCGCGTCGATGTCGCGCCGGGGCTGGCGTCCCGGCGCGACTGTCACTCAGAACCCGGTGCTGTAGCGCAACGCCGCCTGGCGCGCGCCCTCGCCCCCGACGCGCTGGTCGAAGCCCAGGCTCAGGCGGCCACTGCGACCCCACCACGATTCCAGCGCCATGCCGATCAGCGCACTGCCGCGCGGCGCATTCCAGCCCGCCAGTGGTGCCCAGGCATCGACGCCGACGAAACTGGCCTGCCACGCCGCATCGGCACCCTCGAGCCGCTGCTGCCACTCGGCATGCCCGCGCAGGGTCCAGCGCCCCCAGCCACGCTCGCCGCGGATGCCGGCCAGCATCTGGCTGCGCTGCACGCGGTTGGCATCGCCACGCAGGCCGAAGCCGAACCCGCCCAGTTCGTTGAACGCATCGGTATCCACGCGCGTGGTGCTGGCGCCCAGATACGGTGTCAACGAGGCACCCGCGCGGCCGAAGCGATAGCCGCCTTCGACACTGGCACTGCTGAAGCGCCCGCCATAGCGGGCCGAAACACCGTAACTACCCGCGCCCAGCAGCAGTTGGCGATCCAGCGCCCGGGTGAACTGCCCGCTGCCGATCTGGGCCAGCGCATAGCCCCGGCCCAGATTCCAGCCCGCGTAAAGCTGTGCCTGCGCCTGGCGATCACGCCCGCGATCGCCGCCGAAGCTGCTGCCACCGTTGCTGCGGGTCTCGCCGAAGGCCACACCCATCAGCCCGGTGCTGCCCAGCGGCTGGTCCTGGCCGGCCATCCAACCGCGGCTGTCGGCGGCGTTGCCGGCAAAGCTGCCCTGCCCGGCCTGGCCGAGCGCACTCTGCCAGGCCCCGCGCAGGCGCGGCGCCGCCTGCACGCGATCAAAGCGCTCTGCGATGGCACGGCGTGACATGTCGATGCTGTCGAAGGTGACCGCTTCGGCCCGCGCGTGCGCCTGCCCGGACAGGCTCTGCAGACTAGCCTCGAGGCCGTTGCTGCCACCGCCGGTCCACTGCAGCGCCCCGGCGGCCGTACCGAAGGCCGATCCCTGCAGTCCTGCATTCTTGTCGAGCGCGGCAAATGCACCCTCCAGCCGCTGTGCTGCCGCCTGGGCGGAAGCCCCCAGGCCGCTGGCTGCCCCGGTGACACTGACCTGGGTCAGGTTCAACCAGGCGTTGTTGCTGTCGTAGCCATAGCTGCTCTGCAACAGCGACAGTCCCTGCAGGCCGCTGGAGGTGGCCGGCGTACTGAAGGCACCACTGAGTCCGCCGTCCGCATGGATCAGGTCCTGCCGGGTGCCGCTCTGTGGCACGTAGCCGGAGACGAAGCCATGCACGCGCACGCCACCGTCGAGGGTGGCCTTGCCGGTGACCTGCAGCGCATTGGCGCCGAGTGCGATCATCAACTGTGCGCCCGCCTGCTGGGCGTAGTCGCCCTCGATGGTGCCGGTGGTGTTGCCGGTGGTGAGGAATACGCTGCTGCCGTTGACCACGTTGCCGATCACGCGCGGCGCGCCGCCATTGAACTGCAGGCCGGTCGAATCCGGATCGGACTGGCCGAGGATGGTCACGTTGGAACGGATCACGCCACCGTCCTGCAGTGCCAGGATGCCGCGTTCGATGCGGGTGGAACCGGTATAGCTGTTGTTGCCGGCCAGCACCAGAGTGCCCCCGCCCTGCTTGACCAGGCCGCCGCTGCCGACGATGTTGTTGCGCCACGCCGAACCGCTGGAGGCCACATCCACGTTGGCAACCACATCCCCCCAGTCGAAGCGACCCGGACCGTTGATCGCACGACCGATGTCGAGCAGGCCGTAGCCGAACACCGGATCCACGCCCGGGGCGCCGATGTCCTTGGCAGTGCCCAGCAGGGTCTGCCGCACCAGGTCGTTGCTGAAATACGGATAGCGCTGCCAGACCAGCGCAGCGGCGCCGGACACCAGCGGCGCCGCGAATGACGTGCCGTAGTTCCAGTAGTAGCTGCCCCCGTTTGCATCGGGATAGACCGCGCTGCCCGGCGCTGCCAGGCAGTAGCGCGCGGCCTGGCCGCAGCCATTGGCGTAGCTGGCCAACGTGCCCGGTGCATAGGGATCCACCGCGGTCGCCACCAGCCAGCCGCGCTCCAGATCTGCCGCCGGCAGCGAGCCGGCAACGCCCAGCTGGCTGGGCAGCGCGGCCAGGCTGCTCGGTTCACTGCGGCCGTCATTGCCCGCTGCGAACACCACCAGCCCGCCGTGGTTGACCACGAAGGGGCGATACTCGGCGGCCACCTGCGCGGTGGTCGGCAGGTCGGTCCAGTACAGGCCGCCCCACGAGTTGTTCATCACCTTTACGTTGTAGCTGATCAGGTCCTGGTGCACCTGGGCCACGCCCAGCGGTCCGCTGAAGGAATTGCCCTTGCCGCTGCCATCGTCGGCGGGCGGCTTGTCGGCGATGATCCGCGCCGAAACGATCTGCGCACCAGGGGCGATGCCGCCTGGCCAGGACCCAACCGGCGCGCCGGCAGCCAGGCTGGCTACCGCCGTGCCGTGGCCCACCACGTCGTCCACCTGCAGGTTGTTGCGCGACGGATCGATGTAGTTGAGGTTGGCCACCACCCGCCCGTTCAGTGCCACCGCGTCGCGCTGCACGCCCGAATCGACGATACCGATGCGCACGTTCTGGCCGCTCAGGCCGGCGGCCTGTGCGGCACGCGCATTGGTGACCGACAGATGCGCGTCGAAGGCCGGCTCCTGCGGTTTTGCCGGCGGCGGCGGCGTCGGTGGCGGGGTCGTGGGTGGCGGCGGTGGTGGCGGTGTGTCAATGCGCACGTTGCCGCCCCCGCCACCTCCGCCACAGGCTGTCAGCGCCAGTGCCAGCGCGGTTGCCAGGGCAGATTTCACCGTCGTCGTGCGTTCCATCGATTCCTTCCCATGAACATTGGTCCGCCGTTGTCCCGGCAGGCATGCGGCGCCGTCCAGCGGCGGCCCTCCCCGACCCTCTATACTTGGGCCGACCCCCACGCAGTCTGCCGGGAAACCGGGGCGCTTCCAACGGCCCACGGTCTCCTTTCCGAACATTGCTTACGCATCAACGAGATTGCCATGTCCAACATCGTCATCGCCGCCGCCAAGCGCACCGCCATCGGCTCCTTCCTCGGCCAGTTCAACGGCGTGCCGACCCCGACCCTGGGCGCGGCCGCCATCGCCGCCGCACTGGAGCAGTCGGGCATCCCGGCCAGCGACGTTTCCGAAGTCCTCATGGGCTGCGTGCTGCCGGCCAACCTCGGCCAGGCGCCCGCCCGCCAGGCGGCGATCGCTGCCGGCATTCCGCTGTCGACCGGTGCCACCACGCTGAACAAGGTCTGCGGCTCCGGCATGAAGACCATCATGCTCGGTCATGACCTGATCAAGGCCGGTTCGGCCAGCATCGTTGTCGCCGGCGGCATGGAATCGATGTCCAACGCGCCGCACATGCTGCCCAACTCGCGCACCGGCAACCGCTTCGGCAACTTCCAGGCGGTCGATCACATGGCCCACGACGGCCTGGTCAACGCTTATGACGGCAAGGCGATGGGTGAATTCGCCGAATGCGCCGTGGACAAGTACCAGTTCAGCCGCGAAGAGCAGGACGCCTACGCCATCGAATCGGTCAAGCGCGCGCAGGCAGCCCAGGCCAACGGCGCGTTCGCCGATGAAATCGTCGCGGTGAAGGTCGCCACCCGCAAGGGCGAGGTCGAGATCACCACCGACGAGCAGCCCGGCCGTTCGGACATCGCCAAGATCCCGACCCTGCGCCCGGCCTTCAAGAAGGACGGCAGTGTGACCGCCGCCAGCTCTTCCAGCATTTCCGACGGCGCTGCCGCAGTGGTCCTGCTGACCGAGGAAGATGCGGCTGCGCGCGGCATCAAGCCGTTGGCCCGAATCGTCGGCCACGCCACCCATTCGCAGGAACCGGAGTGGTTCACCACTGCCCCGATCGGCGCGCTGCGCAAGCTGCTGGACAAGACCGGCTGGTCACTGGACCAGGTCGATCTGTTCGAAATCAATGAAGCCTTCGCTGTGGTGGCGATGGCGCCGATGCGCGAACTGGGCATTCCGCACGACAAGCTCAACGTGAATGGCGGCGCCTGTGCACTGGGCCATCCGATCGGTGCCTCCGGCGCACGCCTGGTGGTGACCCTGGTCAATGCCCTGCGCACGCGCGGTGGCAAGCGCGGCATTGCCACCCTGTGCATCGGCGGTGGCGAAGCAACCGCGATCGCCATCGAATTGATTTAAATGGATTTAACGATGATTTCGCAAAAATGAATGCGGGATCGCTTGACACCCAATCTTGGCTTGTCATCATGTTGTCGGCGCGCAGCATGCGCGTTGCCTAATTCTAACGACGAGGATTTACACAATGAGCATCAACAAGCTGCTGGTCGCGATGTCCCTGGCTCTGGCCCTGGCCGCCTGCTCGAAGCAGGAAGCTGCCCAGGACGCCGCTGCTTCGGCCAACGAAGCCGCCACCGAAGCCCAGGCTGCTGCCGACCAGGCCGCCGCTGCTGGCGCCCAGACCGCCGACGCTGCCCAGCAGGCCGCTGACACCGCCGCCACCGCTGCCGACGCTGCGACCGACGCTGCTGCCAACACCGCCGCTGCTGCCACCGACGCCGCTGCTGGCGAAGCCAAGGACGCCGCCAAGGCTGCCGAAGCTACCGCTGAGCAGGCCAAGGACGCTGCTGAAGAAGCCAAGAAGTAATCACTTCTTTCTTCACGCTGTTCCGGAAAAGCCGCTGGTTCGCCAGCGGCTTTTTCTTTGCGCCCGTGGATCGCGACTGAGCGCGCTCCGCGACCCCGTCTTCACAACGGCATGAATAGGCTGGCGTCCCCATCCATTGCAGTACCGGAGACCGCCATGAAGATTCGTCCGATCACCACCACCCTGCTGGCCGGCTCCCTGCTGCTGGCCCTGGCCGCCTGCAAGGGCCCGGAGGCCGAACAGGCCAAGCAGGACGCGCAGCAGGCCGCCGACAGCGCTGGCGTCGCTGCCCGCGATGCCGTCGACCGGGCCGCTGCCGCAACCCGCGACGCCGCCGACAAGACCGCTGCTGCTTCCGAGCAGGCCGCCGCCGATACCCAGCAGGCGCTGGACAAGGCCGCCGACGCCACCGCCAATGCCGCTGACCAGGCCAAGGTCGCCGCCACCGACGCGGCCGCGCACGCCAGCGACGCCACTGCCGACGCCGCGCAGAAGGTCGCCGACAAGGCGCGCGATGTCGCCAATGACGCCAAGGCCAACGCCGCCAAGGAAGAAGCCAAGCACTGAGCCTTGCCGGCAGCCGAGCACCGGCTCGGCGCTACAGTAAAGCCGCGGCATGGCCGCGGCTTTACTGTTTTTCGCTCCCTGCCTTTGCTGTTGATTCCGTAGTGTGCGGCCACGGAAATTGTCCGCGGCCGCGCGGGTGGGTTGCGCAGGGGCGTGAGCCGCATGGGCCCGAGGCATGCCTCGGGCGGGTTGGGCAGGACGCCCAACCCCGGTCTTGCCGTGTGCGCAGGACTGCGCACACGAGAAGGCGGCGACCAAGCTTACATGGGTAAGGGCGCCTTGCTTGCGAAGCACTGCTTCGCAAGCGACCGAACGCCCAGCCGCCTGCGGCTGGGCCAGGCCCCGGAGGAGGACTTGCAGCGCCCCCTGCGCAACCCACCCGCGCGGCCCGCTCACGATGCAGGCTCCGCGCCGCCCACCACGAGGGGCACCGCCGTTGGCCATTGCCTACGGCAGCGCGCGCGCCAGCATCGCGGTCAGCTCCAGGCCCGCCGGCAGCGTCCCGAATGCCAGCCCGTGCTCTCCTTCCAGCCGGCTGCGCACGAACGCCTCGGCGATCGGGCTGCGCGCACGCAGCAGCAGCGCTGCCTGCAACAACAGCGCAGTGCGCTCGCAGAACAGTCGCGCCTGTGATTCCTCCGGTGCCGGTGCCGCTGCCCAGCGCTGCAATGCCGCTGCGTAGCGCGCATCACGGTCGGCCACCGCCGCCAGCTCGCCGCGCAATGCCGCCATCGCCTCCGGTTCACGGGCCAATGCACGCAGCACATCCAGACACTGGATGTTGCCGCTGCCTTCCCAGATCGAATTCAACGGTGCCTGCCGGTACAGGCGCGGCAGCATCGACTCCTCCACATAGCCCGCGCCGCCCAGGCATTCCTGCGCTTCATTGACGAAGGCCGGCGCACGCTTGCACAGCCAGTACTTGCCTAGTGCCGTCCCCAACCGTGCCATCGCGGCTTCATTGGCATCCACACCGGCACGATCCACCGCGCGTGCGATGCGGATCGCCAACACCGTGGCCGCTTCCGACTCCATCGCCAGATCAGCCAGCACGTTGGTCATCAACGGGTGCTCGACCAGCAGCTTGCCAAAGGTGCGGCGATGCCGTGCGTGATGCAGCGCCTGCGCCAGCGCCATGCGCATCTCCGCTGCGGCGCCCAGCATGCAGTCCAGGCGGGTCATCATCACCATGCCGATGATGGTGGCCACGCCGCGGCCCTCTTCACCCACCCGCCACGCCTGCGCGCCGCAGAACTCGACCTCGCTGGAGGCATTGGCCCAATCCCCAAGCTTGTCCTTCAACCGCATCAGGCGGAACGCGTTGCGGTCACCGTCTGCCAGGCGGCGCGGCAACAGCAGGCAGGTCAGTCCTCCCGGCGCCTGCGCCAGCACCAGGAAGCCGTCGCACATCGGCGCGGAAAAGAACCACTTGTGGCCGACCAGGCGATAGCGCTCGCCATCGATCGGTTCGGCGCGGGTACTGTTGGCACGTACATCCGAGCCGCCCTGCTTCTCGGTCATGCCCATGCCCAGGGTGATGCCGGCCTTGTCCGCCACCGGCACGTCGCGCGGGTCATAGACCGGCGCTGCGGCCTTGCGTGCCCACTCGGCCAGGTGCGGCTGCGTGCGCAGCACCGCTACTGCTGCATGGGTCATCGTCAATGGGCAACTGGTGCCCGCCTCGGCCTGGTGATGCAGGTAGCTCAACACCGCACGTGCCACGTGCGCGCCGGGCTGCGGCTCATGCCAGGACAAGCCTGCGACCCCGTGCGATTTGGCCGTGTCCATCAACTGGTGATAGGCCGGATGGAACTCCACCGTGTCGATGCGATGGCCCTGCGCATCATGCGTGCGCAGGCGTGGCCGATCGCGGTTGGCATCGAAGCCGACCCGGTACAGCTCATCACCCGCCAGCGCGCCATACACCGCCAATCGTGGCGCGAAGCTGCCAGCGCCTTCGCGCTGAACGGCTTCCATCAGCGCCGCGTCGTCGGTCCACAACTGCCGCCCCGCGAACGGCGGCGGCTGGTTCAGTACCACATGGGTTTCGTAGGGCGCGTTGCTGCTGAAGCTCGGTCCACTCATCCGGTCCATCCTGGCGGCAAGAAGTGTGCGGCCCGATTGTGCCGCATGACCTGCCAAGCCCGTGTTCAGGCCGGTTCTCACCCCGTGCACGAGCCGCAGGCCACAGTGATGGCATGGCAGGCAATGACGATCTGGTGGTGTTGCGCCCCGAGGGGCTGTACTGCGCTGCGGGCGACTTCCACATCGATCCCTGGCGGCCGGTGCCGCGCGCGGTCATCACCCATGGCCACGGTGACCATGCTCGCCCGGGCATGGGCGAATACCACTGCAGCGACGGCAGCCTGCCGATCCTGCGTTGGCGCCTGGGCGACGTGCCGGTGCAGGCGCATGCCGAGGGCACCCCGTTCCGCCTGGGCCGGGTGCAAGTATCACTGCATCCAGCCGGCCACGTGCTGGGGTCCTCGCAGGTGCGCATCGACGACGGGCGGCAGGTCTGGGTGGCCTCCGGCGACTACAAGCGCCAGCCAGACCCGACCTGCGCGCCGTTCGAAGTGGTGCCCTGCGATACGTTCATCACCGAGGCAACCTTCGCCCTGCCGATCTACCGCTGGCCGGACACGCCGGCAGTCGCTGCGGAGATCGTGGCGTGGCGCCGCGAATGCGAACAGCGCGGCGAGGCGGCGATCCTGCTGTGCTATGCACTGGGCAAGGCACAACGGGTGCTGGCCGAGCTGCGGCCGCTGGATGATCGCCCGGCCTGGCTGCATGGCGCCATCGCCAATGGCGTAGCGGTGTACCGGCAGGCCGGCGTACCGATGCTGGAGACGCTCACCGTGGCCGAACAGGGCCGTCAACCCGATGCCGCCGGCCAGTTGATCCTCGCCCCGCCCTCGGCTGCGGGCACGCCCTGGATGCGCCGCTTCGGGCGCCACCAGCTGGGCTTCGCCTCGGGCTGGATGCAATTGCGCGGCAACCGGCGCCGACGCAACGTCGATCGTGGCTTCGTCATTTCCGATCACGCCGATTGGCCAGCACTGCTGACGACGATCGAACAGACCGGCGCGCAGAGGGTGATCGCCACCCATGGCAATACCGATGCGCTGATTCCCTACCTGCGTGAGCGCGGCGTGGCTGCCGAAGCCTTCCGTACCGATTTCGGGAGCGAGGAATGAAAGCCTTCGCAGCGCTCTACCAACGCCTGGACCGCAGCACTGCCACGCTGGACAAGCGAGCGGCGCTGGTCGATTACTTCGGCCAGGCAGGCGCGCACGATGCGGCGTGGGCGCTGTACCTCCTCAGTGGTGGCAAGGTGGGCGGCGCACGCCGGAAGATCGCCGCCAGTGGCGAACTGCGCGCCTGGATCGCCGAGGAATCAGGGTTGCCACCGTGGCTGGTGGACGACAGCTATGCGCAGGTCGGTGACCTGGCCGAAACGCTGACCCTGCTGCTGGACGACCCACCAAACCCCTCGCCTGACCGCCCCCTGGCCGAATGGATCGAACAGCACCTGCTGGCGGTGGCCAACCAACCCGAGGCGGTGCGCCGTGCGGCGGTCGTCGCCGGCTGGCGGCAGCTGTGCAGCAGCGAACGCCTGGTGTTCAACAAGCTGCTGACCGGAGCCCTGCGCGTTGGCGTCTCGCAACGGCTGGTGCAGCAGGCGCTGGCCGAGTGGTCCGGCCTGGATATTGCCCGCATCGCCCAGCGCATGCTGGGCGAGTGGGTGCCCTCGCCCGGGCTGCTGGCCCAGCTGCTGTCGCCGGATGAGCTGCCGCTGGACCGGCAGCAGCCCTACCCCTTTTTCCTCGCCTCGCCACTGGAGGGCAGCCCTGCCGAACGACTCGGTGCGATCGACGACTGGCTGCTGGAATGGAAGTGGGATGGCATCCGCGTGCAGCTGCTGCGCCGGCGCGGCGAGGTCGCCTTATGGTCACGTGGCGAAGAGCGGCTGGATGGTCGCTTCCCCGAAATCGAACAGGCGGCGATGGCGCTTCCCGATGGCTGCGTGCTGGATGGCGAGCTGCTGGCCTGGGACGAAGCCGCGGACCTGCCACGTGCCTTCACCGCGCTGCAGACCCGCATCCAGCGCCGCAAACCCGGCGCGGCCACCCTGCGCAACACGCCGGTGCGCGTGCTCGCCTACGACCTGCTGGAACTCGATGGCGCGGACCTGCGCGAACTTCCATTGCAGCAACGGCGCGCGCGGCTCACCGAGGTCGTCGGTGCACTGGGCGATGCGCGCATCCAGCTGTCGCCCGACGTTGCCGCCGGCGACTGGCCGCAGGCCGCGGCGATGCGCGATGTGGCGCGCGAACGCGGTGTGGAGGGGTTGATGCTGAAGCGGCGCACGTCCTCCTACCAGGCGGGGCGACGACGCGGCGACTGGTGGAAATGGAAGGTCGATCCACTCACGATAGACGCGGTGCTGCTGTACGCACAGGCCGGGCACGGCCGACGCAGCACGCTGTACACCGACTACACCTTTGGCGTGTGGGACGGCGACACGCTGGTGCCGGTGGCCAAGGCGTATTCCGGCCTGGACGACAAGGAGATCCTCGCGCTCGACCGCTGGATCCGCGCCAACACCCGCGAGCGCTTCGGGCCGGTGCGCAGCGTACGCGCCGAACAGGTGTTCGAGCTGGGCTTTGAAGCAGTCAACCGCAGCAGCCGGCACAAGTCCGGCATCGCCGTGCGCTTCCCGCGCATCCTGCGCTGGCGCCACGACAAGCCCGCCAGCGAGGCCGATCAGCTGGCCAGCCTGAAGGCGCTGGCGCGATGACCCGCAGCCAGGCGCTGCGCCGGCTGGAAGACTGGTTTGGGTCCAGAGGCTGGCGCTCACTGCCGTTCCAGCGCGCAATGTGGCGCCACTACCTGGCGGGCGAATCCGGGTTGCTGCATACGCCCACGGGCAGCGGCAAGACACTGGCGATGTTCGGCGGGCCCCTGCTGCAGGCCATGATCGATCCGCCACCCTTGCCCCGTCGGGCCAGCGCGGTGCGCCCACTGCAGGTGCTGTGGGTGACGCCCTTGCGCGCGTTGGCCAGTGATACCGCACGCGCACTGCAGGACGTGGTCGATGGGCTGGGGCTGGGATGGCGTGTCGGCCTGCGTAGTGGCGACGCCAGCAACCGCGAACGACGACAGGCGCGCGAGGGCCGCGTCGACGTACTGGTGACCACGCCCGAATCGCTGGCGCTGTTGTTGAGCTATCCCGACACGCTGCCGCGCATGCGCCAGCTGCGCTGCGTGGTGGTGGATGAATGGCACGAACTGCTGGGCAACAAGCGCGGCGTCCTGCTGCAGTTGAACCTGGCGGTGTTGCGCGATGCCAGGCCGGCATTGCAGCTGTGGGGTCTGTCGGCCACGCTGGGCAATCTGCAGGAGGCGCGCGACGTGCTGCTGCCCGGTCAACCGGAAGCACCAATCGTGCAGGGCGTACGGCCGCGCACACTCAGCGTGCGCAGCCTGCTGCCAGACCCCGGCGAACGCTTCCCATGGGCGGGGCATCTGGGCCTGGCACAGCTGCCACGCGTGCTGGAGGCGCTGATGCAGGCACGCAGTAGCCTGCTGTTCACCAACACCCGTGCACAGGCAGAACTGTGGCATCAGGCGCTGGCCGCGGTGTGGCCGGAGGAACTGGACACGCTTGCGCTGCACCATGGCTCGCTGGATCCGGCCCTGCGCCAGCAGGTGGAAGACGGACTGCGCGCGGGCGCGCTGCGCTGCGTGGTTGCCACTTCCAGCCTTGACCTCGGCGTGGACTTCCCCGAAGTAGAACAGGTCCTGCAGCTGGGCAGCCCGAAGGGCGTGGCGCGCCTGCGCCAGCGCGCCGGACGCGCACGCCACCGCCCGGGTGCCAGCGGCGCCATCCTGTGCGTGCCCAGCCATGCGCTGGAACTGGCCGAGTACGCTGCGGTGCGCCGTGCATTGGCTGAAGGCGTGGTCGAAGCGCGCAGGCCGCCGACGCTGTCGCTGGATGTGCTGGCCCAGCACGCGGTCAGCCGTGCGCTGGCGGGCGGCTTCGACAGCACTGCGCTGCTGGAACAGGTCCGGCGTACCCATGCCTTCGCGTCGCTCGGCAACGACCAATGGCAGGCCGTGCTCACGTTCATCGTGCAGGGCGGGCAGGCCTTGGCCCAGTACCCCGATTTCCACAAGGTCGTGCGTGATGCCGATGGGTGGTACCGCATGCATGACCGCCGCCAGGCGCTGCGTCATCGGCTTTCGATCGGCACCATCAGCAGCGATGGCAGCGTGCGCGTGCAGTTCCTGCGCGGCGGCAGCCTGGGCGCCGTGGAGGAGCAGTTCGCCAGCCGGCTGCGACGTGGCGATCGTTTCCAGTTCGCCGGGCGCCTGCTGGAGCTGGTGCAGCTGCGCGACATGACCGCCTTCGTGCGGTTGGCACGAGGGCGCGGAGACGGCGTCGTGCCACGCTGGCAGGGAGGCCAGTTGCCGCTGTCGATGCCACTCGGTCGCGAGCTGGAGTGGGTACTGTCCGGCGCCGACAACAGTGCCGAATCACGCTGGCTGTCGCCCTTGCTGGCACTGCAGCAACAGTTGTCGGCGCTTCCCGGCCCGGACCACCTGCTGGTGGAACAGGTGCGGCGTCGCGAAGGCCAGTTCCTGTTCGTCTATCCCTTTGCCGGCCGCCACGTGCATGAGGCGCTGGCCGCCCTGCTGGCCTTGCGCTGTACCCGCCTGCAGCGCAACAGCATCGGCTACGCGGTGAACGACCATGGCCTGGTGCTGGCACCGGCCCAGGCGATCGATCTGGACGCAGCGCAATGGCGAGCATTGTTCACCCCCGATCAGCTGCTGGATGATCTGCGTGCCGCAGTGAACCTGGGCGAGCTGGCGCGGCGCCAGTTCCGCGGCATCGCACGTGTGGCCGGCCTGCTGGTGCCCAGCCTGCCCGGTGGCATGCCGCGATCGCTGCGGCAGTTGCAGGCGTCGGCGGGCCTGCTCTTCGATGTACTGCGCGAGCACGATCCGGGCCATCTGCTGCTGGCGTTGGCCGAACGCGAAGTGCTGCACGACAGCCTTGACCTGCCGGGCTTGCGGCAGGTACTGGCAAGGATCGGCACGCAGGCGCTGTCGGTGCAATGCCCGGCGTCGCTGACGCCCCTGGGCTTCCCGCTGTGGGCCGAACGCCTGCGTGGGCAGTTCAGCAACGAGGACTGGCGTACCCGCGTGCAACGCGCGGCCAAGCAGCTGGAGCGCCGCCATGGCCGATGAACTGCTGCTGCTGCGCGCGGGCGAATCGCTTGTGCTGCTTGGCGAGCGCGCGCTGTACTGGCCCACACGGCAGGCGCTGTTGATCGCCGACCTGCACTTGGGCAAGGCCGACGTATTCCGCCGTGCCGGCATCGCGCTCCCCAGTGGTGGCACCGGGGAAGACCTCAATCGCCTGCAGGCGCTGCTGGACAGGTATGCATGCCGCGAGCTGTGGATCCTGGGCGACATCCTGCATGGACCGGCGCATCGCGCCGCGTGGTACCAGCAATGGTTGGCATGGCGCGAACGCAACGCGGCGCTGGACGTGCATGTCCTGCGCGGAAATCACGACCGCCACCTGCCGCACGCCCAGCTGCTGGTACAGATCCACGATGAAGCACACCTGCATCCGTTCATGCTTCGCCATGAGCCAGTGGCCGATGCAGGACGGCATGTGATCGCTGGGCATCTGCATCCGCAGGTCGCCCTGTCGCCGTTGCGTCGGCGCTTCCCCGTATTCTGGCTGCGTGACGGGATGACGGTCCTGCCGGCCTTCTCTGCGTTCACTGCGGGAATCGTGCCTGTTCCCGCTCCCGGCGAGCAGAGGGTCGCCTGCGTCGAGGGCAGCCTGGTCGAACTGCCCGTGACGTGAATCAGGCGGGGCGGATCTCCAGCTGCGGCATCAACTGGAACTCGGGCGTGTCCCCTTCACGCCGCCGCGGCAAGGCCTGGATCCTCGCCAGCATTTCCTGCGCGCAGGCGCGGATGCGTGCATGGTGTTCCGGCGACGCGTGGCTGATCAGGCTGCCCACATGGAATTCAAACACGTCCTCCAGTACGTCGGGCTGGTCCTCGTGCAGCATCTGCAGCAGACCACGCAGCTTGCAGATTTCCGATTCCAGCTCCTCGACCGCGAACAACATGGCGTCCTCCTCTTCAACAACAGGCGGCGCGTCCGGGCCGCAACAGGCCGCAACGGCAGCGCCGCCCGGGCCACGCGCGATGTCGATCACGGAAAGGAAAACGGGCGACGCGCAATCGCGTGCAACCCACTTCTCGCATATCTGTAGTGACGCAGCCGTTAATTCACGTGACGACGCGCCTCACGCACTGGCCGTGATCGCGTTGCTGGGAGGCATTGCCATCGACGTGCCCAGTTCGTTGACGAATGCCGGGTCCAGTTGGATCGAGCCAAGCCAGCCATGCTGCGTGCCACTGAGTATGCGCAGCATATGCCCACGGCCACCGGGCAGGCGCCCCATCGGGCCAAGCAGCACATCACGCGCTTTCGCCCAAGCGTCGCGGTCGGACTGGAACAGTGGCGTCAGCCAGCGGCTCCAGCGCTGGTACACGGCCACATGCGCGCGCCGCTGCGCTTGGTAGGCCTGCAATGCCGCCGCACTGCCGCCATGGCTGCGCACGGCATCGCGCAGTGCCAGTGCATCGAGCAACGCCATGTTCACACCCTGCCCCAGCTGGGGGCTCATCGCATGCGCCGCATCACCGGCCAGCACCATGCGGCCTTGGTGCCAACGTGTCATCACCGCATCACGGTAAACGGCGCGCGCCATCTGGCCGGCATCGCGCAGATGGGCGAAGCGCGCACTGGCCTGCGGCCACAGCGCATGCAGTTCATCCAGCCAGGGCGCCATACCTTCGGCCTGCCACCGATCGAAATCGGCGCGTGGCAGGCTCCAGAAGAAGCTCAGGCGCGGCGTGTCATCACCGGGGCGGGTACCGACCGGCAGCAGCCCGATCATCTTGCGCGCGGCCACGTAGCGCTGGCGCAGCTCGCTCATGTGCGGCCAGTCCTCGGCCGGCAGCAGGCACCACAGCGCGCCCCACGGATAAACCCTGTCCAGCGCGATGCCCCGCTCGACGCCGCCGCGCAGCGTTGAAGCTGCACCATCGGCAGCCACCACAAGGTCGAACGGTCCGTGCTGGCGCCCCTCGCTGTCGCGCAAACGCCCCTGTGCGGCGTCGACGGAAACGATGGTGGTGCCGACATGCAGCTGGCCGGCGCCATCGCGGGCCTGGTCCAGCAGCGAAAACAGCGCCCCGCGCTGCATGCCCAGCCCATGCAGGCGTGCATCCAGCCCGGCATAGGCCATGTCCATCACCGCGCGCTCGCACGGCGTGTCGCCATACAGGCGGTGCACCGGCGCGGCATGTGCACGCACGGAATCAAGCAGGCCCATCTGCCACAGTACCTGCAGGCCGCTGGGCTGCAGCAGGAAGCCGGCGCCAACCGGTCCCGGCGTGGGCACGCGTTCGAAGATCTCCACCTCGTGGCCGTCACGGGTGAGCAGGATGGACACTGCCTGTCCAGCGGTGCCGTAGCCGATCACGGCGATGCGCAGTCGTTCCTTCATGGGCGCATTGTGCCCGAGGTGGGTGGATCGCGAACGGGCCGCGAGCGTGCCGCGCAAAAAAAACCCCGCCGGAGCGGGGTTTTCAACGCACTGTCGAGTGGATCACTCGGCCGGCGTGATGTTCGAAGCCTGGGCACCCTTCGGGCCCTGGGTCACGTCATAGGTGACACGCTGGCCTTCCTGCAGGCTGCGGAAGCCCTTGGAGTTGATGGCGGAGAAGTGCGCGAACACGTCGGCGCTGCCATCCTCCGGCGAGATGAAGCCAAATCCCTTGGCGTCGTTGAACCACTTGACGGTACCGTTCGGCATGGTGATGCGAGACCTTATGCAATGAATGGGTGGTGTACGCTGAACCCGCGCACAAGCTGAGTATGCAAAGCTTGCTCGGCGAAGACAATCACCCCCGTGCCAATTCACCTACCAGTTCCGGAAGTCCGTTGCTGGCGGCCTGCACGTTGGCAAGTACTTCAGCCATCGTGATCTCTTCACCATCGCCACAGCCGGCAGCCCAGTTGGCGATGATCGCCAGGCAGGCGTAATCCAGCCCCAGCTCCCGTGCCAGTGCGGCTTCCGGCATCCCGGTCATGCCCACCAGATCGCAGCCGTCGCGGCGCATGCGGGCGATCTCGGCGATGGTTTCCAGGCGCGGGCCCTGCGTTGCGCCGTAGCAGCCGCCGTCATGGACCGTGACACCGGTCACTTTCGCAGCGGCCAGGATCTTGCTGCGCAGCATCGGCGTATAGGGGTGGCCGAAATCGACGTGGACCACGTCGGTGCCTTCTTCTTCACAGATCGTGCTGATGCGGCCCCAGGTGTAGTCGATGATCTGATCCGGGCAGGCCAGCACGCGCGGACCAAAGTGTTCGGTGATGCCCCCCACCGTGTTCAACGCCAGCACGCGCTGCGCGCCCAGTTGCTGCAGTGCGGCCAGGTTGGCGCGGTAGTTGATCTTGTGCGGCGGCAGCGAATGGCCCTCGCCATGCCGCGCCAGGAACGCCACGCGGTGTCCAAGCAGCGTACCGACGCGTACCGGGCCGGACGGGCGGCCGAAGCGGGTGTCGACCTCGTGGGTCTGCACGTCGTCAAGCTTGGCCAGGTTGTAGACACCGGTACCGCCGATCACGGCCAGGGCGATCTGTTGCATTCAAAGCACTCCATGAAAAGACCAACGCCGGCACCCGAGGATGCCGGCGGCAGAAGAAGACGCGCCGCGGGCGGCTGCGCCGTTATTCCTTCATCGCGTAGATGGCCGGCACGCAGCGCAGGGTTTCATTGACGTCCATGCCGAAGCCGAACACGTAGCGGTCCGGCAGTTCGATGCCGGCGTAGTCGGCGGTCACGTCCGGCAGCGCGCGGTCGTGCTTCTTCACCGTCATCGCGGCGATGCGCACGTCGGTCGCGCCCTGTTCCAGGCACCAGGTGCGCACGCCCTGCAGGGTGTAGCCCTCGTCCAGGATGTCGTCGACCAGCAGCACGCGGCGGCCGAACAGCGAAGTGGCCGGCTTGTGCTTCCAGACCAGGTCGCCGCCGGTGGTTTCACCGCGGTAACGGGTAGCGTGCAGGTAATCGAACTGCACGTCCTGGCCGCGCGCGCCCAGCTCCAGCGCCAGCTGGCCGGCGAACGGCAGCGCGCCGTGCATGATTGACAGGAACAGCGGCACCTCGCCCTTGTAATCGCGCGCGATGGCGTCGGCGATACCAGCGATGGCCTTGTCGATGGTGGGGCGGTCGACCAGCAGGTCAGCCTGGGCCAGGGCCTGGGAAATGGTGAGGTTGGGCATCAGACGGTTCTTCCAAGGGTTTCAATCAGACGGGATTGGGTGTGGCCATGGCGGGCATCGGCCAGCAGGCCATCCCAGCCAAGCGCGCCGCGGCCGAGCAGGCCCAGCAGCGCAGCAGTATTGAGGGAGCGCCCCTGCACCGCGTGCAGGGCTTCATCAACCAGCTCCGGGTGGCAGACCAGCACCACGTCGCAGCCGGCGTCCAGGTGTGCGTGCACGCGCGCGGGCACGCCACCGGCACTGTGCGAGGCGGCCATGCCGATGTCATCGGAGAACACCACGCCGCGGAAGCCGAGCTCGCCACGCAGGATGTCCTGGATCCAGCGCGGCGAATAGCCAGCCGGTTCAGGCGCAATCTGCGGGTAGATCACGTGCGCCATCATCACCGCGTCGGCACCGGCGGCGATGCCGGCCTGGAATGGCACCAGGTCCTGCGCGCGCAGCTCGTCCAGCGCGCGCGGATCGATCGCGGTATCCACGTGGGTGTCTTCCAGCACGGTGCCGTGGCCGGGGAAATGCTTGAGCGTGGCGGCCATGCCGACCGCATGCATGCCGCGCACATAGGCTGCGGTGAACGCCGCAACCACCTGCGGGTCTTCACTGAAGGCGCGGTTGCCGATGGCGCGGTTGCCGCGGCCAAGATCGACCACCGGCGCGAAGCTGAGGTCCAGCCCGCTAGCGCGGACTTCACTGGCCATCAGCCAGGCGTGCTGCTCGGCCAGCGACAGGGCCTGCTGCGGGTCGGTGGCGTACAGGGCACCGATGTCCTGCAGTGGCGGCAGATCACTGTAACCTTCGCGGAAGCGCTGTACGCGGCCGCCTTCCTGGTCCACGCAGATCAGCTGCGGGCGCGGCGCAACGGCGCGGATCGCCGCGCTCAGATCGGTTACCTGCTGGCGCGAGGCGAAGTTGCGCTTGAACAGCACCACCCCGGCCACGGCATCGTGCTGCAGCCAGTCACGTTCCTGGGTGGTCAGTTCGGTACCGGCAACGCCGATCAGCAGCATGGTTGATCTCCACAGCGCGCGCCTCATGGCGCAGTGCCGCATTGTCGCAGAACCGGCCGACAGGCGCAGTGGTCAGACGAAGGGGAGTGTGGGGTCGGATCCCCGCAGGGGCTCCGACCCGATCTGCTCAGACCTTGCAGCCGTCCGGGCCGCAGGCCTCGTCGCCAGCCGGAGTGGCCGGGGCCCCCTGTTCGGCCGCGATCTGGCGCAGCGCGTTGGCAAAGGCTTCGGGGGGCTGCGCCCCGGAAATGGCCCACTTCCCATCGATCACGAAGGTCGGCACCGAGGAAATGCCCAATGCATGGGCCTGCGCCAGCTTGGCCTCCACCTCGGCCAGGCCGCGATCGGAGGCCAGCATCTGCGTGATTTCACCATCGTCCAGGCCGCCAGCCACGCCGGCGTTCACCAGCACGGCGGTATCGGCCAGATTCTGGCCTTGCTCGAAGTGGGCGCGGAACAGCGCTTCACCCACCGCGTCCTGCACGCCGTGCTCGCCGGCCAGCCACAGCAGCCGGTGCGCCGGCAGCGTGGTCACCCGCACCTGGCCTTGGCTGAAGTCCATCGGCAGGCCTTCGGACCGCGCCGTGGCCTGGGTCTGGTTGAGGATCTGCTCGGTACGCTCGACGCCACCGAACTTGCGCACATAGGCCTCGCGCAGCGGCACCGGAGTGGCGTCCGCATCCGGGTCCAGCTGGAACGGCTGCCAGTGGATATCGAGTTCAGGCGCATTGGCGCCCAGCAACTGCACACCCTGCTGGAAACGATGCTTGCCGATCCAGCACCAGGGGCAGACCACGTCGGAATAGATGTCGATTCTCATCCCCACCACATGGGGCCCCCCTTCCTCGATAAAAGGGGACCGAGGGGATCAAGTCGCTTTCTGCACAGGCGGGGTAAAGACGACTTAATCCCCTCCGTCCCCCTTTTTTCGTCCCCCTTTTTTGGGGTTCACCACTCTGAATACGGCCGGCTGGCCAGGGCAACGTTGTAGTAACGGGCGTCATCGGTCACTTCGGCACCGACCCAGTCCGGCAGGTCGATGGCTTGGTCGGCGCTTTCCAGCTCGACTTCAGCCACCACCAGGCCGGCGTTGTCACCGAGGAACTCATCCACTTCCCAGGTCAGGCCGGCGTGTTCGACCAGATGGCGGCGCTTGTCGATCAGGCCGCCGACGCACAGCGCCAGCAGTGCGCGCGCGTCCTCCACCGGGATCGGGTAGTCGAACTCCTGGCGGGTATGGCCGAGGGTGCGCGACTTCAGGTTCAGCGCGGCGTGGTCGCCTTCGATGCGCACGCGCACCGAGGCGTTCTGGGTGCCGCGGTCGAGCGCGCCCATGTCGTTGATGTAGCCCTGCGCCATCGGGATCACCCGATGCGCGGCGGTGCGCCAGCCATCGCTGCTGACCAGGAATTTGCGTTCGATTTCGATGCCCATGGCGCAATTATGCGCCACGGGTGATGACACCTGCTCAGCGCTTCTCGAATACCGCGATGCTTTCCACGTGCGCGGTGTGCGGGAACATGTCCATGGCACCGGCGCTGACCAGGGTGAAGCCCTGTTCGTTGACCAGATAGCCGGCATCGCGTGCCAGCGAGCCCGGGTGGCAGCTCACGTAGACAATGCGCTTGAACTGCTTCAGCGGCAGCTGCTGCAGCACTTCGATCGCGCCCGAGCGCGGCGGATCCAGCAGCAGCTTGTCGAAGCCCTGGCGCATCCACGGGGTGCTGCGCTGGTCCTGGGTCAGGTCGGCGCTGAAGAACTGGGCGTTGGCCAGGCCATTGCGCTCAGCATTCTCACGGGCGCGCGCGACGAGGCCGGCATCGCCTTCCACGCCAACGACCTCGCGCACGCGGCGGGCCAGCGGCAGAGTGAAATTGCCCAGGCCGCAGAACAGGTCCAGCACGCGCTCGTCCTCACCCGGCTCCAGCAGATCCAGGGCATGGGCGATCATCTTTTCGTTGAGCTTGGCGTTGACCTGGATGAAGTCCAGCGGGCGGAATGCCAGTTCCACATCCCAGGGCGCCAGCCGGAACGACAGGGGCACACCCTGCCCGTCCAGCGGCTGCACGGTGTCCACGCCACCGGACTGCAGGTAGATCACGAAGCCATGCTGCTGGCCGAAGGCAGCCCAGGCCGCACGGTCCGCATCGCTGAGTGGCTGCAGGTGGCGCACGGTCAGGACCACGGCCTGGTCGCCGGCGATGAACTCAATCTGCGGGATATCGCGCTTGCCATCGAGCGATTCGATGAAGGTGGACAGCGCCTCGACCTTGGTGCCGATCTCCGGGATCACGGTCAGGCACTGGCTGAGGTCGGCGACGAAACGCGGATCCTGTTCACGGAAGCCGACCAGGGTCTTGTCCTTCTTCTCGACCCGGCGCACGGAGAAGCGGCCCTTGCGACGGTAACCCCAGCTATCGCCGACCAGCGGCGCAAGCACGGTGCCCGGCTTCACATGGCCGATCCGCTCCAGGTTGTCCATCAGCACGCGCTGCTTGGCGACGATCTGCTGGTCTTCGTCCAGGTGCTGCAGCACGCAGCCGGCGCAGGTGCCGAAATGCGGGCACTTCGGGGTCACGCGCTGCGGCGAGGCCTGCAGAACTTCCAGAGTGCGCGCTTCGTCGAAATGGCGGCTGCGGGCCGTCTGTTCGGCCGTCACCACCTCACCCGGCAGGGCACCGCTGACGAAGGTGACCTTGCCGCCCTCGCCTTCACGGCGGGCGACGCCGCGACCATCATGGCTGAGGTCGAGGATTTCGGTCTGGAACGGGGTACGGTCGATGCGGGAGCGGGATCGGGCCACGTGGCAACAGGCTGCGGGCAAAAATGGGGGCGTATTGTCGCAGATCCTGACCGGCAGGGTCCGGACCCGCTTGCGCCCGCCGCCGCCGTGCTTGATGATTGCAGCAGCTGACATGGAGGCAGCCCTGATGCAGATGACCCCGCGGGCCAGCCGGCCCCGCTTCCTGCTTGTCGAGGACGACATCATCAGCCGCGGTTTTTTCAAGGCGGCGTTGGAAACGTTACCGGCGGATGTGGACACCGCAGATTCGCTGGCCAGCGCTTTGGCCAGCGCCGAACCCGGCGCGCACGACCTGTGGCTGATCGACGTCAACCTGCCTGACGGCAATGGCGCGCAGCTGCTGCGCGAACTGCGCCGTTCACATCCCGACACCCCGGCGTTGGCACATACCGCTGACGGTGACACGTCCATCCATGCCCGCCTGCGCGAAGCTGGCTTCAGCGACACCCTGGTCAAGCCGCTGGGCCGCGACCAGTTGCTGAAGGCGGTGCGCCGCGCACTGGTGAACAGCCCGGCGGGGATCTCCGTTGCCCCGGCCCCGGCAGCGGTCGAGCTGCAGGTACAGGACTGGGACGAGACAGCGGCACTGGCCGCGCTCAATGGCCAGCGCAACCACTTGATCGCCCTGCGCGAACTGTTCCTGGCCGAGCTGCCGGGGGTGCGTGACGCGGTCGAGCAGGCGGTGGACCAGCATGATGAGCGTCAGCTGCGCAGCCAGTTGCACCGGTTGCAGGCGAGCTGTGGGTTCGTGGGCGCGGCACGCTTGGCCCGGGCGGTACGCCAGCTGCATCATGCGCCGGAGTCCGGGCAGGCCCAGGATGGGTTCCGCGCGGCGGTGGCGGCCCTGCTGCATTGAGGGTTGGTCGGCAGGGCTGCGCCCTGCACCTGCAGAGGCTTCAAGCCAAGGCAACAGCAACAGCAATAGCTGGCATTCCGTGGGGTGGCGGGGCGGTGTCGGAGTGCGGGGACGCCGTAAACCCGTCCATGGGGGCTTGGCAGCCGCATCCATGCGGCTGACACCCCGCACTCCGACACCGCCCCACCTCTGACAGTTTGCCGCGATCGGGTAGATCCACGCCATGCGTGGATGAATTTCTGTCAGATATCGAAATCAATCTGGGGTCGGATCCGTTTTCCTGTGGAAACCGGATCCGACCCCATTGCCATTCCGACAGCTCGCGGAAAACTGTCGAAGGCGGGGTGGGTCCGGTTGCGGGAGTGTCCGCGGCATGGATGCCGCGGCCAAGCCCCCATGGTGAAGTGACCCCCGAGACTTGGACAGGGGTCAGGCGGCCGATTGGGCCTGTTGGGCCTGCTCCCGGTACTGTACCGGGCTCAGGCCCTTCAATTTCAATTTGATTCGCTCTTGGTTGTAGTACTGGATGTATTCCACCAGC